>NZ_SOHK01000012.1 GCF_004404055.1 Cryobacterium ruanii
GGAGCCGGCGCAGGCGCGGCCGCGGCTGAGACCGGGCTCGCCGCCGCTGGGACGGCGGAATCAGCGACCGGCGCGGGCGCGGTCGTCGGCGTCCCGACGCTGATCGCGGCGGCGGGGATCGCCGCCGCGCACAAGAGCATCGAGGCCGTCGGGAAAGGCATGGACATGGTCCAGACCGCCGGAGAGCAGGCGACGGAGTCAATGGATGACACCCCAACCCTGGGAGGAGATCACCCATGATGACGGACCTACGCAATCGTACGGTCATCCGCTATCTAGGCGGGGAGAGCGGGCACCGCTCCTTCTTCGGCGGCACGCACTCCCGCGCCCGCATTATCTTCCTCGCGGGGTCGCTCGTGTTCGGGATGGTGTTCACCCCACTGATCGGCTGGCCCGCCCTCGCAGCGGCAGCAGTCAGTTGCGGGGTGACGTTTCTCGTCACAGCGAAAACACACCGCGGGTCAATCGTCGACCGGCGGCGCAAGCGAGCCCGGTGGAAAAAGCGCACCCGGGCCGGCACGACCCGGTTCGTGCCCTACGAGGTCGGCGCGTGGGACCAGCTCCAGCAAGCCCTCACCGACGCCCGCACCACCAAGGACATGGTAGCCCGGGAGACTGCCGTGGAGGCGGCCAAGGCGGTGGTGGCGATGCGGGCCAATCCGGACGGGTCGGACGGGCTCGGCTGGCTGCAATACGGCAGGGGCGAGCCCGGCATCGCCTGGCACGCCCCGGTCGGGGAGCAAAGCTACCTGTCTGTAACGTTCACCGTCAGTGGTCAGCTCCGGGGGATCGAATCGGCCAGCGTCATGGCGCGCGCCGCCCACGGCTGGGGCGCGTTCCTCGCCGCCCGCGCCGTCCCCTCCGTCCTCGTCCAAGACGTGCAGATCACCACCCGGGTGCTGCCGGCCGATACCGCGTTGCAAGAATTCTGGGTGCTCAACAACCTCGACCCGGCGGCGCCGGTCGACGCGGTCGCCTCCTACGAGGAGGTACTGCGGCTGACTGGGAATGACGCGATGGTGCAACGCCACTTCGTCACCGTGAACTGGCCCCTCACCCCCGTATTCTTCGACGCCGCTCGCAAATACGGCGACGGCCGAGATGGATGGCGGGCGTTGATGCGGCAGGAAATCGCCTCAACCAAACGTGGTTTGACGGAGTCAAAAATCGGCCGGGTGGAGGTGCTGACGGCGCGGCAGGTGGCGGCGGTACTGCGGCATCAGCAAAATCCGTCGCGGCCGATCGACTTCGTCGCTAACGTGCACCCGAACCGGGTCGGCGAACCCGCCGAGGAGGAGTTCTCCGCGCACATCGTTGACAGCATCGACCCGCTCACCGGCCTGCCGGTGCGGTGGTGGCATCGCACTGCCGCGATCCGCGCCGAAGCGCTCGCGACCGCGGCCCGCACGCAGCTGTGGGTGTTGGATCTGCTGATCGGGAAGGACATCCAGTTCATCCGGTCAGTCAGCTTTCACCTTCACCTGGTTCCGGCGTCGGAGGCGAAAGTCGCCGCTCGGCAAGACCTGGTCCGTGACACCGCCGAAGCCCTCTCCCGCAGGGAGGCCGGGCAGCTGGACACGGACGATACCGACGTGCACATGACGGCCGCCCGACGTCGCCGGCAAGATCTCGTGTCCGGGTCGCAGCACCACGGCGCCGTCTGGATCGGGTTCGTGACCATCTCCGTCCGCTCCCGGGAAGAGCTGGCGCGGGCGTCGCGGCAGCTCGAGGAGACCTGCTCCACTGGCCTGGGCATTGAAAGTCTGGACTGGCTCGATTCGTATCAGGCCGCCGCGTCGGGCACGACGTGGCCGATTGGACGCGGCCTGGTCGCGTCGGCGCCGTCGTTCTCCGCCCGCGTCTACAGCCGCCTGGCCGGCAAATCCGACAAGGAGGCCCTCACATGACCACACCCAACGACACCAGCGTATCCCGCTCGAGATTGTGGGCGCTGCCGGTGCTGCGCCGCTTTGCGCCGCCCGCTGAGATTCCCGCTGACGAGGCCGGGGGGATCGACACGGCTGGTAGCCACGGTGCGGCAGAGATTGTGCCGTGGGCGCTGCCGGGCACGGCGTTGCGCACGCAAGCGGCGGCCGCGCGTCGCGGCTTCTACGCTCCGGTGCTGGCTGGCGCACCCACGACGACGCGGCAAGCGGAGATCCTCAACACCGCACTGATCGGGCCGCCGACCGGCACCCGCGGTGTCGTGAACGGGCGGGACGTGTTGTCGCGGACGACGATCTCCCACGACCCCGTCACGGCCTACAACTCTGAGCCGCGGGAGGTGTCGAGTCCGAACGTGATCGTGATGGGCGACGTCGGCGCGGGCAAAAGCTCGCACACTAAATGCAACTACGTCGTCCGCCCGCTCCTGCTGCAGGGGCGGCGTGGGGTGGTGTTTGACAAGAAGGATCAGAACGGGGAGGGCGAGTACTCCAACGTGGTGCGGCATTACGGGTTTGAACCGATCCGGTTCACCACGGACGGCACCGGCACCACCTTGAACCTGCTCGATCCGATGATCGCCCGCGGCACCGGCGTCAAAGGACAGACACGGCTGCTGAACATCGTCACTCGCATCGCCCGCGGCGATCAGCCCCTCAATGAATGGGAAGAGGAGGCCCTCCGTGCGGCGCTGCGCCGCACCGTCGGCCAGGCCCACGGGCGGGTGCCGGTGCTCGCCGACGTGCTGCCGAACCTTGGCCTGGTCGTCGACGATGACGACTACCGCACCCTGTCGGTCACCGCCCGCGACGACCTGCACAAGGCCGGCCTATCCGTGAAGTGGACGTTGAACGGGCTGCTCGACGAATACGCGGGCCTCCTCGACGGCGAAACGTCCGCAGCGGTGGACCTGAGCGGCAAGCTGACATCGTTTGATATTTCCCAGCTGCCCGATGACGGCCCGGCGGTACCGGTAATCATGGCGATTGGGAACATGTGGATGCTGGGCCGGCTGCGCAGCGAACGCACCTCCGCGACGACCGTCGTTTATGAAGAGGGTTGGCACATGATCGGCGGGCCGTCGGCGCAGCTGATCAAAGCCAACCAAAAACTCTCCCGGGGCCTAGGTATCTCGAACGTGTTCGTCATGCACAAAGGCACCGACATCCCCAAGGACTCACCCGGCATGGCAATCATCCAGGAAGCACAAACCGTGGTCGTCTACCGGCAGTCCCGCCCCGAAGACGCCCTCTGGTGCCAGCAAACGTTCGGCTTCGCACCGGAGACGGCGCGCACCATCGAGACGCTGGCAGATGGGCACTACATCTTCAAGTTCGGGTCGCACCCGGAAACGCACGTGGAGCACATCCGCTCCGAGTGGGAGCGGCAGCTGACCAACACCGACGAGGGCCTATCCGTCGGCACCATCTTCTAACATCATGGGCCTGGTCAAACTCCTCGCCGCCAGCCTCACCGGCCTGCTCCTGACCGTCGGCGGCACCGTCGCCCTCTCCTCCGGCACCGGCACCACCTGCGGCCTGACCGCCGTCAACAGAGCGGATGCCTCCGAGCACGCGGCTGTCGTCGGGTATAGCGGCGACCAGCTCGCCAACGCCGCCGACATCATCAACGCCGCCGCCCAGCTCGGCCTCACTGCGCAGGCGCAAACTCTCGGGGTGATGACGGCGATTGGGGAGTCGAGCCTGGTCAACCTCGACCACGGCAACACCGCCGGGCCCGACAGCCGCGGCCTGTTCCAACAACGGGCCACCTGGGGATCCCTCGCGGAGCGGATGGACCCCGCCACCGCGGCACGGCTGTTCTTCCAACGCCTAGTGGCGCTATCGGGGTGGGAGACAATGACGCCGTCGGCGGCAGCATCCGCCGTGCAAATCAACGCCGACCCGGAACACTACGCACCGTTCTTCGCGCCGGCGACCGACGTCGTCACCGCGCTCACCGCCAGTGCCGGCGGCGCCTGTGGTGTCGGTGGAGGGGATGCGGTCGGGCTGGCGCAGCAGCTCGTCACCGCCGCCGACAACGGGCAGCTGCGCGGCCTCGTCCCGGACCACCTGAAGGAGATCCGGTGGATCGCCACCGGGCAAACTGTCCCGGACTGCGGGATCGACACCCGCATCCTGCAGGTGATGGTCCTGGCCGTCAACCAGTTTCACCAGGTCGGCGTCAGCGACATCAACCGCAAATGCACCGGGCAACTCCTCGGCGCCGGCACCCAGTCCTCACACTGGATCAACGGCGGAGGCGGAGCCGTCGACTTCTATTCCCTCGGCGGCCGCAGCCTCACCGGCGCCGACGGCCAGTCCCTCCGCCTAATCGGACTCCTCGACCCAATCATGCCGCCCGGGGCACGGATCGGGCAGGCAGACTGCCGGCGGGAGGCCGGCATCAACTTGGCGCTGTTGCACTTCACCCCGTTCGACGACACCTGCAATCACCTGCATCTCGACGTCGCGTTCACGGCTGATCCGATGACCGTTGGCTAACCGCGCAGCTCTACTCGCGTCAGGGGCGGTGTCTCTTCGTTCGAGGAGCCTGCTGGCCCGGGCGGGCGCTGACCAACGTGCGCACGAAGTGCCGACCGGTGGAACAACTGGGCTCGGCGTTCCCTCCGGTCGCTTATTTCCTCACCCACTGGCCCCACCATCCGGTCCCGCACTTGTGGTCGCTTCCTCCCGGGCACAGCGAACCTCCGCTACCGAACAGCACCACTCCGACAGTGTGAGTGAAAGGAGCCCCGCGATGAACGAAACAGTCGGCATCATTGTCTACACGAAACCGAACTGCCAGCCCTGCAGGATGACCAAACTCAACCTCGACAAGCAGGGCATCAGCTACACCGTCGTCGACCTCACCGAAACACCCGCCGCCCTCACCTACGTGCAAGACGAACTCGGATACAGCAGCGCTCCCATCGTCGTCATCGACGACCACAACCACTGGGCCGGCTTCCGCCCCGACCTCATCGCCAAAATCGGCCACTAACCCCGCGGGCCGATCGACGAGGCCCGCGGCAACAGGGCCACGCGTCTGGCGGTGAAGCGACCAGGAGCGCGCCGCAGAGAGCGACCAGCAGGGTGAGCACCGCTCGGCGCGGGAGCTCGTCAACCTCGGCGTGCTCAACCTCGTGAATCAGCGGTCGCACCTCGGCGACACCGGCTAACACCAGACGCAACCCCGTAAGCACCGGGGAGACCCTGCGGGTGCTCGGACCGCTGCGCGGCCGTCTTTTTCGTTTTTTTGTCTGTCTGGCCGGTCATCGTAGTTCGCTTCCGTGCCTACGTGCCCACCTGCTCGGGCGCGGTCGCAGGCTCCCTTATTTCCCCCGACCAGCCGTGCACTTCGGCACTCCCGCTCTCTATCGATTCTCTTGCCAGCCAGGCAAAAAAATCAGTTGAGCGGAGAGAATCATGCCCCAGTTCCCCATCACCACCCGTCCCGAACGCACCAGCGATGACATAGCAGCCGACCGTAAAGCAGCCAACGCATTCTTCGCCCGATACACGACCACCGACAGCCCCAGAACTCAGCGCGACCGAGACGCCCTCCTCCGGTTCTACAGCTACGACTGGAACCTCATTTGCTGCGTCATCGAAGCCACCGAATGGGCCCGAATCCACGCAGACGATAGCGCCGCGCACCGCGCCGCACGACGAGCTGAACGCGCCGCCGAAGCAGCCCTGAACGACATTCCTGCACGCGTCGATTCCCGCCTACGCCCCTACGTGCACGCCGCAACCATGAAGCGGATGCCGACCCCCGGGGTGACGCGCCGCCCGGTGAGCGAACGCCTCACGGCCCGAGGCCAAGCCGACCGCTTCTGGGCCCTGTGCCAGAATCCCACCGCCAAGTTTCGAGCCGCCGTCCTCAACGACGCCGACCAGCCCTTCAGTCAGTGGCTGCTCCTGCACCCCGGCTATGGGCCCCTGCAGGACGCGCCCGACGGATACGCAGGGACCCTTCGACTGCCCAAGTCGCAACGATTCGTGCCCGGCTCAGTCCGACCCGCAGGAATCAGCTACGACCGTGCACTAGAAATCGCCCTCGCCGCCCTCGACAACACCAGCCACTAACGCCCGGTGAGGCCGCCGCCAGGCGGCGGTCTCACCCGGTGAGGGGGAACATCCCCCTCACACTCCCCGCACAGCGCGACCTTATCCACAGATCGCCCTGATCGCCGGCGGCCGCCGCTTCCCGCGAATTAGCGTCAAGGCCTACCCGTCGCGAAAGGGCCATCATGCGTTTTCTCAAACTTGCCGTCACCACCTACGGACACGACCGCTCCCGGCCGATCATCGGCGCCGACGACGTCTGGATTAACCTCGACCAGGTCGTCTCGATCGAGGAACAGCTCGACAGCAACACCTTCGCAGACGCTGTGCGAGAGGGAATCGCGCCCGAAGAGCACTACCCCTGCGTGGAGCTGACCACCTCGAACGGGAGCACACACCTCGTGTCGCTCGGCGTGTACCCAGATCAGTCCAGCGGCTTCGCCACCCTGACCCGATTCGTGCCCCTGCTCCTTGGTGACAGCGACGATGACGCCCGGCTCGCAGAAATCTTGGACTGCACGCCCTCGGTCAGGGCGCACCGCCTCTAGGTGAGGGTGCCTGCGAATTCATCGAATTCGACGCTAGTCATGCCAGCCGACGCGCGGAGATCTGACGCTATGAATTCATCTGGTGGAGTTTGTCGAAACCTGGACCGAGACCGGTCCGGATTCGCGAATGTTCACGGTTCGACGCCGACCAACGACGACTGAGAATCTAGCAGGGCGCACCAGCGAGGTTCCAGGCAGGACGTGCCGGAGTCAGGAGAAGCTACCTTGGGTCACTCCCAGCGTTTCAAGTGAATGGGGTGGTAACCGCGACCGGCGCCGATCCGGTTACCTTTCGATTAAGAGTATGGCTCTATCAGGGGTTTCTGCGGACTACCGGCATCTTCGATCTTCCTTGATCAAGGGTGCTTTTTGCTGTCATCTGTTTTCGTTGGTTGTCGCTGAATCTGCGGAATAGATGCGGGGTTCGACGGCAGTCTCAGGTGGGCGCGCTCGGCCCTATTCTGATCCCAGAACCCATCGTTTCGGTCAGTTAGATACCCACTGAGCACGACTTCTGACAACGTTCGGCGCCGCTACAGTTCGCTAGGCTCGACGCCATGCTGCTCGATGACGACACGATTACGCCCACAGCTCTCGCCGAGGACCTCAGAGTGGATCCGCGTCAGGTGCGTGGGTGGCTTCGCGCAAACGGAATCCGCTCAGAGGTAGAACGGTGGCAGCGTTGGAGCCTGACCCCCGATCAGGCTGACCTCGTCCGCAAACACTTCGGCAACGCAGGGGCCGTCGAGGCAGAATCGCGACCGGCCTTCATCGGGGAGGGCTGGACCGTCGGACAGCTGCTTGGCACATATGCCTCAATACTCGAGGAACTGCGCAAGCGCGGTCTTGTTCGGACGAACAACGCTCCCGTCGGTGACCTGGCGGAGTATGCGGCAGGGATTGTGTACGGAGGTGTGCTGGCACCGAATTCTGAGAAGGCCTACGATCTGATCGCATCAGACGGCCGACGCATCCAGGTCAAGGTTCGTAACATTCGTCCTGAGACGAGCCCGTCGGCTGTCTTTTCCGTGATCCGCTCATTTGGATTCGACGCGTGCATTTTCGTGCTCATCGACACTCTGAATGATCGGGTGCAGGGCGCCTTTGAGTGGACTGCTGCTGAGGTTCAGGAATTCGGAGTCCACCGCGAGCACACCAATGGAATCGCGATCCGTGTCGGCCAGGCTCGCCGGCACGGTATCGATCTCACGGATCAGGTCGACGAAGCATGGCGGGAGATGCTGGCATCGGTGTGAACCTACTCGTGGGCCTCAACTGTGACGGAAGTCCGGAGGATGCTCACGAGGGGCAGTGCAGTTAGCGGGAAGTTCGACCGGCCGATGGCGATCCAGCCATGCGCACGGCCAGCCTCACCACGGCTATTTCCCTGACTTCCAAAATTTCCGACGTCGTAGTGTCAAACTTTCAAGATGACAGCCGATGCCGAATCGATCCCACTCCTCGTTACTCTTGGTCACTCCGGTGACGGTATGTTCAACCTTCGCTTCCCACCGGAGTATAGGGACGAGATTCTGTCCCTCCTCGATGACAACGGCATCGAACACGGCACCATCATGGAGTTCTCCGCGGGTACAGACCTGGCAATCGAGGCCGTGAAGTTTCTCGGTGCGGGCGGAGGGCTGGTGGCCATCTCATTGATGATCAAGACGTTCGTGCAACGGCACAATGGCAAGCGAGTCATCCTCAAGCGCGGCGAGTTTGAAATAGAGGTTGCCGGCTTCTCGGAGAAGAAAACAGAGCAGTTCCTTCAGACGATGGCGACTGAGCAAGCTCAGCGGGACGCTGAGTGGCGCCGGGTGGTCGGAAAGATGCCAGTGGACGAAAACGACTGACCGGTCACCGTATGAGCCACGGCGACTGGTGTTCCTGATCCTGGAAGCAGGTGATTCCGCAAGGGGTCCGATGCCTTGGACGCTGGCCCGGCCGCGACGCCCAGAAACGACCGATTGCGGGCTGAAGTAATGCGCCTCACGTCTGGGATAGCGGGGGCGCGTTCGTAGTCCTCGCGAAGGAGGTCAGTATGCCAGACTTCGAGCGTGATCTCAGATTCCGTGCCGTGGCGAGAAGAGCTGCTTAAGGTAGCTATCGCGCTGGAACGACGGGCTGAACTGAAGCGGTGGACAACAAGGACTGGGTTCCTCGTCGAGCGTGACCTCATGGTCGGCATGTTCACCATCCGGCGCCTGATCGAGTCCGCGAAAACGTCGTCACTGCTGCCACGCGAACGACTGTCCTTCGGGATGCATCCTCTGACGGGTCGTGTTCCCGGGATCTATGACCGGTGGGCGTACTGGGAGTACTACGACATGGATTCGAAGCGCCAGACCGAGTTAACCGTTCAGGAGCTGGTCAGCTTGTTCATTCACTCCTTCGTTCTCGAGTTCTATCCTCAATCGGAGCATGGACCAGCGACGATCTGGGTCGTGTCTGACCATGATCGGCATAAATGGCTCTACTCGATCTCGTTCGCGAGGGTCGCCGCGCTCTTCCGGAGAGTTGGCAACGAGGACGTTATTACCAGTACGCCACCGACGCGCAGAACGGCGACGTCGACCACGCTGCCCCTACCCAGAGCATCACCATCACACTGTCTTTTCCCGACCGAGCTGCACACGGCATCAACGCAGCCGCGCTGATTCGCAGCATGATCGACGCCGGACTAGGCCACTTCTGGGAAGGCGACCAAGACGACGTAACCGCCACATCAACCGCCACGCCCTAACCGCAGGGCCGACCCCTCACGGGCTCGGCCGCGAGGGGGATGAAACCCCAGCCCCTTGTGCGCTGGCAGGTGGGGCACTTACGATTGCGCCATGGACTACTTGATTGTGTTGGCAGTCACGTTCCTGGTCGTCGCGGTGGTCCTCGTCTGGGGTGGGATCCATTGGCGCCGGACACGGAGGACCTCGCGTGATGACCTTGTCCGCGCCGGCGGCGATGCGCATGTGAGTTCGTATCGGGCGTCTCGCCGAGCCGAGGGCGACGCGGCCTGGACTCGAATCGGCGGCGGCGGCGGCGGAGTTTGATCGTGCCCGGTTGACTCGATGGACGAACTGAACTGCGACAGCTGCCAGTAAATCAGCTTCGCATAACGGTAATAGAGACCTGTCGAGCCCCTCGAGCTGCCTGCCGTCCCTGTCCGCGTTGATCGCCCGTAGATGGCGGGGAAGCGCAATGTTCCGGTTCCGCGACCGATCAAGGGCACCGAGTGCGAGATCTTCTTCGGCAATATCGCGCCCGAACGTGGGTGGACTGATTTCGCCGTTGCCAGCGGAAGCCGCCAGAACGTGACCGGGCGGGGCTGCTGCTATTAGCCGTCTTGTTAAGAGCAGGGCACCAAGTCGGGTGCCCGGCCGCTGCGCAAGCGTAGTGATGTGCCATCGCCCGAAGCCTTTTGGCGTCGTCTTACAAATGGGGCTTAACGTCCGGGTCCCACTCGCGAAGATGACCGCACCTGCGACTAGCCACAGCACCGCGGAGCCCATGATAATCAGTCCCAGCGGTACTGAGGCCAAAAATGCGACAGCGGCTACGATCCCGATCACCACGTAGGTCAGGATAACGATGACGCACGCGGCGAGGATATCGGCGAGAGGGCTCCACCTTACGAGGATGACCATCCCATTGCGGTCCGTCGACCCATAGACCCCCGCGGCGCAGCATGCCGGTGAGGATCGTCATCAGGGCCAATGGGAAAGCGACGATCGCCACGGTGCGGATGTGACTAAGCCGCGATCCGCCGCCCTCTACAGGTCGGCCGGTGGATCGAGGCTTATTTCCGGCCGACCTGTGATCGGTGCGCATGGCACTGGATCAAGCACCCAACGAAGCTGGCCTGCGACCCTATGCACGACGCCTTAACCAGAATACTTCAGCACAGTATCCTGAGCGACGCGGTACCTTTTGGGGTGCCGACACGTTCGCCACCGTGCATAGAGCACGCCTCCGCCACGGCGCAGCACTTCACGCCCGACGAGGTTGATGAGGGTCGGCGCACCATCTGGGACGGGACACTTGACGTCAGGCGAGAACTGTTGGAGCAGACCACAGCCGATTACCACGTTGGCAAAGCTGCCCGAGAACCGGTGGTGACCCGAACTGAGACGGACGCGATCTCTGCGGAATCGCGCAGCTCGTACTCCAAATTTGGCTCCGAACACGCGATCCAGACCTGCCGCTCGACGAGGCTGTCGCCGCCGTGCCCGCCTGCATCGACATGGCCATGGTCAGTCGTGACAATCACAATCCACTCGTCGCTGTCCAGTCGTGCGTCAATGGCATTGAGGAGCTTGCCGAGATGTGCATCGCAGCGACGGATCGCAGTCTCATACTCACCGCCCACCCCGAACTCATGGCAGGCCTCGTCGGCCTCACCAAAGTAGACGAACGCGGCGCGGACTGGCTCGTCGGCGAGGCGACGGACGGAATATTCCGCGACCGCCGCATCCGCACGGATGTAATCTTCGACCGTCTCAGGGCCGCACTCGGCCACGAAACATTCGACCGTTTCAGGATTAACGAGTGGGCCGCATCCGACCCGGCTCGCCAGAGGAGCCCAGGACACAGCGGCGAAGAGCTCCGAGGTGGGCCGCCGCCGGAGGATGCGCGACAGGAAATCTGGCGCATGGATGCCGTCGCCGGGCGGCCTCTCATTGCACACCACACCGTGTTCGTCGCTCCATAGGCCACTCAAGACGGTGGCCCACATTGGTCCGGAGACCGTGATGTTGCGTGGGTCCACCAGCGGCGTGGCAAGGAAACCGCTCGCAATGACGCGATCGAGAGCCGGAGTGGGAATGCGCGTAAGCATGTCGAGCCGCACACCGTCGATGCCAACGAGGAGCAGCCTGTGAGGAGATTGTGTCGGCGTCTCAGACACGGCTGACCGCCAGAAGTGGCGCCGCCCTGTCCATTAGAGTGCCGTCCACGAAAACTGTGATGTCCTCAGGTCTCACCAGAACGATAACCGTGTCACCCTCAACGAGTCTGCGTGCTACCTTCGCGGGCACCTGTGCCACGACCTGGCGAACTTCGAGTGAGTCCGCTTGCCCGCAGAGCGTCAGCTGAAGCGTGCTCGTCGCCCCGAGGAAGATCATCACGTCGACGCGCGCCGCCACCCCGCTTGCGTCTTTCCCCGGCAACTGGACGAAGACGTCCTCACTGCGAAAAGTGCACTCTACCCTGGTGCCATCCACCACTGGCGAATCGATCTCAAATAGTCCGTGCCATTCGAGCAGTCCCGCGTTCGCCTCGACCTTCACGACCGAGCGCGAGCCGATGAACTTCGCTGCATGCTTCGTGCGCGGCTTCAAGTAAATCCCCTCTGGCGTGTCGACTTGCTCGATCTCGCCCTGCCGCATCAGCACAACCTTGTCCGAAATGGCGAGTGCCTCCGACTGGTCATGAGTCACGAAAATGGTCGTGATCCCGACCGCGCGCTGGATGGCCCGCAATTGGTCGCGAAGCCGGGTGCGCACGAGTGCGTCGAGGGCACTCAGAGGTTCGTCGAGCAGCAGTACCCGAGGTTGCGGGGCAAGCGCACGGGCGAGCGCGACACGCTGCTGCTGGCCGCCCGACAGCTGATTCGGCCGCTTGTGCTCATGCTTCTTGAGGTCGATAAGTTCGACCATCTCGTCAACTCGGGACTCGATCTGCGCGCGCGGAATACGCATGACGGTGAGAGGAAAGGCAATATTCTGTCGCACACTCATATTGGGAAACAGGGAGTACTGCTGGAAGACCATTCCAATTGGGCGTTGTTGAGGGGTTAGTGCCGTCACATCGGCGCCATCGATGAGGATGCGACCACTCTCGATGCCGTGCAGCCCGGCGACCGCCCGCAGCAGGGTGGTCTTGCCGCAGCCGGAAGGGCCGAGCAGCGACACGAATTCCCCGTCTTCGATGTTGAGCGATACGTCATTCAATACGACGTTGCCGGCATACGACTTTGTCACGTGATCAAGTGAAACTGTTCCCACAGCTACTTTCCTTTCGTTGCGGGCACGAGGTCGAATGCCCCGGCCGCATTAGTGATTGATCGTGGCGTGTCGATGCGAGTGATCAGCAGCGACAGCACGAACATCGCAATGAACGTCGTGAACGTGATGGCGGCCAGTTCTCCTCCAGCCCCCGGGTTGCGGCCAGAGAACATGCGCAGAGCCCAGAGTGGCAGGGTCTCGTAGGCTGCGCCCGCGAGCGTCATCGTGATGGCGAATTCGCCAAATGCGGAGGCTGCCACCAGCAGAGTTCCTGACATGATGCCCGTTCTGATCGACGGGATGATCACGCGAACTGTGGTCTGGAGTGCGCCGGCCCCGTTCACCGCTGCCGCCTCCGAGAGTTCCTTCGCGCGATTGGTTAGTAATGCATTCTCGACCGCCCAATACAGGTAGGGGAAGGTGGCCGCTGCGATCGTGGCGGTGAGCAACCCGAAACTGCCGAAGAGGTTTGGCGCGATTTCCGCGGTGGTGAATTGCATTCCGGCAGCAATGACAAGCCACGGCAGGGCGAACGGCACGACGGCGAGTGCATGGATGATGGGGCGAACCCGCGGAGAGGTGACGACCGCCACGTAGGCAGCCGGAATGACGAGCACCAGGTCGATGACCACAACACAGACGGTGAGGAGCAACGAGCGGCCCGCCGCCGCGAGCACTTCCGTACTCGACAGGGACGTGATCCACCTGGCGAGGGTAAAGTCGGTCGGCAGGATCGTGCCCACCCATCCGTCTGCAAGGCTAAAGAGCAGGAGAACGACGAGGGGCAGACCGAAGAAGACGGCCACAGCTCCGAGCAGAATGCGCTGCGACTTGCCCGTTTCAGTCATCGCGCGGCTCATAGGATTTTCGCTCCTTGCTTCTGGATGGTGCGGTAAAGCCACATAGTTCCAATTGCCAGCACCATTAAAAGAACGGCGAACGTTGCCGCCCGCTCCAAGCCGAACACGGCACTTTGCAGGTCGCGTCCGATTTCCACTGTGATCAGTGCCACGGATTGGGGTGATGCGGTGACGACGTAGGGCAAGGCGTAGGACCCCATGGACCAGGTAAAGATCTGCAGGGTATGGGCCGCGATGAACGGCGCGATCACCGGGAAACCGACACGTCGCCAATAGCGAAAGCGCGATGACCGTGACACCTGCGCGGCTTCCCACCACTCGGCACGGAGCATCCCAAAGGACGGCATAGAGAGAATGACGTACAGGGGCAGGTGAATGTAGAGGGAGAGGAGGTTCAGGCCGAACATCGAACCGAGCGATGGGAACGGATTGCCGCCGAAAAGCTGCGCCCACAGCATGGTGATTGCCCCGCTGGTGCCGATAAGGAGTAGAAAGGCAAAGGCCAGGCCTGGTCCGCCGAAACTGCTGGCGACATTCATGAGCGGCAGCCACCAACGCCGTCCACGCTGCCCGAGCCGGAGCATGGCTAGTGCGAGCGGGGTGCCAATGACAGCGCACAACAGCGCCTGTATGGCGGCGAACTGAAGCGACCCGAGGATCGCCTGCCGGTCGACGCTGGAGCTGAGCACGGCAACGAAGTTGTCGAATCCGATCCCGCCAGCGCGCAGTTCCAGCGAGCTCTTTACGAGCGCGAGCAGGGGGAGTACGAGGCACGCGATCCCAAACAGGATGAGGGGAATCGCCGGCAGGGCCGCGACAACTCGCGAACGCCGGCCCGCACGGAGGGACTCCGCCGATAGCGGCCGGGCAGGGGCCCGACCGCTATCGGCGTTCCTGGAGCGCGTTAGGCTCACTAGGCCTTGGCCTTCTTGTTGTACTCACTGATCAGGACCTCGGGATCGATGTCACCCAGGTCGATTACCTGGGTGTTCGTGAACATCTCGTCCGGCAGCCAGCGTGACTTGCGTTCCTCCGGAATCTCGAGGT
Source organism: Cryobacterium ruanii (assembly GCF_004404055.1). GTDB lineage: Bacteria > Actinomycetota > Actinomycetes > Actinomycetales > Microbacteriaceae > Cryobacterium > Cryobacterium ruanii. The sequence continues at coordinate 14,469 of NZ_SOHK01000012.1, forward strand.
CGCCATTGACGTACCGAATCGGACGTGCGCCGAAGTCGGCGAACAGCAACTGACCTTCATCGCTGATCATGAAATCCATGAAGCCCTTGATGAAGTCCATGTGCTCGGTGTTGTAGCCGTTGGCGAGCAACGACGATGGCATGTAGATGGAGCCATCCTCCGGCACAACGTAGACGAGTTCCACCCCCTGCGCGGCGGCTTCCTCGATTGCCGCGATGGCATTGAAGTCGTATTGCAGATAGATGGCGTACTCACCGCGGATGAGCGAGTCGAGGCTCGATGGGGCGGACGAGATGTTGTCTGTGGCGTAGAGCTCGCTGAGGTAGTCCCATGCGGCGTCGAGGTTTCCGACATCACCGCCGCGGGCAAGAGCGATCGAGAGGATCGCCGCCTGCTCAGAACCGCCGTTAGGTCCCATGAGAGCGCTGGACGCGATCTTGCCACCCGCATAGTCGTCGCTGAGCAGGTCATCCCAAGTCTTTGGAACCGGGGCTACGGCGGGGTTGACGAGGTAGCCCATTACGCCAGTGAAACTGTTGACCCAGCCGCCAGTCTCGGCATACTGACCAGGTTCCAGCTCACTGACCAACTTCGGCAGGTAGCCCGATGTCACGCCGATATCTTCAGCGACCGGCCCCCAGAGCCCGCCAATGTCGTTGAAGAATCCGACCGGATTGCCTTTCTCCGCGTTGTAGCGTTGGATGGCCTCGCTCGAGGCCATATCGGTGTCAGCGTGCGTGCAGTCCGCGCCGTGCTGCTCGCAGAACGTGGCGAGGAGCTCTCCATAATTGGCCCACGAGTCGGGAAGGCCGTAAGTGGTGATGGCACCAGCCTGCTCGGCGATCTTCGAAGCGTCTGGCGGAGTGGTCCAATCGGCATCCGTTCCGCTGGCCACGCCTGACGGTGAGCTGCAGCCCGCCGTTATGAGCACAAGCGCCGAAGCGGTCGCGATGGTAAGCATTCGACGAATCATGGTGGGGTTCCCGTTCTTGTTCGTTGGGTATCGAGCGAGGTTCACGGTCGGCTGGGCAATCTGGCTGCGTCAATCGGCTGCTGCAGCGGTGTGCTGATGAGTTGGGAAATGGTGTTGGCGGCGAAGCCGAAGGCCGTGGTCATGCCAATGCCACTCGCCACGGTCGCCACCCAGACACCCGGGATCGGCTGCTCCTGCACGAAGACGTCACTGCGACCGGCCGCGTACACTCCTCGCCAACGTCGCCGCACGGTCACGCTGTCGACCCCGAACAGGTGTCGCGTCTCTTCAAGCAGCAGTTCGTCGCTCGCCTCGTCTTCGAACGGCGTCTCGGTTGCCGAGAGGTGGTGGGTATCGCCAACAATGAGTCGACCATCCGGACGCTGGGTAAACATCAGGTTGACCTGCTGCTCGAGTAGTTGCGGTCGCAGCCGCTCGAAGTCCGACCGCACCGCCGCGGCGCTCGGCTGCGCAGCAAGGCCGTCGTAGCGGAGCAGCCCCAGGCCCGTGAGGATGGCGGGGCCGATCCGGATACCACGCGGAGTGTCGATTTCGAGCATCCGCAACCTGCACCGGTCAATCTGCCACCTGGCAGCCAACTGCGGGAATAGTCGATCGAGGTCGTGCCCAACCGCAATCACGATGGCAGCAGCCCGCATGGGACCGCGGGAGGTCTGAAGTATCCCCTCCTGAATCGAGCCAACGTTGGTGGCGTAACTGAACGTGACGCCGAGCGTCTGCAGGTACGAAGCAAGCGCCGGAATGGCGTGGGGCGGATCCACCCGCAGGTCGAGGGCGAGATGAGCTCCTCCGACGGCGCCGGGCGCGTCGAATCCAAGGAGCTGCGCGGTCTCGTCGGCAGTTAGCAATACCGCCTGATCGCCGCGCTCTTCCCGAAATTCCTCGAGCACAGCAAGCTCCGCAACAGTGCGCGCAATCACCACGGTGCCCGCTTGGGTTACCGGGGTCCCGGCGGCTTGCGCAACCTGCAACCAATCCTCGCGTGCAGCGAGCGCGAATTCCAGGGCGCGCCCGGACTGTGCCGTGGTGCCGATGTGGCCGAAGTTGCGAATCGATGCTCCGACGGCGAATCCGTCTCTCTCGACGATGTGTACTCGCAAACCGGCCTTGACCGCATGCCACGCATGCGCCAAGCCGACAATACCTGCGCCGACAATTACTAGGTCGTAGACGGCGCCGGTCAGGGATTGAGTGGTGCCGCTTGCTGCCATTTCGTTGCTCATGAAGAAAGCACACCACAACTTGGGCATACAAGTAGGAGAAATGGAAAATGGCCAAGAACTGTTCATTTGCAGTTCACTTGCAAAACACTTGATGAAATCGGGGACATAGGCGGCTGGACCCCAACCCACTTGTATATACTGATCGAATGACGGCAGACTCCATCGCTCTTTTCGCAAAACATGGCCGTATTGCCGCACAGCTACGTGGACAGATTGAATCCGGTTCGCTTGCGGTCGGCGATGACCTACCCTCCGAATCGGACCTGCAGTCCCGGTTTGGGGTCTCGCGCGGTCCGATTCGGCAGGCTCTGGCAACTCTTCGAAGCGAAGGTTTGATCGAAACCACACAGGGTCGTCCACCGCGGGTACGAGCTCAACCATTGGCCCAGTCCATCGACGATTTCTTTTCGTTCTCGTCCTGGGTGCGTGCACAAGGGAAGGTGCCCGGTCAACGGACCTTTGAGATCGCGCGCCGCCGCGCCGCCCCTGCGCTCGTGGCGCGAATGGGACTGGCCGACGGCGAATTTGTCGTCGAGATCGTGCGCTTGCGGCTGATCGACGGCATCCCGACCATGATTGAACGCTCGGCCTTCCATGACTCAATCGGTAAAGCGCTACTCACCTTCGACACAGACAGTGGCTCGATCTACGAGTACCTCATCGATAACGGCGCGGAACTTGACGAGGGCACCCACGTCGTGGATGCCGTTCCCGCGGCGCCGCTCGATGCAGAACTTCTGGGCGTGGAGACCGGCGCCCCTCTTTTGCGCGTGCGCCGCGTCACGCGTTCGCGTCGAGGGCTGATTCTGGAGACCTCCGACGATCGCTACCGGTCCGATCATGCGTCCCTCCTGATCTATAACTCAAGAAATGAGAATCGTCCGACCCCAATCGTCGCCCGCACCACCCATACAGTGGCCAACGCTTAAATCCGTCTGCACCCCAACCAGAAAGCTTCACATGACATTTCAACTTGCGTCTCTCGACATGGCCGGCACCACCATTAATGAGGGCGGAATCGTTTATCGAGTGATGCGCGAGCAACTCGAATCTGCAATTGGCCGTGCGATTGACGATTCCGTAATTTCACGCTGGAACGGAACGTCGAAGCGCACCGCAATCGTCGGCGTGCTCGACGAACTTGGCATTGACGGCGTAGATGCAGACGCCCTATACGCCCATTTCCTGGTGGCGCTGGCCGCCCGATACGAGTCCGAACCTCCGACGCTTTTCCCCGGTGTGCGTGAGTCTGTCGCTGAACTGCGATCCCGCGGTGTGAAGGTCGCCCTCCAGACCGGCTATACACGAGACATCGCCGAATCTCTCATGCGTTCCGCGAGATGGGAACTCGATGCAGTGGATGCGCTGGTGACCGCCGACGACGTCGCCGAATCGCGTCCAGCTCCATACATGATCTTCCGCACAATGGAGGCCACCGGGGTAACCGATGTCCGACGGGTGCTTGTTGCCGGCGACACCGTCAACGACCTGCGCGCTGGAACGAATGCCGGCGCCGGTTACGTCGTGGGCGTACTGACGGGGGCGCATGATGTCACGCGACTCGGCGAGGAGGAGCACACTCACCTGTTGCCGAGTCTCGCCACCATGGCCGAGCTCCGTTGATCACACTCCGAGTAGAACGACTCAATTCACTCGGAAACTGAAGATGAATAAGGAAGCGGTTTACGCGCGATGCTAAGCAATCGCGAAGCCCGTGTTCGGTCAGGTCCACACACGCTAAGGAAGATTCGTGCTTCTGCGCGGGTTGAAGCGAGCCGCCCACGAGTGACACTTGGCCGCCGCTTGCCACAATCTGATGAAGCTGCACGTCATTCAAACCGAGTCGTTCGTTCCCGCGCAATCCTCGCTGACGGCCCGACCAGTGTGCTAGAAGACAGGGCAAGGCCCACCTCACGGCCGGTCTCTACCCTGCGTGAGGCCGTCATGTTGCTCGCCCTGTTTTCGGCCTGAACTAGACCGACGAGACGCCGAGGACCGTTTCGATGGACGCAGCGTTGGACCGCACGTTGTGGAATCAATATCGAATAGGGATCACTGCCCCACGCGCCGATGCGATGCGATCCGATCCGATCCGGCAAGATCGTCCTGGCCTCAAGTGGAGACACACGTACATTGACATCTCGATTGGACGACCTTGTGAGGGAAACGCAGTTATCGCTGCAAAAAGAATGACAATCATTCTTGCCGACGGGCTACAGGTCGGGTCAAGACGAACCTCCGCCATCGGTACCAGGAGGCCCTCGCTGACGGGTCCTGGCTAGCGACGATCATCCCGACCTCCGGCACGCGGCGGCAGTCGACGACACCGGTGACGGTTCGGGTCGTGGACTACACGATCGACGACGGACGCGACAATCCTGATCCCTACCGGCTACTGACCACGATCCTGGATCCGGCTGAGGCCTCGGCCGAGGAACTCGCGACCGTGTACTCCGAACGGTGGGAGATTGAGACGGTGTTTGACGAGTTGAAAACCTACCAACGCGGCCTGCACATGGTGCTGCGGTCCAAATCCCCGGCCCCAGTCAAGCAGGAAATCTGGGGCCAAACAGTGTCGGGGAGCAGGGTGCCTAGCTGGGGTGTACCCAAAACGGACGTCAGGGATCCAGGCCTGCCCGTGTCAGATTGGGATCCAATCCCGGTTTTCTTGACACCAACACCCAATCGCCTTAGACCCTTGTCAAGGGCGTGGCAGCAAACCAGCCGGCGAAAGGTGCGGCCATCTATGGGGCGCATCACCCGCGGACCTTAACGGAGTTGCTCGTGGCCTCGGCTGTGGCGCGGGTCCGTTGGTCCCCATGCCGCGGATCACTGAAGATCCGTTTGCTAGGCTTCGACCCGTTCGCCGGACATCTCAAGTTCCCATTTGAAGTACCCGGCTATTTCGCGCGTCTCGCCTGCCTGTCCGCTAGTCTCCAACTGTGACCTCGAGCCAGATTTTCTTGAGCTTCTTCATCGGTCTGCTGACCGCGGCCATGGCTGGAACAGTTTCGTACCTCTGGAGGCGTCATCAGCAGAGTGTCTTCACTACGACTGGATCGCTAAGGTTCCGGGACACGTTTCGTCACCGTTCGGGGTTCTTGATCGCGTTGATCGGCTTGGTGTTCGGATTTGCGGCCTGGGGCTTCATCGCTTCTGTCGGGGACACGGGCGGTGGCAACAATGCGGCCAGCATCCCTCCCTCAAGCGCCCATGGAGGCGTGGTAGTTCAGATCCCCGACCCCCAGCCCACTACGACGTTTTCGCCGGCCGAGTGGGGTCCGAGTCGTGACACGGTGTCGTCGCTTTCGCGGAACTCGGTCGTCACGATCAACGCAATGTTGGACAACCCCGTACGCGGTGACGAACGCAACTTCGCGCAGGTCAGAGGACTGGATGAAGCCAATAGCGAGTATGGGGACCAGATGATTGTTCGACCTGGGTTGGTCTATGTCGGCGTGTTCCATTTTGCCAACGACGCAAGCCCGGATTCCCCAGGATCGATTGCGAACGATACGCACATCCGAATCCAGATGCCTGGCGTGGCGACCGGTGCAGCCGGTGCGCGGGGAATAATTTCCTCAAGCAACGCCGCTCCCTCTGAGGTGTGGGACGGGTTCACCGTGCTCTTCGACTCACCTGCGGATCAATACGCCCTCCGGTATGTTCAAGGGTCGGCGACTATTCACTCAGGCGGTCCCGTTAACGGGACCCCACTCAGCGACGACATCTTCGTTGGGGGCGTCCTTCTCGGGTGTGACGCCCTTGATGGCAAACTCGGCCCTGCCCCGGAGTGCGAGGGGTTTGTGACATTCAGGTTTCGCGTCGACCAGCCGGACTTCGACGTCATAGTCGAAGCCCGCCAGAAGGGAACGGACGCGGCCTATATGGACAACGTCGAGGTGAGTGCTGGCGATGTGGTTCAGGTCAGAGTGACGTATCAGAATCAGGGAACGACCCAGCAGGACAAGGTCGGGTTGCGAGTCAGACTTCCCGAAGGGTTCCGGTATGTGCGCGAGTCCTCAGAAATTGCGAACGAAACAACGGGCGGAAAATACAGGAAAACGATAGACGGCATCGCTACCACCGGCTACAACATTGGCAGCTATCAGCCCCGCGGGAACGCATTCTTTAAATTTGACGTCATGGTCGATGACCCTGGAAAAGCGCCATTCGTCGGGCCGTGGCTGACCGTCGATGACTTCGCCACAGCGGCAACCACCGGCGAAACGAAGGGCGTCCCGTTGACGTTCATATCGGTGCGATAGCCGCGCAAAGCACGCTCGTCGTCGGAGTCGGCTAATCCGGCCACTCGAAGGAAAAAGAGAACCCTGCCAGAAAAATCAGAAAGTTACAGTCTGGACGTGTCGCACCAGGGCCGAGAACACGCGCGCTGGACGGGTTTTCCCATCATCACACAATCAAAATGCCTCACTCTTTGTCGCACGTAGATTAAATGACTGGTTACCTGACAATTTCTGCACCCATTGAGGTTACGATCGTGTTGTCACGTAATCGAACGTATAAATGACACAGGTCGAGCATGGGTTTGAGTGCCCGCTAGCCGAACCCCCTACGGGACAGTGAGGCTGTGCAGTGCGACAGGGTTGGCAGTGTTCGCGTAACTCTGGCCGATTAGTGGGTTGAAACCAGCGCCTGGCCGACGATGCGGGTCCGTTGGTACACACCGGGTTTGGATTCGGAATGGTTGAGGCTCCGGATCGAGCCTGGGAGAACTCTGCGGCGGGTTCGGAATTTCCCGGCAGCCCTTACCGTCACGTGTCTCCAACGGCGAGTCCGCGGCTGACAGCACGCGCGTCCTGAATCGATCCGGAGCCCCTGACGCCACAGGAAAAATATTCACCGCGTCAATGTCTAGCGCTCACGTAGTTACTGTGTAAATATTTACCCAGTAATCACTGGAGGTTGACATGTCCATCCGCCTAAGTCTTCTCGCGATCCTCGACCAGGGACCCTGCTACGCCTATCAGCTGCGCGTCGAATTCGACCGACGCACCGGCTCGACGTGGCCGGTCAATGTCGGCCAGATCTACACCACTATCGAACGTCTCGAGCGCGACGGCTTCATCGAGCGGACGGGCGCCGAGGACCACGAGCAGGTGCATTACCGGATCACTCCAGAGGGACATGTGGAGGTTCAGCACTGGCTCGGCTCGCCCGTTGTGCGATCCGGCGCGGCCCGCGACGAGCTTGCTATCAAATTGGCGATCGCCGTCACGCTGCCAGGTGTCGATATAGCCGCGATTATCCAGACGCAGCGCGCGTCGACTCTGCGCACGTTGCAGGACCTCACCCGAACCAAGCGCACTACGAACAACCCGGAATCGTCGGAGGACATGGCTTGGCTTCTCGTCGTTGACTCCTTGATTTTCGCGGCCGAGGCAGAAATTCGATGGCTCGATCACTCGGAGGCTCGTCTAGAGCGGGCCGCAGTGCAGGGCGTCGCGAAGCCGGTGCCGTTGAGTGACGAGCCGATACGGCGTGGCCGGCCGGCAAAGGCGGTGAAACTGTGAACGGTGAAGACTTGCTGCGACTTGATGGCGTTTCTATGCAGTACGGCACCGGGGAAACAGCCGTGACCGCTCTTAGCGGCATCGACCTCACCGTGGGTCGTGGAGAACTGGTGGCCGTCATGGGCGCGTCCGGATCGGGAAAGTCGACCCTCCTCACCGTTGCCGGTGGGCTCACGCAACCAACCAGCGGTGAAGTCATTGTGGAAGGCGAATGGTTGAGTACTCTCGCCCCCAAGAGGTTGGCAGCGCTGCGACGCCGTAGCCTGGGATTTATCTTCCAGGATTTCAACCTCATCCCGTCCCTGACCGCGTTGGAAAACGTCAGCCTGCCCCTCGAGTTGGACGGTGTTTCCTCGCGCCGCGCGCACCGCCCCGCCCTGGACGCCCTCCAAGTTGTCGGTTTGGGCGATCGGGCAGACCGCTACCCGGCCGACCTGTCGGGTGGGCAGCAGCAACGCGTCGCGATCGCCCGCGCCGTCGTCGGCGGACGCTCCCTGATCCTGGCGGACGAGCCCACGGGCGCGCTGGACAGCACGACCGGGGAATCGGTTTTGCGGATGCTTCGTGAACGAATCGACGCGGGAGCCGGCGGGATCTTGGTCACCCACGATGCCCGCCACGCGGCCTGGGCAGACCGGATTGTGTTCCTCAAAGACGGCCGGGTGCTCGAGGACGCCCCCCGGATGCCGCTGTCCGACCTCCTAGGTGAGACCATCCGATGAATGTGGCAACCGGCGCCGGCCGGAACCGCGCCAGCGTCCTCGTCGCGTTCCGTCTGGCGCGGCGGATGGCCGTGCAAAACATCGGCCGGAGCGTCCTCGTTGTCGCTCTAATCGCCATTCCCGTCCTCGGGATGACCGGCATCGCCACCCTTGAGGCCAGCAATAACGCCACCCCCGCTGAACAGGTGCGCTTCCGTCTCGGCCAGACGGTCGCCGAAATCACCGCCTACTCACCGCCAGACAAGACCCTGACCCAAGATCCGACCGATCCAAGCCAAACCGCGTCATCCACGGACAACACCGGCACACCCACGGGCTACGAGGCGGGCGCTGCGCTGCTTGATCCAACGACGTATGCCCCATCGGGCGACAAACTGCTGACCATCCAGCACACAACAGTCACGGCAACGACCGCCCACGGAGTCGGCTATATTCCCGCTGTCCAAGGTGAACCTTGGAACCCAGCCTTCACGGGTAAGTGGGACATCGTCGATGGACGCGCACCCCAGAACGACAGGGAGGTGATGGTGTCGCCGGGCGCCCTGACTCGCCTTGGCGAGAACATCGGCGGGCAGCTGCTCATCACCGCGCCTGAAACGAAAACATTCACCATCGTCGGCACCCTCCAGAGCGCTGCTCTCACCACTGACGCGGACGCCGTCTATGGAATGTCCTCCGTGTTCAACGGCGTCACCCCGACCGTAGATCTCAGCGGAACCGAGTTTTATATCCCCACCGGCACCGTCGACCTGACCACCATGGAGGAGATCAACCAAAAGGGCGGCGTCGTGTACTCTCGCGACCTGGTGCTGAATCCGCCAGCCACAGCCGACTCATCCCCCTGGGCCACGTCGGCTACACCGAACTACCTCATCTACACGATGCTCGCCCTGCTGGGCTGCTTCGCCCTCTTCGAGGTGTGCCTTCTGGCCGGTGCGGCCTTCGCCGTCAACGCGAGCCAGCAGCAAGTCGCGTTAGCTGTCTTGGCCAGTGTCGGAGCCGACCGAAAAACCATCTTCCGAGTCATGACTTTCGGCGGCGTCGGACTCGGCCTGATCGGCAGCCTTGTCGGCGTCGGAGCCGGCCTGGGCGTCACAGCGATCGCGCTCCGTGTCGTCGCAGCAGGACAGGCCACCCGATTCCCTGGCTTCCACGTCGACCTGGCTGCACTCATCGGCATAGTCGTTCTTGCGACCTTCGCCGGCTGGGCGGCCGCAGCCGTTCCCGCACGGTCCGCCTCGCGGCCCGACGTCGTACGCGCTCTCCGCGGGGCTCGCCGCCCTGTCATCCCCACGCACCGACGCCCGCTGCTGGGCGGGGTACTGATCGCCGTAGGCGCAGTCGTGTCGATCGTGGGCGGGGTGATGACCGTGACCGGCGCGACACCCGTGCACGGGCTGCAGAACATCACCCTTCTGCAAGCCGGAATCGCTTTGGTCGTTGTCGGCCCCGTTACGATGCAGATCGGCGCGATTCTGATCGCGCCGTTACTCCTGCGGATGAGCGCTCGTCTCGTCAGCCGTTTCGGCGCCGGAGCGCGCCTCGGCTCCCGCGACGCTGCTCGCAACACCGCCCGTTCCGTCCCGACCGTGTCAGCAATCATGTCCACCGTGTTCATCGCCGCGTTCGCCATGTCTCTGCTTGGCGGTGCTCAACAGCTCACGACTTCCACATACGGCTACAGCCTTCCGGTGGATTCTGCGCGGGTCACGCTCTACGGCGGCTCCTCCACCACCTCTGCATACGTGCTGGAGAACGTTGCGCCAGCCGTCAAAGACGCCATGCGATCCAGCTTCGGGACGTCGAACGTCGTCACTCTCTCGTCATCGGAGAGCCCCCTGCGCCTGAACAACAGCGGTTCAGAGGCCACCATCACGCTGCCCACGCCACGGGTGCTCGCCTCGACGGCGTGCACTCAAGACCCGACCTGCTACTCGTCCGCCCTCGAAACGGTTGGCGGCTACGCGGGCGACAAGATCTGGGTTGGCTCCGAATCCGATCTTTCCGCAATCCTCGGGCAGCCGGTCAACGCGGCAGCCGCGGCTTCGCTCCGGTCCGGCGGTGCCGTGGCTCTCTACTCATCCCTTGTTCAAAACGGTCACGCCACGTTCGACTGGTCCACGAACGACACATCGAACGTGACCAAGACCATCCAGGTGCCCGCCGTTGTCCAATCGACAAAGCATCCAGTTGACTTCCCCATCTTCATTACACCGTCGACCGCGACATCGCTCGGGATCACCTTCCGCCCCACGGCCGTCTTCGCGCAGTTCCAGTCCGCGCCCACCACCAATCAGAAAGATGCGCTCCAGCAGGCCCTTCAAGGCATTGGCAGCGGCCAGCTCGTCGCCCAAATTGAGACGGGCCCGCCGGTCTTCGCTGGCGCTGCCGGCTGGGCCCTCGTCGCTGCAGCCGGCGTGCTTGCCTTGGGTGCCTCCGCGATCGCGATCAGCCTGGCGCGTGCCGAGGGGCGCCGTGACGATGATGTTCTCACCTCCATGGGCGCTCCACCACGGCTGCGACGGCTGTTCGCCTTTTGGCACGGCATCCTCCTTGCCGGCACCGGCTCGATCATCGGGGTCGTCTTCGGTGTTGTGCCCGCCGCCGCCCTCTCTCTCGAGACCTCCCAAGCTGCTGCTGTCGTGCCCTTCGCCCCGCCGTGGGCGCAGCTTGCACTCACCGCCGTAGGTATTCCTCTGTTCATCGCTACGGGCGCATTCATCACAACACGAAGCCACTCGCGCGGCGGACGGCGCCCCACCGTGCTCTGACGGATCCGCTGCCACGACAACGACTTGCCGCATAGACGGGTGTGAAGCTCCGTGCAAACGACCTCGAGAGCCGACACCAGTAGGGGAACGTCGTGCGGGACGCTGAAACTTCGAGTTCATCGCTGATGGCCGTCTGGCCCGATGGCCACTTCGACGGGGACGTATCGGCGACGGCGATGCTCTCTTAGTTACCGGTGCGCGCGAAAACCAAGCTTTCGTCGACGATGCTAAGAACAATGCCGAGTTCTTCCTCGGTGCGGGGTCCGTAGATCATGAACTCTGTTCCGAAATCCTCGTACTGGTGTGGCTCCGCCCACACCTGTGCGGTGAGCTCCTTCCCTCGTGACGCTGGAAGGCAGAGGTGCAGGCTCGTGTCCGAGACGCCGTGGATATGAACGGGTTCAAGGCGTTGATTGGGGGCTAGGGAAGTTTCCGGGGCGCGTTCGGAAGGCATGTCTTCCAGAAAGACTGCGCACTTGGGAACGCCCCACGTACCCACCTGCAGTTAAAGCGCGTTCAACTGGCTCAGGCCATCGCGGTTTAAGACGATGACGAGGCCGTGTCCTCCGAACAGCCGACTCGCGCTGCTCGGCGTCTTTTGGCAAGCTGAGAGTACGTGGTTGCGTAGCGGTCACGGCTTATTCTGATGACTACTCAAGACACGAAAGTGCTATGCCTCGCCTCTCATCCTGCACGATGTCGCTCCGTCAGCTGAGCGTCGCGGGGGTCGCGCTGATTGGCGCCCTTCTCTTGGCAGGCTGCACCTTCCCCACCACTGCTCCGCCGGCCATGCCGCCAGCGAGCCCAACGACAGTCCCGATCCCCACGCCAACGCCCGACCCGATCATCGACACCGGGCCGGCAAAGGGAGCGATGGGGGAAACCGAGACGGATGCCGAGGGCACTATCCGCTATACGACGGTCGCAGGCGACGTGGGCGGCCTCATTTGCGACCGGTTCGGCCGAGCCTACTGGCAGCTCGACCGGGAAGAGAACAACGCCGGATTCGACTGCCACACGATCCTAGGCGTTGGCGTAGTCGTCATTCCCACTACCGACGAAAAGCCACGCTGACCGGCGCGCGTAAGCGCACGCTTCTGTAGCGAAGCTGTTGCCGTTCGATCCCTTCGGCAGCGAATCCGAACCTTGAGGCCACTGTGCGCGGTGACAGGCTGTTGACCGATGTCCAAGCCCTAACTGAGACCGCCCGAGATCGAGCGAAATGTCCTCCTCGCATTTCTCCACCGTGGATAAATCAGCGTTACCAGCCTGCAACCCAAGATCAGCACTTTCAGCGAACGTGCGCCGAGGCGCCTCAGTATCCGGTTTACCCCACAAACGTGGAAAATTATTCGTCAGCCTCGGTCTGGGACCTTCGCCCGAAATGAATGAGCGTTTGACGACATAGCTGCTTAGGCATGGTGCTGTCAGGTGATCCGTTTTGCGCGTCCCGCAAGCCGGACGACGAACGGAGCAGATCTGGGGCCGAACCGCCCAACGGTCGAGAGCACCAATGCTGTGTCACATGGGAACCCTGTTCGGGCAATCTTCGGCTGGCGCTGGTGTCGATTCTTGTCTGGAAGAATTCAGAGATGACTCTGACACTTCAGCGAATCCTCGCTAACGAGTTCCCGTCGTGGTTGGACCGCAGTTGCGCCGAATACGTCGGTGATTTGGTTACCCAGGGTGGATCCCACGAGGAAGCTCAACGTATAGCGGCCGAGAGCATGGCTCGTTCATTCCCGGAGGGTGTTCCGAGCCCTGGCAATGAGGTCTTTCACGTCATGAACGAGGCGGGTGCGGCAGTGGGATACCTGTGGATCGGACAGGACGTCAGCGCCGATCCAGGGGCGTGGTGGGTCTGGGACGTTGTCATCAACCGTGACCAGCGTGGTCAGGGTTTCGGCAAAGCGGCAATGCTCCTCGGCGAGGAATACGCACGCTCACACGGTGCGAATTCTCTCGGCCTTAGCGTCTTCGGATTCAACACCAGCGCCCAGGGGCTTTACAACTCACTTGGGTACGAAACAACTTCGGTGAAGATGCTCAAGACCCTCATCTGACCCTTCCGAACAAGACAGGAGGGCCGGTTGGCACCCAAGCCCTGCGACGTACGCCCTTACACCGAACCCTGAGTGCGCAGAAAACGCGACTCGCTCGAGACGATAGCGTCGCCAAAACTGATTGGATCATCACATGCGCAGTAGAAGAGGCAGAATCGTTGGTTTGATCGTCGGAGTTCTGATCGCGTTGAGCGCGGCCATTTTCCTTACGAACACGGGAATCCGCGTCGATGAGCTGGGTACTTCTCCGACTCTGGTTGAGCAATTCCTTGGCTGGGGCAGCTTGCTAATCGGAACGGTCCTTGCCTTGGCATCCGTCATCAAAGTGCTCGTTTCGAACGAAGACACGCCCACCGGCTCATAGGCCTCGCTTCCTCGCCAATGCGGAAGTGCTGGCGAAATCGACGTGCGCGTTTGGCTCGCTGGCGGTCGTTCTCCTCCCTGCACCTCAGAGAGAGCACCTGCCAATTCGACCTCAGGGGGAATCCTCCGCGGGACGCTCATAAAGAGATCATGAGTCTGGTCAAGAGTTTGTGATTCAGGCTTGTCGTGAGAATTCTTTGACCCGGCGGTAGGCCAGAAAGGATGCCACCACGAGAAGGAGCAAGGCTATTGCGCCCACAGCGAGGAACGACTCGTTGACCCCGGTGACCTCGATCACAATGCCGGCCAGAGCGCTTCCTGCCGCGGCACCAATGTTGTGGCTGGTATTGACCCAGGTTGTCGATTCGGTTTTGCGATTTTCTCCGCCGAAATCATTGGCAGCAAAATAAGCCACGATCATCACCGGCGAGAAGAACACCCCAGCGGCCACAACCGCCACGGTCATCCACGCCGCGTCGCTAGTCAGGCCGACGGCGGTGGAGAGCACCACGAGGATAAATGCTATTGCGATGACCTGCACTCGTGCTTGCCCGGGTATCCGCAACGCACCAAAGACCAGCCCTCCCACCGCGCTGCCACCGGCGAACAGGCCGAGCACAATCCCGGCCGCGGCCGCACCCTCGGTGCCTGGAAAAGCGGCAGGAATCGCGATCGTCAGGTTGCCGGACACGAGGCCCGCAACCACTGCCGGGAGGAGGAGCCCGATGAAATGAGTGTTTCCGAGCAAGGTGCGCCCTCGAGCGGCGGAGCCCTCCACCGAAGTGCTAGTGGCAGGCCTAATGTGCGGCACGCGCCGTATGGCCGGTGATAATACGAACAGTACGGTGCCAAGAATGACCAGGCCGGCCGGGACCAGCAAAACCAGGCCGGGTTCGATGACCATGAGCGCAAGACCCGCGGCCGCTGGGCCGACCAGATAGAGGAGCTCTTCAATTACGGCATCGAAACTGAGTGCCTTCCGCAGTAGGACGGGCTCCCGTGCTAGCTCTGACCACGCGACTCGCATGGCCGGGCCCAGCGGCGGAGCGACGGACCCCGCGATCCCGGCGAGTATCACCATCGTGGCGCCAGACCACGACGCGAAGGCGCCGACAGCGAGAGTTGCTAGCACCCCTCCGAAGGCCACAGCGAGGACCAGAAGTACCGGTCGTCGTCCGTGCCGATCGATGAGGCGTGCGCGGAAGGGCGCCAGAAATGAGGCCGTGACGCCGTATGCGGCGACCGCGATCCCGGCGGTAGCAACTGAACCGGTAGTGGCTTGCACGGCGAAGAGGAGAGGGAGAATCACGAGGGCGTAGGCCGAGCGTCCTACCAAGGCGCTCAAAAAAGTCAGTGGGACATCGGGCATTGTGAGCACGTCGACGTAACGTGCATGCTGTGTGGAAGGCACGGGCAAAGCTCCAAGCTCATGGGCGCAAAATGGCGCAGTGAAAGAAGGGTCAAGCTACCGAGGAAGGGCGCGACCTATCAATCACGAGCTGAGAGCATGGGCTGAGCTTACTGCGACCGTCCGCAGGTGCACGAACATGAGTCGCTTCGGCCGGCTGGCGTCGCCCGCCACGGACTGCGTAGTGGGTGCCGTGGCACACCGTCGCCCACAGTCCGGAGTCTCCGCCGCTGCAACAAAAGCCGCAGCTCGGCGCCCGTAGACGAATAGACAATCAGACTTACGAAGGGCGCCCGTAAGCCGAACCCCCTACGGGACGGTCACCTGTGTCGCAGTCGCTCATCGTGGGCAGTGGAACAGGACGCAATGCTGTGCGTCACCGCGTCATTACTACTTCGACCAGAGACTCTGACGCGGGCCGCCTGGAAGAAGCCAGCGGCCATTGAAGCGATCACCCCGAAACTTCGGGACGATCGTTCACGTCCCCTGGTCTGGTGCGCTCGTGAACGTATTCTGCTCGGCGCTGCAAACGATCGAGCCTTAGACCGGGCACAGTCCGAAAGGCGCCGGCGAGCACGCGAAAGATTGCTCCGCTGTGAGTGATGGCGTGGGTCACCTTAGTCTTATGGTCGCCAACCGAAACGAGATTCCAAGCGCCTGTTTCATGCGCCTGCAGTCCGTCCAGACGCCAGACTACAGAATCCGTGGATACATGTTCGTAGGTGATCGTGGGGGAACCAGGTAATTTGGCTCGAATCGGGTACGGCTTGCCAACCAGCGCACGGGGATCGATCGCTGTGACAGAAAGAATCGCGGGATTCCACTCCGGCAGGCGGCGAATATCGGCGAGAATGTTTGCAATCGTCGCCCTCGATGCGTTGATGACGCGACTTTCGATGTATTCCATAACTCGCCCCGTACTCTCGCCCGCAGAAACTCTTCAAGAACGGATGCTCGCGCCCCCCAGTCACAGCCTAGAGGCAGGGCAGACGGGTCTAGGCTTACCCTCACCAAGTCCGACGCCGAACGTGCCCGGAGAGCTGCGCCTAACCGAACCACTGCGCGCAGTATCCGCACGGCGATTGGGCTCTCTGGTCACTCGATCGACATTTCCCGCTCTAGGTCCGAATGCGCCAACCCCCTGCGGGACGGCCTCGTCAGTCGATCACAGCAGCGACGGCTTCGATCTCGACGAGCTGATCCGTATACCCGAGGACGGTGACTCCTAGGAGCGTGCTCGGTACGTCGTGCGTTCCAAAGGCCTCGCGAACGACTGCCCAGGTCTTGACGAGGTCGCTCTGATTAGAGGAGGCGACGAGAACTCGTGTGCTCAGGACATCATCGAGTCGGGCGCCCGCTGCGTGCAGGGCAATAACGAGGTTTTCCATCGCCTTGCTGGCCTGCGCCGAGTAGTCTCCGACTCCTGCGGTGCTGCCATCGAGATTGAGCGGGCAGGCGCCGGCCAGAAAGATGAGGCGCGCCTCAGCGGGAGCTGTTGCAGCGTAGGCATACTGAGCCACATTGGAAAGCTCAGCAGAACGGATCAAGACAACATTTTGGGACATGCCCTCACTGTATGGGAGAGCCAACGCGCGGCTGGCTCGCTCACGAACGCCCGCAAACCGAACCACCATGGGGCACGTCAACGAGTCAGCTACGCCAGGAGCAGCCCTCTATTCTGATAACCGACACATCGTAGAGAAATATTCATAGCTACGCGGGAGTCAGTTGCTCAGGTATCCCTTGTCGCGGCGGCCTGCGGCAGGGTTCCGGGTACGAAAGTCGCGCCTGACCAGCACAGCAGTGCTGTGCTGCGATACCTGAAGAGGGAGCAATAGATGAAACGATCGCCCATCACCACCGCACTTGAAGTGATCGCCGTCACCGCATTGGTCATCTCGGTAACTACGGACGTCGTCAAGGCCAGAGAGGAATGGCGACTTCGCCTGGGCTCCGCATGGGCAGACCACTGTCATCCACGCCGATTTCGGAGGCAACTTCAGCAACGGATGGATCAAAAGACGAGCCCTGAACTTGCCGACCTGATCTACCAAGGAAATATGGATCAGGCGATCGAACTCGCAAACCAGCTCAACCCGGATGAGATCTATAACCGTATTTTTCGTGACGACGAACGGCACCTTCATGACGAGGCGCCTTGTGATGTTTTCCTTCGCCGCTGGTACCAGACTCTGGAGAGCCCCTACCTACGCGCTGAAGCGGCGGACAATTTTGTGAGCGCCTATACGACGCAACTCGCGCCCGTACCCAACGGCGAGTACATCGGTGCTTATATGCGTACCGACTCGTTGCGCGAACTCATCACAAAGATCGCCAGCGCGATCCTGGGCCCGGAATTGAAAGACCTGGAAGACACTCCTGAGCACCCGCTCGATGCCGCCTCGGCAGAAAAGTGGCGTGCCGTCGGCCGGATCCTTGCAGATATCGAGCTGCCTCCCGTCGTATCACCAGTCGCTCCTCCGGAGGAAGCAGAGACGAACTGACACAGGTGGCATCCGCGCATCCGACCGCGGGTACCACCCACCCCCTGGTTTCCGCCCTTCCGCAGGGGAACGTCTTGCGGGACGGCGTATCGGTCGTCAACGATTGGTGCTCAGAAGCGGGGCCAGTGCGGAGACAAGGCGCTCTGCCTGAGAGCGGGCCAGCTCCGCATCGCCGTGGTCCTCGAATTCACCAATTTCGACGCCGACAATAGGGTTGTGCGCGAGGCGTGTGGCGACGGCAGTGAGATCATCGAGCGTTAGACCACGAGGCACGCTGTAGTCGGTTGGCATGATTCCGGGATCGAGTACATCGCAGTCGAGATGGAAATAGATCGGTCGGTCCGAAATGAGTCGATCGAGCTGTGTGAGCATGTCAGGTCCGGCCGCGAGGGAGATCGTGCCATCGTCGACGTGCGATTGCTCCGCTGGATCCAGATCGCGAGTCCCTCCGAGAACTACGTTTCGGGAGTCGAGGCCAGCTCCAAGTCCGGAGTCCCACCAGCCAAGTGACGCACTCAAGGCCAGCCCACCGAGGTAACCAGTTGTGGTGTTCTCCGGGGTGTTCAAATCGGCATGGGCATCAAACCACACCACGACGGCGTCAGGATGCTGTGCGGCAACGTTGGGGAGAGTGGCGATGGCTGCGGCGCACCGCGGCCACGCGAACACAGGATGGCCTCCCAAATTCAGGGCGGCAGCGTGAGCCGCTTGCAACGACCGGAGCCCGGGCAATGCCGCTTCCAACTCGACGTCCCAATTGCCGTTAATTGCCGGTTCGGGATGCCCGAGGACAGTCGGCTCAATCCCCAGCCAACGGCCAAGGGCGGCTCCCACGATGGCGGCACCCTTGGCGGATTCAACTGGTCGAAGCAACACCGGCCTGTTCGGTCAATAATAAATGCTCTGCCCAGATCTCGGTGGGGGTTTTCCAGCCAAGGATTTTGCGTGGCCGGTTGTTGAGCGTCAAAGCAACGGCGTCGAGTTCATTAGTGCCCCATCGTGCGAGGTCGGTGCCTTTGGGGAAGTATTGGCGCAGCAGTCCGTTCGTGTTTTCATTCAATGGTCGTTGCCACGGGCTGTGGGCGTCAGCGAAATAGACAGCAATCCCGGTCGCCTTGGTGAATTCCACGTGCTGGGCCAGTTCCTTGCCTCGATCCCAGGTCAATGATCGGCGCATCGCTGCCGGGAGAGTACTCATCTGGATCACCAGCGCCTTCCTCGTGGCCTCGGCCCCATGTCCAGCCAACGCTGGGCCATTCTTAACCCGCGGCTGCACCCCGTAACCTTCCATCGCCGGCAGGTGGATGAGCATGGTGACTTTGGTCATGCGTTCCACGAGGGTGCCGATCGCCGACCCATCCGTTCCGATAATGAGGTCACCCTCCCAATGCCCAGGGACCTCTCGTGCAGCGACCTCCGTTGGTCGTTTGTCGATCATCACGTCGGCGGTGACGTGGCCGCCCGGCCGATGCCGTGCCCGGGAGCGTGGAACTCGCAACGACCGACCTGTTCGCAGATTGGCGACAAGATCGCGGGTGAGTGCGCCCCGAGATTGCACATACAGCGCCTGGTAGATCGCCTCGTGGGAGATGCGCATCGACAGATCGTGGGGGTAGTCGATGCGGAGGCGACCGGCGATCTGTTCCGGGCTCCACACCGTCGCCCAGCGTCGGTCTTGACGGTGGGGCTTGTTGCGGCCCTTCCAGGTCTGTGTCGTCGGTCCGGTGATGGGCGCACCGTTGGCGTCTTTGACTGCTCCCGAGAGACGGTCCTGGACGTAATCGCGCAGCAGGTCATTGGTCAGAAGCTTCACCGTCTTCGGTCGCTGTGCCACGATTTCTGACTTCCACTGCGCGACAGAGGCCCGATACTCCAGCTTTCCCCCGCGGGTGGCAGCGTTGCGGCGCAACTCGCGTGAGATCGTCGACGGAGACCGTCCCGTCGCCCGGGCAATACCACGCACACTCGTGCCCTGAACCCTGCACAACGCGATTTCCTCACGCTCAGCGAAGGAGAGATAGCGACCGGTCAGTGGGGCAAGCGTGAAGGGAGACATACCGCCACGATGCCGGAACCACCGGGCGCCGACTGCCGGCGACACGCCAACGGCCGTTGCCGCATTCTCGCTGGAGAGCCCGCGCGCGACCTCGCCCCAGAACGCTCGCTCGATCTCCCGCCGATGCGACGGCGCACCAGGCGACTTCATCGGGGACCTACCCGTCAACTCCTTCATCCAACCTGCGGGACGCCCCATCGAATACCTTCATGATCAGAGTGTTGCGACGACCAGTTGAATCCGCCCTTCATCCCTCGGTCATTGTGATCCCCGATACGCCCGGTATAAACGAGGACAGTACTACTCATGTTGGATCCATCCCATTCGACCACGCTCAGACGCGCGTATTCCCGACGCTACTGCACGACATATGCAAGCGATCATTTCGCCAGTTCCTAGACTGACGTCATGTCTACTTCGAGTCGTGATGTGCGTGTCTGCTTCGTCGGTGACTCCTTTGTCGCCGGGCTCGGCGACTCAACCGGCTTGGGCTGGGTCGGTCGAATCGCCAATGAATCCCACCGTCGGGGACTGCCTCTGACGACTTATAACCTCGGCGTGCGACGCGACACGTCGCTTCTCATCTGCGAACGGCTCGCCCGCGAGGTCGCGCCGCGGCTCCGACAGGCTGAGGTCCCACGGATCGTTGTCTCATATGGCGTGAACGACACATCTTTCGAAAACGGAACGACCCGAGTCAGTCGCGCTGACAGCGTGGCCGCGCTTCGCAGCATTAACATTGCCAGTGGGCGGACCGAACTGATGTTCATAGGACCGCCCGCGGTCGACGATGACTACCAAAACGAACGAATCTCAGACCTCAGTGACGCCCTGCAGAAAGAGTCGAACAGCCTGGGCATTCCCTATCTTGGGTGTTTTGAGAGCACGGTGGCTAACTCGGTCTGGCGACGTCAGGTCCGCGAGGGTGACGGATTTCATCCGGACGCTACCGGCTACGAGCAGCTTGCCGCGATCATCCAGGCGCCACTCCTCGAGTGGCTCAGCCCGCACGCCATCGGTGCGTCACAAAACTTAGGCCTATAGGAATCGACATTTCAAGCGTTCCGTAAGCCGAACCCCCTACGGGACGGTCAGAGTCGGGACGCTCAGAGAATTCAGGATGCGATAGTGAGGGTGATGGGGTCGGTCTCGGCAGGTCCGCCACATTGTTCAGTACCGCCCACGCGGACCCAGTTGAGTGTCACATCCCTCTCGGCGAGGACTTCTTTGCTTGGTGATAGTGCGCGAATAGTGACATTTTCTGGAGTCGCCATTACTGTCGAGATTTCCCACGAGAGTTCATCGATCCCGACGGACTCGTCTGGTGATAGCTGACTTGGGGCAGGGCCTGAACACTCGCCGTCGACGCACAACTCAACGCTGCTGACGTTAGATGTTGTGCCTTCGAGCTCGACGGTGACAGTGTTGTCCCACCCGATCGTGGGGCACACGTCCGAGACTGAGCAGCCGGACACAACCGCACTCACCATGAGCGCGGCACTGAGAACGACCAATCGCCTTGCCGTATTGATCGATCGTGTGGAAGCCATGTCGTCCCCATTCATTGCTTGTGATGCGAGGATAGCTGAACTGCCTTAGCCATGGCTCAGATGAACAAAGCGTCACGTAAAGGGAACCCCCTATGGACAGTGCGGGTGGATCGCCAGGAGTCGTTTCTGGGGCGAGCCATTCTCGCTGCCATACTCGATGGTGAGGCAGGGCGCCTCGTCAGGCGATCGTGGGGAGCGGTTATCAGGCCCACGAATAACCTCGACGCGCTGCGCCTGTTGTCCGCCCTGGCCGTGATTGTCGGCCATTCTTTCACCCTGACTGGCCTCGGCGCGGCCCCCCGGGTCCTCGGGATTCCCATCCATAGTCTGGGCCTGTACGCGTTCTTCGCAATCAGTGGTTACCTGATCGCGACCAGTTGGGCACACAATCCAGCCCTCGTGCCGTTCTTGGTGAACCGGACTCTACGGATCTTCCCCGCACTCGTGATCGTGGTCATGGTCACCGTCGTGCTGATCGGCCCGGTTGTCAGCTCGTTGGCCCCGGCGCAGTATTTCCGGGACGAAATGGTCTACCAGTACCTGCTCAACCTGGTGCTGACGGCCCAGTACGAGCTGCCCGGGGTCTTCGATGCCGGGCACCGGTCGACTGCGGTAAACGGGGTGCTTTGGACGCTCGGGCTCGAGTTCGTCTGCTACCTAGTCGTGGCCGTCATCGGCCTCCTTCTTCGCACCCGGTCCTCCTGGGGCTACCTCGTCTTCGGCCTGATCGCGCTCACGTTCGCCCTCGTTCCCGTCGCAAGTCCCGCTCTGGCGTGGGCGGGACCGGCCGGGACCACGTGGGTGTTCTTCGCCGTCGGCGCTCTCCTGAGCCGCGCCCCGGCGAGATCGCTCAATCTCAGGCTGGCGATCGGGGTCGTGACGCTGTGGGTCGCGATCACGCTTCTCGCCCCCACCGTGTCCCTCGCGGCGGCCTGGCTTGCGCTGCCGTATGTTCTCGTTGTGGCCGGACGGGCGTCGACTCCGGGGGTTCGCCGGGCCGCCCGATTCGGGGACCTCTCCTACGGCCTCTACCTGTGGGGGTTCCTCGTCCAGCAACTCGTCATCGACTGGTTCGGCATTCTGCCCTGGTCGATGAACATAGCCATCGTGACGGCGACGACCGCGGCCATCGCCGCACTGTCGTGGCACTTGGTGGAGAAGCGTGCTCTTTCCCACAAGATCCACCGGGTCACGACGCGACCCCCGGGAGATCCCCGAACGGTGTCAGCCGTCCCCGTCTGAGATCGGCGGGAGCTCGTACAGGGCAATGACTGAGCGGTTGGTCTGGTGAGGTTGCTGCTCGACATATCCCAGAGGGAGCAGCAGGTCGTTGGTTTCGACCATCGAGGTACCGGCCTGAACCACCCAGATGCGGTCCACGTCTGCCAGGTGCGAGCGGATGTCGGGCCAGGCGACTGTCACATCGGAGAAGGTCCCAGTCGTTGTGAACGGGGCAATGAAGGCGATGTCCTGCACGTGCGCGAACTGGTCTGGATACGCATACAGGGCCTGCCGTGGCCGGAGCGTGACACTGCCGGTGTCCTGCAGGTAGATGGCGTCGCCGGGCAGTGCCTGAGTGTCGATGTAGTCGGCGATCTGGGCCAGGTCGCTGCCCCCGTTCTTTCCGACCGGCCCGCGCTGAGCAAGATAGGTCGGAAGACCGGCCAGCGCGACCGCGCCGACGAGGATCCACGTCACCCCGGTACGGGGTGTGCGGGTGAACGCGACCGCGAGAAGGATCGCCATCCCCGGGACCGTGAACGACAGATACCTCGCCGTGTAGAGCGGACCGATGACCGCATCCGCGACCAAGAGCAGCACCAACGGGACAACAACCCAGACGGCGGCCAAGCGCAGCAGGCCCCCGTCTCGGCTGGCCAGGACCCGGCGACCGCGCACCGCCAGGACGAAGATCGTGACCCATGCGATCGCCGCGACCAGCCAGGAACTGTCGAAGGCGGGCTCAACCAGAATCGTCCACACATTCACCACGGGCTGATCCGAGAGCCACGCGATCTGCTCCTTCTGCCCCACACTGACGACCAGCAGCGGAACACACGCGACGACCACCACGAGCGCTGCGACTGCCCACCTGGTCATCACCATGCGGGTGCGATGATCCAGCAGAAGCACGACCGCGTGCACGGCCAGAAGCAGCACCGAGTACAGGAACAGGTACGTTCCGGTGACGACGGCCAGCGCGTAGAAGGTCCACCACGGCCAGGACGGTCGCCGGGCCGCGATCAGCAGAATGAGGGTGGCCCAGACGGCAACCGCCGCACTCAACGCAAAAGACCGCGCCTCGATACCCATGTAGGTAGTGCGAGGCAGGATCGCGAAGAGAACCCCGGCCACCACGCCCACACGGGGGCCCCCGACAGAGGCGACCAACAGGACGATACCGGCCGCCGCGGCGCCGACCGCGAGGGCGGACAGCGACCTCGTCGAAAACTCCGACTCCCCGAACACCCCCACCCACACCTTCATGACCGAGTAGTACCCGGTGTGGACCGCGTCCTTCTGCCCAAGAAAGGCGAACAACTCCGCCCAGCTCAACCGCGCCGCACGGAGAGTGGCGACCTCGTCGCTCCAATACGACGGCACCCCCGACGCGAGCAGAGAGACGAGGGCGGCAAATACGCCGACCAGGCCGGCCGAACGTCTCCCCCGATGCGGCTGGTCACGCGCATCGTCTACATGGAACGGTTCTAGAATCGCGCGCACACATCCCCCGGCTCAATACCCGAGCCTAGCTCGACCTCTCAGCCAGACCCTCAAACATCCGCATGACCACAACTACCTCGATCGGCGGTCAGCGAACATCACTAACGCTGTCCGTAAGGGGGACGGCGACCGGGGCACCGTCGCATCACCGTCGTAGATTCGGTTCCCTACAGTGCCGAGAGAGCGATTGTCCCGTAAGACCCGTCTGAGAAAATGCCCGGTGAAGGGACGCGATACGGGGCACGTTCGGACGCCTCCGATAACTCACCGGCGAGGTCCAAGGCCCGCGATCGGCGATAGAAAGTTGCTCGAGACATTCCGAGATCGCGGGCAACTGTTGTTGCGGTCTCTCCGCCGTCGATGAGTCGGCGGGCGTTGCGGATTTGGCTGTCGGTGATGAGGCGCGGGCGGCCGCCAAGATCTTTGCCGGCTTCGCGGCGTTTGTTGATGGAGTCGACAACACGCTCTCGTTTGATGTCGTGTTCCATCTGCCCGAGCGCCGCCATGATCGTGAACAGCATGGACCCCATCGGTGTCGCCGTGTCGACGTCGCCGCCGCCGAGGTTCAGCACGCGAAGGCCGGCACCGCGGCCGCGAAGCTCTTCAGCAAAAGCGAGCATGTTCTGCGTTGACCGGCCCAGCCGGTCGAGGGTCGTGATGACGAGAGTGTCACCGTCTTCGAGAGCATCGAGGGCCTGGTCGAAGTGTGGTCGTGATGCTCGAGCGCCGGAGATCCCGTGGTCGACGTACAGGTCGTCGCGCCGCACGCCGGCGGCCAAGATATCCACTTGTTGCCGGTCGGTGGATTGTTGGCGCGTGGATACGCGCGCGTAGCCGATCAGCTTCGTCACATTTCTCCTGAGGTGTCTCGTAACTAACGGTGTGGACTGCAATTACAACAGGAGGTTGTGCGACGTAGTTATAAGACTCGCCGTGTCGCCACATTCCGGCGATCTGCAAGGGCGAAAATGGGGGGTCGTGAGACGTCTTATATCCCTAGGGTTTCGAGACAGCCGTTTCGTGGAATGGCGGAGTTTTCCAGGGCAGGGCAGTTGTCGCGACCGCAGTTGATGCCACGGTCGCGTTTACGCCGGCACGACAGTGTGCTTATGGGCCGAGAAATATTTCCGTCGTGAGGGGGGTGTTCGATTAACTGGCTGCGGCCGGTGGCCACTATGCGATCGCGGACATCGCAGGATCGAATAGGCCGCTTTTTGGCCTCCGGGCGAGGCACATCAAGGGCGACTTCTTGGCAGGTTCCTCTGACGAGTCAGACTACGGTGCTGACCAACGGGTGATAGCGGCAGCTAGCATAATTCTGCCGCATCACCGTGGGTCAGCATCCGCAGCCTGACAGGTGTTGTTCGTATCGGGCTAGATGAAGCTGTGTCGCGCGAGGCAGTCGAGGTAGTAGACGAAGGCTTCGTCGTTTACGTCGCCAGTTTTCATCGAGTAGTAATTTTGGTCAGTTTCTGTTCCAGTCTCTCTGTATCCGGTCAGCGCGGTCATGTACGTCGTTAGGTGGTCAGACATCCCATAAACCTTGGCACCAGTGACGAGGCCGTCTTCTTGCTCGAGCACGATGGAGGTGCGTTGGCCCACCAAATGTTGAGTGTTTAGAAGGTTGTATGCCAGCCAAGACGCGTCTCCAAGAGGCGCCGTTCCAAGATCGTCAGTGTCACTGCCCGAAGTTTCTTGAAGGAAGAGTCCCCGCCAGCTTTCATCGTACGTATCAGGACCAACATCTTTCATTTCCTTCTCTTCTGCGCTGTACAGGCGGGATAGGACGTCCGGATGAGTGATCGTGTAGAGCGAGTAGATCAAGTCCTCGCGGACTTCTCCATCGTTCGAATAGTCAGTGCGTGTAATGGCCTCGAGCGGGATTTCATATGCACAAAAACCCTGTTTCAAGTGTTCTTCAACGGCGTCCGTTGTCCATCGCTGAGGATTGGTCTTCTTCCACCGTGCCAGGAGGTCTGAACGGTCGTCAGCTTCGTGATTGTCCATCAATTGGGTAGTCCGAAAAAGGCGTGCATTGCGGGGGTGCGGTTGCTCGGGTGGAAGTGTGCGAATTTTCCGCGACCGCCCGAATCGCGCTCAGGTCCGACTACGGCCAGGCCGTTTTTGATTCCTTTCGCAACTGCGAGCGCGCCGGCCTCGCTGCGAGACCACGTGTCTTTCCCCCCGCGGCCCCATGTGATGGCCGCGGAAAGCGACATACCATTTGCAAGCACGAGTTTGCCGTTTAGAATCATTGCGCGGAAATGTTGGTAGCTTGATCCCTTTTTATTGAGGGCATCGATTGCGTTAGTGGCTGCGATCCACGTAACACCAGCGACGATGACAACTGCAGATGCCACCAGGAGTGTTTTCAAGATCTCTAGAGCGATAGGTATTCCCAGAACCAGTACTGGCACGAAGGCGGCATAGCCCACGTCATCGGCATATGATTCTGTCTCACCAGTGGCCAGGTCTGTCATGGTGAACGAGGTGGCTTCGTCGTTCAACTCTTGTATCTGGATGGAGTAGTTGGCGTTGTAGTCGGTGTCGATGCTCCCTAGAGAAAAAAGAGCGCTACTGTCCTCAAACGACAACGTTGTCAGCGCCGTGACAGGTTCGCCAGATCCCAAATCCGATGTCGTCTCGACTGAGATTTTAGTGAGCGAGGCGTCCACGTCTTCCAGTGTCAATCCTGCGTCGTTGAAAGCGGATTCAAGCTTTTCCTCGTCAACCATCCCGCTGCCTGAAGCTTCTACCGGGGCAGAGCTGGTCTCTGCGAACGCGGGCGAGTAAGCGAATCCAGAGAGCAGCAGCGCCGCTACGACTCCGATGGCGATCTTTTTCATTGATTGTCTTCCTTTGATTGGTGAGCGATCAGTGCGGACAGGGTGGAATCGGGTTTAGCTACGCCGAGCAAGCTTTTCAAGATTTGATTCGAGGTCATTGCTGCAGCCGCTGACGTCCCGGTGACAAGCTGCCGGGCCCCCGTGCGGTCGACCGCGGGAATGTCTTCACCGGGTGCGAAGTAATTCACATGGTCAATAGCCGAGAAGCTTGATGGATGGCCCGCGGCATCTAATGAGCCGACGGAAATAACTCCCGGGTATCGGGCGGGGTAGCCCGCCCCCATCCCTTGGTTGTTTCCAGCAGCCGCGACCACCACGATTCCCGATTCAACGGCGCGTTTCACCGAGTCACGTAAGGCCCGGGTGTCCGTCCCGATCGCGATGCTGACGTTAATGACGTCCACCTGGTCCCGGATAGCTTGCTCTATAGCGTCCGCAACGTCCTCCGCCGACGCGGTTCCTGCAGTGAAGACGGAGTAACTAATCCAAGTGACTCGATGGGCCCACGCAGGACAGCTATCCTCATCGATTCCTGCTGCGATCGATGCGACTAAAGTGCCGTGCCCTTGGTCGTCGGCGTCAGTATCGAAAACATGAAAACAGCTAAAGTCGACGTTTTCATCTTTGAGGCCGCTATCGACGAGAGCGATCGCGACTGTGTCTCGAACCGCCGGCGTGATCGATGCCGATGAGCAACCTATCAACAGAAGGGCTGTGACGACAATGATTGAC
The DNA here is from genome assembly GCF_004404055.1 of Cryobacterium ruanii. GTDB lineage: Bacteria > Actinomycetota > Actinomycetes > Actinomycetales > Microbacteriaceae > Cryobacterium > Cryobacterium ruanii. The sequence goes on from NZ_SOHK01000012.1 coordinate 41,959, forward strand.
GTCGAAAGGAACGCGGGGCGTCTGCGGGGACCCCTCGGAGAGAGGTCAAAACATGCGTTGCGTTGACTTCACGCGCGGAACAATTACCCCGGGCAGCGGTTCATTAAATGGCTGGTCTCGCAGGCGATACGATCCACCCGCCCATTTTCGAAACATCATTTTCCCCCCGATGCTCACGAACCAGATGTCGTGTGAAACTCAGATTGGCGGAGATAACTCGCGGCGTCAACTCCATCCGGAAATAGTCAACGGAATTTTCATGTGGGCGACGATTAAGCGGCTATTTGAGTTCCGTCCTCGCCCAGCATGGGCATCTCTCTTTTTTCGATGTCGGTGAGTACTGAGTATTTGAGGACTTGAGCACCCACTCAATCGTGCGGTTCAGCACCTACCGGTATCAGTCCCTCGACCGTGCGCGACAGTCTGTCATTTACAGCCATGCCGACTTCTACAGATCCGACCATCTCGTCATTCAGTGGGCGAAACCCTGACGCCCGACGAGCGGGTCCAACTACTCCAAATCGTCAAAGGGACGGGGACGAGCAGCTCCGACTGAGAAGGTTCCACTGCGCGCTTGTGGGCACGCCGAGGGGCGCCGTCCCTTGGTTCGTCAGCTCGCGGAGGATCTCGATGTCGCTCCTGGCACCGTCGCTAAGGCGTACAAAGTGCTTGAATCCGAGGGCTACCTCACTGCCCGCACTGGCGGAGTAACCCGGGTCAGCCGGAGCACAACGACGTCGCTCCCAGTGCTGGAAGCCCCTCGCCAACTTGCCAAGACCAGCACCCGTGCAGGCACTAGCCTGGACGGCACCATCCGCATCCTCCGTGCGATCTCGCACGAAGAATACTCCGAACCGGGACTGACCTGATGCGCTCTCAAGGCTGCCCGCACCCATGGAGATCCCCTCTACTCTCGAGTCTTCCACACATAGAAATGCCTGTTCCAGGTCGACCAGGCTGCCCCAGTTCTCACGACTGTGGTGTCTCATAACTGACCTGTTTCGTATCGCACGAGATACAAGACCCTGACTGCCCTTTGACGCAACGCAGAGAACCGGGTCGATGCGCCAAACAGCGATCACAGAACGCCGCCACTAAGCGCTAACACTCAATCAATTCCCAGATTAATCTCGACACATCCTTGACATTCATTCTTGTGGGCGTGACCCTGCTGGCGATTGGTTAGGGCTATGCCGGGTGCGTAGAGGCGATAGATTCCATTCGGAAGGACAATCCGAACGATGGAACGCACGAGTTGCCTCCCACGCGTGTCTCACTCTCATGCCTGATGTCGGTGCTATTTCGGAGGTGATTAGCATCGCTGGTCGCCGCGCTGCTTCATGTTGCGCCTTGACCAGTCCGCTTTTGCGGAGTCGGCCCAAATCCGGCAGGCTCAGCCTTGGCACTTGAATGTCAAGTTGTTGTCGAGGGGGACAAATGCGCATTGTGGGTATTGAGCTAGAGGGTTTTCGCGGATATCTGACATCGAGTTACGTGTCGATCGATACGTTGACTGTGTTTGCCGGCAAGAATGACGCTGGAAAGAGCAGCATCCTGGAAGCTATGAGGCTGTTCCTGGACAAGGGAAAGCCGGACGTCTCTGACTATTCGGTTCATGGGCATGGAACGATTCGCATCACGTGCACATTCGCTGACCTTCCCCCTGAGCTGGTCATCGACCAGACTGCGGTGACGACCCTCCAGGATGAGAAACTCCTCGACGCTAACGGCCACTTGGTGATTAGCAAGACCTGGACCAGGGGGCGAGCCAACCCCGAGATTTTGGCGCATGCTCTACACCCGGTCGTCGATGGCGGCCCAACGCTTATCGGCCTGAAGCACGCGCAACTCAAATCCCTCGCCTCGACTCTTGATGTTGTCGCGGAGCTGGAGGATCGACGCGTGAACCTGAACTATAGGCAGGCGATCTGGCGCGCCTGGGAAGCCAAGGGGCTCTCGTCGCTGCAACCGACGATCATCCCGTTGAACTCAGAGGACGGGAAGCACGTTACCAGCGCTCTGGAGAGTGTCTTTCCCCTGTTCCACCTCTTTCAAGCTGACCGGCTGGGGGCGGAGTCCGATGAGGTTGCCCAAGACCCAGCCAAGCTCATAGTCAAGGCCGTGCTCGATCGCCATACGGCTGAACTCACGAAGCTTACGAGCGATGTTAAGGCTGAGATTTCAGAACTTCTCCTGGAAGTCGTTGGGAAATTGGAGGAATTCGCACCAAATCTTGCGGCCAAGCTGATTCCGGCCAACCTAGACCCCGTATGGCAGAAGGCATTCTCGTCCCTACAATTTGTCGACGAGAACGATGTTCCCCTTGCGAAGCGTGGCAGCGGGACACGCAGACTGGTTCTCTTGAGCTTCTTTCGGGCGGAAGTTGAGCGAGGATATGAAGAAACGGATGAGTGGCGACGGGGCGTCATCATCGCAGTGGAGGAGCCCGAGACGGCTCTCCACCCGGATCTTCAGCGCGAAACTGTTTCCGCTCTAATTGAAGTTGCGGGGCTCGCAAACAGGCAGGTTTTGATGACGACGCACAGCTCGAACTTGGTGAGGAACATACCGATCGCAGCCGTGCGTTTCGTCGAGGAGCAGCAGGGGAAGCGCGTGTGGAGTTCCAGTGACACATCCAGCGAGCGGTTCGTTCTCCAGCAATTGAACAAGGCGATGGGGACTTTCGCGGATCACAATGTGCGTTGCTTCTTCATCGTTGAGGGCAAGAACGATATCGGCGGTCTACTGGCACTGAGCGATGCGCTACAAGCCGCCCGTCCCACTGAATATCCAGATCTTCGCCAAATGGAAACTGACGGTGAGCTTTGCTTCATACCTATCGGCGGCTGCGGCGCCGCTGCTCTTTGGGAGAGCCGCCTGTCGCCGTTTAGTAGGCCTGAGGTTCACCTTCTTGATTCCGATCGCTTGGTTGAAGGGTCGGCTCTGAAACCCGAGATATCCAAGTACCTAGCGCGCTACAACACCGACGATCACCTGTCGTCACACATGTTTGTTCTGACCCGGCGAGAGATGGAAAACTACCTCACTATTGAGGCGATCGAAGATGCTTTCAAGGGTGCAAACCCAATGTTCCCGAAACTATTCCGGGAAGCTGTCGAAGGCCACGACTGGGGATATGTCGACGTGCCGGAGACCGTCGCAAGAGTGCTTCACTCTCTCAATTCGGAGGTCGAATGGTCACTCGCTTCTGACAAGAAGCGCAGCGAGAAGGAGTCTGACGTGAAGAGGAAACTAGTCCCATGTTTCGGGCACCCGTCTGTGGCGGAGGCTCTTTTGGCCCTCGGTGCCGAGCGAGATCTTCTTTTGGCCGTTGCGACGGTGGCGGATGTGGCAGCGTGAATCCGGGGGCTTCGGCCACTACCCGCAACCAACAACTCCTTCTTGTAGCCAATGGATTCTTTGGAGCTCTTGCAGCGGAGGGCGTTGTCGAGTTCAACCCATCGATCATGGACTTTGAATTTGCGTTCGGGAAAGCCTGGCGAGCCTGGCGTTGCGCGAGCGTCTCGGAATTCCCGACGTTCGCACTGGGGAAGAATCGGTTTCGCGACGTTTTGTTCCGCGTCAGTCGATCCAGTTCTCCTTTTGCCACCTATCGTGACGGTATCGAAATGACGCCGAGTGGGCTCACGCCCCGCGAATACCTCGCAATCTGGGCGCCTGAAGTTACACCAGAAGACTGGATCGCGTTGGCCCAGCTGTATCTGTCAGGACGAGAAAGCAACAGGTGAATCTCAGCTTGATTTTGGGGCTGAGAGATGCTTTCGCCGTGAGGGAGAGCTCGGCCGACCAGGCAGGTTCGACCCAACTGTGAGGAAATCAAGAACTTGACATAATCATCATTATCGGCCCTGAGTATTTGACAAGCTATTTATCAAGCGAGCGACCCCGTGCCGGGTGGTGGTGTCGGGTTAGTCCGGGATTTAGAAGGCGCGAGCCTGAGGCGCACAGACTCTAGCGCCGCCACAGGCTGCAGTTTTGTTGGCCTGCGCGGAATAGAAGCTGTGGAGGTGGATGAGCTCGTTACAGGCCGGGTTTCCACACTTAAAACGCCTGATGTGGCCGATGCGCGTCCTCTCGCAGCGCTGGTGGCACCGGTAGCAGACGGGCAGACCCATGATGATGAGCAGGTGGGGATCGGTGAGCTTCTCGAAGGTGGGGTGAAAGCGTTAGACGCAACTGCCGGTCGCGCACGCCCGCTCTTAGGCAAAGCTGTGAGTGTTCTCTTCTGCGCAGATTGGCGTGGCCGAAACTTTCACGGCAGCGACTGCGGCGTCGTCAGCAGAGTCAATCATGAAGGGAGTCGCGCCCTCTCCGGCCTGCAGAACTTGGACGAGGCGAACGCGAGTTTGTCGTCGCCAGGCTTCGAGGGGGATCGTCGCGGCGCTTAGACTTTGCTCTTCGTCCGCGAGCGCGCATTCAGGTGTGCGCGTCGACGTAGTGGTCGATTCTCTGTGTGCTGGCCGTGGCAACATTTTGGCAACATTTGAACCAGAATACTTCAAATTCAACCGGGCTCAGATGATTGAAAAGTCGCGTAATTCCGCGGGTTTCGGGCCGATCCCGTTGCTTCGTTGAGGCAGTATTAGGGTTCAAATCCCACCGTCTCCGCAGCCATTCGAACCCCTGAATCCCTTATAAACACTGGGACTCAGGGGTTTTCTTTTGCCCGAAGCGGTCGATGGACTGGTGCTCAAGCACAAAAGAGGCGTTCGTCCAGCTCCCTGAGGACCAAGTTGAGCCTCGACCGTCCGCGCGGGCTGATGGAGACTAGGACCACTATGGACCAGGCCGCCGTGTTCGAGCAGCAGAGGCCCCGGTTGCTGCGGGTCGCCGGGCGAGTGCTCAGCGACCCGCATGAAGCTGAGGATGTCGTCCAGAACGCGTGGCTGCGAATGGACGCGGCAGAGTGCGACATTGACAATCTTCCGGGCTGGTTAACGACGGTTACCACTTGATTGTGTCTGGACCGGCTCCGGGCCCGCATCCCGGTCCCCGAAGCGAACGTCGACGTTGTTGAGACTTCACCCGACGCTTCTGAGGAAATAGCTCTCGCTGAGACGGTTGGTGTCGCCCTTCACATCTTGCTTGATCGGTTGACCCCGACAGAGCGAGTTGCGTTTGTGCTGCACGACAGCTTCGGGTTTGACTTTCACACGATCGCGGAAATCTTGGGGCGGACACCGGTGGCCGCGCGCAAGATGGTGGAATGGTCCAGCGAGTAACTCTTGACCCAAACGGCCCACCGCGTGCCGGCGCCCGCAAGCATGGCGGCGACCGGGATACCTTCGAATCATCGTCGTCTACTGGGTTTCCTGCGGTGCCGAGAGGGCGATCATCCCGTAAGACCCGTCCGAAAAAAGCCCGGTGAAGGGACGGCGGAGGCTAAACGAGGCACGTTCGGACGGCTCAGCTGACGCGGCGGTGCGGTCCAGTACCCGCGTTCGGCGATAGAAAGTTGCTCCGATTTTTCCTCGATTGGGGCGCAGAACTCAGACGACTCTTCGTGTCAAGTGCACCCTCACTTCATCGCCGAGACCCTTTCCTATGACTTTCCGAAATGCGGCGCGAATAGGCATCATGTGGGTTCCGTTGCCGACCGGCAGCATGCTCGCTTCATATGGATGGCCGTCTATCGTCCCGGCGACTTTGACAGCCTTTCCCGTGCCAAAGAATGCGGCAGAGCCGGGCATCTGCACGCAGGGCCAGCCGCTGTTGGCATCGGAAATGATCGTCGCCGCAAAAACACAATCGATCATTTGAACTGGCTTGCTCATGTCACTCATCGTCAATTAGCTCCCTTTAGTGGCAGGGTGCCTGGACCTGTCAGTTCCCGCTCGTGGACTGGTCGACCAGATACTGCGAGCAGCAGCGCAATCGCGGCGCCGCGCACCTCTTTGCCAACACCTTCGTCGAGGTCCGTATCTATTGCGATGAGGCGTAGCCCCTCCGCGCGTTCCTTGCCTCCACCGAGTTTGACGCTGGTCTTCAGTTGATATCGAAGTGCAGTTGCCACCTCAGCGACCGGGTACTCATGGTCGATTCCGAGAGGGCGTCGCATGTCCTCACCGTGCACGAATACCTCGACCAACCGAGTCGCTAAAGGTGCAGGTGCACATGTGGTGCGGCTGCGGACACCCTGGAAGTGGGCCAATGTCTGGTTTGGATCGGTGCACCGCTCCCGTGCAATCCCCGATGCGTTGATGCGATCGAACCTAAAGCCAGCGGCAATTAGTTTGCTGACAAACCCGATGCGAGTGGTTTTGGCGTCACTGACGAGGTGAGCCAGAACAGCATGTATATCCCATCCAGGGCACAACGATGGCATCGTCCACTGCTGTTTTTCTAACGCCAACAGATCTTGAATCAGCGCGTCACGTTCCTTGTGCACGACTGCCCAGATCTCATTCATCGAGCCTCCTCGGTTGCTTCTACGGGTGCCGAGTCATTTAATCGACACTACTGGGTCGGTCTTAATCGGACGCTACCGGTGAGGGGACCATGACGGGCTCAGAATCCGTCGCCAGACCTTCGAGCCGCCGCAGAGTAGGAGCAATCTCACTTGGGAATGACTCGAAACCATCGTGGCGGTTCGCCCGAGACCCAAGAAGGAGGTCCGGCGCCTGGCTCTGTCAACTTCGACTGAGAAGGCCGCTACTAGCTATGCTCACGGACGGCAACGAGCGGGTGAAGTTCGCGCCAACGGCGCTGCCCCTGCAAGGCAGTGGTCACCCTGGCCACTGCCTTGCAGAGCGAGGCCGACGCGATCGACTAATCGCTCGAGTCCGCCGTCCCGCAGAGGGCTGCCATTATGAACCGGAGCGAGAGCGTCGATTGCGTGTTCGGGTGTCGCGAAATGGTCCCTGTTGGTGAGGCGTTCGGCGTAGGCGATCCCGACCTTGCAGCCACATTCCTCGACGTGGCCGCAGGGCCAGGTCTTGCCAAGTTTGGCGATGTCGTTCATCTGGTGTTACTCGTCCCGACAGGTAGAGTCTCGGTAGGATGACCCCATGGCAGCCATTGCAGGACCGGATGTTCGCACGACGCCCGACCATTTCGCTTCCCGAGTCCCCGCCTCCGGCTGGTTACTTCTCACTGCCGGGTTTTTTCTCGCCTCGGCAGTGCTGCAGATCGTTGCGTCGCTGGAGCGATGGGTGTCCTTCGCCGGTGCGCGCACCGACGGCAACATCGAAGATCACCTCTTCGACTACTACTACCCCGCAGACCGTGGGAAAATCTCGGTACCACCGCGCAAGTCTTCGGCGTCGGTCTCCTTCTCCTTGCACTCGGAATTCTGGCGCTGGCTCGTGGCGTCGGGCCTCACGGCGACCGTGCCACCCGCATGCTCGCTAGCGTTACTGCCACGTCCTTCGCCCTTACCGGAGCTCATGCACTCGTCTCCGGTGTAATTGGCATGCCAACCCCGCTGCAGTACCTGCCCGTGCAGCTGCTGTTGAGTGCGGTCGGTTTCGTCGGCCTGATCGTCCTCGGGGCGCGCTTCGTGCGCAAGTCGTGGCCGGCATCCGTCGCGTGCGTGATGCTGCTCGGGTCTACCCTGCCGGGACTTATGCTCGCCAACTTCACGATTGCGCCCGAGATCGTCGGCTACCAATCCCATGACATGACCCCTTTCACCGAAACGATCGTCGCTTCCTCGACGGCGGCGGCTGCAGTCATGCTGCTCGTCGCCGCAGTGGTCTCTCATCGGACACGGCGCGCGCCGCACACGGCCGACGCCACGCGCGCAGCCTCCACATAAGAAATCAGCGATTAGCGGAGCAATTTGCGCCAACGTCATAGCCTGTGCCCACGTGGCGACCCGACTCGCAACGGATGCCGCAGCACCACCGGCAACTCCCCCTCATCACCGGCCTGTGAGTTTCGACTACCGACCCGTGCGCCTTGACCGCAAAATGGCCAAGCTTGGCCCGAAACTCACGGCTCGGCGATCTTCGAGGGGTGCGCAATCATTGCCTCTCGTCAGAAGTGTGATGTCGTCGATCGCCCTTGCCGGTGGTGCGCGCAAGCATTTGACGCATGCAAACTCAACGACCCACAATCGGCTAAACACTGCGTCAATTCATCGACCAACAGTTGGCCGGCCCGGCCCGTTCTCGGATCCCACGTCTGTTGTGAAGGAGTCGTTGCACTTTGTGCATCGTTGCACTTAGTGTAACTGAGTGACGTCACTCAATATCGCGCCCGATCGCCGCACCGAACTCAAGGCTCGGTACCGCCAGGCCATCCTGGATGCCGCCGCCGCACTCATCCGCGAGCGAGGCAAGCCGCAGTTCAGCGTTGACGAACTCGCTGAGCGTGCCGACGTCTCCAGGCGTACGGTTTTCAACCACTTCTCATCGCTTGACGACGTGATCATGACGACCTGCACGCAAGTGCTCAGCGCCACCGTTGACGAATTCCGTGCGGCGACGGCATCCACTCCCACCGGAGACGGCAGTCGCGACGGCCTGTTCGACGAGCTCACGGCGGCGCTGCGCAACATCGACCTGCCGCCCGTGGTCGCCTACCTTGCTGGCGTGCTCGCCGTCGAGGGCGAGAACGGTCGCTCACAGCACAGCATTAGCGATGTCTTCACCCGCACGACCGAACAAATTTCGACCGAGATCGCCGAACGCACGAGCGCCATCGATGACTTCGAGGTCGCGATCCTGGTCAGCTCGATGATGAATGGCATCGCCATCGTGTCAGCCCACTGGCTCGCCCGCACCGGGGGGACACTCGATGCCTCCTCGCGCACGGTGTGGAACGGGCTCCTCGACCGCCTCGTGTCGAGCATCCGCACCGGCTACGCGCCGCTCAGCTGAGCCGGCGCAGCCAGACCTGGAGCTCTAATGCCAATGATGCGACGCGAGACGCCACAACGGTCGCTCGACCACTCACCCCTCCCCAAAGAAAGAACCTGAGAATATGGCATCGCTCCTCTACCGGATCGGGCGGTTCTCCGCCCGCCGAGCCTGGCCGGTCATCGTTGCGTGGATGGTCATTCTTGGCCTCGCGGTCGGTGCCTTCTCTGTCTTCGGCGGAACACTCACTTCGTCCGTCAGTATCCCGGGCACCGCCACTCAGGAGGTCAGTGACGAGCTCGCTGAGAAGTTCCCTTCGGCCAGCGGTGGGCGTGGCACCGTTTTCTTCACTACAACGGATGACTCCGCCCTCACCGACGCGCAGAGGACCGCAATCGGTGACCTGCTCATGCGCACTGTCGATCTGGACAGTGTGAAATCGGCGACGAACCCGTTCGATACCCAGGCTCAGATCGATGCTCAGTCCCAGCAGGTCGTGGACGGCCGACAAAAGATCATCGACGCAACGGCCCAGCTCGACGCGGGACAGGTGCAGATCGACACGGCCACGACCTCGGCCACGGCAGGACAGACGCAGCTCGATGCCAGCCGCACGCAGGCCGAGGCCGCGGGGCAACTCGCCGCCGCCCAGCCGACCCTCAATGCCCAGCAAGCACAGCTCGATGCGGGGCGGACGACGATTGCGAAGCAGCAGGTCACCCTGGACGCGAGCCGCACGCAACTCGAAACCCAGAGCGCCACGCTTGAACAGGGAGCCGACCTGCTTGACCTGGCTGCGAGCATTCGTCAAGTATCGTCCGACGAGACCACCGCTGTCGCGAGCGTGCAGTTCGACACGTCGCTCAATCTGGTGCCGGCCGAGGCGAAGGAAGCCGTTGTCGCGGAGATGAACGACGCCGGGATCGACGGCGTCACGGCTGAGGTCTCCAACGACATTGCCTCTACCATTCCCGAGATCCTCGGCCCGGGAGAGATCGGCGGCGTGATCGTTGCGGCGATCGTGCTGTGGGTCATGCTGGGAACCCTGATCGGCGCGGGACTGCCGTTGTTGAACGCGCTTATCGGCGTGGGCGTCGGTGTGCTCGCTTCCCTCGCACTGTCCGGATCCGTCGAGATGCTCTCCGTCACCCCGGTTCTGGGAGTGATGCTCGGACTCGCGGTCGGCATTGACTACTCGCTCTTCATTCTCAACCGGCATCGCACCCAGCTGAGCCATGGTCTGCCCCTGCAGGAGTCGATCGGGCTGGCGAACGGCACCTCCGGAAACGCGGTCGTGTTCGCCGGTGCCACGGTGCTCATCGCCCTGCTTGCCCTCAATCTCACCGGCATCCCCTTTCTAGGGCTTATGGGCACGGTTGGTGCCGTCTGCGTCCTCGTCGCGATTCTCATTGCGATCACCCTGACGCCAGCGGTGTTGGGCCTGGTCGGCACGAAGATTCTCACGAAGAAGGCCCGCGCCAAGGTCGGCCACGCCAGCAACTCGGCCCGCGTGCCGGTCAAGCCGATGAACACCGTGCGCGCCGTCGTCACCGTGGTCGTTGGCATCGTCGTGCTGCTCATCGTGGCCATCCCTGCGCTCTCGATGCGCCTCGGACTCCCCGCGGGCTCGTCCGAACCGCTGGGCTCGAGCGCCTACAACGCCTACAAACTCGCCGACGACAAATTCGGCGCTGGAGTAAACGGCCCGCTGCTCGTCGTCGCCGATCTCGAGACAGCCATCACGGAGGACGACCTGCTCGCCGAGCAGGTGCGCATCGGAACCGCACTTCGGGCGACGAATGATGTCGTCGCCGTCGCGCCGATCGGAGCATCCGACGATGACCTGCTGCTCGCCTTCCAGGTTATTCCGGCAGAAGGGCCGACCAGCGAATCGACCGAGCAACTCGTGCGTGACCTGCGCGGGCTTGAAATTGACGGTGTCGCATCCCTCGGTGTCGCCGGCAACGCGTCGGGAAACATCGATGTGAGCGAAAAACTTGCCGCGGCGCTCCCGCTGTACCTTCTCGTTGTCGTGGGACTCTCGCTGATCATCCTGATCTTCGTGTTTCGCTCGATCCTCGTGCCGATCACCGCGACACTGGGTTTTGTGCTGTCACTGTTCGCGTCCTTCGGAGCGATCACGGCGGTCTTCCAGTGGGGCTGGCTCGGGGCTGTGTTCGGCATCCATGACCCTGGGCCGATCTTGAGCTTCCTGCCCATTCTCGTCGTGGGCGTGCTGTTCGGACTGGCGATGGACTACCAACTGTTCTTGGTGAGCGGCATGCGCGAATCATACGTGCATGGCGCGTCGGCGCGCCTCGCCGTGCAGCGCGGGGTGCACGCCGGGCACACGGTGGTTATTGCCGCGGCGCTCATCATGGCTTCGGTCTTCTCCGGCTTCATCTTCTCGAACTCGGTGATGATCCAGTCGATTGGTTTTGGGCTCGCCGGTGGCGTACTGCTCGACGCGTTCGTGGTGCGGCTACTGATCATTCCGGCCGTGATGCACTTGCTCGGTGACGCGGCCTGGTGGCTGCCGAAATGGCTCGATCGCATCCTGCCCAACGTGGATGTGGAGGGCGCGTCGCTCGAGCGGGCGCACCCGGTGGCCTTTCCCGAGCGCGGACCAACACCGGTCGCTTAACCCGTCGCAAGAGTGGGTGAACGGCGGCTTCAGCAAGTGCGAAGCAACCGTTCACCCACTTTTGTGCGGGCGCGAGTCTATTAAACGTAATAAAGTGCTCTAAAATAGAAGTGTTGTTGTTCGCACCGAACCGAGGAGACACCATGACCGCCGAGCCGATCCGTATCATTCCCGGGCCGACTACCCACCCGCACGAGCCCGCCACGGCGACGTGTACCTGTGGCCACGACGACAGCGAAGCAATCGTTCTCGACGGCCGCACCATCCCGCACGCCATCCGTCACGCCACGATCTTCGGCGCGCTGGGCGCGATCCAGCCCGGAATATCACTCGACCTCAAGGTCTCGCACGACCCGCTCCCGCTGCTCGCCCAGCTCGAGCGAAACCACCCCAACACCTTCAGCATCAGCTACCTCGAAAGTGGTCCCGACGTATGGACCCTGCGCCTGACCCGTATCGCCTAGCCGTCCCTCATGAAACCCAGCCTCAAACGCCGGCTGTGGCATCAGATCACCGGCATGCTCGTGCCCGTCTGGCTGATCCTCGGGATCGTCAGCATCGTGCTCTATCGGGCATCGTCCTTCGGGCCCTGGCTCATGGTTCACCTGCTGCTGCTCGGCGCAGTCTCGACCGCGATCCTGGTCTGGAGTCAGCACTTCGCCGACAGCCTGCTGAAAAGCACGGCCCCGGGCGGTCGGTACTGGCTGGGCATCCGACTGACCGTGCACACGATCGGCGCGGCGATGGTGATGATCGGAATCATCGGGGCCTGGTGGCATGTTGTTCTCACCGGAGGAATCCTGGTCGGGCTTAACGCCGTCCTGCACGCCACAATCCTCGTTCGGCAGATGCGCGGCGCACTCCCGGCCCGGTTCGCGCCGTTGGTGCGCTATTACATTGCTGCGGCCGGATGCCTCGTGGTTGGAGTCACTCTCGGAATCTTGATGGCCCATCCCGGCAGCGCGGCGGCGGGTGACTATTACGCGCGGCTGTACATCGCGCATATCGGTCTGAATCTGCTCGGCTGGGTGGGGCTGACCGTCATCGGTACCGTCGCCCTGCTGCTCCCGACCGTGCTGCACTCCCATATCCTGTCGACTACACGGGCAGCCGCACGTTTCACCCTGCCGATTCTTCTGGCCGGCCTGGTGGTTCTGGGCACTAGCGCCTACGCCGACTCACGAGTTATCACTGCGGCGGGTGTGCTCATCTACCTGGTCGGTCTTGCCAAAGTGCTTGGGGAGCTGGCCGGTCATCTTCGCCGTTCGCCCGCGGTCAGCTACGCCGGGTGGAGTATCACCGCGGCCGTCGCCTGGTTCGCGCTGTGCGCCCTCGGTTTTGCCGTCGTCGTTGTCGCCGCTACCAGCTGGGCGGACGCCGCGGCCGGTCTCAAAGCGCTCGTGCCGTACTTCGCGGTCGGCTTCAGCGGCCAGATCATGATCGGTGCGCTGAGCTTTCTCATTCCGGTCGTGCTTGGCGGGGGACCGCGGGCGTCCAAGGAAACCGCGCACGAACTCGATCGTGCCGGGCTGTTCCGAGTGGGCGTCGTCAATGGCGCCCTCGTTCTGACCCTTCTGCCGATGCCCGACCTCGTCACCGCCGCGCTCTGGGTGGTTATCCTCACGACCCTCGCCGCGTTCATCGTTTTGATGGTGCGGGCGCTGCGCATCAATCGGAAGACCCGCACTCCTTTGGGAGTGGGGCTTCCGCTCCTGGTCCGCGATGGCGCGGCGGATCCCGCGCCGCAGCCGCACTCTCGCACCGGCATGCTCGTCGCGGCTGCGGCGACCCTGGCTCTGACCCTCGCCATCGGTGTTGCCCTCGAGCCCGCCGGCACGACCCTCGCCTCCGGAGCGACCGGCCACACGACGATGGTCGATGTCACGATGATCGACACCCGGTTCAGCCCCGACACGATCGATGTTCCGGTCGGCGACACCCTGGTGCTCACCCTCACGAACAACGACGGCATGCTGCACGACCTCGTCTTCGACAGCGGAGTGGATTCCGGATCGGTCGATCCCCAAACAACGATGACTGTCGACGTCGGGCTGATCGATGCCGACCTCAGCGGCTGGTGCTCGCTTGGTGGCCACCGGCTGCTCGGAATGGTGCTGACCGTCAACGCGATCGGTGCGCACCCGTCCGCGGCTGCCGATTCGCAAGCAGACGCGATGCACAGCGACGCGTCAGTATCCGCTGCCGACGACATCGACCCGATGCGCGAGCCGGAGAGCGACTTCGTCGCGCGCGATGCGCGACTGGCGCCTGCAGCATCCACTGCCGTGCACAGGAGCACGATGACCGTGAGCAATACCGAATCCGAGGTGGCGCCGGGCGTCACACAGATGCTGTGGACCTACAACAAAACGGCACCGGGGCCGACGTTGCGCGGCACGGTCGGCGACGTCTTTGAGATCACCTTCGTCAACGCGGGCACTATCGGCCATTCCCTCGACTTTCACGCCGGTTCCCTCGCCCCGGACAAGCCGATGCAGACCATCGACCCCGGCGAGGAACTCACCTACCGGTTTACCGCGACGCGGTCGGGAATCTGGATGTATCACTGCTCGACGATGCCCATGTCGGCCCACATCGCGAACGGCATGTTCGGTGCGGTCATCATCGACCCGCCAGGGCTGGCCGCCGTCGACCAGGAATATGTGCTGATCCAGTCGGAGTTCTATCTTGGACAGCAGGGCGAGGAAGGCGACGCGGAGAAGGTGCAGACCCAGTCGCCCGACCTGCTCACCTTCAATGGCTACGCGAACCAGTATGTTGCGGCGCCGCTGACCGCGACCGTCGGTGAGAAGGTGCGCGTCTGGCTGCTCGACGCCGGCCCCAACTCGAGCAGTTCTTTTCACGTGGTCGGTGGCCAGTTCGACACGGTGTTCTCGGAGGGCGAGTACCTTCTGCGGGGCGGCGGCAGCACCGGAACGGGCGGGGCGCAGACGCTCCCGCTCGCACCCGCCCAGGGCGGCTTCGTCGAGCTCACCTTTACCGAAGCCGGTACCTACCCGTTCGTGAGCCACGTGATGTCGGATGCGGAGAAGGGCGCGCGCGGGCTGATCCTCGTCACCGACTGAAAGAGCGGATGCCTAGTGCCCGCCGCCGAGTTTACCGGCGAGGCGGGTGTGCAGTTCGTGGCTCGCCTCGTTGAGCCCCTCGATGACGACGTGCTTGGCGTGCCGCTCATACTTGTGGGTGATGGCGTCGAGGGTGGCGACGGTCGAAGCGTCCCAGATGTGTGACGCCGACAGGTCGATGACGATGCGGTCGGGGTCGTCCGCATACTCGAACTGAGTCATCAGATCGTTGCTCGAGGCGAAGAACAGTGCCCCGGTCACCGTGTAAAAGGCGGTCGGCACTGACTGTTCTAGTTCGACGGTGCGTTCCACTCGGGCCAGGTGGGCGACGCGGCGTGCGAAGGCGACCATCGCCACGATCACGCCGACCACGACGCCGATGGCGAGATTGTGGGTGAGAACGATGGCGATAACCGTGGCGACCATGACGGTGGTCTCGCTCTTGGGCATCCGTTTGAGGGTCGAGAAGCGGATGCTGTGCCAGTCGAAGGTGAGATACGACACGATGATCATCACCGCGACCAGTGCGGCCATGGGTACGACGGCGAGCACGTCGCCGAGGCCCAACACCAAAACGAGCAGGAAGACGCCGGCGAGGAAGGTGGAGATGCGGGTTCGGGCGCCGGAAGCCTTGACGTTGATCATGGTCTGGCCGATCATGGCGCAGCCGCCCATGCCGCCGAACAGGCCGCTCATGATGTTGGCGACGCCCTGGCCCCAAGTCTCGCGGGTTTTGTTGGAGTGGGTGTCGGTGATTTCGTCGACGAATTTTGCGGTCATGAGCGACTCGAGGATTCCGACGAGGGCCATTCCGAGGGCGTATGGGGCAATAATCGTAAAGGTGTTCCAGTTGAGCGGAATATTGGGGAAGAACAGTTCGGGCAGGCTCTGGGGCAGCTCGCCTTGGTCGCCGATGGTCGGCACGTTGATGGCGATCAGCACGGTCGCGACGGTCAGGACGACGATCGCCACGAGCGGCGCGGGAACCACCTTGGTGATGCGCGGCATGACCACCATGATGATCAGCCCGGCGGCGACGAGCGGGTAGACCATAAAGGGCACGTCGAGCAGTTGCGGGAGTTGGGACGTGAAGATGAGAATCGCCAGGGCGTTGACGAAACCGACCATGACGCTGCGCGGAATGAAGCGCATGAGTTTAGCGACGCCGACCAGGCTGAGCACGATCTGGAACACCCCAGCGAGGATGACGGTGGCGATGAAGTACTCCATGCCGTAGTCGCGGGCGACCGGGGCGATGACGAGCGCGACGGCGCCGGTCGCGGCGGTGATCATGGCGGGGCGGCCGCCGACGAAGGCGATGGTCACGGCCATCACGAACGACGAGAACAGGCCGACGCGAGGGTCGACGCCGGCGATGATCGAGAAGGCGATCGCCTCGGGGATGAGGGCCATGGCCACGACGAGGCCGGCGAGCATCTCTCGGGTGAGCAGGCGTGGCGTGCGCAGCGCGGTGAGAACCGAGGGTTCCGCTTTGTACCTGCTGGTCGTGGTCGAGTTTCGAACAATGGCCATGAGGCCTCCAGAAGCTGGGCCGACGGTGCGGCCAAAGTGGATTCAGAAGAGTTGGGTGGGCGCCGCGGTGCGCACCTCCACCGGTCAACGAGGACAACGGTGGGAGAGTGGGCTTACAGATGAATGTCAGCCGACGTCTACAACACTACCCTAACGTTAGGGTAGATTGTGGCTGAGAGAAAGAAGGATTCCCGGTGACACCAGGCGCGACAGATTCCGCGGTCACGATGCACATCGGCGAACTTGCCGAGAAGACCGGGCTGTCGCTGCGCACGATTCGGCACTACGACGAAGTTGGCCTGCTGAAGGCATCTGCTCGCACCGCGGGCGGGTTTCGGCTCTACTTGCCCGAGGACTTCACTCGGCTCATGCTCATTCGCCGCATGAAACCCCTTGGCTTCACCCTCGACGAGATGACGGGGCTGCTCGCCGTCATCGACACGCGACAAGCCGGTCAAGCGGATGCCGACAGCCTCGAGACGAGGCGGCAACTGGATGCCTTCATCGCTGAGACCATTGCGCGACGCCAGAAGCTCGAGGACCAGCTAGGCATGGCCGATGAATTCCTCTCGCTGCTCCGCGCGCAGTAGCAAACGGAATCACCGATAAAATAAGACGCACCTGCACGAGGAAGTGGTGGCGCAATTATTTGGAACCGGTCTCGGCGTCGTGCTGACGCTCACGCGCACGTCAGTGAACCCGACGTGAACGCTGAGCTGCCCGACCTCGAGCGCACGGTCGATGAAGGCCTGCTCATCGCGTTGTCGGCCGTGCGGATGGCCGTGAAGAACGACATTATCGTCGGAGCGCTGCGGGAGCACTTCGACTACGACTCCGCGCGGTATGCCGACAACGCCCGCAACGAGCTGAATCGGCTGGCTCGGCAAAACGAAGAGTATTCCAGACGCGTGAATCGAATGAGCCGAGACCTCGCAGCGATGAAGTGGCGGCTGAGTCTTACCGATGACCAACGCCACGATCTCAAGCAGTTCGCCCTCAGGGTTCGCGTGCACGAGCGATTGACGCTCGCCCTCGACGCCGTAGCCGACGACAATGATCAGGTGGCGCGGATCGTGGCGAGTGCGCAACGATCCGCTAGCGAAGAGGTCAGCTCAGCGGTGTCGTCGAAACTCATCGAATTGGCCGTCGACCAGCGCGAGCCCGACTACGCCGAACATCGCAGCGAACGCCTGGAAGCCTTCGTGCTCATCAACCTCGCTCTTTTGCAGGCCAAGCACGATGCGGCGACCGGCCCCGAGTTCAACGAGTATTGAATCCCTCGAGTCCTGCAGTCAAAGAGCACTGAGATCGGTGAACGCCTGGGCGACTAATCTGTCGAATGTCGGCGTGCTCAATAGGGCGAAGAGCATGACATTGACGATGACCGTGGTCCAGAATTCCTTCCGGAAACTTCTCTTTTGGGTCTTGTGTCGCAATACCTGCTGCGCCACGATCGCGCCCGGCCAGCCGCCGACGAAGCCCCAGAACAACAGAGTGCGCTCCGAAATTCGCCAACCGGCGAACCTCGCTCTGCGCTTATCAATTGCGTACAGGGCAAAACAGATCAGGCTTGTGACGAGGTAAAGTCCGACCACCCAGAGCGGTCGGGGCCAGTACACCGCACCGACCAGGTAGAGCACGGCAAACAGAGCGATTGCCAGGTAACTGGCACGGCCCGACGCACTGCGGGAGCGGCCGATGATCATGACCCCATGGTAGGTGAGTCCGACAGCGCACCGTCGTCTCATTCGGATCGGACTCTCACCTCGCGGTTTGTCGAATCAACGGCGAATGAGAACTGTGGAGGTTGAGGTATTCTGCCGCGGTGCCAAACTGACCGCTTGCCGAAAAAAAATCCACAGTCAATCGACAGGCCCATTCAATACAGTGCCCATTATGGGGCTTCAGATGAGTCGTTCGGTGGGTCTACTCGTTGCTGCGTTGGCCAGCGGTGCAGCGACCGTGCTCTGGGTGGCCGTCGCCTCAGACCGGCCCACAGCGGGAAATGCGATCGACCAGGTGATGTTCTTCGTCTGGACCCTTCTCTATGCTTTGGATATCCCCGCCCCCCGAGTATTGCTGGCAGCCGTGTGCCTGGCGATTTTCTTTGCAGTAGGCGTTGCTCTCATCGAATACCGGGTCACCAACAAGTCCCGAAAATCGTCGGACTTCCGCACGGCCCCACTCGCGCCGAAAATCGTGATGGCAGCCACGCGAGGTATTTTCGCCGGTCCGGTCACCATCACCGTGTTGATTCCCGCCCACAACGAGGAAGCGTCACTGTCGGCTACCCTCCGCTCGCTCCTGTCGCAGTCCCACCGGCCCGAGCGCGTGATTGTCATCGCCGATAATTGCACCGACGGCACTGTGGCCGTGGCTCTTCGTAACGGAGTCGAAGTCTATGAGTCCATGGGTAACACGGAAAAGAAGGCCGGCGCCTTGAACCAGATTCTCGCGCGCATATTGCCGGGCCAAGGTGACAACGACATCGTCATGATTGTCGATGCCGACACCACCCTGGACGCTGGTTTTCTTGCGGCGGGGGTCGCTCGTTTCACCAGTGACCGTGCACTGATGGCGATTGGCGGACTGTTTTATGGTGAACCGGGCGCCGGGCTGCTCGGCCAGATGCAGCGCAACGAGTACGTGCGCTACTCCGCGCAGATCAAGCGCCGTCGCGGAATGGTGTTCGTTCTCACGGGAACCGCATCGATGTTCCGGCCTCGCGCCCTGATGGAGGTCGCGAGCAGTCGTGGTTCTGCCCTCCCCGGGAACCCCGGTGATGTGTACGATACCCGGGCGCTCACCGAGGACAACGAGCTCACGATCGCCCTGAAATCCCTCGGAGCGCTCATTATTTCGCCGTCCGAGTGCACCGTGGTCACCGAGGTCATGCCGACGCTGCGCACCCTGTGGGTGCAACGTCTGCGCTGGCAGCGCGGTGCCCTAGAAAATATCGGCGCCTACGGCATCACGCCGTCCACCCTTCGGTATTGGGCCCAACAACTCGGCATCGGATACAGCGTGATCGCCCTCACGACTTTTCTTTTTCTTATTGCCCTGACGCTGTTCTCAATAAGCGCCTGGGTTTGGTTCCCCTTCTGGCTCGGCATCGGTACCGTCTTCACCATTGAACGCGTGGTCTCCGTCTGGAGGGGTGGCTGGGCGGCCCGCGTGCTCGCTGTCACGGTGATTCCGGAGCTTCTGTTCGACATGTACCTCAATGCCGTCTTCGTGAAGGGAATCATCGATATCACGCGCGGGCGGAAAGGAAGCTGGGGTCATGTGGAGCAGAGGAACACCGCGCGCTCGGCGAAGACCCAATGACCACCATGATGCTGGCACCGGTGGGTATCCTGCTTCCGGAGTCGGTGCTGTACTCCGACTTCTTTGCCAACCTCGCGACATTTGTGGCGATCAACACGGTGATGTACGCGGTGCTCGCGATTGGCAAGATCCTGCCGAGACTGTACCTCAGCGATCTCATGCCCGGCCAGCGTCGCCGCCATGAAACCCGGAGCATCTACCCCGAGACCAATCCGGATACGGTTCCGATGCGACGACAGAGTGAGGAACCAGAATCCATTACGTAGTGAAGGGCTGCAGCGCGGGAGTTATCAAATGATCGATTGTCGCAAAGTCCCCGATCTGTGCAATCGTGCTCCTGGGACTACCGATATTCCGGGTTGGGTTGAAATCCAAAGCGTTCGCCGCGATCCCAGTCCTCGCGCACGTTGCCGAACGCCGGAAGGCCGCCATTCTTCTTCAGGATTGAGGCGAGGTGCATGAGGTTCCAGCTCATGAAGGTCGTGTTGCGGTTGGTGAAATCGTTTTGTGTGCCGCCCGATCCCTCGTCGAGGTAGCTAGGGCCGGGTCCTATCTCGCCGATCCAGCCGGCATCAGCAGCGGGCGGAATGGAATAGCCGATGTGCTGCAGGCTGTAGAGCAGGTTCGACGTGCAGTGCTTCAGACCGTCTTCGTTGCCGGTAATAATTGCCCCGCCGACCTTGCCGTAGAAAATGTACTGGCCCTTATCGTTAAATTCGCCCGAGTGGGCGTAGAGCCGTTCCACGATTCGTTTGGTTACCGAGCCGTTGTCGCCGAGCCAGATCGGACCTGCCAACACGAGAATATCGGCGGATTGCACCGTCGAAAACAGCGACGGCCAGGCATCCGCTTGCCAGCCGTGTTCGGTCATGTCGGGGTAGACGCCGGTGGCGATGTCATGGTCGATGGCGCGAATGAGGTCGACCTGAACCCCCTGCTCCCGCATGATCCGGGCGCTGAGGTCAACGATTCCTTGGGTATTACTGATCTCCGGGCTGCGTTTAAGGGTGCAATTGATGAAGACGGCATGCAGGTCTGAGTAGTCGAAGGATTCTCGTTCTGGGCTAATTGTCTCGTTCACCCCGTTAGTAAATCACCCGACTGCAAGCGATAACAGGGGGTTGATTTTGCCGGCGGGGGCGCGCCGCTGCCGATGCCGGTTGTGGTGGGTGCGAGGCCCAGCGGGGCAGCGTCGAGCGCGGTCGGTGCGGCCGGTGCGGCCGTTGTGTCCTGACGAGCCGACGAATCGCCCAGCACGCTGATGGTGTTTCCGCTCAGGGCGACGGGAGCGGCCACGTCACTGACGACCTGGGTGCCCGAGGCGATTCCGTCGGATCCGGACGTACTGGGTGCCTCGGCGGCTCTGGCCGCGAAGATGCCGATGAGCGAGAAGCCCCCGACGAGAGTAGCTCAGCAGAGGCCCTCTTTAATGAATGCATTCACGGTGGTGCTCCAAAACGAGTGATGGTGTGCTCCCAGAGGGGAGACCTCGACAACGGTTCCGACCAAGGCCAGCCGCAGGGCAGACCCAGGCGGCAGAGAAGTCGATTCCGTCATTAGGCACCCCCGTCCTTTGTGGGTATTAACTGAATTTCAGGTCGACACGTTTTCCCGATTAGCGCCATCGAAACGCCGTCATTCCCAGAGATCCCTTTCCGCGCCGAGCGCGCCGCCCAGCACATTCCGCCGCCGACGTTCTGGTCGCACACGCCGCGGCGCGCGGGGGTCCCGATAGCTGGTATAGTTTTCAAGTTGTCTCCGAGCGTCAAAGTTCGGAAGATCGACATGCGCTCGTAGCTCAACGGATAGAGCATCTGACTACGGATCAGAAGGTTGGGGGTTCGAATCCCTTCGGGCGCACAGTAAGCCCCGTCCGACAGCCGTCGGACGGGGCTTTTTACTTGCCAGCTTGCCAGCTTGCCAGCCAGCCGAGTCAGCCGAGCCAGCCGAACCGGTCGTTACGTGCGCTGGAGATAGCCTTTGTGCCGTTATGGCCGTTGGACGCGCGCGGTCCGTAGACTCTGCAGTATGCATCTTCCGCGTCTCCTATTCGCCGACCAGCTCGGTCCTCACTACGATGACGGCGGCCCGATCGTGCTGGTCGAAGCCACTGCCGTGCTGGGACGTCGCACGTACCACCGGGCCAAGGCGCACCTCATCCTGAGCGCACTGCGCCATCGAGCGCGCGAGTTGGGCGACCGCGTCGAGTTTCTGCACGCGGAGCACTATCGGGACGTGCTCGACGGTCGTGAGCTCGAGGTGATCAACCCCACCTCGTGGGGCGCGCGGGCGCTGGTTGCCGAGCTCGGGGCATCCGTTCTGCCGAGTCGAGGCTTCGTGACGAGCGAGCAGGACTTCGCCGGTTGGGCCGACGGCCGGCCCGCCTCCCGACTCGTGATGGAGAAGTTCTACCGACACGTGCGCACGACCACCGGCATACTCATGCGTGGCCCGGAGCCGGAGGGTGGGCGCTTCAACTTCGATCATGACAATCGACAGCCGCCCCCGAAGAACGCGGTCGGCCTCGGCCTGCCCGACCCGTGGGCTCCCGTCGAAGACGACATCGACGCGGAGGTGCGTCGAGATCTCGACCGCCTCGTCGCGGAGGGCCGCGTGCACCTGATTGGACAGGATGGCCCCCGCCGGTTCGCTGCCACCCGCGCGGAAGCGCTCGCAGCGCTCGACGATTTCATCGAGACGCGGCTGTCAGACTTCGGGCCGTTCGAGGACGCCTCGCTCATCGGTGACAGCACGATGGCGCACTCACGGCTGAGCGTCCCGCTCAACCTGGGCCTTCTGCATCCGCGGGAAGTCATCGACGCTGTCGTGGCGGCGTATCACGCCGGTCAGGTACCGCTGCCCAGCGCCGAGGCCGTGGTGCGCCAGATCATGGGCTGGCGGGATTGGGTCTGGCACCTGTACTGGCACCTCGGCGAGAACTACGTCGCCGAAAGCAACTTTCTCGCTGCCCACGAGCCGCTTCCACCGGCGTTTCTGGAGTTGGATGGTGGCGCCGTCGAAGCCCGGTGCGTGAGTCACGTGCTCGATGAGGTGTCCCGCACCGGGTGGGCGCATCACATCCAGCGGCTCATGATTCTGGGCAACTGGTCGTTGCAGCGCGGGTACGAGCCGTCCGCCCTGTCGGATTGGTTCATCAATGCCTTCGTCGACGGAACACCCTGGGTCATGCCGGCCAATGTGGTGGGCATGTCCCAGCATGCCGACGGCGGCATCGTCGCGACGAAACCCTACGCCTCCGGCGGTGCCTACATTTCGAAGATGACCGACTTCTGTGGCGGTTGCCGGTTCAACCCGAAGATCAGGCTGGGTCCGGAGGCGTGCCCGTTCACTGCCGGATACTGGGCATTTCTGGATCGCGTGGAGCCACTTATCCGAGGTAATCACCGAATGGCACAGCCGCTCGCCGGCCTGAGGCGGCTGGTGGATCGCGAAGAGGTCGTCGCTCAGGAGCGGGAGCGCACCTCCTGGTAGGTGAAGCCGGTTCGTTACGAGGCGAAGGCCGTGCTCGGCAGGTCGCGTTCGTCTGCGACGATCGCGTCGACGATTCGGCGGGCGACATCCGTTGGGCGATACCCGGCGGGCAGCCGCGGTGCGACGCCCTGGATGGGCCGTGTGGCCAGGCCAGTTTCGGTGTGGCCGGGGCGGGCATCCAAAAAGCGGATGCCGTCCCGCCGCATTTCACGCCCGGCTGCTTTCGCAAAGGCTGCGAGTGCGGCCTTTGATGCCGAATAGGCTGCCATGTTCGCGGTCGGACTCTCGCTCACGACGCCGCTAAGCGTCAGGAAGAATGGGTCTCGGTGGGCCGACGACGATTCGACCAGCGCGGGATAGGCGGCACGGAGCAGGCGCATGGGGGCTGTCGCGTTCACCGCCATCAGGGTGTCGATCGTTTCGTCCGAAACCTGAACCACGGGCCCGAATGCCACGAGTCCGGCCGTGTTGACAATGCCGTCGATGCGCCCGTGAGCGGCGAGGGCCGCTGCTACGAGCTGCGCGGCCGTCTCCGGATCACGCAGGTCACCAGTGACCCTGGCTGCTGCGATGCCCAGATCGGCCAAGCGTTCCGGGGTGCGTCCGTGCAGGGTGAGCAGGGCGCCTTCCGCGCTCAGAATTTGCGCGATTTCACGGCCGAGGCCCCCGGTGGCGCCGACGATGAGAATAGAGGAACCGGTGAGCAAAGTCATGCCCTCAGCGTAGGCCGGATGCTGGGGTGTTGCCAAGGATTGGCTTTCCACCCCCAAGCTGGGCTAACATCAGCAAAAGTGAGCCAAGTTCACTTGTTCGTATTCGCTTTGATTCCCTAGATCCGATACGTGATTACGCCCGAGTTTCTCACCGGGCAATGTTCGGGCGCCCGGTGAGGAAGGCATTCCTGCGAGGGACTGCCTCGGTGGGACGAGGGGTAGGGCCCTCGTTCCATCGCCCCATCTTGGCTACGCGCGGGGCGGTGAGTCGATGCCCGGGCAGTCATCACGCAGTTTGTCGCACAGAATTGTCAGCTGTTGCAGCTCGGTTTCGCTGAGGGTTTCGCCGATGCGCTCGGCAATCGAACCCATGTGGTCAACGGCGACCCGTCGGAACAGGGCGAGCCCGGCATACGTCAGCTCGACAATGGCACCGCGCCCGTCGGTCGGGTCGGTCTGCTTGAGCAGGTATCCGCGAGAGACGAGCCGGTCGACCAGTCGGCTCACGCTTGGTTGGGTCAGTAGCACGTGCTGGTTGAGCTCGCGCAAGCGGATGCGCCGGTCCGGTTGCCGAGACAGGTTGAACATCACGTCGTACTCGTTGAGGGAAATCTCTTTCGACGGAAAATTAGCCGCAAGACTGCGCATGATGGCGACCTGCGCTCGAAAAAGCGATTCCCACGCGCCCACCGCGACCGTTCGATCCACCACCTGCGGCTCCCTGCCTCAATCCTTCGAGTTGTTCTCCAAGGATAGAGACTCCGGGAGGCTGGCGGGCACCGCGTGCGAAGGTGGGCCACATCCACTCGGGGGGCCGCATCCACTCGTGGGGGCAACGGTCAGGGGCTTGGCATAAAACTCGCAGGTGATTTTCTTGACGAAAGGTGGCGCCCGTTACCTATTCGTTATATATTTTAGATGCGTCAACCGTTTGCTGTGGCGGAAGACGTGAAATGTGATTGCAGGACACTCTTGGTGCAAGGGAAGAGGGTCAGTCGTAGCCTCTGCGACTGGCCCTCAATCACGTATAACGACACCATCCGCAGTGATTTCACCGTCGGTGCGGGCTAGAACAGGTCGGGACTCGGCGTGGTGGACTGGCGGATCGCGACGTCAGCGTGACGATCGAAACGGTAGCCGACACCGCGCACCGTGCGCACGATATCTTCGTAGCGGCCGAGCTTGGAGCGCAGGCGACGAACGTGCACGTCGATGGTGCGTTCGTTCGGGGTGTCTTCTTCGTCGGCGGAGTTCCACAGCGATGAGATGATCTCGGCACGGTCGATGGTGCGACCTTCGCGCAGCACGAGGTACTGCAGCAGCTCGAACTCCTTGTAGGTCAGCGCGGCGGTCTCGTTGTCGAGAATGACGCGCTTGCGGGAGATGTCCACGACGACGCCGCTGCGGGCTCGGTCCAGTTCCTCGGGCTCGGCGCGGTGCGCGGCCAGGGCGGCCGGGTCCTGCAGAGCCAGGCGCACGACGTCGACGTCGCGTCCGCCGGCGCCTTCAGGAGCGAGGGCAACGGCGGCGTAGGTTTCGGCCGAAGGGGCGATGTCGATAGCGAGGGCCTTGAGCGCCTCAACGATCCGATTCAGGCTGGTACCGGCTGCGGCCGCCTTGGCCTCGTCGATGCCGACGTAGAGCACGAAGCCGCGCGCCTCGGTGCCGGTCGGCACGGCGCGAATGCGCGGGGCTGCCAGTGGCGGGGCCAGGGTGAGATCGGGGCGGTTGAACGGTGCGGGGCGAGTGGCGTGGATGTGTGCGAGTGACATGAGAGGTCCTTGACTGTTCGATCGAAAGGAGCCCGACGGATGCGCGAAAGCGCGATGTCCATACGTGGAGGCTCCGAATGGCCCACTGGGCCGGAGGGCGAATGCTTTAAGCAAGCACTTAGCGCGTCGGCCTGACGTTCATGAAATGAGTCAAGCAGGGACGCAGGGGAAGGTCTCGGTTAGCGGCACATTCGGCAACAGCGGATGGCGGGGGTGCCGGCCATCATCATGGCGGCAGTCCCGGGGGCCTCGAGGGAGGTCAGGGGGCGTGCGCTGGTTGTCATAACTGCGAGTAAAGCGGAATGTGACGCCGTGTGTCAATTTGACGTTGCGGTAAGACGCCGGAAGACGTGCAACACGTTCGCGGGACAGTGCCCGTTTAGGCGATTCCGTGCACGATCACGTCCTTATCAAATCTTCCTTGCCGAAATCGGCAAATATCAAAGATTATTGATGTGAACCCGGTCTGGCATGTTGCCGGTCGCAGGACCTGCATGCGCCAGCCGGGTTCGGTGGATCAGTTCGTCAGACCAGGCCGTAGAGGCGATCGCCGGCATCGCCGAGGCCGGGCACGATGTAGCCCTGCTCGTTGAGTTTCTCGTCGACGGCGCCCAGCACGATGGTCACCTCGCGGCCGGCGAGGGCTTTCTCGACGGCGGCAAGGCCCTCCGGGGCCGCCAGGATGCAGATGGCGGTCACATCAACCGCACCGCGGTCGAACAGAAAGTTGATGGCGGCAATGAGTGACCCGCCGGTGGCGAGCATCGGGTCGAGCACAAAGCACTGCCGGTCCGACAGGTCGTCGGGCAGGCGTTCAGCGTAGGTCGTGGGCTGAAGCGTCTCTTCGTTGCGGGCCATGCCGAGAAAGCCGACCTCGGCGGTCGGCAGCAGTTTCACCATGCCTTCGAGCATGCCGAGCCCGGCGCGCAAAATCGGTACGACGAGCGGCTTCGGATGGCTGATGCGCACGCCCGGGGCGGCCGACACGGGAGTCTGCACGGTGACCGCCTCCACGCGCACTCCCCGCGTGCCCTCGTAGGCGAGCAGAGTCATGAGCTCCTCGACCAGCGATCTGAACACCGGCGACGGCGTGTCCTTATCGCGAAGCACGGTGAGCTTGTGCGTGATGAGCGGGTGGTCGGCAACATGGACTCGCATAGGCTCAATTCTACTATTGGCATTCCCACGGCTAGAGGTGACAGATGCGCGCACGAGATCAGCACACTGAGTGGATGCTGCTCGCCCTGGCCGAGGCGCGCGCGGCCCTCGCCTCCGACGACGTTCCGGTCGGCGCCGTCATCGTCGATGCTGCCGGCTACGTGATCGGCCGGGGCCGGAACGAGCGGGAACTGCACCAGGATCCGACCCTGCACGCAGAGGTCGTGGCCATCCGGCAGGCCGCCGCGCACACCGGCGACTGGCACTTGATCGGCTGCACCCTGATCGTCACCCTCGAACCCTGCGTCATGTGCGCCGGCGCTATCCTCGCCGCACGGGTGCCCACGGTCGTGTTCGGCGCCTGGGACGAGAAGGCCGGAGCGGCCGGATCGGTCTACGACGTGCTGCGCGACCGTCGGCTCAACCATCGGGTCGAGGTCTTTGCCGACGTCAATGCGCACGCGTGCAGCGAGATCCTGCGGGAGTTTTTCAACGATCCCGCCCGCCGAGCCAGCCGCTGAGGTCTATTCCCGCCCCTTGATCACGAAGGTGTCGGTCGGGGGATCAGCCAGGTTCGGGTCGAAGAAGATATCGGGCTCGAGGTAGATCGTTCGAGCGAGCGGTACCGCGGCGCGAATGCGAGTTTCGACGGCATTGATGTCCGTGGCGATATCGGCAAAGCGGTGCTCGCCGTCGAAGGCGAGCTTGGCGCCGACCAGAATCTCATCCGGGCCGAGGTAGAGCGTCTTGAGGTGAATGATGCGTTTAGTCTCGGGGCCATTCAGAATGGCAGTCTTGATGGCGTCGAGGTCTTTCTTGCTCGCGCCCTCACCGACGAGCAGGCTCTTGGTTTCGATGCCGAGAATGATCGCGACGAGCACCAGAAGCACACCGATTGCGAGCGTACCGACGGCGTCCCAGATCGGCTCATCCGTGATGACGGCCAAGCCGACGCCAACGAAGGCGAAGGTAAGGCCGGTGAGGGCCGCCACGTCTTCGAGCAGCACGACCGGCAGCTCGGGGGCCTTCGCATGTCGAATGAACTGCACCCAAGTCTGGTTTCCTCGCACATGGTTGGACTCTTTGATCGCGGTCCGCAGGGAAAAACTTTCCAGCACCATCGCGATGGCGAGCACCAGAATCGGCAGCCAAGCGTTTTCGAGCGGATGCGGATGCTGCAGCTTATCGAAGCCCTCATAGAGCGAGAACACCCCGCCGATCGAGAACAGAATGATCGAGACCACGAAGGCGTAGACATAGCGTTCGCGCCCATAGCCGAACGGATGCTCCAGGTCGGCCCGCTTCTTCGCCTTACGACCACCCAGCAGCAGGAGCAGCTGGTTGCCGGCATCCGCGACCGAGTGCACCGCCTCGGCGAGCATCGAGGACGAGCCGGAAAATGCCCAGGCTACGAACTTGGTCACTGCGATGCCCAGATTAGCCGCGAATGCCGCCACGATTGCCTTGTTTCCGCCCGATGCGCTCATGAAAGCATCTTAGAACCGTGTGCCAGCGCACGTCCCAGGCTGCGTCGAGTTGGCCGTTCAGGGCGGTCCGACGGCGGAAAAAGTAGACTGGTCGGATGACTTCTCTTCAGAATGTGACGCTGCCCACGATCGCCTTCCTCGGCGCCGGATCGATGGCCCGCGCCATTCTGGCCGGCCTGCTCAAGCCGGGCGTGACCGTGGACGGCGGCATTCGTGTGACCAACCGCACAGCGGTGAAGGCGGCAGAGCTGGCCGACACCGAGGGCGTCACCGCCTACGCGACCGAGGTTGACGCTGACGCCAACCTCAAGGCTGTCGATGGCGCCCAAATCGTCATTATCGCCGTCAAGCCTTACATGGTGGCCGATCTGCTCGGCGAAATCGGAGCCTCCCTCGCACCGGGCACGCTGGTCTTGAGCGTCGCGGCCGGAGTCACGATCGACACCTTCGAGTCGCTGCTGCCCGATTCTGTGCACGTTGTTCGCACCATGCCAAACACCCCCGCCGTCGTAGGCATGGCCGTCACCGGCATCAGTGCCGGCACCCGGTCGAGTGAGGCCGACCTGGCGCTCACCAGCGCGCTGTTTGCGACCGTCGGCGACGTGCTGGTCGTGCCCGAGAGCAAACTCGACGCCCTCAGCACCATTTCCGGCTCCGGCCCGGCCTACGTGTTCTACCTGATTGAACAGCTCACCGAAACGGCCTGTAGCAAGGGCTTCACCCGCGAAGAAGCGGCCATCATGGTCAACGGCACCTTCCTCGGCGCGAGCGCTCTCCTCGCCGTGTCCGACAAATCGCCGAGCGAGCTGCGGCGCCAGGTGACGAGCCCGGCCGGCACGACGGAGCGTGCCATCTGGGAGCTGGAAAAGGGTGGGCTGAAAGAGCTCTTCGACACCGCAACGGATGCCGCCCTCGCGCGCGCCCGGGAACTGGCCGCTTCGTAAAGTGACCTGGCAGCCCTGCGCGCGTTACAGCCCTGCGCGCATTAGAGCCCTTCGGCGATGGCGGCCGTCGCCTGCAGCCACGCGGCTCGGGTGCGCGGTGCCAGGGCGTCGACGTTGAGCGGGCCGCCACCGACCAGTGAGGCGTCGTAGGGAACATCGACGACCGTGCGGGTGAGTTGGCGAAAATGGTCGTGCAGGCGTTTGGAGAGCTGCTCGTCGGCGGTTTTCGACGGTGAGGCGAGCACGGTGACCGCCTGGGCGACCTTGTCGGCGTGACCTTTCTGCCTCAAACCGTCGATCAGCGACGCCGCACCGTAACCGGTGTCCTCGCGAATGGTCGACACGATCACGAGCTGGTCGGCGGTATCGACGGCCGCTTCCCAGTTGCTGGCCCTCATGTTGTTGCCGGTGTCGATGACCAAGACCCGGTAAAAACGGCTCAGCGTCGTGTGGAGTTTGCGAAAGGCGTCGTCGTCGATACTCGCGGCGCCGGCCGGGTCGAGGTCGGAAGCGAGCGCGTCGAACTGGGCATCGCCCTGCGAGCGCACATAATTGTCGAGGTCGCCCACTCGGGAGCGGGCATCGCCAAATCGGTCGAGGTCGCGCAGTAGATCCACGGCAGTGTTGGTGTGCCGGGCGGCCTGCGCACGCACACCCAGCGTGCCCATGGTCTCGTTGTTGTCCCAAGCGAGCGTGTAGCCGCCGCGATAGATGCCGAACGTGGCAGCGATGAGCAGGGTGGCCGTCGTCTTGTGCGCTCCCCCCTTGGGGTTGAGCACCACGATGGTGCGCGGGCCGTTCAGGCTGCGCTGCACGGCCGCGATGGCGGTGCGCTGCTCGCGCTCGGTCGAACTCGGCGCGGGTGAGACCAGGCCGCCACTGAGACGGCGCAGCACGCCCTGCCAGCCCTGCTCGGCCGGTCCGGCGGGCGCCGGCGGCCGCGAGCTGAGAAAGTCGGCCAGGTTGGGAGCGACGGGTGCTGTCGGAGAGGGGGCCGCGGCATCCGGTGTGGGTGTCACTAAGGACTCGAACGCGGCGCTGGCCGGCGCCGCGACGGGTGGCTGCATCAGCGTGGCAAACGGTGTCGGCGACTCGATGGGGGTCGCGACGGGGAGGGGCACGGTGCTCGTCTTCTGGCGGTTCGCGACCACGACCGGCCCGGCCGATTCGACCCGCCCGTTGGGGTGAACGGTCAGCGGCCAATTGCCTTGCTCGTCGCTGACCTGCAGCAGAACGGATTGCCCACGAATGCGTGCAGACGCGACCACGAGGCCGATGATCTCCTCACGAACACCGGCCTCATCGTTGCCGGTGACGCGGAGCCTGGAGCCGTCAATGGTCACCTCGCCGGTCGTGTCGGTCTGGACCGCAGCGACGATGTCGGCCGTGGTGTTGGCGAGAGCGGGCACATCGGGTGACATGGGAGAGCCTTTCCGTCCACGCACACGTCGCCAGCGCGCAGCCACGGGTGAGCTGCGGCGAGAAATGTCCGTAGTAGGAGAATAGCCGGTCGACTCCCCCAAATAGGGGGAACGCTACGATCCGAGCGCGGCGAACCGTTCAATATCGGCCTCGGTACCCGACACGATGATGAGGTCGTGGTTGGAGACGACCGTCTCCGCGGTTGCGTAGGTGAACGGCTTTCCGGGGCTCTTGACGCCCACGACGGTGACGTTGTATTTGCGGCGCACCGCGGAATCAACCAGGTTGAGGCCGCGAATGGGCCTAGGCGGGTACATCTTCACTAGGGCAAAATCGTCGTCGAACTCGATGAAGTCGAGCATCCGACCCGATACCAGGTGGGCGACTCGCTCGCCAGCCTCCGCCTCCGGGTAGATGACGTGGTTGGCGCCAATGCGTTCAAGAATTTTACCGTGCGATTTGGAGATCGCTTTGGCCCAGATCTGCTGAATCTTCAGGTCGACCAGGTTGGCGACGATCAGCACGCTGGCTTCCACCGACGAGCCGACGGCGCAGACAGCAATCGAGAAGTCCTGCGCGCCGATTTGCTGCAGAGCCTCGAGCGAACGGCCATCCGATTGAACGGCGTGCGTCACCCGCTCCGACCACTTCGATACGAGGGCCTCGCTGGTATCGACGACGAGTACCTCGCGGCCCAGTCGGTCGAGCTGGCCAGCGGTGGCGGCGCCGAACCTTCCGAGCCCGATGATGAGCACGGGGGCGTCGTGTTTGATGCGATCAACCAACGATGGGTCTCTCTTCCGGGCGTTTGAACAATTGCCTGCTATGGCTTGCGGCCAGGGCTGCTGCGAGAGTCACTGTACCAACCCGGCCCATGAACATCGTTGCCGCCATGACGTAGACACCTTCCGGAGGCAGCTCGCCGGTTAGTCCGGTCGATAAACCACAGGTGGCGAACGCGCTGATCACGTCGAAGAGCACCAGGTCGAATGGCTGCTTGGAGATGTGCAGAATTAGTATGCTGGCCACCGCGACGGTGGTGGCACCCCACAATACGACGCTGACCGACAGGCGCAGGATATCGCTAGGAATGCGGCGGCCGAACGCCTCCATCTCCTGCTTACCGCGAGCTTCGGCGAAGGCGGCGAGAAAGAGGATGGCCAGGGTCGTGACCTTGATACCGCCGGCGGTCGATGCCGACCCGCCACCGATGAACATGAGCATGTCGCTGAGCAGCAGGCTCGACCCATTCAGTTCACTTACATCGATTGTCGCGAAACCGCCGGAGCGGGTCATCACTGACATGAACAGCGATTGGAAGATCGTGTCGCCGGCATTTAGTGTCCCGAAGGTTTTCGGATTATCGAATTCGAGGAGGACATAGAAGATCATTCCGACAATGAGCAGGGCGATCGTCGTGACCAGAGTGAGCTTGACATGAACCGACCAGCGCCGCGGCTTGCGCCAGCCGCGGGCGAAGGCATAGATCACTGGAAAACCGAGACTGCCGAGAAATACGCCGATCATAAGTGCGCTGAGAAACCAATAATCACTGGCGAACTGGTCGAGCCCACCTACGTTCGGGCTGAAACCGGTGTTGGTGAATGCCATCGCGGCGTAGTAAAAGCTGTGCCAGACCGCTTCGCCGAGGTCCACGCCGGCCTGCAGCATTCGCGGGAAGAGCAGCGCGGCCACTCCGACCTCGATAACGAGTGCGCTGATCGCTACGGTCAGGAGCAGGCTGCCAACCTCGCCGAGCCGCACGGTCTGGCCCTCGTTGACCGGGCCAGCATGAATGCGGGACGGGTTGGAATCGCTTGCGGCCATCAGCTTGGCTCGCAACCCGAGCCGGCGAGAGATCACCAGCCCCATCAATGATGCGAGCGTCAGCACGCCGATGCCACCGATATTCACACCGACGAACACAAGGATGTTGCCAAATGGCGACCAGTGGGTGGCCATGTCGACCGTGGCCAGGCCGGTGACGCAGATGACCGAGACGGCCGTGAACACGGCATCGTGCAGCGGCGTGATCGTGCGATCCGCCGAGGCGATCGGCAGCGAGAACAACACGGTGAACACCAGGATGAGCGCGGAGAAGACCAGGATGGCGAACCGCGATGGCGACTTGTGGGCGAGCGAATCGATCCCATCCCGGATTCGCACCAGGACGGATATCGGCCGCGGAAAAAATGGTTCAGTTCCGGTTTTCGGCAACACCTGGAACCCTCGATTGACCTGCAATTTCCATCAATTCGTTATGGTACTACCCATCGGTGGTTATTAGACAGCAGTAATGACTACCCTGAGGTTATGGCAGATATCTTCACCGTGATCGCGGATTCGGCGCGACGGGACATCTTGCGCATCCTTTTGGAGCGCGCTGTTCCCGTCGCGGAAATTCGTGGCTCGTCCGGTGAATTCCGCCGCGAACTGAGCGTGTCCGACATCGTCGGCCACCTCGGGCTGAGTCAGCCCACCGTTTCCAAACACCTCAAGGTGTTGCGCGAAGCCGGTCTGGTCACCGCGCGTGAAGACGGGCAGCACCGCTTTTACCGGCTCGAGTATTCGCCGCTCGAAGAGATCGAGGATTGGTTGATCCCGTTCCTCAGCGTCGACTTCAACCAGGCTGTCAAGGGCTCCGAGCTGGAGGCCGATGCCGGCTTGAAAGACGAGCAGCGTGCCTTCGCCTCGGCGATCGGCAAGGCGTTCGCCGAAGCCTCGCAAATGTCGCATGTGGTGAAAGATGCCACCGCGAAAAAGTGGCGCAGAAACGGCTAGATCAGGTTCGATCCGGCCGCTGAGTAGTTGCAGCCGGTTTTGTCCGGTAGAATGATATTTTCGTGTCAGTCGCGGGCCCCGCGACTAAACCAATACTTGTGAGGTCCGTGTGGGTTCTGTAATTAAGAAGCGACGCAAGCGTATGGCGAAGAAGAAGCACCGCAAGCTGCTTCGCAAGACTCGCCACCAGCGTCGCAACAAGAAGTAGATCGTTCAATGAGCAAAGCGCTAGCCCTTCGGGACTGGCGCTTTTTGCTGTGCGGCGGCCGGGCGCCCATCACCCAGGCTGGAAGTCGTCGTAGGCTGGAACAATGGCCACCGCACACCTGACCCTGATCGGCAAGCCCGGTTGTCACCTCTGCGACGACGCACGTGGCCTGGTCGGCAGCGTCGTAGCCAAGCTCAGAGTCGACCCGGCGGCGCCCATGATCACGTTCGAGGAACGTTCCATTCTCGATGACGCCGAACTGCACGCGCTCTACCTTGAGGACATTCCGGTGCTCCTCATCAACGGCAAAGTGCACAACTACTGGCGCATCGATCCCGTGCGACTGCGCACCGCCCTACTGGAGGTCTCATGACCATTCGCCACATCGTCTTCTGGAAGCTCAACGCCCTGACCCCGCGCAAGAAGGCCGAGGATGCCGCGGGCATTGTGGCCGGCCTCGAGGCCCTCGTGGGTGTCGTTCCCGAAATCCTGGGCTTGACGGTAGGACCGGATGTTGCCGGTGACGAAAACTGGGACGTCGCGCTGATCGCCGACTTCGATGACCTCGAGGCTCTCGCCCGCTACCAGAAGCACCCCGAGCACAAAAAGGTCGGGGCGTTCATCCGCACCGTCGTCGCTGACCGCCTGGCGGTCGACCTCGAGGTCTAGCCGCTCGCCGAGCTGCGAGTTTCCAAGGTCGAAAGTCGCCGAGCCGAGACTATTGGCTCATTCTTGGTTGAAAGAGGGCCAAAAAATCACGGCTTGACGTGAACCCACGGCTCGGTGCGGCTCGGTGCAGCACGGGCTGCGGCTCAGACAGGCCGGAAGCCGGAGGTCGGCCTACGGCTCGAGGCGAGTCGGGCCGCGGAACAGGTAGGTGACCTCGCGAATGGATGTCTGGTGCAGCATGAGCATCAGAACGCGGGCCAGGCCCATGCCGAAGCCGCCGTGCGAGGGCACGCCGTAGCGGAAGAAGTCGAGGTAGCCCTCGATCTCCTTCGGGTCCAATCCCTTTTCAATGGCCTGGGCCTCGAGCACCTCGATGCGGTGCTCGCGCTGCGCGCCGGTGGAGATCTCCGTACCGTTGAAGATGAGGTCGTAGCTCTTGGTGATCGACGGGTCGCCCTCGTGCCGCATGTGATAAAACGGGCGGATGCTGGAGGCGTAGTCGGTAAGGAACACGAACTCGTGCCCAAACTTCTCGGCCACATAGGCGGCGATCTGGCGCTCGCCCTCCGGATCCATATCGTCGTCGTCGCGGGGCACCTCGTAGCCGCGGCCCTTGACAATTTCCTTCGCTTCCGCCAGCGGGATGCGCGGGAACGGGGTGCTCGGAACGGTCACATCGACGTCGAAAAGGGCCTTGATCTCGTCGCCGTGCTTCGCCTTGACGGCGGTGAAGCCAGCAACCATGAGGTCTTCGTGCAGTTGCATGACATCGTCGTGGCTGTCGATCCAGCTGATCTCCGAGTCGATGCTCGTGAACTCGGTGGCGTGGCGGCTAGTGAACGACGGGTCAGCGCGGAACGCCGGCCCGACCTCGAAGATCTTGCCGAACCCGGCGGACTGCGCCATCTGCTTGAAAAACTGGGGGCTCTGCGCGAGGTAGGCCTTGGTCTCGAAGTAGCCGACCTCGAACAGTTCAGCGCGTGATTCGCTTGCACTCGCCATGAGCTTGGGGGTGTGCAGCTCGATAAAGTCGCGCTCGATCCAGTACGTGCGCAGTGCGTGCTCGAAGGTCGTTTGAATGCGAAAGATGAGGTTCTGCTTGGGGTTGCGCAGGTCGAGGAAGCGCCAGTCCATGCGCTTGTCGAGGCTCGAGTCGGCCGCGATCGGCGTCTCCGGAATGGCGGCCGATACGACGGTGAGGGTGGCCAGCTTAATCTCAATGCCGCCGAGCTTGACGCGTTCGTCGTGCTTGAGTTCGCCGGTGACGGTGACGAAGGTGCCCTGGGCGAGGCCGGATATGCTCGTGGCCGGTTCGTCAGCGACGACTTGGCCATCGGCATCCGTTGTGCGGGGATTGACCAGCTGCACGGCGCCTGATTCGTCGCGCAGCACGACGAATTGCACCTTTTTCTGGTCGCGCACCGTGTCGACCCAACCCGACACCGAAACGGTGCCGTCATTGAGAGCGGACAGGTTCTTGATCAATACGCGCGAAGTCACTATTCGAGTTTAGCCGGAGCCGCCCAGCGTCGGTCACGGGCAGCTCTCACGGCGGTTTCCAGGCTAGGCCCTCCGTAGACTGGGTGGGTGGTAGCCAGTCAAGTGCATCTCGTGCGTCACGGTGAGGTTTTCAACCCCGAACGCGTGCTCTACGGACGACTGCCGAACTACCGGCTCTCCGAACGAGGAGTGCTCATGGCGGCAACCGCAGCGGACGAACTCGTCGAACGCGGCCGCGCGGTCGTGCGCGTCATCGCCTCGCCGCTGCAACGCGCCCAGGAATCGGCAGCCCCGGTCGCCGCCGCCTTCGGGCTGCTGATCGACACCGACGAACGCATCATCGAACCGACGAATGCCTTCGAAGGCAAGCGGATGCGCGGCCCTGACGGCGCGCTGCGCGACCCCCGCAACTGGCCGGCCCTGATCAACCCGTTGAAGCCAAGCTGGGGCGAACCGTTTCGCGCTGTCTCGGCGCGCATGCTCGCGGCGATCGACGACGCCTGGAATTCGGTCGACGACGGCGATGTCGTGCTGGTCAGTCACCAACTCCCGATTTGGATGGTGCACCGCGCGCTGGCGCATGAACGCCTCGCCCATGACCCGCGCAAACGCCGCTGCGACCTGTCGAGCATCACCACAGTTTCCTGGCATGGCGACCACTTCGCCGAAACCGCCTACACCAGCCCGGCACTGGCCCTTCTCGAGCCGAGCAACGATGTGGGTGCCGTATGAACCGCCGTCTCTCTCCACTCGTCGCGCTGGCCGCAGCGGCTCTCCTGCTCGCCGGTTGCTCCTCCGACCCGCTCGCTGACCAGTACCGGGAAGGCTCGAGCAAGGGTTTCATCGCCGGCGACGGCAGCATCACCGAGATCGCCCTCGCCGACCGCGGCGAGCCCATCGAGTTCTCGGGCGTGACGGAGACGGGCGAGACCGTGACGAGCGTCGAAACGCTCGGAGAGGTCCTCGTCGTCAATTTCTGGTACGCGAGCTGCGCACCGTGCCGCGCCGAGGCATCCGATCTGCAGAGAATCAACGCGCAGTTCGAGAACGAGGGTGCGAGCTTCCTCGGCGTGAACGTGCGTGACCAGGCGCCGAACGCCATCGCCTTCAACGAGACGTACAGCGTGACCTACCCCTCGGTGCTCGACGTGGACACCGGGGCCATGCAGCTCGCCTTCAGCGGCAGCATCCCGCCGAACGCGGTGCCGACCACCCTCGTGCTCGACGCCGAGGGCCGGGTCGCGGCGCGCATTCTCGGCCAGGTCACCTCGCCGTCCATTCTGGAAACCCTGATCCGTGACACCATCGCGGAGAGTGGCACGACAGAGTGAACAATCCGTTCGGTGAGATCGTCTTCAGCGGCCAGCTGCTCTTCGCGATCCCCGTCGCGCTCCTCGCCGGCCTGGTATCGTTCGCTTCCCCGTGCATCCTGCCGCTCGTGCCCGGATACCTCGCCTACATCGGCGGTTTCACCGACGGACGCACCGGCACCTCCAAGCGGGACCGGCGCGGACGCAACCGGCTCCTGGCCGGGGTTGGCCTGTTCGTGCTCGGTTTCACCGTGGTGTTCGTGCTCACCGGGGTCGTCTTCGGCGCCGCCGGATTCTGGCTCAACTCCTACCGCGACCTGATCACCCGCATTGCCGGCGTCGTCGTCATTCTGCTCGGCCTGGTCTTCGTCGGCCAGTTCGGCGCCATGCAGCGCACCATCAAGACCAACTGGCGACCCAGGATGGGCCTGGCCGGCGCTCCCGTGCTCGGCGCGGTGTTCGCAGTCGGTTGGACGCCGTGCACCGGGCCAACCCTCACCGCCATCAACTCGCTCAGCCTCGGCACCGGTTCGCCCTGGCAGGGCGGACTGCTCGCGTTGTTCTACTCCCTCGGCCTCGGCATTCCGTTCCTGCTGATCGCCCTCGGCCTCAGCTGGGCCACCGGATCGGTCGCATTCCTGAAACGGCATATACGTGCCATCAACCTGTTCGGCGGGGTACTGCTCGTCGTCATCGGAGTACTCATGGTGAGCGGCATCTGGAACACCTGGCTCCTCGACCTGCAAGGGGTGATTGGCAGCTTTGTCCCGGCCATCTGACCACATCGATTCCCGCCCGCAGACTCCGCAGGCCGGCGTCGTTCAGCCCAAGCTCGGCCTCAGCGGCTGGTTGCGCTGGTTCTGGCGTCAGCTTACGAGCATGCGCACCGCCCTGTTTCTGCTGCTGATGCTCGCTATCGCGGCCGTTCCTGGATCGCTCGTGCCCCAGCGCAGCTCCGACCCGAACGGTGTCACCCAGTACTTCGCCGACAACCCCGACCTGGCGCCGGCACTGGACAAGCTGCAGGCCTTCGACGTCTACACCTCGGCCTGGTTCTCGTCGATCTACCTGCTGCTGTTCATTTCGCTCATCGGCTGCGTCATTCCGCGCACCAAACACCACTTCCAGGCCCTGCGTGCCAAACCCCCGACCACCCCGGCCCGCCTCGCCCGCCTGTCCGGTTTCACCACACGAGACGCACCAGCACAAACGGATGCCGCCACCGCCATCACGCACGCCCGCACCCTGCTGAAATCCAGCGGCTACCGCGTCGCCCGTTTTGATTCCGCGGGCGAATCATCGGTTTCGGCGGAGCGTGGCTACCTGCGGGAGACCGGCAATCTTATTTTTCACGGCGCTCTCGTGGGCGTTCTCGTCACCGTCGGTTTCGGCGGTGGTTACGGCTTCAGCGGCCAGCGCGTGCTGGTCGAGGGCCAGACCTTCGTGAACACACTCCTCGCCTACGACTCCTTCAACCCTGGACGGTTCTTCGACGACACCACGCTCGACCCGTACACGCTGAGCCTGGACGACTTCGCGGTCGCCTACGAACAGCAGAACCTGCAGGCCTATGGGCAGCCGATCGACTTCACCGCGGACGTGACCGTCACGCCGAAGGGTGAGGGGGCTGAGCCCGGCGTCGTCAAGGTGAACGGACCGCTGCGCACCAACGGCACGAGCATCTACCTGCTCGGCAACGGTTATGCGCCGACGATCACGGTCACGGCCCCCGACGGCACCGTCGTGTTCTCCGACTCGGTGCCGTTTCTGCCGCAGGATGCCAACCTCACGTCGCTCGGTATCGTGAAAGTTCCCGATGGCCTGGCCGAACAGCTCGGCATGATCGGCTTCTTCTATCCCACCCAGGACAAAGCGGCGTCCGGCGCGAACTTCTCGAGCTATCCCGATCTGGAGTACCCGCTGCTGACCCTCAACGTCTACACCGGTGATCTCGGTCTCGATGGCGGCGTGCCGACATCCGTGTATGCCCTGGTTACCGACACTCTGACGCGGCAGACCGGCGGCGCAACCGGTGTCGCCTCGATCGAGCTCAAGCCGGGAGAATCGGCCGAGTTGCCGAACGACCTCGGCACCGTCAGCTTCGTCGATAACGCCCCGGCCGCCTCGGCCGCTGGCGACTTCACCCAGTCTGTTCCGCGCTTTGCGAGCTTCGACATTCACCATGACCCCACGCAGGTCTGGTTGATCTCTTTCTCCGCGCTCGTTCTGTTCGGCCTGTTCACCGGGTTGCTCGTGCCGCGTCGCCGTGTCTGGGTGAAGGCAACTGCCCGCGCCGACGGAACCGTGCACCTCGAATACGCAGGCTTGGCCCGCGGCGACGACCCGGCCCTCGAAGCCGCCGTCACGGCGGTGGCCGACCGTCATCTCAAACTGTTGAAGACCCACCAACTCGCCGTAACCACCCCCGAATCGACTTAGGCTTACACCGTGAATCTGACTGACTCCGCACTGCTCAACTCGTACTCGCTCTACGCGCTGTACTCGGCGATGGCCGTCTACGCCCTCGCCTTCATCGCCTTCGCGGTCGACCTCGCCCGTCGCTCGAGCGCCGTCGGTGCAATCGAAGCGGGGGAGGTTGCCGCGGTGACCTTTAGCGAAGCGGATCCCGCCCTTCCGGCCGGCGCCGCGGCATCCGCTGGCAGCACCCGCACTCTGGAGCGACCAGTGCTGAAACGGCCCGTGCTGTCGCGCATCAGCGCTCGAATGGACAACGACGCGGCCCTGCCCTACGGCCGCTCCTCGAGCCTGCGCGTGGGAGTTGCGCTGACCGTGCTGGCCTGGGCCCTGCACCTCGCGGCCACCGTCATGCGCGGCTTCGCGGCCGACCGGGTGCCGTGGGCGAACATGTACGAGTTCGCCATGACGGGCACCCTGCTCATCATGACGGTGTTCCTGATCGTGCTGATTCGTTCCGACTTGCGCTTCCTCGGCACCTTCGTCACCGGCCTCGTCCTCGTTTTGCTTGGGGTGGCCGCCCTGCAGTTCTATGTGGAAGTGGCCCCGCTGCCGCCGGCACTACAGTCGGCGTGGCTGGTCATCCACGTCTTCGTCGCGTCGCTGGGCACCGGCCTGTTCGCGCTTGGCTTCGCGCTGTCGATCGTGCAACTGCTGCAGTTCCGGCGAGAAAGCAATGTGTTCGCTGCGAGCGAGGCCGACGCTGGCGAGCCGCGATCGGCGCTCGCCTCCGCTTTGCGCCTGCGCTTTCTCGCTACGCTGCCGTCGTCGTCGACGCTGGAGAACCTCTCGTACCGCATCAACATCATCGGCTTCATCCTGTGGACCTTCACCCTCATGGCTGGCTCGATCTGGGCCGAACAGGCCTGGGGCCGTTACTGGGGCTGGGACACCAAGGAAGTGTGGACCTTCATCATCTGGGTCATCTACGCCGGCTATATCCACGCCCGCGCTACTCGCGGCTGGCGCGGATCACGTTCGGCCTGGCTCTCGATCATCGGATTCACTGCCGTCATGTTCAACTTCGGCATCGTCAACGTGTTCTTCAAGGGCCTGCACGCCTACTCGGGCCTCTAACCGCCCTCGCGCGAAAGCGGGAATCGGTTGCTTGGACCGGGCGACTCAACCATTTTTGCGATTCCATTGGAGGGGTTTGGGGCTATTCGGCGGCGATCAGTGCGTGCGTGCGAGTTAGGCGGGCAAGCCACCAGTCGCGGCGTTCGGGGCTGGCCGCGTGCTGCTTGAGCAGCGCTGCATCGGGCGCGACCCGACGCACCGGGATGGCCCCGTCGACCGGCAGCAGCGGCTCACGCGTTACATCTGCAGCGAGCAGCGAGGCCGTGCCGAGGCCGCAGTCGAAGTACAGTCCGGGGACGGATGCTGCGAGGTGCGCGCCCATCGACAGCCCGATCGACGTGTCGAGGGCGCTGGAGACCACGACCGGCAACCCGGTCTGGCCGATGATCGATAACGCGGCGCGGATTCCGCCGAGCGGCTGAGCCTTGATCACGAGGATGTCGGCGGCACCGGCGCGGGCCACGGCCAGCGGGTCGCCGCTCTTGCGCACACTCTCGTCGGCGGCGACCGGCACGCTCAGATAGGCGGTGCGGTGCCGAATCTCGGCGAGTTCGGGCACGGTCATGCAGGGCTGCTCGACGTACTCGAGGTCGAAAGCGCTCAGCGCGTGAATAGAGTGTTCGGCTTCGTCGACGTTCCACAGGCCGTTCGCATCGATGCGGATGCGCCCCTCCGGGCCGAGCACGCGGCGCACCTCGGCCACGCGGGCCACGTCGTCGGCGAGGGTCTGATCGGGGCTGGCCACTTTCACCTTGGCGGTGCGGCATCCGGGAAAACGGGCGAGCACCCCGGCGACTTTCTCCGCGGACACGGCCGGCACGGTGGCGTTGACCGGAATGCTCGAGCGCAAGGCGTGCGGCGCACTCTGCCAACCGAAATCGATGGCGGCTCGCAACCAGTTCACTGCCTCGGCATCGTCGTACTCGACGAACGGGGAAAACTCCGTCCAGCCTTCCGGACCCTCGAGGAGCAGCGCCTCCCGGCTGTCCAACCCGCGAAACCGGTCAAACAGTTTCAGGGTGACGACGTGCGCGGAACCGAGTAGCTCATCCAGTGAGGGCATCATGTTTCCAGTGTGTCAGTCTCCAGCTGGGTAGACAGCCTGAGCCGCGCTGATCCTGTTCGCCCTATTCCTGTTCGTACCACTCGTCACCGTCATGGGTGTGATCAACGCCGTTCGGTTTGACGTTGACCATGGCCACGGCGATGCCGGGGGCGATCAGAAGGTAGGCGTCTTCGAAACGGCCCTCGCCGCTGTTCACCCGTAACCAGAAGGACAGACCGGCGGCGAGGGCACCATCGATCTCGACCTGGACGGATTCGATGGAACGGCCTCCGAGCGAATACGGTTTGCCGCCGTAGACGATGTCGATGCGGTTCATGGTTCGTCCCTCACGAAGTCGGATTGCGCGGCCGGCGAGCGGGGTTCCGGCACGATTTGCAATCCACCGGAGGAATTAGCCGTGGCCATGAGCGCTTCGATCCACTCGCGGTTCAGCGTGGGCGAACGACTGCCGAAATATTTGTAAGCGATGGGAATGCCGGGGTGCAGCCAGATCGTGCTTCGCCCGTCCCCGGCCTGCGGGTCATCGCGCCAGCTGAAATAGAACGACTCTCCACGTCGCAGTTTGGCACCGATCACAACCTGAATATGGGCCAGTACCCGATCGTCGAAATCCGCGGTGAGTGCCGAATCGTAGGTCAGTTTTCCCATGTCGCGCTCCTGCTAGCGTGCAATTGATGCGGCTGACGTTCAGTCCCTTA
The DNA here is from genome assembly GCF_004404055.1 of Cryobacterium ruanii. GTDB lineage: Bacteria > Actinomycetota > Actinomycetes > Actinomycetales > Microbacteriaceae > Cryobacterium > Cryobacterium ruanii. Next base: position 84,143 of record NZ_SOHK01000012.1, read on the forward strand.
GATAGTGCTCCAGCCGTGGAACGTGCAGCAGTGCGAGGGCGCGCTTCTCAATCTGCCGCACCCGCTCCCGGGTAACGCCCTCAATGTGGGCGATCTGGTCGAGGGTGCGCGGCTCGTTGCCGTCGAGGCCGAACCTGGCCCGCAGAATAGAGCGTTCCCGCGGCGGCAGCGTGTCGAGAAAATAGCGGATATCCGCTGCCCGCAGGGTCAGCGTGGCGTGTTCGTCGGGTTGGGGAAGATCATCATCGATGATGAGCTCCGCCATGTCGCCCGCGCCGTCGCCAACCGGGGTGTGCAGGGAAATCGGTTCGTTGTCGTACTGCAACAACCGCAGCACATCCCGCACAGGAAGCTGAGCGGCTTCGCCGATTTCCCGTGCCGTGGGATCGCGGTCGAGCACACTCGTCAAGTCGCGCCGGATGCGCTTGATCTTGTTGAGCTTTTCGGCGGTGTGCACTGGGATTCGGATCATGCGCGATTTGTCGGCCATGCCGCGGTGGATGGCCTGCCGAATCCACCAGGTGGCATAGGTCGAGAATTTGTAGCCGGTCATAAAGTCATACTTCTCGACGGCGCGAACCAGCCCCATATTGCCGTCCTGCACGAGGTCCATGATCGGCACTCCCCGGCCGGAATAGTGCTTGGCAATGCTCACGACCAGTCGAAGGTTGGCTTCGATGAACTGGTTCTTGGCGCGGCGCCCGTCGTGCGCCAGCCAGGCCAGTTCACGCTCGTCGGTTGGATTGCCCGTGCCGGAGCTTTCGCTCTGCAGCAGCCGCGCCTCAGCGAAAAGCCCAACCTCGATGCGGCGAGCCAGGTCGACTTCCTGCTCGGCGTTGAGCAGGGTTCCCTTGCCGATCCGGCGCAGGTAGTCGCCAAAGGCATCCGTTGAAGCGGCGTTGTAATTGCCCGGTGCAGTGGTGCGGCGGGACGGTGCAGCGGTCATACGCGACTCCTGAAAGGTCGTCGTCATGATCGTTCGCCCCCGCACTTGCTCATGTTGCCGTGTGAGATATTCATGGCGACCTCCCCGTACTTTCCAAGTCATTTGTACACCCCCGTACGGGGTGGGCGGCAAGGGATTGACTTCTTGCTCGATCCACATTACCTGAGGTTTTTTCGTCTTATCAACCCTCGATATTACGAGATTCAGACGCCCCGAAACGCCGGCCGGCTCCGCGTAGGCTGGCAGCATGAGTGAACAGGTATCCGAAATCTTCGATGCGAGCCAGTGGAAGGCCGTCGCGGGCTTCGAGAATCTCACCGATCTCACCTACCACCACGATCTCAGCGGACGGATCGCCCGCATCGCGTTCGACCGGCCCGAGGTGCGCAACGCATTTCGGCCCCGCACCGTCGACGAGTTGTTCGCAGCCCTCGAAGACGCCCGCACCAATTCGAAGATCGGCGTTGTACTGCTCACCGGAAACGGCCCGAGCGCCAGGGACGGCGGCTGGGCCTTCTGTTCCGGCGGCGACCAGCGCATTCGCGGCCGTGACGGCTACAAGTACGCCGAGGGCGACACTGCGGCCGGCATCGACCGGGGACGGGCGGGACGCCTGCATATTCTGGAAGTGCAGCGGCTCATCCGTTTCATGCCCAAGGTGGTCATCGCCGTCATTCCCGGTTGGGCCGCCGGCGGCGGCCACTCGCTGCACGTGGTCTGCGACCTGAGTATCGCGAGCGCCGAGCACGGCAAATTCAAGCAAACGGATGCCGACGTCGGCTCCTTCGACGCCGGTTACGGCAGCGCTTACTTCGCTCGCCAGGTCGGCCAGAAGTCCGCCCGCGAGGTGTTCTTTCTGGCCCGCGAGTACTCGGCCCAGCGAGCCCTCGAGATGGGCGCGATCAACGCGGTCGTGCCGCACGCCGAGCTCGAGACGGTTGCGCTGGACTGGGCCCGCGAGATCCTGACGAAGTCACCCACCGCCATTCGCATGCTCAAATTTGCCTTCAATGCCGTGGACGACGGACTGGTCGGCCAGCAGGTGTTCGCCGGCGAGGCGACCCGTTTGGCCTACGGCACCGACGAGGCCGTTGAGGGTCGAGACTCCTTCTTAGAGAAGCGCGATCCCGACTGGTCGCCGTACCCCTGGCAGTATTGACATGAGCGGGGACTCGTGAGGTCGCTTCGCGTGCTCGCGCCGGAGCATCCGCTCGACTTTTTGGCGGTCTTGCGGGATGCACTCGCCGGTAGCGGGCCGGCCGTGCTGCCGGTGCCGGTCGGTGCCCTCACGGCGGAACCCGACGTGAGGGCTCACCTCGGGGACGTGCCCAAACGGGTCGCCGTGGTGATCGAGACCTCGGGGTCGACCGACACGCCCAAGCGGGTCATGCTCGCCACCAATGCCCTGCTGGCCGGCGCTGCGGCCTCGGCCGTAGCTCTCGGCGGGGCCGGACAATGGCTGCTCGCTCTGCCCGTGCACTACATAGCCGGGGTGCAGGTGCTCGTGCGTTCCATCGCCGCCGAGACCACCCCCCTCGTGCTGCCGCCTGGCCACTTCGACCCGCAGGATTTTCGGCGGCTGGCCGAGGCCATGACCGACCCACTGCGCTACACCGCGCTGGTTCCGGTGCAGCTGGCTCGTCTGCTGGACGCAGCGGATGACCCGGCGCTGTTGGCCGTGCTGCGTCGCTTCACCGCGATCCTGGTCGGTGGGCAAATGATCCGGCCCGACCTTATCGCGCAGGCGGAAGCTCTCGACGTGCGGGTGGTGCGAACCTATGGGTCTTCGGAGACCGCCGGTGGCTGCGTCTACAACGGTGTTCCGATCGGGGATACCCTCGTGCGCGTCGTCGATGGGCAGCTTGAACTATCGGGTTCCGTCCTCGCGGAGGGCTACCTCGACGACGAAGCGCGCAGCACTGACCACTTTCTGCTGGAGCACGGCGTGCGTTGGTATCGCACCGGCGACCTCGGCGGGGTCGATCCGTCGAGTGGCCGCGTCACGGTGCTCGGCCGGGCGGACAACGTGATCATTTCGGGCGGCGAGAAGGTGTCGCTCGATGCCGTCGAACGCACTGTGCGGGCATATCCGGGATTCGAGGAGGCCGTCGTGGTCGGCGCCGACGACGCAACCTGGGGGCAGGTTCCAATCGTGGTGGTGGCCGGGGGAGCTGCCGACGAGGGTCTGGCGGCATCCGTTGTGGCGATGCTGGGACGTGCAGCACGGCCGGCGCGCGTCGTGCGGGTGCCGGAAATCGTGCTCCTGGCTTCGGGCAAGCCCGATCGCCGCGCGCTGGCTACCGCCGCGCTGGCCGATCCTGCGCCGGACAGTAGCATGGAGGCGTGGCACAAGGAGCTCGGCCGGTCAGGCCCAAACAACAACGATTGAACCCCGCAGCGAAGCTGGCTGGTGCTGGTGCTGGTGCTGGTGCTGATGCCGGCACGAAAGCGTCCGGCGCGGCAGGCGGTAGCGGTAAGTCGGGTCATCCGGCCTTCAAGAACGGCCCGCCCCGCAAAGGACCAGCCGCTGTCAAGCCGGCCACCGCCGCCGACTGGGTCTCGGGCGCACGCCTGCGCACCCTGCCGCTCGCCATCGCTCCCGTGCTGCTCGGCACCGGCGCCGCCATCGTCGCGAGCGGCCCCGGGGTCTACCACCCGGTGCGCGCGCTCCTCGCGCTCGCCGTTGCACTGTTGCTGCAGGTCGGCGTCAACTACGCCAACGACTACTCCGACGGTATTCGCGGCACCGACGCCTTTCGCGTCGGGCCAGCCAGACTCACCGGCGGCGGCGTCGCCGACCCCCGCACCGTGTTGCGCGTGGCCCTCGTCTTTTTCGGCGCTGCCGGCGTCGCCGGCGTGACGCTCGTGGTGCTGACCCAGTACTGGTGGCTGCTGCTCGTTGGCGTGGTCGCCCTCGCCGCTGCGTGGTTCTACACCGGCGGCAAAAAGCCCTACGGCTACCTGGGGCTCGGCGAACTGTTCGTGTTCGTGTTCTTCGGCCTGGTGGCCACCGTCGGTACGACCTACGTGCAGGTCGGTGAATTCACCACCGAGAGCGTGCTGGGTGGTGTGGCCATCGGGCTGATCGCCTGTGCCGTGCTCATGGTCAACAACCTACGGGACATCGTGCCCGACAAAGCCGCCGGCAAGCGCACCCTCGCGGTGCGCATCGGCAGCACGGCTTCCCGGGTCGTGTTCTGTGTCTTCTTGCTGTTGCCGTTCGTCATCGCCGGATTTTTCAGTGTCTTCTATCCGCTGGGAATCTTCACGTTCTTCGTGTTGCTGCTGGCGCTGCCGGCCTGCCTCATCACGATCACCGCGACGACTGCGAAGGAGCTCATTCTCGCTCTCAAACTGACGAGCCTCGCGGCTCTCGCCTACGGCTTGCTACTGGGACTTGCCTTCGCGTTCTGAGTCGGTCTGTTCCTGCGTATTCAACGCCAGGTCCTCGACCTCTGAATCCGGGTTCACCGATTCGTTCTCTGGGTGCCGCGCTTGGTAGAGATCACGGGCAACACTCTCCCGTGACTTTCCCAGCAAGAGGTACGACAGGCACAATCCGAGCAGGGCGGCGATCACGGCCGCGGCCCACGGCCAGAATCCCAGGGACAGTAAAATCGCCAGCGGGACGGCAAACATCAGGATGCGCAGCACAGAGTAGTACAGCCAGGGGGGCACGGATTTCATGAATCCAGCTTAGAATGCCGCGGCTGAGCATCCGCACATGTCTCTCACGGCCAAGCGGCTTACAATCAAGCCATGCCCAAGCTCTTGATCGGACTAGGACTGGCCCTGGTCATTCTCACGGTCTATACCCTCGTGGATTGTGCCGTTTTCGACCGCAAACACATTCGCGGATTGCCACGCTGGGTCTGGATTTTCGTCATCGTGCTGGTGCCGCTGATCGGCCCGCTGCTCTGGCTCCTTGTCGGCCATGGACGCGCCACTCCCACCACCCGATCCTCTCGGTCGGTCGCGCCCGATGACGACCTCGACTTTCTGCGTGGCTTGAACGGCGGTAATGTCGCCACCGTTATCGGGGAGAACCGCCCGTTCAACGAGAAAGACCAGCAGGAACGCATCCGTCGCATGGAGCAGGACCTCGCAGATCTCGATAAGAACGACCCGACACCGAACAAAAGCGGTGCCAATGGTGCCGCCGACACGGCGGGCGTCGACCCGAAGAAGAAGAAAATCGAACCGGGCGAGGGCGATCAGCCTGGCCGGCGGGATGCCTGAGCAGAGCGCTTTAGACCAACACCGCAGTAGCCCGGCGACCGATTTCAGCATCGCCCTCTTGAACGAATTCGTTCGGCTGGGCGTGCGCGACCTGGTGCTCTGCCCAGGAGCACGTTCGCAGGCCCTCGCCCTGGCGGCGGCCGAGATGGAGCGGACTGGCAGTATCCGATTGCACGTACGTACCGACGAACGCAGTGCCGCTTTTCTCAGCATCGGCCTCGCCCTCGAAACGGGCCTGCCCGCCCTCGTCGTGGTGACCTCGGGAACCGCCGTCGCCAACCTGCACCCGGCCGTACTCGAGGCGCACCATGCCGGGGTGCCGATGATCCTGCTGACGGCGGACCGGCCGGCCGAGCTGCGCGGCATCCGCTCAAATCAGACCACCGTGCAGTCCGGCCTGTTCGGCGTCGCCACGCGGCTGTGCCTCGACGTTCCTGCGCCGGTCGGTGAACCCGATGAGGCCGGCATCGCCGCGGCCCTCGCGCGGCAGGCAATGGATGCCGCCACCGGCGTCGCCACCACCGCTCCCGGCCCCGCACAACTGAACCTCGCCTTTCGTGAGCCGCTGTCGACAGCGCTGCCGGCCGGGCTGACAGCGGTGACGCCGGTTTCTCGCATTGCTGCTGTCGGGTCGACCGATGGGCCGGCCATGGTGCTCGCGCCTGAGCTTCGCACGGTGGTCGTCGCCGGTGATGGAGCCGGGCCGGCGGCCGAAGAACTGGCTCATGCCGGTGGCTGGCCATTGCTGGCCGAGGTGTCGAGCGGCGCTCGATTTGGACCGAACCTCATCGTGCATTACCGGGAACTGCTCGCTGCGGTCGATCTCGGTGGTGAAGTTGAACGGGTGATCGTGTTCGGCCACCCCACCCTCAGCCGCGAGATACCGGCCCTTATCGCCCGCGACGGTGTCGAGACCATCGTCGTCGCCCCGACCGGGCTCGAATGGTACAACCCGGCCCACGCCGCGCGCGCCTTCACCCGCTCGATTGAAGCGGATGCGGCATGCGCTGCGGCCGCACGCACCCCGGCCGGCCGCGAATGGCTGGGCCGCTGGGTTATGACCAGCCGGGCGCTGGCCGAGGCTGCGGCCGACGAGGGGCGGGCCCCGCTCGATAAGCGTGGCATCACTCGTACCGAACTGGCCGTGTTGCGCGCGCCGCTAACCCGGGCGCTGCTCGTCGACGCGGTGTGGCGGGCGTCGTGGCCGCACGACCGGCTCGTGTTCGGCGCCTCCCGGCTAATTCGTGAGGCCGACAAGCGCGTGCCCGGTAAGAAGATCCGGGTGCTGGCCAACCGCGGCCTGGCCGGCATCGACGGCACCATCGCGACCGCGCTCGGGGTGGCACTCGCGAGCCAAGCCGGACCGCAGCCGAGCTCGGTCGGCGTGACCCGGGTGCTGCTGGGCGACCTTACCTTTCTGCACGATGTGGGTTCCTTGCTGCTCGCCCCCGGTGAGGTGGAGCCTCGACTGCAGGTCATCGTCGGCGTCGATGGTGGCGGCAGTATCTTCGACGGCCTCGAGGTCGCGGCGACCGCTCCGCCCGAGGCGATGGAGCGTGTGCTCTACACCCCGCGCAGCGTTGACCTGAATGCGCTCGCCGCAGCCTACGGCTGGAACTACGAGCTGGCCGCCACCCGCAGTGACCTCGAGCGCGCCCTCACGGGTGCCCCCACCCGTCCCTCTATCCTCGAGGTTCCGCTCGTTCGGTAGCTTTGTCTCGGCCATCGGGGGATCCACAAATTCGCCGAGAACACCCTGATCACGGCGTTCCGTACCGTCTACGCACCGGACATCAACCAGTCCGCCGCCGCACCCGCTCCAGGTCGCCTGCCGCAAGAGCCGCCTAGAATTCACCGCCCCGCAGAGGAGAACCTGCTCGACGCCCCCAATCCCACGGCGTGCCCATTCTCGGCTCCTGCCGCAAGGGAGTCTGCGGCACCTGTGAGGTACGGGTGGTCGAGGGCGCACCCGAACACCTGGACTCGGTGCTCCACGACTCGGAGAACGACGACCTCGGAGTCATGTACCCCTGCGTCTCCCGCTCGATGGCAGCGTCACTTGGGTTGAACATCTAGGCAGCGGGTTAGCCAAAGGCCTCGACTATCGGGCGAAACTTCATCTTCGTCTCGGCCAGCTCGCGATCCGGGTCGGAGTCGAGCACGATGCCGCAGCCGGCGTAAGCCGTAATGCCGCCGGTCGGGGCGACCTGGGCGCAGCGCAGGGCGATCGCCCATTCGCCGTCGCCGTCGGCGCCGACCCAGCCGACCGGGCCGGCATAGCGACCACGGTCGAAGGGTTCGAGCTCGCGAATCAGGTTCAACGCAGCGTTGGTGGGAGTTCCGGCAACCGCGGCCGTCGGGTGCAGCGCTGCGATCAGGTCGAGAGAGGTCGACCCGTCACTCAGTGTCCCCTCCAAGTCGGTCGCCAAATGCCAGAGGTTCGGCAATTTCACCGTGAACGGAATCTCGCTTGTCGCCAGCACCGAGGTGTGCGGTCGCAATGACTTGAGCACGCTCTGCACGGCGAACTCGTGCTCGTCGCCGTCCTTCGAGGAGGTCGCGAGGGTGAGGGCGGCCTCGCGGTCGTCCTCGGCATCCGCTCCGCGCGATATCGTGCCGGCGAGAACACGGGCGTTGACCGAACCGTGGTCGGCACGAATGAGGGTCTCCGGGCTTGACCCGACGAGACCGTCGACCGCGTAGGTCCAGCAGTCCGGGTAGCCGAGCGCGAGCTTGGTGATGGCGCGGCGCAGGTCGGACTCGGCCGGCACCCGTCCGACCAGGTCGCGGGCCAGCACGACCTTGTTGACCTGCTGGGCCCGAATGCGCTCGATGCCCGCACTGACCGCTGTGCGAAAGCCGTCGGGAGGCAGCGCCCCCGGGAGCAGCGCGATGCGATACTCGTCGCCGAGCGGATGCAGCACCAGCGGGTTCCCCGGGGCGCTCTGCCCGGTCGCCCAGATGCGAGTCACCCAGCACTGGCCGTCTTCGCGGCCCACGATGATCTCGGGCACGATCAGCACGCTGGTCTGCTCGGAGGATTCGGCGAAAGCGAACGCGCCGAAGGCGAGAAGCCCGGTGCCGGTGCGGGCGAGCGGGTCTGTCACGGTGGCCAGCGCGACGACCTGCTTCCACGCGGCCGCGGCATCCGTTATGCGGGTAGGGCCGGAGAATTCGAGCCGCAACGCGCAGCCAATGCCGGCCAGACCCTGGTTGCGACGCATCCAGAGCAGGGGCGTGCGGCTGTCGAGCAGCAGGATCAGTTGGCGGATATCGGCTATCGGGGAGGTTTCGACCGTCAAGGCCTGCACATTCACTTCTGTAGCCTACGCCCGCGTCTGTGTGCCCCGGCAACCGTGCAGTTTCAGCGGGCCTGCGCAACCTAGAATGATGGGGTGAATAGAGCAGACCTGAACAAACGGCCCGCGCAGGTGGCTGCCATGTTCGACGAGGTCGCTGCCCACTATGACCGCACGAACGCGCTGCTGTCGGTCGGCAACGCGTCGCTTTGGCGCCTCGCCACCACCAGGGCGGTCAACCCGCAGCCGGGCGAGCGCATCCTCGACATCGCCGCCGGAACCGGCACCTCGAGCGCCGCCCTCGCGCACAGTGGCGCCCACGTCGTCGCCGCCGATTTCTCGGCCGGCATGATCGAGGTCGGGCAGGCCCGGCACGCGCACAATGCGAACATCGAGTTCGTGCAGGCCGATGCCACCGCGCTACCGTTCAAGGACAACGAATTCAACGCCGTCACGATTTCGTTCGGACTGCGCAACGTGGTCGAACCGAAGAAGGCCCTCGACGAGTTCTACCGGGTGACCAAGCCCGGCGGCCGCGTCGTCATCTGCGAGTTCTCCACTCCGCCGCGGAGGCTCGTGCGGAACAGCTACTTCGCCTATCTCAACCACGTCATGCCGCGGGTCGTGCGGCTCGCCTCGTCGAACGCTGAAGCCTACGACTACCTCGGCGAGTCCATCGCGGCCTGGCCGACCCAGCCGGTGCTCAGCGGATGGCTGCGCTCGGCCGGATACTCCCAGGTCGCCTACCGCAATCTCACGCTCGGCATCGTGGCCCTGCACCGCGGCACCAAGCCCTGACCAACTCGATAGGCTGTCTTACGTGAAATCCAGAGCCCCCGTGACTCGACGCAGCGCGTCGGTGACCAGCCAGGCGGGTCTCGGCGAACGTATTTTCTCGACTTCCGCCGACCGCGGCCTGGCGGCGAACATCGATGCCGGCATCGAACAAGTCGAAACCGCGCTCATTGACGAGCTCGTCTACGCCAACGAAATCGCCACCGTCACCAGTCGTTACCTGCTTAACGCTGGCGGCAAACGGGTGCGTCCCATGCTTGCGCTGCTTACCGCGCACCTGGGCGATGGCGTGGTGCACGATGTGGTCACCGCGGCGACGGCCATCGAGCTGACCCACCTCGCCTCGCTCTATCACGACGACGTCATGGACGACGCCGACAAGCGCCGCGGGGTGCCCAGCGCTCAGACCGTGTGGGGCAACTCCATTGCCATCCTTACCGGCGACCTGCTGTTCGCCCGCGCCAGCCAGCTGATGGCCCGCCTCGGCGAACGCGCCATCAAGCTGCAGGCGACCACCTTCGAACGCCTCGTGCTCGGTCAGTTCCAGGAGACGGTCGGCCCGCGCGCCGGCGAAGACCCGGTCGAACACTACATCCAGGTACTCGCCGGCAAGACCGGTTCGCTCATCGCAGCGGCAGCCCAGGGCGGAGTGGTGTTCTCCAATGCCCCAGCCGAGTACGAGCAGCCCGTTGTGGACTTCGGCGAGAAGATCGGCGTGGCTTTTCAGCTCATCGACGATGTGCTCGACCTGTCGCCGCAGCCGCAGGAGACCGGCAAGGTTCCAGGGACGGACCTCCGCGCCGGCGTCGTGACGCTTCCGCTGCTTCGGTTGCGGGAACGCGCCGTGAGCGACGGGGCATCCGCTGATCTGCTGGAGCGGCTGGAACGTGACGTCATGACGGACGGTGCTGAGCAGGGTGAGGCCGCTGATGCGGCGATCACCGCGCTGCGTGAGCACGCCGTCACCGCCGAGACCCTCGCCGAAGCGCACGGCTGGGCCCGCGACGCGGTCGCCGCCCTGGCGCCGCTGCCGAACGGTTCGGTCAAGAAAGCCCTCACCCGATTCGCCGAGTCCATCGTCGAGCGCTCCAGCTAGACCCATTCGAGAGTGCGCCGGGGCTTTGGCCCGGCCTGCCCGCGCAGTAAGGAATCTTCCGTGACGAAACTGAGACTGGCCATCGTCGGCGCAGGGCCGGCCGGCATCTACGCCGCTGATATTCTGCTCAAGTCTGAGCGAAAATTCGACGTCTCGATCGACCTGTTCGACCACCTGCCCGCTCCATACGGTCTGGTGCGCTACGGCGTCGCTCCCGACCATCCCCGCATCAAGGGCATCATCACCGCGCTGCGCGGCGTGCTCGACAGCGGCGACATTCGCGTGTTCGGTAATGTGCGGTTCGGCGTTGACGTCACCCTCGATGACCTTAAAAAGCACTATAACGCGGTCATCTTCGCGACCGGCGCCGTGCAGGACGCCGACCTGAACATTCCGGGTGCCTCACTCCGCGGCTCGTACGGAGCGGCCGACTTCGTCAGTTGGTTTGACGGACACCCCGACGTGCCGCGCACCTGGCCGCTCGAAGCACGCGAGATCGCCGTGATCGGTAACGGCAACGTGGCCCTTGACGTGTCTCGCATGCTCATCAAGCATGCCCACGATCTGCTGTCAACCGAGATTCCTGCGAACGTGTATGACGGACTCAAAGCCTCACCGGTGACGGACGTTCATGTTTTTGGGCGCCGCGGTCCGACATCCGTTAAATTCACACCGCTCGAGCTGCGCGAGGTTGGCGAGCTGAACAATGTGGACATGATCGTCTACGACGAAGACTTCGACTACGACGAGGCCGCACAGGCCGCCGTTGCGAGCAACAAGCAGGTGTTCGTGATCGACAAGACGCTGAACCAGTGGCGGGCCCGCGCGACCGGAACGGCCAGCCGCCGCCTGCACCTGCACTTTTTCGCCAAGCCCGTCGAAATCGTCGACGACGGAACCGGCCGGGTGGCTGCATTTCGGTGGGAACGCACCGCAACGGATGCCGCCGGTGGCGTCGTCGGCACCGGCGAGATTCGCGAGATCCCGGTGCAGGCCGTCTATCGGGCGGTCGGCTATTTCGGGTCGGAATTGCCCGACGTGCCGTTCGACAAGAAGCGCGGCGTCATTCCGAACCGTGAGGGCCAGGTGCTGCGTCGCGACCCTTCGGCCGGCACCGGCGGGCTGTTCAACCAGCAGATGTACGGCGTCTACGCGACCGGGTGGATCAAGCGCGGCCCGGTCGGCCTGATCGGCCACACCAAGAGCGACGCGATGGAGACCATCAAGCACCTGATCAACGACCTCGGCAACTGGTGGCGCCCCGAGTCGCCGTCGGAGGAGAGCATCGTGGAGCTGCTCGACGCGCGCGGCGTGAAATACACCGGTCTTGACGGTTGGCATAACCTCGACCAGCATGAGCTCGGTCTCGGCGAGGCGGCTGGCCGCACCCGCATCAAGGTCGTCGACCGCGATGAGATGGTCGCCGTCTCCCGCGCCGAGTAGCCCCCGTCCCTCTTTCTGATCGGGCCCGGAAAATGGGCCCATGATCTAGCGTGGGCCCACGTCCCGAAGGTGTGCCCGGCGGCTAGAGACAATGTGGCCCGCGGCGCGCGGGCGGCTAGCGAAAGTTCGTGAACTGCAGGGCCACGTCGAGGTCCTTACCCTTGAGCAGCGCCATCACAGCCTGCAGGTCGTCGCGGCTCTTCGAGCTGACCCGCAGCTCGTCGCCCTGGATCTGGCTCTTGACGCCCTTGGGGCCCTCATCGCGGATGATCTTGCTGATCTTCTTTGCGTTCTCCTGGTCGATACCGGCCTTCATCGACGTTTCGATGCGGTACTCCTTGCCGGACGCGAAGGGCTCTCCGGCATCGAGGCTGCGCAGTGAGATGCCGCGCTTGATCAGCTTGGCCTCGAAGACCTCGAGGATCGCCTTCACGCGCTCCTCGGTGTTGGCCTTCATGAGCACCTTCTCGCCGCTCATTGCGATCGAGGCTCCCACGTTCTTGAAGTCGTAGCGCTGGGCGACTTCCTTGTGCGCCTGGTTAAGGGCGTTGTCGACCTCCATCGGGTCGACTTTGCTGACGATGTCGAATGTTGAATCTGCCATCCACCCATGATATCCGACCCGCGAGAGCACTCAAAGTGCCTGATTGCGCACGCCGTAGCGGCACTTTCTGCGCTTTGAAGGGGTTCAACGAGAAAGACGCCACCCGCTGATTTCTCGGTGAGGCGTTTCGTCTTGTATTGTTGAAACCGCGTCTCCGGTCAAGTGATTACACCTGGTCGGGAGCGCCTGGCGAGTTACCCAAGCGGCCAAAGGGATCTGACTGTAAATCAGACGGCGTAGCCTTCGTGAGTTCGAACCTCGCACTCGCCACCAGCAGGAGACAGGCAGGCCCCCGGGCCTGCCTGTTCTGGTTAATGCCCTGCCGGTAACGTGAGGGTATGACGCATCCTGCCCCGACCGAGTTGCTCGACCTCGCGCGCACCATCGCCCTCACCGCCGGCGCTCTCGCCCACCGTCGCCGCGCCGAAGGCGTTGAGATCGCCGCCTCGAAGTCGTCGCCCGAAGACATCGTCACTGTGGCCGACCGCGAGGTCGAGCTGCTCATTCGCGGCCTGCTCGCCGACGCGCGACCGAACGACGGCTTTTACGGTGAGGAATCCGACGCGACCGGCGGAACGAGCGGGCTCACCTGGGTGGTCGACCCCATCGACGGCACCGTCAACTACCTCTATGGCATCCCGTTCTATGCCGTAAGCATCGCCGTTGTGCAGGGCGACCCCGACCCGGCCAGCTGGAACGCCCTCGCCGGTGCGGTCGTCAATCCAGCCGTCGGCGAGGTTTTCACAGCATCCGACGGTTCCGGTGCCTGGCTCGGCGACCAGCGACTGCACGTCAATCACGACGTTCCGCTCTCGTTGGCTCTGGCCGGCACCGGATTCGGATACGCGGCGCCTCGGCGGGAATGGCAGGCGAACGTCGTGGGTGGCCTCATCGGCCACGTGCGGGACATCCGTCGGATCGGTTCGGCCGCTCTTGACCTATGCTCGGTTGCCTGCGGGCGTCTCGACCTCTATTTTGAACGCGGTCTCAACCCGTGGGATCACGCGGCCGGTGCCTTGATCGCGCGCGAGGCGGGTGCCCGGGTCGGCGCTTTGCAAGCGGATGCCGAGGGTCGCGACCTCCTCATTGCCGCCGCTCCCGGCCTCTATGAGAAGTTCGAACCGGTGCTGGCCGGGCTGTTCAAACGCTTCCCATACGACACGAAAGCCGAGTGAAACGTCGCCCATTTACCCCCGTTTGGGTGTGATTGGGCACTTTTCTCTGATATTCTCAGGTTTACGGGTTACCCTTAATCAATTCGTTATATTGCCATGTCGTCATTTGGCGTTTCTTAGTACAAATATCTGATCCCGTCCGCTACGCCGAAAGATGCACCTTGTCCCATCACACTCCATCCTTGGACACTTCCGTGTCCGGCGAGAGTGACGGCACCATTTTTCCACTAGAAGTTCCCGCTGCGCTCACCCGGCGCGAACTGCGCGAGCGTGAGCGCGTGGCCTCCTCCGACACGGCACGGGCCGACGAAGACGTTGTTGACGTTATTCGACTCAGCCCCGCCGCCGACCTGCTCGCCGCCGACCTGGCCGAACCCGATGTCGAGGCAGCTGTCCTCATCGAGACCGACCGTACTGTCGCCGCCCTGCCGATCGCCGCCGCCGAGCCCACCGACTACGACAAACTCCTGGCTCCCGGCGTGACACAGTCGATCCCGACCGTGATTCCCGCCGCCGGAGACCGCCCCCGCCGCCGCCAGCGCATAGAACACAAGCCCGGCGAGACCTTTGCCCCCGCGCGTGATTTCATTCCGGCTGGCTCGCTGAACCGCCGCACACCACGCGCACGCCCGCTCGGCAGCACTATGCGCAAGCGTGCAACCAAGGGCGCCTCGATTCTCGCCATGTCGTTCGTGGCCCTGATGGCCGTGGCGACGTCGATCCCCGCTGAGGCGCTGCTGTCCTCGCAGGACGTACAGGCATCCGCTTTGCAAGCCCAGCGCGCTCTGCCGGTCGATGAGTCCCAGAGCATGGATATGGCAGGTGGTGACACCATCACGGTCGAGCGCGACGGTTACGAGTCCACCACCATCGCCGAGGTTGCCGAGGCCAGCGGCATCCGCATGGAAGATACCTTCACCAACAATCCGAACGGCACCATTCAGTGGCCGTTCGCCGTTGGTGTGCACATCGGAGACCAGATCGGCTACCGCAACTGCGCCGGCTGTTCCTCAAACCATGGCGGGCAGGACTTCAACCCCGGTGTCGGCGCGCCGATTCAGGCCATCGCCGACGGTGTGGTCAGCCACGCCGAAGACGGCGAGGCCAGCCTCGGCGTACACATGATGATCGATCATATGGTCAACGGCGAGCTCATCACGAGCGTGTACGCGCACATGATCCATGGGTCGATGCTCTTCAAGGAGGGCGACGTGGTCAAGGTCGGCCAGGTCATCGGCAAGACCGGCAGCACCGGAATGTCGACCGGCCCGCACCTGCACTTCGAAATTCGCCAGGGTGGAATCACCGGCACTAAGATCGACCCGCTCGCCTGGCTTTACGCCAACACGAACTAACTCAAGCGCTCAGATGCGCCGGTCGGCGCGCGCAGAGTTCCTGCAAGTTCTTGCGTCCAAAGGTCGAACCCGCGGATAGACGCGAGAGTTTTTCTGTTTGCCCGCGAATTGTAGGAGTCATGCGCATTGGCCGGCGAAAATTCGCCCAAGTCGGGGCGCCAAGACTATTCCGGCTCGGTTCGGCCGCGCATGAATGAGTCGAGCAGGCCCTTCGGCAGCGGAAACGGCGGCAGTCCGTCGAAGCTGAACAGGTCGGCATCATTGGTATCGACGCTCTCGAGCGCCACGACCTGGTCGTGTAGCAGCTCCATCTTCACGTCGAGGCGATTGGCGGCATCCGCTGCCTGCCGCAGGTCTTCGACGAGCGTGTCGGGCACGGTGCCGTTGTACTTGTAGAAGATCTTGTGCTCGAGGCTCGCCCAGAAGTCCATGGCGATGGTTCGAATCTGAATCTCTACGGTGACCGGCTGCACGCGGTCGGTCATGAACACCGGAATCGCGACGATGAGGTGCAGGCTCTGGTAGCCGTTGGCTTTGGGCTGCTGAATGTAGTCCTTCTCGTGCAGCACCGTCACGTCGCGTTGCCCGGCGAGCAGGTCGCGGATGCGATAGGTGTCTGAGATGAAGCTGCAGGTGACGCGAATGCCCGCGATGTCCTGAATGCTGTCGCGGATGCCGTCCAGTTCGAGCGGATACCCCTTGCGGATGGCCTTCTGCAGGATGCCTTCCGGTGACTTGAGCCGCGAGCTGACGTGCTCGATCGGGCTGTAGTCGTGGATCGAGCTGAATTCCTCTTTCAGAATGTTGATCTTGGTGAGCATCTCGTCGCTCGCGAACTTGTACGACATCATGAACCTGGTCAGCTCGAGCTTCAGCTCCCGCATGGCGGATACGGTGGCCAGCGCGGTGCTGCTGGCGTCACGGGGGCGGTCGACGGCGTCAGTCATGCCTGAACGGAGCGCAACCAGGCCGTAGCATCTCCCGGCAGGGTGCGGCCCTCGAGGCCTTCGCTCGCCAGCAGCACCTCGCCGTCGGGCAGCTGAACGGATGCCGTTCCCGTGTTGGCCACGATCGTCACGTCGCCGTTGCGATAGGACAGTACGTCAGGGCCGAAGCCAGCGAGCCACTCGACCGTGCCCGAAGCGAGGGCGTGCTCCCGGCGCAGCCGCAGTGCAAGCTTGTACAACTCGAGTGTCGATCCGGCGACGCCGTTCTGCTGGTCTCGCGCCAGCCCGGCCCACTCGGCGGGCTGCGGCAGCCAGCTCTTCGCACCGGTGCTGAAGCCGAACGATTCGCCGGCGGCTTCCCACGGAATCGGCACGCGGCATCCGTCTCGCCCGTAACGCTCGCCCTGGGTGCGAAACCAGGTGGGGTCTTCGCGGGCATGATCGGGCAGGTCGACGGCTTCGGGCAGGCCGAGCTCCTCACCCTGGTACAGATAGCTCGACCCAGGCAGCGACAGCATTAAAGCGGATGCCGCGCGTGCGCGCCGCAACCCGAGCGCCGTGTCGGGCAGCCCGACCGTCTTCGGGCCGATGCCGTGCCCCTGCAAGTTGTCGCCGGTGAGGGCGAGCCGCGAGGCGTGGCGCACTACGTCATGGTTGGAGAGTACCCACGTGCTCGGTGCGCCCACATTGCCAAACGCTTCGAGCGACTCGTCGATGACGCTCTTCAGCTCCGCGGCGTTCCAGGGAGTCTCGAGGTAGGCGAAGTTGAAGGCCTGGTGCATCTCGTCGGGGCGTACCCATTTAGCCATCTGGCTGAGCGGGTCGACCCAGGCCTCGGCCGCGAGAACGCGGTCGCCGGGGTAAGCGGCGAGCACCTGGTGCCAGTCACGATAGATCTCGTGCACGCCATCCTGCGCCCAGTAGGGAGCGGTCAGCGGCGTCTCTGCCGTGATGCCCGGTTCCAAAACGGATGCCGGCGCCCCGCCCATACTGCCGCCCTCCGCGGGCGGCGTGTAATCGGGGAGGCCGGGAGCCTTGATCATGCCGTGCGCGACATCCACTCGAAAGCCGTCGACGCCGCGATCGAGCCAGAAGCGCAGCACCGCGCGGAACTGCTCGCGTACCCAATCGCTGTCCCAGTCGAAGTCGGGCTGGCTGCTGTCGAATAAGTGCAGGTACCACTGGCCGGGGGTGCCGTCCGGATCGGTTGTGCGGGTCCAGGCCAGGCCTCCGAAGACGGACTCCCAGTTGTTTGGGGGGAGCTCGCCGTTCTCACCCTTGCCGTCACGGAAGGTGTAGCGGGCGCGTTCCTCACTGCCCGGGCCGGCGGCGAGGGCCGCCTGGAACCAACCGTGGTCGCTCGATGAATGGTTGGGCACGATGTCGACGATGACCCGGATTCCTAGGTCGTGGGCGGTGCGCTGCAGCACCTCGAAGTCGTCGAGGGTGCCGAACAGAGGGTCGACGTTGCAGTAGTCGGAGACGTCGTAGCCGGCATCGCGTTGCGGTGACGTATAGAAAGGAGAGAGCCAGACGGCGTCGACGCCGAGGTCTTTGAGTTGGGGTAGTCGCGCGCTGATGCCGGCGAGGTCGCCCATGCCATCACCGTTCGCGTCGGAGAATGATCGTGGGTAGATCTGATAGATAACGGCTGTGCGCCACCATTCGGTGCCGGAAGTCAGTTTGGTGCCAGTCATCCTGAAATGTTACGGCATCACTGCTGGATGCCCGCAGCGTGGGGGAAGTGGTCCGGAGCGCGCTGTCGGGGTGATAAAGTTTCTAGGTTGCCAAAAACGCGGCATTGCTATCGTTTTTGGTCGCTCTGCCCCCTTAGCTCATTGGTAGAGCACTTCCTTGGTAAGGAAGAGGTAGTGGGTCCGATTCCCACAGGGGGCTCAGGCTTGGAAGCGAACAGCCGACAAGTCGCGGCGGGGTAGCTCAGTTGGTTAGAGCACACGGCTCATAATCGTGGTGTCGCGGGTTCAATTCCCGCTCCCGCTACAAAAACCCCGGATTTCTGCGGAAGTCCGGGGTATTTCATCGCCGATGAGTGCCTTCGGGATTGCAATCGTACGCACGCTGGCCTTCGTCTTCGCGTGGTTCTGCAGGAGAACACCTTGACCACGTGCACGGATCACGTTGGTTTTGATTGCTCCAGTGCCGGCATCAAAGTCGAGTGCGGACCAACGGATGGCCAGGACTTCCCAGGGCCGGCAACCCGTGCCGGAGCGCGCCGCCACGTCCATCATCCGGAAGAGCACAGCTCCACAGGCTTTGGCCGCCCCAGGGCCTTGCTTCTCGATGACCTCGCCGTCATCTACCGCGGCGGGGTCATCCTCCGGGCCATCGCGATCTGGATGAAGCCGTCAGAAGACACGCCCGAGGGGGGCCCCGCTTGCCAGGTGCCGGACGGCCCGGGTTACCAGCGGCGGGCTGAGGAGGCGGAGATAATCGTGAGCAGCGCGTCACGCAGCGCGTCCGCGTTCTCGAGCTCGGGAAAGAGGTCGGCCTCGAGCGTGCGGGACTTCTGCCAGACGGCGGCGCCGGCATCCGTTCTGACCACGGAGTGTCGCCGGGCATCGTGCTTGTCCCGGGTGCGCACGACGTAGCCCTCGCGCTCAAGTCGTTCGAGGGTGCGGGACATGGTCTGCGTCTGCACGCGGGCGGCATGTGCGAGTTCGGTCTGGCTGAGCGGCCCCGACCCGAGCAGGTGCAGTGCGACCATGCCGGCGTGGGTAAGTCCCAGCGGGTCCAGCGCCTCCACCCAAGCGTGTTCGACCAGCCGCGCGGCGGTCGAGAGCAGGCGACCGGTCGGCCAGCAGACCATGGACTCCTGCAATGGCGCCGGTCTCGGCTCCTGCTCCGCCGAGGGTTCCGGATCAGGTGTGGTCATGCCCCTAATCTAGTGCTAGCGTCAACTAATCAGCTAGCTGATCAATAGGAGACTGAGATGAAACAGAGCAGCGATCGTCTGCGCCAGACCGTGGTGCTGGTCAGTGCGATCCTGGCCATCGTGGGATCATTCATCGGTTCCGGCGCCGCCGGCGGAACCCCGATCCAGAACGCGTCGGGCGGGGCCCTGGCCGCCGACGCGACCCCGATCGCCCCCGACGGCCCGGCATTCGGCATCTGGACGCCGATCTACCTCGGCCTCATCGCCTACGCAATCTGGCAGTTCCTGCCGGCGCAGACAACGGATGCCCGGCAGCGCACCCTCGGCTACCCGGTCGCCGCGTCACTGGTCTTGAACGCGGCCTGGATCCTCAGCATCCAGTTCGACCTGCTCGCACTCAGCGTCCCCGTGATCGTTCTGCTTCTGGCCGTGCTTATCCGGGCGTTCCATCTCACCCTCGCCTCGCGGCCGAAGAACCTGGTCGAGACGATCGTCGCCGACGGCACGATCGGTCTGTACCTGGGCTGGGTCAGCATCGCCACAGCGGCGAACGTGACGGCCGTGCTCGTCGCCGCCGGCTTCGGCGGCTTCGGCATCAGCCCGGACATTTGGGCAGTCGGGGTGATCGCGCTGGCCGGTCTGGTCGGCGTGCTGATCGCCCTCTCCGGGCGTGGCCGGCTCGCCCCCTCCGCATCCCTCTGCTGGGGACTCGCCTGGGTCGCCGTCGCCCGCCTCACAGGCACCCTCCTCTCCACCCCGGCCGCGGTCGCGGCCCTCGTCGCGGTGGTCGTCATTCTTACCGTCACCGTCACCATTCGCATCCGAAGCTCCTCCTCCACGTCGACACGGGGATTGGTACCCGCATGACCAGCACCACCCCCTCCGCCCGCCGCCGGTGGGCGGGCCTCGTCTTCATCAGCGTCGCGGTCGCCCTGATCATCGTCGACTCCACGATCATCAACGTCGCCATCCCCTCGATCGTGGACGACCTGGGCATCACGTCGACCCAGGTGCAGTGGGTGCAGGAGAGCTACACGCTCGTCTTCGCCGCGCTCCTGCTCGTGTTCGGCACGCTCGCCGACCGCTTCGGGCGCCGCCGCATCCTGGTGCTCGGCGTGATCGTCTTCGCCACGGCATCCGTCTTCGCCGCATTCTCCCAGTCGGGCGACCTGCTGATCCTGGCCCGGCTGATCCAGGGCGTCGGCGGCGCGATGGTGCTGCCGACCACCCTGTCGATCATCAACGCCACCTTCCGTGGCCGGGACCGCGGCATCGCGTTCGCGATCTGGGGCTCGACCATCGGCGGCATGGTGGCCGTCGGCCCGCTGCTCGGCGGCTGGCTCACCACCTACTTCTCCTGGCGCTGGGCGTTCGGCATCAACGTGCCCCTCGGCATCGTCGTCATCATCGGCGTGCTGGTCTTCGTGGTCGAATCCCGGGATGCCGGGGAGCCCCGCCGCGTCGACGTGGTCGGCGCCATCCTCTCGGTCATCACCAGCGCTTCGCTCGTCTTCGGGTTGATCGAGGGCCGCACCTACGGCTGGTGGCTCACCAACAACGCCCCAACGGTCGGCGACTGGACCTGGCCGTACTCCGGGTCGATCATCCCGTTCGTCTTCCTGCTCACCATCGTTTCCGGGATCGCCTTCGTCTCCTGGGGGCTCTACCGGCAGCGGGCCGGCCAGACCACCCTGCTCGCCTTCTCCCTGTTTGCGATCCCCTCGTTCCGCAACGGCAACATCGCCGCGATGATCGTGTCGCTCGGCGAATTCGGCATTATCCTCTCGCTGCCGCTCTGGTTGCAGAACGTGCTCGGCTATGACGCCCTGCAGACCGGTTTCGTGCTGCTCGCCCTCGCGCTGGGCTCGTTCGTGGCCAGCGGGCTGTCGGGCGCGTTCGGCAACAAGACCTCGCCGGAGACGATCGTACGCATGGGCATCGTCGCGGAGATCATCGGTGTCACCGGGCTCGGCATCGTCATCACCGCGGAAGCCACCTGGCTGGTGGTCGTGCCGTTCCTGTTCGTCTACGGGATCGGCGTCGGCCTCGCCACCGCGCAGCTGACCGGCGTGGTGCTCAAGGACGTCCCTGTGGCGCAGAGCGGCCAGGGCTCCGGCACCTCCAGCACCGCCCGGCAGATCGGGTCCGCGCTCGGAATCGCGGTGCTCGGCACTGTGCTGTTCACCGCGGTCGGCGCATCGCTCGACGCGAAGTTGTCCTCCGTGCCGGGCCTGCCGGCCCAGACCCAGACGCAAATCGTCGACGCAGTCGTGAACAGTGCCGGCTCCGCGATCCCGGCTCTCGAGGCGCAGAGCCCGGCTGTGGCGGATGCCGCGCGGGAGGCCTTCAGCGACGGAACCCGGTACTCGGCCTTTGCCGCGGCCGGATTCCTCGTGCTCGGCTTCCTGGCGACGCTGCGGCTCTCCGGAACGGCGCCGCACCACGAGCAGCGCGAAGAGGAAGCGGCCGGTGAGAGCGTCACCGCGGCCCGCACGTCGGGGGAGCCGGTCTAGGACGGGTTTCCTAAAGCCTGGTGAGGTCATGAAGATGATCTGCGTCTGGCCGAGGCCATCGCCAAACTCCTCGACGCGGAGGGAGACAGAGTGACGTCGGTGATCCCACCCGGCTACGAATCGTATGTGCGTATTCTCGATCGAACTTCGAGACGAATCCACTGTCTCCTGGACGGATGTCGTGGGCAGGAACGGAGTCCAGCCTCGGGCGTGGATGCAGTGGCCCGATTTCGCGGCCGCTACAGGTGTTGTGCTTCCCGACGGCTATCGGAGGGAACTCGATATGGGGAATCCACCCGTCAGTCTCGCAAAGCGCCTCATCGAAGCACTGGAACCGGATCAGAGCACGCACCCGTTCGCGTCCTGGGCCGGGTATGCCATGGAAATACAGGGACCGACCGTGACGTTCTCCCCGTATCAACGCGAGATGGCACTGTCCTCCGGAAGTTTGGTCGATGAGCATCGCGCCCTCCTCCTGCCGACCACGGCGACTGGGCGTGTGCCGATATATCGGTGGCCTTCGGGTCTCCGCCGGTTCGTCGGTCAGGACATCGCCCTCATGCCTTAAGTTTCACAAGTTTCAGTCGGCTGAGAGCCCAGACGATTGCGGCGGTGACGACGGTCAGTACCGCAATGGCCACCACGTACGCGAACACGAGTCCGTATCCGGTGGCGGGATTGAAGAAGGGGTAAGGAACCCACCCGTCGGTGGCTCCCCGGATGAGCACGACGACTACCCACACCATCGGGTAGATGAGTGAGACCCAGAGGCGCTTCCATGCCAGCGGCGGGCGGTCGGCGAAGAGGATCCAGTCGAGCACGGCGTAAATGGGAAGGATGATGTGAACGACATTGTTTGCCCACTCCAGGGCGACGCCGCCTTCTTGGCCGGAGAGAAGTACGTTGTAAATAACTCCGACGAGAATCATGTACGCCGTTGCACAGCCGCGGGCGAGGAGGAGCAAACCGGATTGTTTCTTTCCACGCAGTACGACGATTCCCGTGATCGCGATCACTATGAGCCAAATGATGTTGCTCTGCATGGTGAAGAACCCGAAGAAGTTGAACGGGTTGATGGTCGCCCTGGTGGCGGTGTCAGCGAAGGTCGCGATGATGGCCACGACCCCAAGCGCGACGGCCGCGAGGCGGATTACTGCGATGAGCTTGGACAACGACGCCCTCAGTTCCCTATAAATTCGCGACTAGGGAGCTCCCAGAGACTGGGCTAAAGCTATTGCATAAACCGAACGAATGGGCCATTCCATTCGTTTATTTAGCGGTGGCGAATTTACGCTCCAGCCAATCGGCGAGCGGCACAACATCGCTGTTCAGAATTCCGAAGTGATCACCAAGACTGGCCGGGACCGCTGGCGCAACTTTGTCGTACTCGACCCACTCGACCGTGACGGTTTGGTTTCTTCGCTTGAGCTGCTTCCATAGTCTTTTGGTCGCAGCCGCTGACACTCGACGGTCGTTGACAGCCTGGGATATCCGGATGGGTACCTGAATTTCCAGATCTGGGTGCATCCGTCTCAGTGCGGCTGTCAGCCTCGGTTTGCGGGAGAGAACGCGGAAGTACTTGCGCCCAGGCAACGCGCCCCAGGAATCGGGCTTGCTCAACTCGACCCGGGTTTGCACGTCAATTGTGTTTTTGAAGAGCTGGAGTCCGAGCGGCGTGAAGACTTTTTGTTCCAGCTCAGTAGCCAGGCCAGGGTCACTGGCAAGGGCGCCGGCGATGGCGAGCGGTAAGAATGCCAGGTCGGGCGCGGCCGGCAACAGAGACAGTAGGAGGAGTCGCTCTTGCGCGGACGCTGGCGCGATCGCGGCGACAGCGAGAAGGGCGAGCTCTCCGGTCCAGGTTGGGGCGAGGTGCGCAGCGAACAACGCAGCCTGCCCGCCTTGCGAGTGGCCGACGATCACGAAACGTCGGGAGATTATTTCTTGTCCAGTCGCACTGTCGCGATTGTGAAGGGCGCGAGCGGCTTGGACGATGTCCAGCACTCCGCGCGCTTCCGAGGCCCCGAAGAGGTAAGGGTGCGGGCCGCGAGTGCCCAGCCCCTCATAGTCGGTCATAACGACGGCCCAGCCCCGGTTGAGGAACTCGTTCAACAGCCCATGAGGGGCCGCATTGATCTTGCGGTGAACGGTCAGGGGCGGGTCGGTCGGGTCACCAATGTCGGCCAGCTCTTCCGAATCCAGCGAGGGAGCACCGCGATCTGCGACACCGACGGTCCCGTGCGACCAACTCACGACCGGCCAACCACCCGCTGGGGGGTTTCCCGGGGGCATTGCAATGATTCCCGAAACACCTATCGGCGCCCCATCAGACACGCGCGTGGATTGATAGATCACAAGCTCGCACGTTGCGGCGGACTCTAACGCGGCAGGTCCCGACATCGTGCGCACACGGATGACGTCACCATGTTCACCTACAAAGTCGGTGGCGCCCATTTGATAGAACGGATCCACAGGCTCCGTGTCTGGCAGGAGGCCCATCAGAGTCGAAAGCAGGCGTCGTTAACAAGACGGCCGCGTGCAGGCGAAAGAGAACTCATCTGGCAACTATGGCTGGCCACCACCAAAAACGTCAATACGGCCGGCGTGACGGTCAGTTGGCCTGCAGAACTCCGACCTCCGCCGCACCGTCACCGCAGGTCGCTCAACGCCTTCGCCATCACCCTCCGTGACCGCTGGCCGAACGCAGAATCCTAGTAATGAAAAGCGCCGGAAACACCGTTACCAGGACACACCCTAGGGAATGCCCGCTTGGCTGCTGGTCGACCCTGCGATCTCAGTGCGGGTCATCCGCGGAGGCAATTGCGCGGTCGAATAAGCGGTTGGTACGAAAATTAATATCCTGCAGGCTTCGTCGCAACGCCGTCTAGCCATAATTCCGTCGATGCGTCCCGGTGCACCCCCTCGGCGCCGACATGCTTGTCACTGATCGCCGCTCCGTTCTTGATCACGTGCACGAGCGCCATTGCGTGTCCGCGACCAAGGTTGTAGTCAGCCTTGAGCCAGTCGACGATGGCTGTCGGCTTCACGGGTGGGACCGTGAGCCCACGTTCCGCGGCGATGTTGACCAGTTGTCGCGGCGTGAGCTTGGTCTTGGCTTCGATGGTGTCGAGATAAGCCTGGAATGACATGATGTGCTCCTTCGGTGGTGTCGAGAGTGTGGATGCCCGGTTCAGACCGAGCGCAGACGGTAACTCAGCACGGCATTGCCATTGCTGGTGATCGTGGAGTCGACCAGTTCGAGCCGGGTCGTTGGATCGGTCGGCTCGAAGAGGTGCCGCCCGACTCCGGCGATCACGGGGTGAATCATGACAGTCAACACGTCGAGAACACCAGCGAAGAGCAGCTGTCGCACCAGGGAGATGCTGCTGAACACAGCGATTTCACCGCCCTCGGTGTTCTTCAGTTCGACGAGAAACGTGGCAAGATCGCCCACGATCAGGGTGGAGTTTTGCCACTGCAGATCAGCGGCCAGCGTTCGAGATGCCACGAACTTCTGAATAGGGTTGATGAACCCGCCGAATGGGTCGTCATCTGCGGCTTTCGGCCAGTACTCCGACCACTCCTGATAGCCGATTCGGCCCAGAATCGCGGTGTCGATGCGCCCCATCATTTCTTCCATCTGCTGGCCAAGTTCGTCGTCGAAGCTGTCGAACTGCCAGAGGTTGGGGGCCTCGACGACGCCATCGAGTGACATGAACAATCCCGCTGAAAGCGTACGCATGATCGGTCTCTTTCCGTTGGACCATAGAGTATGGCCTTGGGACGGTGGGGAGCAAAGCTTCTGGGTGAAGGGAACGGGTATCCGCAGCGGATCAGGGACGAGCTCGCAGTCGTGTTCGCCGTCGCGGTTGTGGAAGATCTGCCAGGGCTGTGCAGCAAGTACGAAGGCGATGAAACTGATGGCCGGGCAAATCCAGCCATAGTTCATCGAGAGGCTGGATCCACTGTCGGACCCGCTGGCGGACGGAGTGCATAAGAGACTCGACCCGGGGAAGAAAGTCATTGCCCCGATAACTCGACTTTCGGGAGCTGCTGTAAGGGCGCCATCGAGCCAGCTCAGAGCGGCGATGGTCTCGGCGAAGAGCAATAGGCCGAAGAGGCTGAGGCTGAGCGTGAATGCGACTGTCCAACGCGGGCGCGTGGGATCTGGGCGGTTGGCTGCTGCGGCCATTTTGCGTGTGCTGCGTCGTGATCGCGGTCGCCGGGTGTGCCGGATCGCGGGCGATCTACGAGCTCAAGTCGGTGCGCTTAGTCCACGGTGCACTCCTGCGCTGCGAGCGATCGCGCGTTCAGCGCGGCCGTCCGTTCGTTGTGCGTCCGTTCGTTGTGCGCGTATAGGCTTATCCATTGACACGGGGTGCTCCACGTAGTGTGCGAGCTGAGACCGATACCCGTTGAACCTGTCTAGTTAGTACTAGCGAAGGAATGTCACGGATGATCGATCGAACCACCCGCATCATGCTGCGGCAAACGCCCCGAATTCTCAGCATCGCGGGCACCGATCCGACCGGTGGCGCCGGCATTCAGGCCGATCTGAAGAGCATCGCGGCCAACGGCGGCTACGGCATGGCGGTCGTGACCGCCCTGGTCGCGCAGAACACGCTCGGGGTGCGCTCGGTGCACGTTCCGCCGGTTGCCTTTCTGCGGCAGCAATTGAACGCCGTGAGTGATGACGTGGCCATCGATGCCGTGAAGATCGGCATGCTCGCGCAGCTCGAGGTGATCACCGAGGTGCGTTCCTGGCTCGATGACTGTCGGCCTCCCCTGGTCGTGCTCGACCCGGTGATGGTTGCAACGAGTGGTGACCGGCTGCTCGAGCCCGCGGCCGAGCAGGCGCTGCGCGACCTGATCCCGCTCGTCGATCTGGTCACGCCCAACGTTCCCGAGCTGGCCGTTCTGCTGGCCGAGCCGCCGGCGATCGACTGGGCCGAGGCCCTCGAGCAGGGCGCACGATTGTCGGCCCGCACCGGCGCCACCGTGCTGGTCAAGGGCGGCCACCTCGATGAAACCACCTGCCCGGATGCCCTGGTGAACACCCACGGGCTGCTCGCGCACAGCGTGGTCGAGTTCACCGCCCCGCGCATCACTACCAGAAACACCCATGGCACGGGATGCTCGCTCTCCGCCGCGATGGCGACGGTGCAGGCGCGAACCGGGGACTGGGCGCGGTCCCTCGCCGAGGTCAAAGAGTGGCTCCAGGACGCCCTGGCCCACGCTGATGACCTTGAGGTTGGACGAGGGAACGGACCGATCCACCACTTTCATCGGCTGTTCGCCCGGGCGAGTGCCGCTTCCGCTCTGGGCGGGGGCATGCGATGAGCGTGCGAAACGCGCAACGCTGCGCGCTGCTAGCAGAGGGCGGGCAGACTGGCGAGAAGCCGCTGCGCGGCATCCGTCGGGTCATCGGCCTCGGTGATCGCGCGCACCACCACCACCCGGGTGGCGCCAGCGTCGACGACCTGGTTGATGTTGCCGAGATCGATACCGCCGATGGCAAACCACGGGAGCGTTCGCTGGTTGGGCGTTTGGCGAGCGGATGCGCTGCGCTCGGCCGCATAGCGCAGCAGTTGAGTTCCGACCGCGGCACGACCGGGTTTAGTCGGCGTGGCCCAGACCGGGCCGACACAGAAGTAATTGAGGTCGGCGGCGGTGAGGGCGGCATCCACTTGCTCGGTGGTGTGCGTGGACAGACCGATTCGGGTGGCCGCACCGAGCAGCCTGCGGGCGAAGGGCAGTGGCAAATCGGTCTGGCCGACATGGAAGACCGGCGCTCCGGCGAGGCCGGCGATATCCGCCCGGTCGTTGACCGCCCAGAGTCGTGCGTGCTGCTCGGCAACCGAGCGCAGGATCTCGAGATAGTCGAGCTCCTCCGCAGCGTCGATGCTCTTGTCGCGAAGCTGGATGATGTCGACCCCGCCAGCGAAGGCCGCATGCACGAAGTCAGCGAAATCGC
This sequence comes from Cryobacterium ruanii, assembly GCF_004404055.1. Lineage (GTDB taxonomy): Bacteria > Actinomycetota > Actinomycetes > Actinomycetales > Microbacteriaceae > Cryobacterium > Cryobacterium ruanii. The sequence goes on from NZ_SOHK01000012.1 coordinate 111,419, forward strand.
CGCGATCCTTCCGGGCATCGGTGCAGAGATACAGCCGGGCGGTGATCTGGTCCATGCGACCAACACTAAAGGGCTGCGGCCCGGCCGCGGTGCGCTCCATGAGTGAACGGCGGGCGCACCGCACGGTCGACGTGGCCGTCATCGGCGGCGGCATCATCGGGCTCGGCATCGCCTGGTCGGTCGCGCAGTCCGGCCGCACGGTGGTCGTCATCGACCCGGATCCGGCCGGCGGGGCCACCTATGCGGCGGCCGGAATGCTCGCAGCGGTGAGCGAATTGCATTACCAGGAAGAGGCGTTGCTCGAGCTCATGCTCGCCTCTTCCTCGCTGTATCCCTCGTTCATCGAATCGATCGGAGTCGATTCCAACGAAACTGGATACCAGAGGACCAAAACCATGAACGTCGGTGCCGAATCGGCTGACCGGCAAGCGCTCGCCGACCTGCGCGGCGTGCAACTGGCCAATGGGCTGAACGTTGAACGCCTGACCATTCGCGAAGCGCGGGTGATTGAACCGCTGCTAAGCCCCCAGGTGTCCGGTGTATTCGTGGTGGAGCAGGATCATCAGGTCGACCCACGCCGGCTAACCGAGCGCATTCAGCTCGAACTTGCAGCGCTCGCGGTAAACGGTGGGTGGGGCCACGACGCCCTGATCCGCGTGAACGCCAGTGGGTTGGTGCACGAAGATCCAGCGGATGCCTCATCGCGCGTCACCGGTGTCGCCCTGGACGACGGCGGGATGGTCGGAGCAACCGAAGTGGTCGTAGCCAATGGACTCGGGGCGGCCGGGCTGAACGGCTTGCCCGAGCACTTGAGCCTGCCGCTTCGACCGGTCTACGGGGATGTCCTCCGACTTCGGGTACCTCAGCATCTTCAGCCACTGCTCACCTGCACACTTCGCGGGCTGGTGCGTGGCATGCCGGTGTACCTGGTGCCTCGCCCGGACGGCACACTCGTGATCGGAGCTACGCAGCGCGAAGACGGTTCCAGCGCGGTCTCAGCCGGTGGCGTCTATCAACTGTTGCGTGATGCCCGGGTGCTTATGCCGGCGGTCAACGAACTCGAGCTGATCGAGGTGACAGCTCGGGCACGTCCGGGAACGCCCGATAACGCGCCGCTCCTCGGACGAGTCTCCCGAACAGGAAGCGCACGGGAAAGCGAAAATGACGACATCTCCGGCCTCATCATCGCCACCGGATTCTTTCGCCATGGCGTACTTCTCACCCCGATAGCAGCGCAGTTCTGTCTTCGCCTCATCGAGGGAAGTGCGGACGAGCGGTGGGACAGATTCCGGCCCGACCGATTCTCAGCCAGCCGCGCTCCGGCATCCGCTTCACCGAAAGGAGCCCGCTCATGACCGCATCGCCAAGCGTGAGGATCACCGTCAATGGCCAGGAACGAAAGGTGCTGCCTGGCATCACGGTGACCGACCTCGTGGCCGAGATCACCGATCGGTCTATCGCGCAAGACGGTCATGCTCCCGACGGACAACGTCTCGGTGTAGCCGTCGCATGCAACGCCGAGGTCGTTCCACGCAGCCAATGGTGGTGCACCGGGCTCACCGCCGGTGATGAGATTGAAATTCTTACCGCAGTTCAGGGAGGTTGACAGTGGAGACCGCGTTGCTCATGAACGCCGACAGCCTCGTGATTGACGGCGTGTCGTTAAATTCGCGTCTGATTATGGGTACCGGGGGCGCACCGAGCCTGAACGGCCTTGGCGCTGCGCTGCGGGCCTCCGGAACCGAACTCACCACCGTCGCCATGCGGCGTTACAGCGTGGCGACTACCGGTTCACTCTTTGATCTTCTGGTAGAGAATTCCATCCGAGTGCTGCCCAATACTGCTGGCTGTTTTACCGCGCGAGAAGCCGTCATGACCGCTGAGCTGGCCCGGGAAGCGCTCGAGACCGACTGGATCAAGCTGGAGGTCATCGCCGACGAGCAGACCCTTCTTCCCGATGCGGTCGAGCTGGTGGATGCCACTGAACAGCTCGTCGCGCGGGGCTTCAAGGTGTTTGCCTACACAAACGACGACCCCGTGCTCGCGTTGCGGCTCGAACACCTGGGCGCTGTCGCCGTGATGCCGCTCGGGGCGCCGATCGGCACCGGACTCGGCATCCTCAATAGGCACAATATCGAACTGATCGTGGCCCGCGCCGGCATTCCCGTCGTGCTGGACGCCGGAATCGGCACCGCCTCCGACGCCGCACTGGCAATGGAACTGGGCTGCGATGCCGTGCTGCTGGCCACCGCGGTCACGCGTGCTCAAGACCCGGCCCTCATGGCCGACGCCTTCAAACACGCCGTGATTGCTGGCCGGCGGGCGTCGCTGGCCGGCCGCATTCCGCGGCGTGACCTGGCTCTGGCGTCATCGACCATGACCGGGCGGCCCGACCTGTGAAGCGGATGCCGGTGCTCGCGCCGCTCGTGGAACACGCCGTGATTGCTGGCCGGCGGGCGTCGCTGGCCGGCCGCATTCCGCGGCGTGACCTGGCCCTGGCGTCATCGACCATGACCGGGCGGCCCGACCTGTGAAGCGGATGCCGGTGCTCGCGCCGCTCGTGGAACCCGGCGAGGAGCTCACCGCGACCGAACGTGAGCGGTACTCGCGCCACATCCTCATCCCGGACATCGGGATGATCGGTCAACGGCGGCTGAAGAATGCGCGCGTGCTCGTGATCGGCGCCGGCGGCCTCGGCTCACCGGTGCTCCTCTATCTCGCGGCCGCCGGCGTGGGCACGCTTGGCATTGTCGACCACGATACGGTCGACCTGAGCAATCTGCAGCGCCAGATCATCCATGGCGTCGCCGGTCTCGGCCAGTCGAAACTGCAGTCGGCTGCCGCGGCCGTGGCCGAGCTCAATCCACTCGTCACCGTGCACCAGCACGATGCCTGGCTGTCAGCGGAGAACGCGCTCGACCTGTTCGCCCAATACGACCTGGTCGTCGACGGCGCCGACAATTTTGCCACCCGCTATCTGGTCAGCGATGCCGCCGCGCTGCTCGGCAAGCCCTGCGTCTGGGGGTCGATTCTACGCTTCGACGGTCAGGTGAGCGTGTTCTGGAATCTGCACGGTCCCACCTATCGGGACTTGTATCCGGAAGCCCCGCTGGCTGGTTCCATACCCAGTTGCGGCGAGGGCGGAGTGTTCGGGATGCTGTGCGGAACGATCGGCGCGATGATGGTGGCCGAAGCGGTGAAGCTGATCACCGGGGTAGGACGCACACTGCTCGGCCGGGTCGTGCTGTTCAGTGCGCTCGACACTTCCTGGCGCGAGATCGGTATTGCGCCCGATCCCGCCACCAAGCCGGTGACCGAACTCATCGACTACGACTTGTTCTGCGGCACAGCGTCGGAGCCACGTCGGGGCGACGATGCCATTTCCGTACAACAACTCGCTGCCATGCTCGATGCCCGGAAACGCGGCGCACTCGACTTCGACCTCATCGATGTTCGCGAACCGGAGGAATACGCGATCGTGCACATTACCGGGGCGCTGCTGGTTCCGCAGGGCGGCATCCGCTCGGGACAAGCCGTTCTCTCGCGGGACCGCGATATCGTCGTGCACTGTAAGGCCGGGCCGCGCTCGACTGCCGTCCTTGCCGAGCTGCAGCGCCAGGGCTACGACCGGGTGCGCCAGGTCGAGGGAGGCATCCTGGCCTGGGTGAAGCAGATCGAGCCCGAGCTTTCGACCTACTGAGACGGTCAGTCGCCGATCCGCGCGTAGCGGTGGGCCCACGGGCGCACCGCTTCGACGGCGGCACCGACGCGAAAGACCGTGCCGTCATCAAACGGATGCCCGACTATCTGCACCCCGGTCGGGATGCCGCAGTCAGCCATGCCGCTCGGCACCGCGAGCACCGGGCAGCGGTTGCTGATGTTGAACGGCAGCGTCATGTGCGATTGCCAGTAGTGTTCGAGGTGCTCGCCGCTGGCCGTGATGCCGTCGATGTAGTGGCCGTCAGCGGTCAGCGCCGCGACGGCCGATGTCGGGCAGACGAGGGCATCGAACCCGGTCATTACCGCGGCGAGCTCGCCCTGCATGCGGGTTTCAGCGGTGAGACCGTCGAGAAAGCGGGTGTCGGAGGCCGCAGCGCGGGCATCCGCCATGAACTGCACCGTGTAGGCGGCGAGCTGGCTCTCGGTGCCGCGGGTCTCGTCTTCCATCGTCGGACCCAGAATATGACCGAAATGGGTGAAGGACACCCGGTTGATCTCAGCTGTGTTCCACGGCAGCTCAACCTCTTCCACGATCGCCCCGGCGCTCTGCAGCGCCGCGGCGACGGCGCGGGTGTTGGCCTCCACATCGGGGTCGATCAGGTAGTCTCCGAGACGAATGCATAGTGCGATGCGGATACCCGCTACGGAGGACCACGCGCCGGGCAGCGGCGCGGCGGCGGCGAGCGAGGCATGGTCGCCCGCGTGGCGGCCGGCCATCACGTTGGCGAGCAGGGCGGCATCCGCTACCGTGCGGGCCATCGGACCGTCGCTCCGGTAGTGGTCGGCGGAGAGCGGCGCGACGCCCGGAATACGGCCGTAGGGCGCCTTGAACCCGACGGTTCCGGTGAAGGCCGCCGGCAGTCGGGTCGAACCGGCAATGTCCGAGCCGGTCGCGAGCGGCGCAAAGCCTGCCGCGAGGGCAGCGCCGGAGCCGCCGGAGGACCCGCCGGGGGAAAGCTCGAGGTTGAAAGGATTGTGCGTAACCCCCCAGAGCGGCGAATGCGTGACGGTGGCGCAGCAGAATTCGGGTGTCGTCGTGCGTGCGTGCACGATGCCGCCAGCCGAGCGGATGCGGCTGATCACCGGATGGTCCGTGCTCGCCACCACCGCGCGCTGGGCGACGAGCCCGTTGCTCAGCACGTGACCGGCGAGGGAGTGTTTCTCCTTCGCGGCGATGGGCAGGCCGAGCAGCGGAGCGAGCGCGCCGCCGGCGCGATATTGGCGCTCAGCGCTGAGGGCCGACTCGCGTGCCTCATCGGCCAGCTGCTCGGTCAGCGCGTTGATCCGCGGGTTGATCGCGTCGATGCGCTGCAGAACCGCCTCGAGCAGCTCGACCGGCGACAACGCGCGCGATCGAAACAGGCCGAGCGCCTCGCTCGCGCCGAGGTAGTGCAGGTCGGTGCTGGCACTGCTTGAAACGGTGTTGCGCAACCTGTTGGGAGGCGATTCTGTTCGGCTCATCGTGCCCGCCTTCGTCAAACCCGGGCAGTCGACGCCGCTGCAAGGGACGGCACCGCATCGACCAGAGCCCCGTGGATCAGGTCGGTGGTGACTTCGGTGAGCACCGCGAGCCCGGCGACCATGTCGGCATCCGTGGAGAATTCGCGTTCACAGTGCGAGACGCCGTCGACGCTCGGAATGAACAGCATGATCGAGGGCACGATGGTGTTCATCGCGACCGAGTCGTGCCCAGCCATGGTCTGGATGCGGCGGGTCGACAGCCCCGCACGTGCGGCCGCCTGCTCGGCCAACTGCAGTCCGTTCTCTGGAAAATACCTGATTGGACGAATATCGAAGTCGGTGACGTTGATCTTGATGTCGTGTTCGAGGGCGAGCGCGGCCATCTTCTCAAGCAGGGTGGCGCGGGCCGCCTGCACGATCTCGGGGTCGCCGCTGCGCAGGTCGGCGACCAGGCGTACCCGGCGGGCCACGACGATGGGGGAGTTGGGTTCGAGGGTCAGCTGCCCGACCGACGAGACGATGGCCTCGTCGACGAAGTCGTAGGTGACCTCACGCACCATGAGGATGATTTTGGCGGCGGCCACGAGGGCGTCGTGCCGGTCGGCCATGGCGGTTGCCCCGGTGTGGGACTGCTCGCCGAGCACCTCGATGTCGAGCTTCTGGGTGTACCAGCTCCGGTCGACCACCCCGATCGCGATCTCCTCGCGCTCCAAAATGCGACCCTGCTCGATGTGAATCTCGGCGTAGCTCACCGTGACCGGGCGGGGGTCGGTGCCGAGGTAGCCGGTGTCGGCGAGGGCCGCGCGGGCGGTCACTCCGGCCAGGTCGGTCACGTCGAGCATCTTCTCCTGGTCGAACAGGCCAGCAAACACGCTGCTGCCCATGACGCTCGGCGCGAACCGGCCGCCCTCTTCATTGAACCAGTTCACGACGGCGAGGTTGAACGGTGGCACCGCGCCGCTTTTCGTGACGAGCTCGTCGACGTTGCGGGCGGCGTGCAGCGCGGCGAGTACGCCGTAAGCGCCGTCGAAGCGCCCGCCGAGCGGCTGGCTGTCGAGGTGCGAACCGACGAGCACGTACGGGGCGCCGAGGGTCCATTCGATCAGTCCGAACATGTTGCCGATGCCATCCACGTGCAGGGTATAGCCGGCGTCGGTGACCCACTTCGAAAACCAGGCGCGGCTCTGGGCGTCTTCGGCGGTGGCTGCCTGTCGGTCGACGCCCTGGTGGGGCGTAGCGCCGATGGTGGCAACGTGGTGGAAGTCGGTCAGAAAATCAGCAGATGACATGGGTGCTCCTTCAAGAGATATCGGATAGAACGGATTGCCGCAGCGCTCAGCCCAGACGCCCCCGCGTCTCGGGGACCTTAGTGAGGGTCACGAGCAGGAACACGATGACGGCGGCGCCGGCCATGTAGAAGCCGGGGGCGAACGCAACGCCCGAGCTGGCGACGAGAGCGGTACCGACGAGCGGTGCGGTGCCGCCGAAGATGGCGTAACCGAGGTTGTAGCTTACGGCGGCGCTTGTGAAGCGGGTTCGGGTCGTGAAGATCTCGACGAAGAAGGTGTAGCAGCCGCCGCCGTAGATGCACAGCGGAATGACGAACAGGATCTGGCCGAGCAGGGCGAGTGACAGATTGCCGCTCGTGACGAGCATGAAGCTCGGGATGGCGAGAACGGCGATCGCGGCCGATCCCGCGATGAGCATCGGCTTACGCCCGACCCGGTCGCCGATGCGCCCGCCGATCGGCAGCATCACGGCGTACAGCGCGAGGGCGGCCGCGTTGGCCAGCAGGGACTGCTCGCGGCCGAGGTTGCCGGTGGTCTGCACGTAGGCCACGAAGTAAGCCGAGAGAAAGTAGAAGCCCATCGCGGTGAGGCCCATCACGAAGATGACCTGCACCATGCGCAGCTTGTTCTCGAGGAAGGTTTCCTTGATTGGGCTGAATTCTTTGGTCTTGGTGGCCTGGGCGTCGGTGAACGATTTGCTCTCTCTGGTCTTGCTGCGAATCCACACGCCGAACAGGGCCAGCGGCAGGGCGAGTAGGAACGGCAGGCGCCAGCCCCAGGCGGTGAACGACTCGTCGGACATGCTCTGGCTCAGGATGAGGATCATCGTCCCGGCGAACACCGAGGGCAGCGCGGTGGCCGCGATGGTGATGTTCAGCCAGAGACCGCGGCGGTCGATCGGTGCGTGTTCGAAGACGAACGAGGGGGCGCCGACCGATTCGCCGCCGGCCGAGAAGCCCTGCACGAGGCGCAGGAGCAGCAAGAGCAGGGGAGCCCAGACGCCGATCTGGGCGAAGGTCGGTAGCAACCCCATGCACGCGGTCGCGGTTCCGATGGCGAGCAGGGTGATGGCGAGCACTTTGCGTCGCCCGATCTTGTCGCCGAGGGCGCCGAAGAACAGGCCGCCGAGCGGGCGCACGACGAACGCGACACCGAAGGTGGCGAAGGTGGCGAGCAGGGCCAGGATTGGATCCGAGCTTGGAAAGAACAGTTGGGAGAAGATCACGGCCGTGAGGCCGTAGAGGGTGAAATCGTAGAACTCGATGAACTGGCCGATGCTGCCGCCGAGCAGCACGCGCTTCTGCAGGCTGGTGATTTTCTTCGGAGGAGCGGTCTCGGCTGGCGAACTGATCGGGGTGGTGGCGGCGGTCGCGGTCATGAAATCCACCGTACGATCGCGATGATTCCGGCGTTCGCCGCTGCGTTTCTAACCGGTGAACTCTGCATGAGCCGTATGTCGGTCATATTGCGGCGCATCCGCTGGTGTGTAACCGGGGCGACACGTGAATTGCCTGCTCGAACACTGATCCTCCTTGATCACTGCTGTCGCGATCCCGGTCACGGACGCATGCTGCCGGGAATGTGCGACTGATTGTGATCAAGCTTGCGCGTCGCGAAAGATCCTTGTCCAATTGATTCTCGTGGCCGACCGCATCGATTTTGGTGATGGGCTAGGGGCGAGTCGCGCCGTACAGCCGGAGGCAGATGTCTTCGAAGGCCAGCGCTCGCCGGGTGGGTAGGGTGCTGTCGAGGCGCACGAGCATGACCTCGCTCGGTGGAAACTCGTCGGTCAACCGCAGCGGCACAACGCGCCCGCCCGAGTACGGCACATCGTTGTAAACCCGTTGGTTGAGCAGGGCGTAGCCGTGTCCCTGGGCCACGAAGGAGCGCACCGTTTCGTAGCCGGCGAACCGGTGGCGCACGTTGGGCTCCACCCCGGCCAGCGCGAACAGGCTCTCGTAATATTCCCGGCTGTGCGGCAGATCGAGCAGAATAAGGGGTTCGCCGGCGAGGTCGCGCAGGGCGATTTCCTGCCCGGGGGTGTTCGCGGCGTGGTGTCCCTCGGGAACGATTACGTGTGGGGGGACCCGCTCGAGTACCTGGCTCGAGAAACCGCTGCCGAGGCCGTGCCCGTACATGAGCGCGAGGTCGCAACGTCCCTCGCGCAGAGCGGTCTGCAGCGAGGCGAGGTCGGCTTCGAGAAAGGTCACGTCCACGCCGTGATGGGTGGCCTCGAACGCCTTAAGAATGGCCGGCAGCCGAAACGAGGCCAGCGGTGAGAATACGCCGACGGTCAGCTCGCCGGAGAGGGTCTCGGCGGCGCCGTAGGCCGACTCGAACAACAAATCGGCGTGATCGAGAAATCCTTTCAAGTCGAGAGCAAACCTGCGGCCGGTCGCGGTGAGCTTGAGCCCGGTCGACGGGTTGCGCAAGAATAATTGGGCGCCGAGCGTGCGCTCCAACTCCGCCATCGCCGTCGAAACGGCGGACTGGCTCACGAGCAGCCGGGCTGCGGCCTGGGTCATGCTCTCCAACTCGGCGACGACGGCGAAGTACCGCAACTGCGTGAGGGTGAAGTGTCGCATCGGACTCCGGATCGGGTGGCAGCCGGGAGGGGGCATTCCGTCCGAGCGCCTGAGTTGATTAATCGTAGCGCCGGGCATTCGTTCGGACGCGAACGAGAGGGCGACGCGACGCGCAAGTGTATGCCGCGCGCGGCGCCCTCTTGCGACCCTCGTGTGGGGGGTAGTATCACCGCAATCGGGATCTTCCCGCGCATGAAATGAAAGGTCGAACTATGAACCCGTTACTCATCATTGTGGCCGTCGTTGCGGTGGTGCTGCTCATTACCGGAGGCCTGGTGCAGTCGCTTCAATTTCTGCTCTGGGTAGGTATCGTGCTCGCGATCATCGCGGTGATCATGTTCCTGATGAGGTCGATGTCAGGACGAAAGAGCGTCTAACTCTGCATGGTTCCAAGGTGCCCGGCACGAGGAGCATGGATTCCTCGTGCCGGCTGTTTTCTGTACCGGACCCCGCCTGGTCGGGGCCCGCCTCAGACCAGGGGGGCCAGGAAAGTCAGTGTCGAACCGTTGCCCTCGATGATCGGCCCGAGTGCTCGGTTGAACTCGGCACCGTAGGCGGTGGCGCGGTGGGCGTCGAACGCTGCGGGGTCGCGGTACTCCTCGTAGACGAAGAAGGCCGCCGGGTTGCTGCCAAGTTGGTGTGGATCGAAGCGGATGCAGCCCGCTTCCTCTCGCACGTGGGCCGTGAGGTCCTGCAGTAGGCGGGCGACCTCATTCTCGTGTCCGGGGAGCGCCGTGAACTCGGCGTACAGGGCGATAACCGGGCCGGTCATGCCTTGCGCGCCCCGGTCATGATCGCGACCCCGTCGGTCGAGCTGTGTGCGGTGCGATTCATTGGTGAACCTCCTCTAATCAGACGGAAGACAATCTTCCTGACAACGATGTCATTTATAGTTTTAGACGACTGTTGCTATAGAGTCAAGGAACTTAATCACGTTGGAGATTAATCGTGACAACGATGTCGGAAAGCACCTCCGGCACTGCCCCGCGCGCTCGACCGACCATGCGCCAGGTCGCCGCGCTGGCCGGCGTGGGCATCAAGACGGTTTCTCGGGTCATCAACGGTGAGCCCAACGTGTCGCCGGCCATGATCGCGAAGGTCAAGGAAGCCGCAGACAGCCTCGATTACCAGCCCGATCTGCATGCCGGCAACCTGCGCCGGGCCGATGGACGTACCAAGACCCTGGGCCTGCTCGTCGGAAGCGTCGCCAATCCGTTCTACGGCACGCTGCACCGGGCAGTCGAGGAGGCTGCAACGGCGCGCGGCATCGCGGTGTTTGCCTCGAGCCTCGACGACGATCCCGGTCGCGAGCAGGGCCTGGTTTCGGCGTTCCTGCAGCGGCGGGTCGATGGGCTGATCCTGACCACGGTCACGAAGAGTCAGGCCTACCTGGCTGCGGAGTTGCGCCGTGGAACCCCGCTGGTCTTCATCGACCGCGAGCCGGCCGGCATCGAAGCGGATGCCGTCGTCAGCGACAACGCCGCCGGTTCCGCCCTTGCCACCCGGCACCTCCTCGCACACGGGCACCGCCGCATCGCCTACCTGGGGGACTTCGACGCCATCCAGACGGCTCGCGAACGTCGTCGTGGGTTTCTCGAGGAATTGGGACGAGCGGGCGTTGCCACCCGCGACATCCCGGTCGTCGTCGACCTGCACGATGAAGCCGCGGCGAACCGGGCTGTGCTCGCCCTGCTCGACTCGGCTGATCCACCCACCGCCTTGTTTACCAGCCAGAACCTTGTCACCATCGGTGCGATCACCGCGCTGCGCGACCGTTCACTGCAAAACCGGGTGGCCCTGGTGGGGTTCGACGATATTTCCCTCGCCGATCTGCTCAGCCCCGGCATCACCGTCATCGCCCAGAACCCGCAGCGGATCGGCGAACTCGCGGCCGAGCGGCTGCTGGCGCGCCTCGACGGCGATCGCACCCCCGAACATTCCTATGTCGTGCCGACCGAGCTGATCGCTCGCGGCTCCGGAGAGATTGGACCCCATGCCTGAACTCAGCGCCCCCGCCCGTGTCGTCGTCGTCGGCGACGCCCTGATCGACGTATTGCGTGACTCGGCGGCCAGTCGGGAATTCGCCGGCGGCGCCGCCCTCAACGTGGCGGTCGGCTTGGCCGTGCTCGGGGTGCCGACCACCCTCATTGCCATGGTCGGCGACGACGACGACGGCGCGGTGCTTCGGGCCTTCCTCGACCAGCACGGCGTGGAGCTCATCGCGACCCCGGGCCCGCTCGGCTCGTCGCGAGCGGTGTCCGACCGCACCGATGGCGAGCCCCGCTACTTCTTCAACGACGCCGCGAAAGCGCGCCGCATCGACTTCGGTGTCGCCGAGCGCACCGCGCTCGAGGCCGCCAAGCTCGTCGTCGTGAGCTGCTTTCCGTTCGACGACACCGCGCAGACCGAAGCATTCGCCGCCTGCGTAACCGACCCGGAACGGCGCCTCGTGATCGACCCCAACCCGCGAGCTGGCATGCTGCACGACGGGCCGCGGTTCGTGCGCAACTTCCAAGCGCTCGCCGCGCGTAGCCTGCTCGTCAAGGTGGGCGACGAAGACGCCGATCTGCTCTACGACAGCACGCTCGATGAGCTGCGGGAACGGCTCGTCGACGCGGGGGCCCACACCGTGCTGGCGACCGCCGGACGCCTGGGCGCCTCGGTCTCGTTCGCAAACAACGAGCTGATCAGCGCGCCGATCGCCGAGCTCGACGGGCCCGTCATCGACACGATGGGTGCAGGGGACGCGACGCTGGCGGCATCCGTTTGCACGATCGTGAACGACGGGGTGCCGCAGGATTCCGACGCGTGGCAGGCCCTGCTGGCCGACGCTATGCTCACCGCCGCCGCTACCTGCCGGCACGAGGGTGCGCTGCTGCGCCGGCCGTAACGAGCGGATGCCCGCGGCTGGTTACGCCTCGGGTTCGGCCGCGGCGTCGGTCAGCTTCAGGCGCGAACGAATGGCGTCGCGAGCCTGCTGGGCGGCGCGGCGCACTTCCTTGTCGGAGTCGCGCAGGCGCACCTCGATCGTGGCGATGTTGGCTTCGGTGCCCTGGTCGGCGAGGGCGTGCAGCGCGGCGGAACGCACGCGCGGGTGCTCGTCGGTGGTGAGGCGCACAAGCTTGGGCACGACCTGCAGGCCGCGCAGCAGCACGACCTTCGCGCACATTTCGCGTACGCGCCAAGCCTGGTTGTTCAAACCGACGACGATGTACGGAGCGGCCTGCTCGCCCCAAACGTGCAGTAGCGCGCGGGCGCCCCACAATTCGGGCCAGTACAGCGCGGGAGCACCCTCGAGAATGCCGAGCGCGTGGCGCCCGCCGGCGTAAAGCAGAAAGTCTTTGCCGGCGTTCTTGGCACGCAGCAGGGCCACGGAATTGTCGATGACGACGTTCTCGCCGTAGTGCGCGACGGCGGCGCGAATGCGTTCCTCGGTCGGCAGGTCGATCGGAAGGTCGGGGTGCGGAATCAATTTGTTTTGCATAGCCCTCTTACGCTACCTCCCCTACTGCTCCCCACGCTCGCGAGAGCGCAAAAAGGGGCCATTGAGAGCGACAATCGGGCACTTTTCGCGCGCTCGCGGAGCGAGATATCACTGCGCGATAGGCGGGGCATCGACGTGCGGAGCTTAGAGATGACTACGAAACTGGAGCTGTTCCGGTAGGTGGGTACCGCACCTTCACGATGTAAGGGTGCCCAGGGCGCAAGACTCGGCTGCGCCTTAGCTAAGAACCGGGCCGCCGCCTCGATGCGAGGTCAGGTGAGAGCGAGCTCGAAGCCGGAGGCGTGCTCGTAGATGCCGTAGTTGCCGATGTCGGTGAAGCCGAGGCTGCGGTAGAGGGCGAGGGCCTCGGGCTGGGCGTAACCGGTCTCCAGGCGCATCCGCTCGTAGCCGAGGCTGCGGGCGAGCGATTCGAGTTCACGCAGAATCGTGCGGGCGTGGCCCTGGCGACGGTAAGCGGGGTTGGTCCACATACGTTTGACCTCGGCGGTCGTGGCGTTGAACTGCCGCAGGCCACCACCGGCGACCGTCGTGTCGCCGTCGACGAGCACGAGAAAGCCGCCGCTCGGTGCTTCGAACTCGGCGCCGTCGACGTCGTGCACCGAGTCGCCGTCGCCATAGCGGGTTTCGTATTCGCGGTGCAGGTCGAGCAGGAGAGGGACTACCTCGGGGTCGCCGAGGCGCACGGATACACATTTCACGATTACCAGTGTGCGCCTTGTTAGGGCCAGCTCCTGACCGGTCTGCCAGGGCTCTCTGAGTAGACTCAACGGGTGTCAGTGAACCCAGAGTTGCAGGGGCGGGTCTTTCCGCCGGTCGCACCGTATCTTGTCGGCCGTGAAAAGGTGCGCGAATTCTCCCGCGCCGTGTTCGCGACCAACCCGATCAACCACGATCCCCAAGCGGCCCGCGCGGCCGGCCACGCCGACGTTGTAGCCCCGCCCACCTTCGCCGTGGTCGTGCAGGAGGCCACGCTGGCCCAACTGCTCGCCGAACCCGACGGCGGCATCGACTTCACCCGCGTCGTGCACGGCGACCAGCGCTTCAGCTATACCCGCCCGATCGTCGCCGGCGACGAGCTCACAGCGACCCTCGCCGTGACGAGCATCAAGACGCTCGGCGCTCACGCGATGGTGACCGCCGAGTCCACGATCGTCGACGCAGCCGGCGCCCACGTCGTGACAGCGACCTCCACCCTCGTCGTCAGGGGAGACGAATGATCCCCGTTCTGGCTGACCTCACCGTCGGCAGCGTCGTCGCTGAGGCGAGTTTCTCATTGACGCGCGATTCACTCGTGCGCTACGCCGGGGCATCCGGTGATTTCAATCCGATTCACTACCGCGATGATGTCGCGCGGTCGGTGGGCCTGTCGGGCGTACTTGCCCACGGCATGCTCACCATGGGCCTGGCCGTGCAGCCCGTCGTCGACTGGGCTGGCGACCCCGCCAGGGTCATTGACTACCAGGTGCGATTTACCCGCCCGGTCTTCGTCGACGCCACCGTTGGCGCCGTTGTGATGGTCGTCGCCAAGGTCGGCGCGCTCGAGCCCGACGCCGGAATCGTGCGCATCGACCTGACCGTGACCTTCAACGGCGCGACCGTTCTCGGCAAGGCGCAGGCGCGCGTCAACCTGGCCTGAACTCATGATCGAACCCGTTCCCCTGAGCACGCTCACCACCTTTCGCGTCGGCGGGCCACCCGCCGCGCGGGTCGCGCCGGCCACCGAGCAGGACCTCATCGACGAGACCCTCGCCGTCTGGGGCCTGGATGAGAACTGGCTGCTGCTCGGCGGCGGTTCCAACACCATCGTCGCCGACGAGGGCTTCGACGGCATCGTAATTCAGGTGGTGACGCGCGGCATCGCGGTGCTCGGCCGCGAAACGGATGCCGCTGACAGCGTCGATCCCCTCGCCGTCGGCCCCGAATCGGTCACCGACGGCGGCGAACAGGTACGCCTGCGCGTGCAGGCCGGTGAACCCTGGGACGACCTCGTCGCCTATGCGGTGGACCACGGCTGGGCCGGCATCGAGGCGCTGTCGGGCATTCCCGGATCGTGCGGTGCCGCGCCCGTGCAGAATATCGGCGCGTACGGCCAGGAACTCTCCGACAGCCTCAGGGCGATCGACTTTCTTTCCTACGAGAGCGGCGAGGTTGAGCGGCTGGAGCGCGCCGACCTCGATCTTGGGTACCGCACGTCGGCGCTCAAGCAGGGCCTGCGCGGAGTCGTGCTGGCGATCGAGCTGGAGTTGCACGATACATACGCCGAGGCATCCGTTTTGGGGAGCGTCCTCGGGCAGCCGCTGAAGTATGCGCAACTCGCCGGGGCACTCGGCGTGCAGCTCGGCGACCGGGTGCCATTGCAGAGCGTGCGCTCAACCGTGCTCGGCCTGCGGGCCGGCAAGGGTATGGTGCTCGACCCCGCCGACCCCGACACGTTTAGCGCCGGCTCGTTCTTCACCAACCCGATCGTCACTGAGACCTTTGCGCGCTCGCTGCCAGCGGATGCCCCGCGCTGGAAACTCGGGGAGGAGCCGGCCGATCGGGTCACTCCACTCGAGGAATACATGGGTGTCGGGCCGATTCCCGGCGGGGAACCGGTGCGCCTGGTCAAGCTCAGCGCGGCCTGGCTGATCGAGCACGCCGGTGTCAGTCGCGGATTTCGCCTGCCCGGGTCGAAGGCGGCCGTGTCGAGCAAGCACACCCTAGCGCTGACCAACACGGGCGGGGCTACGGCAGTGGAGATCGCCGAACTGGCTCGTTACGTGCTCGGCCGGGTGCAGGCCGAGTTCGGGGTGAACCTACAGCCCGAGCCGGTGCTGGTGGGGCTGACGCTGTAGTCGGTCGTCCCTCCCGACCGGCGCACGGCAGCGCCCAGGCCGTCAGTCAGTCGGCTCGGCGCACGGCAGCGCCCAGGCCGTCAGTCAGTCGGCTCGGCGGGCGGCGGCAGCGATGCCGGCCACGACGAGACCGAGCCCCACCGCGATGACCCCGCCGAGCAGCCAGAGCGTGGGATCCGGAGGCACGGGGAGCAGCGTGAACACCACCATATAGATGGCGAAGGCGAGCAGCAGAATGCCCCAGAGGATCGTGCCGAAGCGTGGGCGCAGGCGGGCTGCGGGTGCCGCTGCGGTGGGCCAGTCGGTGTTCGGGGCGAAGAAACTTGGCGTCGTGTCGGTCTCCCGATGCGGGAAGATCGACTTTGGATACGGCACGGTCGGGTGTACCGACAGGTTCTCGGTGGCGGCTGCGTCGCCATTCGGGCGGCTCGCGGAGAAATCTTCGGTGGGGGCGTCCGTGCCGGGGCTTGTGGGGTTCTGCGGTGTGGTCATGGTGGGGTCCTAGTCGATGGAGGAATCGAGCGTGACGACGCCGGCGAGGGTCCAGATGCGCACGAGCGGGCCGTCGCTGCGGTTGTTCGCGTTGAAGGTGCGCCGGTCGAAGGCGAACACGCCGGTCTGCTCGCCGTTTTCGGCGGCAACGGCGCGTCCGGAATATTCGACGCCGCCGACCAGTGCGCGCGATTCGACGTGCACCGGGGCATTCGACGGTAGTTGAATGTCAGTGGCACCGACGAGGAGCCAGACATCGATGACGCTGTCCTCGTCGAGCCCGGGGTTGTCGAAGTCGCGCAGGTCGAGTGTGGTGTTCCCCACGATCATGGCGTAGCCCGTGACCGGGTTCGCCGAGGCGGAATTCGCGCTGAGCGACCAGACGGTGTTGCCGACGGCCGAGAATTGGGTTCCCTGCGGAAACACCCCGAGCAGTACGAGGGTAGCCGCGGCCAGGAAGGCGAACCCTCCCATAGCGCCGTCGGTGCGGCCCCGGATCCCGGCGATGACGATGCCGAGCGCGAGCACTCCGAGGGCGAAGGCGACGCCGAGAACCACCGCATCCAGGGACCAGACGCCGTTCGAATTCACCCCGGCAGCTACGGCGCCCATGGCCAGGGCCAAGCCGAGCACGATGGCGCTGAAGCCCGCCCCGGGGCGGCGGGCCTGCACCCGCGCACGGTGGGCGGCCTGGCGGGCACGGTTCTGTTCCTGCCAGAGGCGATTCTGCTCCGAGCGGATGCTCCGGGCCGAGTCCGGTGCATAAGCGCTGGCGTACGGGTTCACCGGTGGATACGGTGCGGTGCGGGTGGGTGCGGCGGTCGGTGCGCTGTTCGTTGCCGTGCTGGCGGCCGCGAAAGCCAGGGTCGGAGCGGTTGCCGTGGTGGGATCGGTATTATCGGTGGCTGCGATGGTGTCCGACGCGGTGGTCGCCGACGATCCCGGTGCGGCCGACGGGGCATCCGTTTGCTGGCGCGGACCCGAGCCGGGGCCGGAACCGGACCCCGATTTAGGTTTCGGGTCGTAGACACTGCCCGGGCCGAACGGGCCGGCCGAAGGAGCGTCGGGGCCGAATGCGGGGCCAGATCCGGTGGGCGGCTGCGGTTTCTGCGAGCGGCGCGCCAGGAATACGACCAGCCAGACGATGGCGGCCGCCATGGCCAGCCCCCAGCCTAGTGAGAAGATGCCGATGAGCCAGTCGGGAAGGGCCCATAGTCCAGTTGGACCGTTCCACCAGAAGCCGCGGAACAGCGGCACGACGGTGAAGAGAAGGAATGCGCCGATCGCGATCATGGCTGGCTGGAAGCGACCGCGGATGGCGTCTTCGGCGTAAATGCGGCCAGCGCCGCGCGGCAGGAGTGCCCAGCCGACGGCGTAGGCGAAGACGACGGGACCGCCAAGGATGGCGATCACGACGGCGATGCCGCGCACGATGAGGGGGTCGAGTCCGGTGCGGGCGGCGATGCCGCCGCAGACGCCGGCGATCCAGCGGTCACCGTCGCGGTTGAGGCCGCTGCCGCGAATCCAGTCGAAGAACCGGCTGATCTGGTCGGGTCGCTGTGCAGGATGAGGGGCGTCTGCCCTCGGTGTGTCGGTCATGATTCGAGTGTGGCAGCGTGCCGAGATCGCTGCCATGGGGGATGACCCTGATTGGACCCTGATTGATTTTCGCAGGGTTCCGCCGGGTCAGTCCGGCGTGCTTGGATGAATACGTGAGAACCGAACGGATGACTCGGCCCCGGCTTCGGCTGGTCGGCGGTGTCTGTGCGGGGTTCGCCGAGCACACCGGCGTTTCCCTGGGCAGGGTGCGTCTGGTCACCGTGCTGCTCAGCCTCTGCGGCGGCTTCGGCGCGTTGCTCTATGCCTGGCTGTGGGTGACGGTTCCGAGCATCGATAGCCGAGCGGCGGCAGACCCGCTGCCGAAGTCGAGCCTGGCGCGATCGAGAGTCGCGCCGTCTCCGTCGGCCCACGAGGCACGTGGGCCGACCGCGATCGCCCGCACGGTCGATGATTCCGGTGCGGTACGGATCGATCACGGTAACATCGGCCGCCCATCGACCGCGGATGGACCGTTCCCGAGCGCGGATGCCGCCTCCACCCGGGCCGCGCCCGTTACCGAGATTTTGCTCGGTCTGGCCCTGCTCGCTGCCGGTGGCGCCCTCGTGGCGAGTCGCCTCGGCGCCGACATTCCGCTCGCCGTCGTGGTGCCCACTATCGTCGTGCTCGCCGGCACGGCACTCGCCTGGCGTCAGTTCGCTGACATTCGCAGTGGTGCGGCGCAGCAATCCTCGGCATTGCTCGTGCGCATTCTCGGAGCACTCGTGCTCGTCGCCGTCGGTATTCTGCTGTTTTTCGTGACCGGCACCAACCCGAATGCGTGGACGGTCATCTTGGCGGCGGCATCCGTTCTGCTCGGTGTCGCCGTGGTCACCGCGCCGTGGTTGCTGCGCCTGTGGAGCGACCTCGCCGATGAGCGGGCTGCGCGGGCCCGTGAAGCGGAACGGGCCGACATCGCCGCGCACCTGCACGATTCGGTGCTGCAAACCCTCGCGCTCATTCAACAGAAGGCCGGGCCGCACAGCGATGCCGCCCGGCTGGCCCGCGCGCAGGAACGCGAACTGCGCGAGTGGCTGTTCACCGGAACCCGTGGCGGCGGCGAACCGGCGACCGACCTGGCCACCGCGCTGCGTCGCATCGCCAGCGAGATCGAAGAAGATTTTGCGGTGCGTTTCGAGGTCGTGACGGTCGGCTCGGGGGTGGGTATGCGATCGGCCCCTGGCCCCGAGTCGACCCCGAGCAGTGTCGATGCCCAGGAATCCCTGGTCGCCGCCGCCCGAGAGGCCATGCTCAACGCTGCCCGGCATGCCGGGGGAGCGGTGTCGGTCTATCTTGAGACCGGCACGCGCGGCATCGAATTGAGCGTGACCGACCGTGGGCCGGGCTTTCGGCTCGACCAGATTTCCGAAGACCGGCTCGGCGTGCGCGAATCCATCCTGGGACGGATGCGCCGGGCCGGCGGGACCGCCGCCGTGCGTCCCGGCCCGAATGGGGGCGGCACCGAGATTCTGCTGACCCTCCCTGCTCCACCGCAAACCAAACCGGCCCCCGATGAGCGCCACACCGAAACGAGCGTGCAATGACCACTCCCGAACCGAGCGAACAGGGCGGGCGTCCTCGGCGAGACGCCGGCACGCCGGCCGCACCAGCTGCGGCATCCGCTGGCCTGCGCGTACTCATCGTCGACGACCACTCCATCTTTCGTTCCGGGCTGCGCGCCGAACTCGACGCCGGCATCTCGGTGCTCGGCGAGGCTGCGACGGTCGACTCGGCGATCGCGAAGGTTATTGAACTGCAGCCGCGCGTCGTGCTGCTCGACGTGCACCTGCCCGGTGGGCGCGGCGGGGGCGGCGCCGAGGTTATTCGTGAGGCAGCGCAGCGTGCACCGCACACCCTGTTTCTGGCGCTCAGCGTTTCTGATGCCGCCGACGACGTGGTGAGCGTCATTCGCGCCGGCGCGCGGGGCTATATCACCAAGAGCGCCTCCGGGGCCGAGGTATCCGATGCTGCCCGCCGTGTCGCCGGCGGCGACGCCGTGTTCTCGCCGCGCCTGGCCGGGTTCGTGCTCGACGCCTTCGGCGCTGTCGCCGGCGAGACGGCCGAGACAACCGAGGAACTCGACCGGCTCTCTGTCCGCGAAACCGAGGTGATGCGCCTCATCGCACGCGGCTACAGCTACAAGGAGGTTGCGGGTGCCCTGTTCATCGCAGCCAAGACCGTCGAAACCCACGTCTCTGCCGTGCTGCGCAAACTGCAGCTCTCGAGTCGGCACGAGCTGACGGCCTGGGCGCTTGCGCGCAAACTGCTGTAGCGCCCGGGCTTCAGGCCAGGCTTACGCGTCGCGTCGAATCCAACGAAACGTCGCCCGGCTCAGCACGAGCCCAAGCACCAGCCAGACGCCGAGGGCGCCGGCCACCCAGAGCAAATCCCATGTGCCGCTCTGCTCGGCAGCCGCGAAGCTTTCCGGAAGAAAGACCGAACGCATGCCCTGCGCCATCCATTTGAGCGGAAAGATGCTCGCCAGGTTCTGCATCCACTCGGGCAGCGTCGTGAACTGCAGGTAGACGCCCGAAATGAACTGCAGCACGAGCACCACGGGAGCCACAACGGCCGTGGCGCTGCGCCCCGACCGAGGCACCGCCGACAGCGCGATGCCGAGAAACGCACTCGTGATCACGCCGAACACAAACACCCAGGCGAAAGTCACCCATTTCCCGGGTTCGGTCGGCAGCGCGATATCGAGCACAAGCCGCGCCACGAGAAGCAGTAGACCGGCCTGAAGAATCGCGGTGACGAACACCTGTCCGATCTTGCCGAGGAAATAGCTCAGCGGGGATAGCGGGGTGCCACCCAGACGTTTGAGGGTGCCGTCGCTTTTCTCGCCGGCGATATCGACGGCGAGGTTCTGCACACCGGAAAGAAGCATGCCGGCGGCGAGCATGCCGGGCAGGTAGTAGGTGCCCACGCTGACGCCGCCGGTGCCGTCGGGATTCGCACCGATATTTCCGGAGGAGCTGAACGCGGCGGTGAAAATGCCAAGCATGATGAAGGGAAAAAAGAATGTGAACAACAGGGTATCGGGGGAGCGAAAGTACAGGCGCGTTTCATAGGCGATGCGAGACAGGCCGAGCGCGAGCGTGCTCGGAGCCTTGTTCTGCCGGCGGGTGCTCGAAATCGTGGCGCTCATGCCCGCACGTCCTTGTCTGTAAGCCGGCTTCGATCGGGCCGCGCCCCATTGGCGGATGCGGCAGCTTCGTTGCCGGGGGTCATCGCTTCGTGACCGCGCACGAGGGACAGGTACACGTCTTCAAGGCTTGGTCGGATCACCTCAAGACCTTCGGGTTCGGCGCCCTTGCCGCTGGCGACCAGGTTCGCCACGATCTGGGCAGGGCGGCTCGTGCGCTCCTCGCGCACCAATCCGTTGCCGTCACGCCAGCGCACGACCGGAACGCGGGCATCCGCTCCGCCGATTTCGTCGAGCGGGCCGATGTCGATGAGCCGGCCACCGACGATGATTCCGGCACGGTCGCCGAGTTGCGCGGCCTCGTCGAGGTAGTGGGTAGTCAGCAGAATGGTGGTGCCTTCCGCCTTGAGCCCGCGAATCAGGTTCCAAAACTGATGCCGGGCCTCGGGGTCGAAGCCTGTGGTCGGTTCGTCGAGAAACAACAACTCGGGGCGTCCGATAATGCCGAGGGCGACATCCACTCGGCGACGCTGCCCGCCGGAAAGCTTGCTGACACGGGTTTTCGCCTTCTCGCGCAGCCCCGCCGCGTCGATGACCTCGTCGACGTCGCGGGGATGGGGATAGAATCCGGCGAAGTGGCGCAGCTGCTCGGTCACGGTCGCATTCCCGCTTTCGTTGCTGGTCTGCAGCACAATGCCGAGGCGGGCCTTCCAGTCCAGGCCTCCGCGGTGCGGATCAATGCCGAGCACGCTCACCTCACCGCCGGAACGGTCACGGTAGCCCTCGAGAATCTCGATCGTCGTGCTCTTGCCGGCGCCATTCGGGCCGAGCAGGGCGAAGGTCTCACCGGCCGCGATCGAGAAACTCACGCCACGCACCGCCTCGACGCCGCCATACGATTTTTGCAGGTCGCGCACCTGCACGACCGGGGGTGTGGTTGTCATGGACTCAGGATCTTACTCCCGCACCCCCTAAACCACCGCCGTTGGTCGCATTTCTCCATCCACCGGTCGGCAGATGTCGCTTCCCCGTCGACCCGTGAGTTTGTCGGGAGTTTCAGCGCAAAAAAGCCATTCCGGCTCACGATTCGGCGGCCAGCGGCCAGCGGCCAGCGGCCAGCGGCCAGCCCCAAGGCTAGGTGAACAGGCGTTGGAGGCGCTGCACGCCCTCGAGCAGGGCCTCGTCGCTGAGGGCGTACGACAGCCGCAAAAACCCGCTCGGACCGAAGGCTTCGCCGGGAACGGCGGCCACTTCGGCCTGGTCGAGCACGAGGTCGGCCAGTTCCAGAGAGGTCGTCGGGGTGACCCCGCCCCACTCACGGCCGAGCAGGCCCGTCACATCGGGATAGACGTAGAAGGCACCCTGCGGGGTGGGTGTCACGACGCCCGGGATCCTGTTCAGCTCGGCGACGATCACCTTGCGGCGGCGGTCGAAGGCCACCCGCATGGCCTCGGCGGCGTCTTGCGGGCCGTTCAGCGCAGCGATTCCCGCGCGCTGAGAGATATTCGACACGTTCGAGGAGAGGTGCGACTGCAGGTTTGCTGCCGCCCGCATGGCGTCGGCGGGGCCGACCATCCAGCCCAGCCGCCAGCCGGTCATGGCATAGGTTTTCGCAACGCCGTTGACCAGGATGGTGCGGTCGGCCAGCGCCGGAACGGCCTCGACGATGGAAACGGCGCGCACGCCGTCGTACGTGAGGTTCTGGTAGATCTCGTCGGAGATGACCCACAAGCCGTTGTCCTCGGCCCACTGGCCGATTGCCCGCGTCTGCTCCGGTGAGTAGACGGCGCCGGTGGGGTTGGATGGTGAGACGAACAACAGCACCTTGCTGCGTGGGGTGCGTGCGGCTTCGAGCTGCTCGACGGTCACGAGGTAGCCTTGGTCGCTGCCGGCGAAGACATCGACCTGCACGCCGCCGGCGAGGCGGATGGCCTCGGGGTAGGTGGTCCAATACGGGGTCGGCACGATGACCTCGTCACCGGGATCGAGCAGGGTCGCGAAGGCCTGATAGACGGCCTGCTTGCCACCGTTGGTGACGACGACCTGACTCGGCGAGACCGCGAGGCTGCTGTCGCGCAGCGTCTTGGCCGCGATGGCCTCGCGCAGCTCGGGCAGGCCGGCTGCGGGGGTATATCGATAGTTCTTCGGGTCGCGCACCGCGGCCAGCGCTGCCTCCACGATGTGTTCGGGCGTCTGAAAATCGGGTTCCCCGGCCGCAAAGCTGATCACCGGCCTTCCCGCCGCCTGCAGCGCCTTAGCCTTACCGTCAACCTTGAGGGTCGCTGACTCGGCAATAGAGCCGATCCGGGTTGAAATTCGCTTGAGTTCGTGATCCACGTGTTGAGTTTAGCTACCCGACCCGCGCGCAGGCTAGCGGAGCCCCCGGCCGAGTTAGCGCTCGTGTCAGCCCCGGTGACGCAGATCTGCCGCGCGTCGCCTGAGCGACGTGACGCCCGTAAAAATTGGGTCTCCCGCAGGAATAGAGTGATCAAATGATCACCCGCCTGGTTCAGATCTCTCGACCGGTGCTGTGGGTCAACACCGTCGGAACGACCGTCATCGGCATGTGGTTGATGGGGGATTTGTGGCGCTGGGACATCATCCCTCTGCTGCTCTGGGCGACCCTGCCTTTCAACCTGCTGATCTACGGCGTGAACGATATCTTCGACCAGGAAACGGATGCCCAGAACGCCCGCAAGGGCGGCCTCGAAGGGGCTCGCATTCTCGGCTCGGAAACTCGCAGTATTGTGCTCGCGGTCGTGCTGACCAACGTGCCGTTCGTGGCGTATTTTCTCGTCACGTCGCCGCCGGCGGCGCTCGCCTGGATTGCTGCGTATACGGTGATCTTCATCTTCTACTCGGCACCCCCGCTGCGTTTCAAGGCCCGGCGCTACCTCGATTCGCTCAGCAACGCCGCCTATGCCTTCCCGCTGATCTTCGTACCACTGGCCTTCGGCAAATCGCCGGTCTGGGCGGTCGCTATCGGGCTGATGGCGTGGAGTGTGGCTAAGCACACCTACGACGCGGTGCAGGACATCGACGAGGACCGCGCCGCCGGAATTCAAACCACTGCCGTCCACCTCGGTGCGCGTGGCGCCACGGTGTGGAGCGGCGTGTGGTGGGCTCTGTCCACCGTGGGATTCGCGCTGATCAGTTGGCCGGTCGCCGCGGTGAATGCACTCATCGCCGGCTGGCTGGTGGTATCGCTGGGGCGCAGCCCCACACCGGCAACGGCCCGCCGCCTGTATCGATACTCAATCGTGTTCCCCTACGTTGCCGGTTCCGTCGCCGGGGCCCAAATCGTGGCCTCCATGTTGCTGGGAGCCTATCCATGACCCGATCACGCACGAACACATCCCCGCAGCGCATAGTCGTACTCGGCGCGGGTATCGGTGGGCTCACGGCCGCCGCGCTGTTGGCCCGCGCCGGCCATTCGGTGACAGTATTGGAGGGATCCGACTGGGTCGGTGGCAAGAGCAGACGCCTCGAAATTGATGGGCAACGCGTGGACACCGGACCGGCGCTGGTCACTTTCCCCGGGGTCTGGGAGGAACTGCTCGCTCGCTACGACGCGCTCGGTGCGCGCTGGTCTGCTCCCTCAGAGGCCGCCGCGGTGGCCGGGGTAACGCTGCAGAGACTGCCCGAAGTGGGCCGGTACTTCTACCGCGGAGAAGCAGCCACCCTGCCGGTGCCGGCGGGGCACCCCTGGCACGCCGCCTGGACCCGTTTCGAACTGGAACACGGCGGCCTCGGGCCCCAACTCACGAGCATGCTCACCGCCAACCCGCTGGATCCGGCGTCGCTGCCGGCCGTGCGCAACGTGTTTCGACTGTATGGCATGCGCCTGACCACGCGCAGCTTTCTTGACGGCCTGAGCTGGATGCCCGACGGCCTTCGGGAGGTCATCGCCATCCACACTCTCAACGCGGGCGTCTCTCCCCGGCAGACTCTCGCCCTGTACGCGAGTATGCCGGCCGTCATGGCCAGGGACGGCGTCTGGGTTCCCGAGGGCGGAGTGAACGAGCTACCACTCGCGTTGCACCGGCTGGCGCTGAACGCCGGCGCGACTGTACACACCGGCGAGCCCGTCACATCCGTGTCGAAAGGTCTCGTGACCACGGCGTCGGCGACGTACCCGTCCGACGTGATCGTGAGCGGGCTCGACAGCGTGGTGCTCGACGGCCTGCTCGGCGTGTCATCGGCGCGGGCGCGGGCGCGCTCGTGCTCGGGGGTGGCCATCTATGCGGCGCTCGAGACGCCGCTGCCGGAGGGCACGGCCACGCACTCCGTCGTGTTACCCGACGACCCGGCCGCCCTGCACCGCAGCCTCGATGCCGGAGTCGTGCCGGAGCAGACGATGGCTTTCCTGAATTATTATCGCGCGCACGAGGTTTATCCCAACGACCGGGCCACCGTGGCGGTACTCCTCACCGCGCCCGCCGATGGCCGCCACTACGAGCTCGACAACCCGTGGGTGGCGCGTGAGGTTGCTCGGGTGAGCGATGCCGTGGGCCTGGACCGGCCGATCAGCGAGCTGTTCCGCGACCATGTCGTGCTCGACCCGCACTACTTCGGAGGCTGGGGTTCCACCGGCGGAGCACTCTACGGCGCCACCCACCCGCTCTGGCAGAGCGGGCCGTTTCACCGCCCCGGCTACACGAGCCGCGCACGCCCGTGGCTGTGGCGGGTGGGCGCGTCGGTGCACCCCGGCGGCGGTATCCCGGCCGTGCTCGGCGGCGCCATGACCGCGATGCACAAGCTGATCGGCCGCCTCGACAGTCCCTGATCCCAGGTGCCGGCCGAGCAATCACGTGAGAACATTAGAGCTGACGGGGCGGGTGACGCTCGATCAATCGATGAGGACTCACTCCTCTAGGAGCTACGCGCTCGAGGGTTCGTGTGCCAAGCTGACAGGGAAGCGATGGCTCTCCCCCCGGGGTAGTTCGTCTCAGCTTTACAGTGGCCGGTCCGTGACCTAGACTGGTACACGGTAATGAAATTCTGCCATGCTTTTTTGCGCCTTTTTCCAAGTGTCTCACTTGGTCGAAGGCATAATCGGCATGGCGGGTTTACTTCCATAGGGTGGTGGCTCAATTGGTAGAGCAGCGGTCTCCAAAACCGCAGGTTGCAGGTTCGAGTCCTGTCCGCCCTGCACATCGGTAGATGTCTGCCGACCATGAGAGGTGTAACAGGTGGCCCGAAAAGTTGTCGACGAACCTAGTGAGGAAGTCGTCGCGAACGCACGAATTGCCCGCGAATCCAATCGCGGTCCTTTCGCTCGGTTGTCCCTGTTTGTCAAGCAGGTTTTCGCCGAGCTGCGCAAAGTCGTCACCCCAACTCGTAAAGAGCTGCTGAGCTACACCGGTGTCGTGCTCGTCTTCGTGATCATCATGATGGCCATCGTGTCGGCTTTTGACTGGGTCTTCGGCCTCGCCGTTCTCTATGTGTTCGGAACTCCGGGCTAGAGAGCATCACCGGCATCCGCTAGGCGGAACGCCCGCATCACCGGCATGGAAACGTGTCCAGACAACTTGCACCGGTAGAAAAATATTAAGGATTGAGATTCTAGTGACTGAGACGAAGCACGACGATGTCGACTGGGCCACTGCCGCCGAGCAGTCCTCCGAGGAAGACGAGGCGCAAGAGGGCAACACCCTCGCCGCCGACGAAGACTCCGTAGAGGCCGCCGAGCAGGCAGCCCTGCACGTCATCGACGAAAATGACGACGTTGAGATCAATCTCGACGCCGCACTCGATGCACTCGCCGAGTCCGCCGACCCCGAAGCCGACGCCATCGTCGACGACGCCCTCGACATCGATTCCGCCGAAGAAGCCGACGCATCCGTCGAAGCCGTTGAAGACGAGGACGAGCTCGTTACCGCCGAAACCAGTGCCGGTGAAGTGGATGCTGAAGCGTCCGACGAAGAGATCGACCCCTACGAAGCCTTCCGCAAGGAACTGCGCTTCCTGCCGGGCAAGTGGTACGTCATCCACTCCTACGCCGGTTTCGAGCGCCGCGTGAAATCGAACATCGAAAACCGCAAGCAGTCGATGGCGATGGAAGACTTCATCTACCAGTGCGAAGTTCCCATGGAAGATGTCGTCGAGATCAAGAACGGCCAGCGCAAGATGGTCACCCGCGTGCGCATCCCCGGCTACGTTCTCGTTCGGATGGACCTCGACGAAGACAGCTGGTCGGTTGTTCGCCACACCCCCGGCGTGACCGGCTTCGTCGGCAACGCCCACAACCCCACCCCGCTGCGCTTCGAAGAGGCCTTCGGCATGCTCAAAGGACTCGTCGAGATCGTCGAAGCTCCGACCAAGGCCGGCGGCGCGCCCGGAAAGTCAGCGCAGCGCGTCATCGCGGCCGAGGTTGACTACGAAATCGGCGAGACCATCACGATCAAGGAAGGTTCGTTCGCGGGCCTGCCCGGCTCAATCAGCGAGATCAAGCCGGAGAGCGGCAAGCTCATCGTGCTCGTCTCCCTGTTCGAGCGCGAGACCCCGGTCGAGCTCAGCTTCGACCAGGTAACCAAGCTCTAACCGACGAAAGCGGATGCCCCACCGGGGATATCCACGCGCGTTCGGTTCTCCCAAACCACCGGGGCCCATCCGGGCCACCGGGAGAGCGGCCCGCGGGCTGCTCGAACATCAATAAAAAGGACAACACAATGGCACCGAAGAAGAAGGTTACAGGTCTGATCAAACTTCAGATCAAGGCCGGCGCAGCCAACCCCGCACCGCCCATCGGGCCGGCACTGGGCCAGCACGGCGTGAACATCATGGAATTCTGCAAGGCCTACAACGCAGCGACCGAAGCTCAGCGCGGCAACGTCATCCCCGTTGAGATCACCGTCTACGACGACCGTTCGTTCACGTTCATCCTGAAGACCCCGCCCGCAGCGGAGCTCATCAAGAAGGCCGCTGGCGTAGCCAAGGGCAGTGGAACCCCGCACACCGTCAAGGTTGCCAACCTCACCCAGGCCCAGGTCCGCGAGATCGCCGAAGCGAAGATGGTTGACCTCAACGCCAACGACATCGACGCCGCCGCGAAGATCATCGCCGGAACCGCCCGCTCCATGGGCATCACGGTCAGCGCCTAAGCACGCCACCGCTTCGGCGCCAAACGGCGCCTGTGCACCCTTAGCAATTAGTGGAAGAGCCTGCCAGGCTCGCACCACACTCTGAAGTACATACAGGAGATTTAACATGGCAACCAAGTCAAAGGCGTACCGCGCCTCCGCCGCGAAAATCGGCGAAGACAACGTCTTCACCCCGGCCGAGGCTGTAGCCCTCGCCAAGGAGACCGGCTCCGCGAAGTTCAACTCCACGGTTGAGGTCGCACTTCGCCTCGGAGTCGATCCCCGCAAGGCCGACCAGATGGTTCGTGGAACCGTCATCCTCCCGCACGGCACCGGCCGTACCGCCCGCGTCATCGTCTTCGCCACCGGCCCCGCCGCCGAAGCCGCGATCGCCGCCGGCGCCGACGAGGTCGGTGGCGACGAGCTCATCGAGAAGGTAGCCGGCGGTTACACCTCGTTCGACTCCGCCGTCTCGACCCCCGAGCTCATGGGTAAGGTCGGTCGTCTTGGAAAGGTGCTCGGCCCGCGTGGCCTCATGCCCAACCCGAAAACCGGAACCGTGACGCCCGACGTCGCGAAGGCCGTGTCCGACATCAAGGGCGGAAAGATCGAATTCCGCGTTGACAAGCACTCCAACGTTCACTTCGTCGTCGGCAAGGCCTCGTTCTCCGTTGAGCAGCTGGGCGAGAACATCGCGGCAGCGCTCGAAGAGATTGTTCGTCTCAAGCCGAGCTCGTCCAAGGGCCGCTACATCACGAAGGGCGTCGTCTCGACCACCTTCGGTCCGGGCATCCCGCTCGACGTGAACAGCATCTAAGTATCCTCGTAGAAAAGTAGGGCCCGTCTTCGGACGGGCCCTACTTTGCTTTGAGCGGATGCTGCTAGCCGATAAAGCTCATGACGTGCTTGATGCGGGTGTAGTCCTCGAGCCCGTACATGGAGAGGTCCTTGCCGTAGCCGGAGTGCTTGAAACCACCGTGCGGCATCTCGGCCACGAGCGGAATGTGCGTGTTGATCCAGACACAGCCGAAGTCGAGGTTCTTTGCCATGCGCATCGCAACTGAGTAGTTCGTCGTCCACACCGAAGAAGCCAGCCCGTACTGCACGTCATTCGCCCAGGTGAGGGCTTGGGCCTCATCGGTGAATTTTTGCGCGGTGATAACCGGGCCGAAGATCTCGTTCTGCACGGCCTCATCAGTCTGCAGCAGGTCGGCGACGATGGTGGCTTCGTGAAAGTAGCCCGTTGTGCCCTGGCGGTGGCCGCCGAGCGCGAGAGTGGCGTGGTCGGGCAGGCGTGAGATGACGCCCTCGACGCGAGCCAACTGGTCGGCGCTCGAGAGTGCACCAAACAGGATCCCTTCGTCGAGCGGAGCGCCGGTTCGGGCGTTGTCCTGAGCATAGGCGGCGAGGGCGGCGACGAATTCGTCGTGGATTCCCTCCTGCACGAGCACGCGGGTCGCCGCCGTGCAGTCCTGGCCGCCGTTGTAGAACCCGGCGCCGGAGATGCCCTCGACGGCCTGTTGGATGTCGGCGTCGTTGAAGACGATCACCGGGGCCTTGCCTCCCAGCTCGAGGTGCACGCGCTTCAGGTCGAGGGCGGCAGCACCGGCGACCTCCATGCCGGCGCGCACCGAACCGGTGATCGAAACGAGTTGCGGGGTGCGGTTGGTGACCAGGGCGCGACCGGTATCGCGGTTTCCGGCCACTACGTTGAATGTGCCGGCCGGCAGAAATTCGGAGGCGATCTCGGCCAGCAGCAGGGTCGAGACCGGGGTCGAGTCGCTCGGCTTGAGCACGACGGTGTTGCCGGCGGCCAGCGCCGGAGCGATCTTCCAGATCGCCATCATCATTGGGTAGTTCCACGGGGTCACCTGGCCGACGACGCCGATCGGCTCGCGCCGCACGAAGGAGGTATGGTCCTTCATATACTCGCCGGCGGCTTTGCCTTCAAGCAGCCGGGCGGCTCCGGCGAAAAAGCGCACCTGGTCGATCATGACCTCCACCTCGTCGCCGACGATGCCGGCGCGCGGCTTGCCCGTGTTCTCGCATTCGGCGTCGGCGAGTTCTTCGGCCCGCGACTCGAGCGCATCAGCAAACTTGAGCAGGGCGTGCTGGCGTTCGCCGGGGGTTGTCTGGCCCCAGGTCTCAAACGCGGCGGCGGCGGCGGTGTAAGCCCCGGCCACGTCGGCCTCGGTCGAGATGGGGGTGCGCGCGTAGACCTTTTCGGTGGCCGGGTTGATGATATCCAGCTGCTCGCCGGCCGTCGAGGAGGCGTAGTCCCCATTGACGAAGTTGCGGAGTTCACGGATAGACATGTGGTCCTTTCGAAAAGCCGGGAGGGGCAACGGTGCCCTACCGCGACGATACCGCAGAACATTCGGCATGCAATGATTCCAAGCAGACGCCGGACTGCGATCTACAGGGCCGGACTGCTCGGCCACTCGTTCCCGGCCGCGTAGAGCAGCTCTCGGGTGTACGGATGCTTGGGCGAGCCGACGAGGTCGGCGACGGACGCGTATTCCACAATCCCGCCGGTGCGCACCACGGCGACCCGATGGCAGATGAGAGCTGCCACTCGCACCGAGCGGGTCACGATGATCATGGTCATCGTGCGTTCGCGCTGCAACTGGCGCAGCAGGTCAAGAATCTCGGAGCTGTCAGATGCGTTCAGGGCGTCTGTCGGGTCGTCGGCCACCAGGAGGTTCGGACCGCCGGCGAGGGCGCCGGCAATCTGCACCCGCAGCGCCAGCGTCGCCGACACGTCGCGCGGAAATGAGGCAAACGTGCGCTCGGGGCACTCAACGCCGGCCTCCTGCAGCAGGTTGATCGAACGCTCGTAGGCGGCCAGTTTCGACAGGCCGAAAGACGAACGCAGTGGAGCGGCCAGCTGGGTTCCGACCGTCACCGCGGGGTCAAGGCCGGCGAGCGGATCGCGGGACAAATACGCGATTTTCGTATCCCGCAGCAGGTTACGCGATCGCGTGGGCCGTCCGACCAGTTCGACACCGTTGAACAGGATCGACCCGGAACGAATGGTGGCCGGCGTTGGCAGCACCCCGGCGATGCACTGGGCCACCTCCAAGGCGCCCGAAAAGTCGTCACCGACCAGCCCGACGACCTCGCCGCGGGTAATCGACAGCGAGATGCCGTTGACCAACCGTGGTGCACTCGCCTGCGCCGTCGCCCCGACCTGGAGCCCCCGCACGTCGAGCAGCGCAGCCGAGCGAAACCAGTGCGACGGCATGGGCGCGGTCATCTCGGCCGGAGTGGGCGACACGATGCGCTCGTGCGGCTCGACCGTCGATGCTTCGACCGAGGGGATCCCCGCTCGCACGACACGATGGAGGCGACGAAGCACACGACGAGCGTCACACATAGTCGGCTCGCATTTCAGTAGGTCGAGAGGAGCGGCGGCGCATGAAAAAACCCGACCGACAATCTCTGTTGCGTGGCACCGCAAAAATGCCCCGGCTCGAAGCATTGCAACGCCCTGACCATGCTACCGAAAACTATTGCTTACAACGTACCGGTTTGTTTTCTTCTGAAAAAGGATGCGCCACCCATCTGTCCAACAGCCCGGCCCGGGTCAGTGCGGCGAGTGGGCCTCGAGGAACTCGTACACTTCGGTCTGATCGACGCCGGGAAACGTGCCGGTGGGCAGCGCGGCAAGCAGGCTCGTCGGGGTGCGCGCGGCCGGCCAGGATTGCCCGGCCCAGCGACCGGCGAGGTTGTCGGGCGCACGGCGACAGCAGGACTCGTCGGGGCAGAGCGACATCGCGCGGTGCAGGGTCTCCCGGCCTCGGAACCACTTCACGTGGGCGAAAGGCACGCCCACGCTCACGGAATACTCGCCTTCCTTGGCCTTCTCGATGCGGGAGGTGCACCAAAAACTTCCGGATGGCATGTCCGTGTACTGGTACCAGGCGCTGAAGCGGTCCTCGACGTCGAAGACGGTGCGGGCCGTCCAGCTGCGGCAGACCGTGGTGCCCTCGACCGCGCCGAGCGCGTCGCTGGGAAATCGCACATTGTCGTTCTCGTAGGCTTTGATGATCGTGCCGGACTCGTGCACCTTCATGAAGTGCACCGGAATGTCCAGCCGGGCCGTAGCGAGGTTGGTGAAGCGGTGCGCCGCCATCTCGTAGGAAACCGCGAAGGCGTCCCGCAAGTCTTCCATGGAGATTCGTCGCAGGGTCTTCGCCTCGGCCAGCATGCGCACCGCGTCACGTTCCGGCAGCAGAATCGCTGCGGTGAGATAGTTGGTCTCCACCCGCTGACGCAGAAATTCGGCGTAATTTTTCGGCTCTTCGTGTGCGCACAGGTGGCTCGCGAACGCCTGGACGATCGGCGAGCGGGAGTCCCGCGACGCGGAACGTTCGGTCGGCAGGTAGATACGCCCGTTGCGTTTGTCGGTGACCGAACGGGTGGAGTGCGGCAGGTCGTTCACGTAGTGCAGCGAAAAGCCGAGGTGGGTAGCCATATCCGCTACGAGCTGCTGGGACACCGGACCGCCCGAGTGCCCGACCGCGGTGAGCAGCTCGAGGGCCTGCGCCTCCAACTCGGGAAAGTAGTTGTCCTGCTGACGCATGATCTGGCGCAGGGCGGAGTTGGCCCGTCGGGCCTCTTCCGGCGTGGCTGCGCGTTCCCGGTTGAGCCGGTCGATTTCATTGTGCAGGCTCAGGATGGTCTGCAGTGTCTCATCGCTCTGGCCCTTGCTCACCCGAATTCGGGGAAGTCCGAGCGCCTGGAACACCGGCCCACGTTGGGCGCGCTCGACCGAGATTTCCAGGGCGGCTCGCTCGGAGGGGGCATCCGTTCGCATCAGTTCCTCGACGGTGGTGCCGAGCGCGAGGGCGATGGTGCGCAGCATGGAGAGACGTGGTTCGCGTTTGCCGTTCTCCATCATCGACACCTGCGAGGGTGCGCGGTCGATCGCGGCGGCGAGGGCATCGAGCGTCATCCGACGCATGGTGCGCAGCTCCCGAATGCGACGGCCCAGCGTCAGGGCATCGAGTTCGGGTTCATCAACGCCAAGGGAAGACAGGGCGGCGAGAGCATCTGCGGGAACCATCTGCTCAGTGTCACACGTTTGAAAAGTTTCCACAATCAGAAGAACACGGTTTTTTCTGCTGCCCGATAGTGGTTTGCCCCGGCCTGGACCGGGCAGAGTAAAGGCACAGGCAAGCACCGACTTTTGAATCACGACCGCAGAACCCTCGCCCTCGTCGATTCGACCGAAGCAGAACAATACGTCCCCCTCCGCCTGAGATCGGGCGAACCGCCGTCGCGGGTCGCCCCCTGTCGGTACCATCTACTTTCGCAAGGAGCCAGACCATGAACACCCCGAACCCGACAATCGATCAGCCGGTCGCCTCCGTGTCGACGAGCACCGAAGCCGTGAAGACGACGACCGGCGGCTTCGCCACGATTCGTCCGCACCTCGAGGTCACCGGCCATGTCGGCGATCGCTACGACGAAATCCTCACGCCCGACGCCCTGGAATTCCTCGCCGAACTGCACGAGCGCTTCGCCGGAACCCGACACGATCTGCTTGCTGCCCGTCTGCAGACTCGAGTGGATGCCGCGAACGGTCGCGATCCCAAATTCTTGAGCGAGACCGAGGGCATCCGTCTCGATCCCGCATGGAGCGTTGCGGGAGCCGGACCCGGCCTGGAAGATCGCCGGGTGGAGATCACCGGTCCGACCGACCGCAAGATGGCCATAAACGCGCTCAACTCGGGCGCGAAGGTGTGGCTCGCCGACCAGGAAGACGCCACGAGCCCGACCTGGACCAACGTGATCGAGGGCCAGCTGACCCTGTTCGATCAGGTGCGCGGCCAACTCAGCTTCACGAGTCCCGAGGGTAAGAAGTACGAGATCACCAACGAGTCGTTGCCGACCATCGTGATGCGTCCGCGCGGCTGGCACCTCGTTGAGAAGCACATCACGTTCATCGACCGCGCCAACCGCCGCATGAAGTCCTCTGGTAGCCTCATCGACTTCGGTCTGTACTTCTTTCACAATGCCAAAAAGCTGATTGAGAACGGTACCGGCCCGTATTTCTATCTAGCCAAGCTGGAAAGCCACAAGGAAGCCCGCTTGTGG
Organism: Cryobacterium ruanii; assembly: GCF_004404055.1. GTDB lineage: Bacteria > Actinomycetota > Actinomycetes > Actinomycetales > Microbacteriaceae > Cryobacterium > Cryobacterium ruanii. The sequence continues at coordinate 145,230 of NZ_SOHK01000012.1, forward strand.
AATGACATCTTTACCTTCGCCGAAGAGCGTCTGGGCATTGAGTACGGCACGGTGCGCGCCACCGTTCTGATCGAGACGATCCAGGCCGGCTTTGAGATGGAAGAAATCCTCTACGAACTGCGGGACCACTGCGCCGGCCTGAATGCCGGACGCTGGGACTACATCTTCAGCATCATCAAGACCTTCCGTGCCCGCGGCAGCCGGTTCGTGTTCCCCGACCGCAAGCAGATCACCATGACCGTGCCGTTCATGCGGGCGTACACCGAGCTGCTCGTCGCCACCTGCCACCGTCGTGGAGCCTTCGCGATCGGCGGCATGAGCGCCTTCATCCCCAACCGTCGCGACCCCGCGGTCACCGAGCAGGCGCTCGCCCAGGTTGCCGCCGACAAAAAGCGTGAAGCCACCGACGGCTTCGATGGTTCCTGGGTCGCGCACCCCGACCTGATCCCGACCGCGCAGGCCGAGTTCGATAAGGTTCTCGGCGACCGGCCGAACCAGCTCGAACGCACCCGCCCGGAGGTGAATGTGAGCGCTGCTGACCTGCTCGACGTCGCTTCGGTTGGAGGGCAGATCACCGAGGCCGGTGTGCGCGGCAACGTGCTCATTGCGCTGCGCTACATCGAGTCCTGGTTGCGCGGCGTGGGCGCTGCGGCCATCGACAACCTGATGGAAGACGCCGCGACCGCGGAAATCTCCCGTTCGCAGCTCTGGCAGTGGATCCACGAGAACTCGGTCACCGCCGAGGGCCGCCGGATCGACTCTGACTGGGTCGAAGAGGTGCTCGACGAGATCGTGGACGGTCTCGAGCGCACGCCCACTGACCGTTTCGACGACGCCCTCGCCGTGCTGCGTACCTCGGCTCTCGAGCCCGAGTTTCCGACGTTCCTCACGGTCGGAGCGTATGCTCGGTTCTTCTAGGTAGTTTCCGCGGGTAGCCCTGCGGGTTCGCAAGAGCGGGCAGATGGTTGGATACACCCCGGCATCATCACAGGGGTGGACCTGGCTGTTTGCCCGTTTTTACGTCTGGCCCGCCCGGCCGGTTCAGGCGCTCGGGTTCTTGACGCTTTCGTAGGCGGCGAGGGCGGCGCGACGCGTCTCGCCGAGGTCCACGAGCGGCGCAGGGTAGGCATCCGTACCGTATTCGGGTACGTTCTCCCGAATGTACTGCTGGTGGGGGTCGAACTTGGCCGCCTGCAGGTTGGGATTGAAGATGCGAAAGTAGGGCGCGGCATCCGCCCCTGAGCCGGCCACCCACTGCCAGCCGAACGGGTTGCTCGCCGGGTCGGCATCGACCAGCGTGTCCCAGAACCACCGCTCGCCCTCGCGCCAATCGACCAACATATTCTTGATCAGGAATGATGCGGTCACCATGCGTACCCGATTGTGCATACTTCCGGTGCGCCACAGTTCGCGCATACCGGCATCGACGAGGGCAAAGCCGGTGCGACCCTGCTGCCAGGCCGCCAAGGCCTCTTGGTCGACCGGCGGCCACGGGAAGGCGTCGAAGGCGGGCCGCAGGTTCTTTGTCGCGAGATCGGGCGCATTGAAGAGCACGTGGTACGTGAACTCCCGCCAGCCGACCTCGGTGAGAAAGCGGGTCGCGCTGGTGAGGGCGGTCCCGGTAAGGCCGCGCTGCGCGCTCTGGGTCGCTGACCACACCTGACAAGGACTGATCTCGCCCCAGCGCAGGTAGGGCGAGAGACGCGAGGTGGCGTTCTGGGCCGGCTGGTCACGTTCAGAACCGTAGCGGGGCAGCGAGCCGTCCAGAAAAGTCTGCAGCAGCGCGTGAGCGGAGGCCTCACCCGGCGTCCACGCGGCACGGAGCCCGCCCGCCCAGTCGGGGCGCGAGGGTTCGAGGCCCCAGGAGTCGAGGTCGTCGGAGCTGGGGGGATCCGCATCGAGGATACCCGCCCAGCCCGGGATGGAATCCGGTGCCGGATAGGGTGCGCGGGGCGGCGGGCCGGCGGTGCACGCCCGCCAGAACGGGGTGAAGACGGAGTAGGAGCCGCCCTGGCCGGTCTGGATCGTCCACGGTTCGAACAGGAGCGAACCGGCGAAGCTGTGGGCGTCGATGCCGCTGGCACGCAGGTCACTCTTGATCGCGGTATCGACCGTGCGTTCGGGCAAGCCATAGCGGCGGTTCCAGAACACGGCGGAAGCATCCGTTTCGTGCACCAGGGCGGTCATGATCGGGCCGGCCGCACCGCGGCGCAGAAGCAATCGGCCGCCGAGTGCCTCGATGTCGGCGGTGAGGGAGCGGAGGCTCTGGTGCAGCCACCAGCGAGCCGCGCTGCCGAGCGGGCGCACCCCGACCGACTCTTCGTCGAGCACGTAGACGGCCACAATCGGTTGGCCATGCTCGAGGGCAGCGTGCAGGGCCGGGTGGTCGGCAATCCGCAGGTCGTCGCGAAACCACACGATGACCGGGCCGGTTCTGTCGGTTGGATGCTCTGATGTCATGCGCTCTCCTCGTGAAACTCCAGTCTGGACCATGCCACGGGTTACTCCAATTTGCAGGTGGAACGGTCTGTTCGAGCTGTCGCCGGGCCTGGCGAACGAGCGTTGGAAAGTCTCCTTTTAGTTGACGTACTTGTGTTTTGCCGCGGATTACTGCGATATCCCTGTTGTTCTCCATTCGCCGCTACCGCTGGCGAGCTCGGCTAGCACGATTCGGCCTGGCATCGCCGGTATCGGTGGCTGTCAGCCCGAAACGCGCATCGCCTTCGACGGAGCAGACCGCCCGCGAATCGGGCCGGACGCTACGAGACGCGCAGCACGATCTTGCCGCGGGTATGCCCCTGCTCGATCAGACGGTGTGCGGCGGCACCGTCGGCGAGTTCGAACACCGCGTCGACGTGTACCCGCACGGTACCCGCGTCGAGCATCGCCGAGATCTCGTCGAGCGCGCGGGCGTCGGGGGACACCTTGAAACCGGTCGCGCGGCGGCCGGCGCGCGCGGCATCCGCTGCCATGGTCGGCCAGCTGCCGGTCGGCGCGTTCACGAGGAGCCCACCGGGGCGGAGCGCCGTTAGCGAGCGGGTGCCGGTGTCATCGTGCACGTTGCCGATGAGGTCGATGACCGAGTCGAGGTTCTGCGCCACGTCTTCGAAGCGGGTGGTCGTGTAATCGATGACCTCGTCGGCGCCGAGCTCGCGCAGAAAATCGAGGTTGCGGGTGGATCCGGTGGCGGTCACGTGGGCGCCCAGCACGCGCGCGAACTGCACCGCGAAGTGGCCGACGCCGCCGCTGGCGGCGTGCACGAGCAGCCGCTGCCCGGGGGCGGCACCGGCCAGCTTGACCATGCCCCACGCGGTGAGGGCGGCGATCGGAACGGCGGCGGCCTCGGCGTGGCTGAGCCTGGCCGGCTTGCGGGTGACGCTCATGCTCGACACCGAGACGTACTCGGCGAAGCTGCCGCCGGTGCGTGGCACCCGGCCCATGCCGTAGACCGCGTCGCCGGGCTGCAGGGGTGAGGCCTCGAACGCGGCGCGTACGACGATGCCGCTGAAGTCGTTGCCGAGAATAGCGGGGAAGCTCTCGATCGCGGCCGCGACGCCCTTGCCCGAGCGCGTCTTGGCGTCGATGGGGTTGAGGCCGGCGGCGGCGACCCTCACGAGCACCTCGTCGGAAATCTGCCGGGGCAGCGGCCTCTCGGCCAGGTGCAGCACCTCCGGGGCTCCGGTCGCATCGATGACGAGGGCGCTCATGGTCGGCGGCAGTTCGAAGTCAGTAGCCATGCCCCCATTCTGCTGCATCCCCGGTGCGTGCATTGGGGACGGGGCCCAGTCCTAAAAAAGGAAGGGGCAGGCTAGCGGCGGGCTTGCTGGTCGAGGTTGTCGATCAGGGCGTTCGCCAGGCCGACGAGAATCGCGATCTGGTCTTCGTCGCGCTCGATCCAACGACATTGCGGCACGGCCGCGACCGGCACGAAGTCGAGGTGCTCTTCCCAGACCAGCAGGGTGCGGTCGGCGCCGAGCACGTACTGCTGCCACCACACCTGCCGCAGATAGCTGCGCGGAATGCTGCGCCACGGCTTGCTCGTGGTCTTGATCTCGGCCAGGTGCAGGTCGCCACCGGCCACGACGCCGACCCCGTCGGGTGTGGCCAGGTGCCGTGGGTGCCCGAGCGACCGAAACAGGTTGGTGCTCGGCTCGATGCCGTAGTGCTCGAGTACCCACTCGGCGATGACCGGTTCCCGGGCCCGACCATGGTCGGTGTAACTGTTGCCCGAGAAGCTCGTACCATGCATTTTGTCTCGCGCGGCATTGACGATGGATTTCGGCGTTGACAGTTTCGCGACATCCGTTGCGGTGATGCCCTGGTTGCGCGCCCGCAGCCACGCGACCCGGTCGGTGGAGTCGGCGACGATGCGCAGTGTATGCGGCGCCGGCAGAGAAGCGGATGCCGAGGGCTGGTCCAGATCGAAGAGGGACAGCGTGGAATTCGGCACTCTCCTATTGTGTGCCCGCGCGCCCGGTCGGCGCGCCACCGCCACGGGGTGCGACGCGATTCAACGCTCGGCTGGGTCTGCCTGGCTGGGCGCATGCGCTCGCCGGAGAATCGTTATCGCGAAGTAACCTGGGCTCGCTAACGTGGAGCACGTCTACCACTCGGGGGAACAGATGTCGCAGGTCACAGACTCAACTCGCAGTGCATGCTCGGGCGCGTTCGCCGGGGCGATCGCGGTCATCGTGCTGCTCAGCGGGTGCGCCGGCCTGCCCGGCTACCCAGCCGCAACAGACACCCCGGTCGCGCAACTCGCCGCTGGCGTCGACTGCCAGGCGCCCAACCTCAATAACAACTGGATAGTCGTTCCAGAGGGCGTCCCGGCCCAGACCGATCTGACCGCCACGCGTCCCGATGCCCCGACGCCTGGCATGGTTCCGGCCGGCTTCGAACCGGTCGCCGCCTCGCTCTGCACCTTCTTCGGCAGCATCGACACCGCAGAGGGCCGCTGGTCGGCCGTGACCGTCGAGACCCGCACGGGCGATTTCGACGCGCTGCTCGCCGCACTCGACGAACCCAACGACCAAGCTGGCCTCAACCAGGCCTGTACCGCCGACATGGAGCTTGTGCCGGAGCTCTGGCTTGAAAACGTCGACGGTGAGGCCGTGCGAGCGGCCTGGCCGCGCACCTCCTGCGGCAAAACCAAGCCGGCGACCTCGCAGGCGCTCGACAAGCTCGAGTTGACCGACACGGTCAAACTGCCGCTCGTGCTGCAGATCACCCGCCCGGCCCTCGACGCCGGCTGCGCCATGAGCACGAGCGCGCCCGAGCAATCGCTGTTGTTCGGCGTCACGAGCCTGCAGACCCTACCGGGTGCGAACGACATCGGGCACGAGACGGAGCTGTCGACGATTCCGGCGTCGCCGCCCCAGCCCCCGTCGTACGCCGGCGTCGACGCTGCCAGCGTCTGTGTCTACACTGTCGATTCGAAATCCGAACCCGAGCTCGAATCCGTCGAAGGCCTCGATGGCGAAGCACTCAACGGCGGCATGATGAGCCTGCAGTTCGGTACCTTCTCGAGCGCGACCACCCTTGCAGCGGATGCCGCGGCGCTGCTCCCCGCTGCAGCATCCGCTCTGCAGGCGCCTGAGTGCAACGCCAACTTCACGCGGTTCGCGGTGGTCTGGCCCGAGCGTGCCGGCACCCGGCTGGACAGCCCGATCCAGGTGGAACTCGACGGCTGCCAGCGACTGTTCGTTCCCGGCAGCCAAGCGCTCATGCCAGCTCCGGCGCTCCTGGCCGCGCTGACCGCTTAGGCCAGGCCACAGGATTCCGCGGGTGCACTCATAGCTCGTTCATAGCCAACTGCCCGATACTCGTAAGAATGAGCAGACCTCAGAGCACCCACACCGGCCACGGCCCGCGGTTGACCAAGGCCGACGGCAGCGCCGTCCGCGTGTTGGTCGTCGACGACGAACCCACCCTCACCGATCTGCTCTCGATGGCCCTGCGTTACGAAGGCTGGGAGGTGCGCACCGCCGGCGAGGGCCGACAGGCTCTCACCATCGCCCGCGAGTTTCGGCCAGACGCCATCGTGCTCGACATCATGCTGCCCGACATCGACGGCCTGCAGGTGCTGCAGCGGGTGCGCGCCGACGGCTACGAAACCCCCGTGCTCTTTCTCACCGCCAAGGACTCGCTCGACGACCGCATCGCGGGGCTCACCGCCGGCGGCGACGACTATGTCACCAAACCGTTCAGCCTCGAAGAGGTCGTCGCCCGGCTGCGAGGTCTCATCCGCCGTTCCACCCTCGCCGTGGCCGACTCGACCGATCCGCGCATCACCGTCGGCGATCTCACTCTCGACGAAGACAGTTACGAGGTCTTCCGTGATGGCGCCGCCATCGAACTCACCGCGACCGAGTTTGAACTGCTGCGCTTTCTCATGCGCAACCCGCGCCGGGTACTCAGCAAGGCGCAGATCCTTGACCGGGTCTGGAGCTACGACTTCGGTGGCAAGTCGAGCGTCGTCGAGATTTATATCTCTTACCTGCGCAAGAAGATCGACGCCGGCCGCGAGCCGATGATCCACACGGTGCGCGGTGCAGGCTACATGCTCAAAACCGCCTGATGCCAGGGCTTCGACCACAGCGGATGCCGCGGCGCCAGCCCCGCGCGCTTTGGACCCTGCAGCGGCGTCTCGTGCTCACCGTGGTCGCGCTGCTCGCGCTCGTGAGCATCACCATCGGTGTGGTGAGCGTCGTCATTCTGCGGGCCTCCCTCATTGACCGCCTCGACCTCCAGCTCGCCTCCGCTGTCGAGCGCTCCGGAACTGTGCTCGGCATCGGTGACAATGATGGCGACAGCTTCGGCGATACCCCCGGGAACACCTACTTCGGTACGCCCACGGCCGACAGCATCCTCGCCGGACCCGCCCAGCCGCCCGGCCTGCTCGCTCTGGTCTATGACGGATCGAGCATCACGACGGGTTATACCGACGACGAGAGCGGCGCGATCGAAGAACTCTCCGCCCAGCAGGTGCGACTGCTCGCCGACCAGGCGAACCAGTCGGCCACCGCCACCGTGCACCTCGGCGGTGAACTCGGCGAGTACCGCGTGCAGGCGCAAACGTCGCGCAGCGGCATCCTCTACCTGGTCGGGCTGCCCGTGTCCGGCGTCGCGGCCACCGCAGCACAGCTGGCCCTGATCATCACGTTCGTCTCGCTCGCCGGGCTCGTCGTCGTCGCCGTCATCGCCGCCTGGGTCGTGCGGCTGGCCCTGCGACCGCTGCAACGCGTGACTGCAACCGCCACCCGGGTCGCGCAGTTGCCCCTGGACCGCGGCGAGGTCTCGCTCGACGACCGGGTTCCGGTCGGCGACACCGATCCGCGCACCGAGGTGGGTCGGGTCGGTGCCGCGCTCAACCGCATGCTCGACCACGTCGACCTCGCCCTGGAGGCGCGGCAGGCCAGTGAACGCAAGGTGCGCCAGTTCGTCGCCGACGCGAGCCATGAGTTGCGCACCCCGCTCGCCTCGATTCGTGGGTATTCCGAACTCACGCGGCGCAGCGGCCAGCAACTGCCGCCCGACGCGATTCACGCGCTCGGCCGGATCGAATCCGAGTCGGTGCGCATGACCGGCCTGGTTGAAGATCTGCTGCTGCTCGCCCGGCTCGACGAAGGGCGCGAACTCGAAATGGAGCCGGTGGACCTCACCATGCTGCTCGTCGACGCCGTCAGCGACGCGCACGCGGCCGGTCCCGATCATGTCTGGAACCTCGACCTGCCGGATGAACCGATCGAGGCGATCGGCGACGAACCGCGCCTCCGCCAGGTCATTACGAACCTGCTCGCCAACGCGCGAGTGCACACGGATGCCGGCAGCGAAGTGGTCGTTGCGCTAAAAGCCGTCGGCGACCAGGCCGTCATGACGGTCACCGACAACGGACCGGGCATACCCGCAGACCTCCGGAGCACCCTGTTCGAACGGTTCGCCAGGGGCGACAGCTCACGCTTTCGCGGAACCGGCAGCACCGGACTCGGCCTCGCAATCGTGGCCGCGGTCGTCGCGGCGCACCGCGGCGCGGTCACCGTCGACAGCGAGCCGGGCCGCACCCGGTTTCGGGTCGAGCTGCCGCTCGCCGCTGCCTCGAGGGAGGATTAGTCGGCCTCGTTCAGCCGTTCCAGCAGAGTGGCAAACTGGTCGAGCTCAGCGGGAGTCCACCGGCTGAGCCGGCGATGCACGAGGGCCGTACGATTGCGGCGCACCTCGGCAAGTTTCTCTTCGGCAAGGGCCGTCAGGGCTAAAAAGCGGGCGCGCCCGTCGAGCGGATCAACCCGGGTCTCCACGAGCCCGAGGGCGCAGAGCAACTTGGCCTGGCGGCTGATCATGCTGCGATCCACCGCGAGCACATCGGCGACAGCGCTCGCATGCGATTCGCCCCGGCGAGCGAGCACGCGCAGCAAGGCCAGTCCGAACGGCTCGAGCGTTGGGTCGATCACTGCCGCGGTCGAACGCGTGTTGGCCCGAATGTGCGAGGCCAGCATGGCCATCTGCGCTTCGACGCGGGTCAGTTCAGGGCTGTCGCCATTTACCAGGAGCGGGTCGACCACCTCACTCACGGCTTGGCCTTCGGCGATGAAGCCAGGGCCATATTGCGGGCCCGATCGATGCCGGTCTCCGTGCCGAGCGCATAGTTCGGCAGCAGCGACACCGTGAGTAGGGTCACGAGCGCCAGGGGTGCGCTGATCAAAAAGATCGTACCAACACCGGAGCCGTAGGCAGTTTCCACGATTATGCGCAGCGCATCGGGTAGCAGATTTACCTGCGGAATGACGCCATCTCCGAGCAGCCGGCCGGCATTCGCTTGATTGCCGGGGCCGAGGTTGCCGACGCGGTCCTGAATCTGCGCCGTAACGACACTGCCGAGAATGGAACCCATCACCGAGACGCCGACCGCGCCGCCGAGGCTGCGAAAGAAGGTCACCGAGCTCGTGGCCACGCCGAGGTGCCGCACCGCGATGGTGTTCTGCACGACCACTACCAGGTTCTGCATGACCATGCCAACGCCGGCGCCGAGGATGAACATGTAGATGCCGACGAAGATGAGGCTCGTGTTCACGTCGAGGGTGCCGAGCAGGGTCGTGCCGACGAGCATGAGCACCGAGCCCGAGACCATGATCGACTTCCACGTGCCACGCCGGCTGATCACGGTGCCGAATAGCGTCGACGAGATGAGCAGGCCACCCATCATCGGAATCGTGAGCAGGCCCGACTCGGTCGGCGTTGCGCCGCGGGCGAGTTGCATGTACTGGCTGAGATAGACCGAGGTGCCGAACAGCGAGACGCCGACCGCGAGGCTCGCCACGGTCGAGAGGCTGAAGGTGTGGTTGCGAAAGAGGCTGAGCGGAATGATCGGTTCCGGCGCGCGAAACTCCACGATGATCGCCGCGACGAGCAGGAGAACGGCTCCAATCACCATGACCGACGAGGTCAGCGATAGCCACCCGAACTGTGAACCGGCCAGCGTCACCCAGATGAGCAACAGTGAGACGCCGCTCGTGATGAGCGCGGCGCCGAGATAATCGATGCGCACGATCCGCTTGACCCGCGGCGGCAGGTGCAGGGTGCGTTGCAGCAGCACGATCGCGACAATCGCCACCGGCAGGGCGATGAAGAAGTTCCAGCGCCAGCCGAAAGCATCCGTGACAACGCCGCCGAGCAGCGGGCCGCCGATGGTGCCGAGGGCCATGACTGCGCCGAACAGCCCGGCGTAGCGGCCGCGCTCGCGCGGACTGATGATGTCGGCCATGATGATCTGGCTGAGGGCGACCAGACCGCCTGCGCCGAGCCCCTGCAGCACCCGGAACGCGATCAGCGTGCCGGCATCCTGGGAGAAACCCGCGAGGGCGCTGCCGATCACAAACACGCCGAGGGCCAGCTGAATGAGCAACTTGCGGTTGAACAGGTCGGCGAACTTGCCCCAGATGGGCGTGCTGACCGTCGTGGCCAGCAAAGTCGCCGTGACGACCCAGGTGTAGGCGGACTGCGAGCCCTTGAGATCACTCAGAATGAGCGGTAGCGAAGTACTCACGACGGTGTTGGCCAGAATCGACACGAACATGCCCAGCAACAGGCCCGACAGCGCTTCGAGCACCTGGCGGTGGGTCATGGAGGCAGCGGCGACCGGTTCCGTGGCGGTACGACTGGCGCGGCTCATACGATTCCTTAACTGATTGACAAATATCAACGATAGATAACTAGTAAATGAATGTCAACTACTTAACACCGCTAAGGGAGTGGATGCCCGTCCTGCGCGATTTGCACGCTCCCGCAGCGTGCCGTAGAGTTCATTCCAGCCACAGACCGCCGGTTGCTGCATGATGTCGAAAGACAAACTGCAGTCGAAGGTTCATTCACGTGAACGGCCCGCGCAGGTGTTCGAAGTTCAGTTGCAGTCTTTTAGATTGTTCCCCAAGCTCCGGCGCCCTGCGCTGGAGCTTTTTTCATGTCTGCGCCCCGGGCTACCCGGCACATGATTATTAATGAGGAGCACCATGGCGAACAAGGAAGCAACGGTCGCCGAGCTTACGGAGAAATTCGAAAGCTCGACCGCCGTTCTGCTCACCGAGTACCGCGGTCTCACTGTTGCGCAGCTCAAGAGCCTGCGTACGTCCATCAGTGAGGACGCCACGTACGCCGTGGTAAAGAACACGCTCACCAAGATCGCGGCCAACAAGGCCGGCATCACCTCGTTCGACGAGGAACTTGTCGGTCCGTCCGCTATCGCTTTCGTGCACGGAGACCCCGTCGCCGTCGCGAAGACCCTGCGTGCCTTTACCAAGGCAAACCCTCTCCTGGTGGTAAAGGGCGGTTACTTTGACGGTAACCCGCTCACCGCAGCGGAGGTTGGCAAGCTTGCCGACCTCGAGTCCCGCGAGGTGCTGCTGGCCAAGCTGGCCGGCGCCTTCAAGGCATCGCTGTTCGGAGCCGCTTATCTCTTTCAGGCACCGCTGTCGAAGGCTGTTCGCACCATCGACGCGCTGCGTGAGAAGCAGGAGTCCGCGAACTAGGCACCTGCCTGGTATCACGGTTCAAGAATTTCTAAGAAACTAAAAGGAGTACATCATGGCAAAGCTTTCCACTGAAGACCTGCTTGAGCAGTTCAAGGGCCTGACCCTCATCGAGCTCTCCGAGTTCGTCAAGGCATTCGAGGAGACCTTCGAGGTCACCGCAGCCGCTCCCGTCGCCGCTGCCGGAGCCGCTGGCCCCGCTGCTGCTGCTGAAGAGGTCGAAGAGCAGACCGCGTTCGACGTCATCCTCGACGTCGTCGGCGACAAGAAGATCCAGGTCATCAAGGTTGTGCGCGAGCTCACCAGCCTGGGCCTCGGCGAGGCCAAGGCCGTTGTCGATGGCGCGCCGAAGGCCGTCCTCGAGGGCGTTGCCAAGGACGCTGCCGAGAAGGCCAAGGCTTCCCTCGAAGAGGCCGGCGCAACCGTTACCCTCAAGTAATCATTCCCCGCGAGGGGACCTGATTGAGGCGTAGCCGACGGGCCTTCGGGCCGGTCAGCGCGTGAGGGGCGTCGTTTCCGTGAGGAGACGACGCCCCTTATTTTTGTGTCGTCAATGCGGCCGGGCTCGCGGCGCGCTCGTGCTCGCTCGAATCACGAGGCTGGTCGGCAGAACGGTTGATTCTGCTGCGCCGCCACGGGTTCCGAGTTCGGCGAGCAGAATGCGCACGGCGAGCTCGCCCTGTGCGCGCGGATATTGGACCAGGGTCGTGAGCCGAAACATCTCGGCGTGTGGATGACCGTCGATGCCGATCACACTGAGCTCGGTTGGAACTCGAATTCCCAGTTCCCGCGCCGCCAGAATCAGCCCGAAGGCGATCTCATCGCTCGCCGCGAATATCGCGGTAGGACGACGGCGAGGATCGCCGAGAAGGGCCAGGCCGCGCTCGTAGCCACCCGGCATGGTGAACTCGGCGGCATAGAAACATCCGCTCACCGATAATCCTGCGGCTACCATTGCCGCCTGAAAACCGCGCAGTCGGTTGCTGTGCACGTGAAAGTCCATCTCATCGATTTGACTCCCGCCGACGTGCACGATGTCGCGGTGCCCGAGGCTGAGCAGGTGCTCGGTGGCCAGTCGGGCTGATGCAACATCGTCGATCTCGATCGTGGGAACGCCGCGGATCGGTCCACCGATGCCGACCAGCGGTCGGCCGAGGCGGTGCAGGTGGTCGACTTCCTGCTCGCTCAAGGCCACTCCGACCGAGATGATGCCATCGAAGCGTTTGCGGGCGAGAAAGAAATCGAACACCCGGTCGCGCTCGGGGGAGGCGGGCGGCAGGTTGTACAGGGTCATGTCGTAACCCTGCACGAGGAGCGCCTGCTCCAGGCTCTCGAGGACTTCGCCGAAGAACCACCGGCTGATGAATGGAATAATGACGCCGACGTTCTGGGTGCGTCCGGTCACGAGGCTGGCGGCATTGGGTGAAGCGACATAGCCGATCTCGCGGGCGGCGGCGATGACTTTGTCTCGGGTCTCTGCGGAGACGTAGCCGTGACCGCTCAGCGCGCGGCTGGCTGTGGCCTTCGCGACGCCTGCGAGGCGCGCAACATCGGCGATCGCACTCATTCGGCCTCCGTCCATGGGACTGTTGGGAACAGGCTAGCGCCTTTTCACCAAGTCTGGAACCGGTTCCATGAAGGCCCTTGATTTATCTGAGACGGTGTCTGTAAACTCTTATGCCACGCAGTAAGAAAATCAAAATCTTTGCCGTTCCGTTACATTCACCGCCTTGCCAACGCCGATACGCCAACGTACTTTAGGGTCTGGAACCGGTTCCCGATCCGTGGCCACATTCACGTTGTTCGCGACTGATCGCCACCGTTCAAGGACTGCTCGATTCAGCACCACTCGATCCGGCACTACTCAATGAGGAGAAACAAGATGCGGCCTTTCCTGCACCGTCGAATTACAGCACCGATTGCCATGGCGGCGATTGCTGGTCTGGCCCTGGCCGGTTGTTCCGGCGGCCCCGGGTCAACCACCGATGACGCCGGAGCCGAGGGCGACGGTGTCGTCACCATATACAGCACGATCGCCGATTTCGAAGCGGAGGCGCTCGAAAAGTCTTGGGCCGAGTGGGAAAAAGACAACAACATCGACATTCAGTATGAATTTTCGAAAGAGTTCGAATCTCAGATTTCCATCCGAGCTCAGGGCGGTAATCCTCCCGACATTGGAATCTTCCCCCAGCCCGGTCTCTTCGCCGACCTGGCTAGCCGCGGGTTTATCAAGAAGGCTCCAGCCGCCGTCGAAGCAAACGTCGACGAGTACTGGTCGGCCGACTGGAAGAAGTACGGCACGGTCGAAGACGTCTTCTACGGCGCCCCGTTCAAGGCCAACCTCAAGGGCTTTATCTGGTTTTCTCCCACCAAATTCGCGGAGTGGGGTGTGGAAGTTCCCGAGACCTGGGACGACCTTCTGGCCGTGACTAAGACCATTCAGGAAAAAACCGGAGCGGCGCCGTGGTGCGCCGGATTCGGCTCCGGTGATGCAACTGGCTGGCCGGGAACAGACTGGGTCGAAGACCTCGTACTGCGTCAGGCTGGCCCGGACGTCTACGACCAGTGGTTAAACAACGAAATTCCGTTCACTGACCCCGCCATCGCCGAAGCCTTCGACTCCGTCGGCGAAATCCTGCTCAACCCGGACTACGTGAACGCCGGTTTTGGCGACGTGAAGTCGATCAATAGCACCCCCTTCGGTGATGTTGCCGCGCCTATCGTTGACGGCACTTGCGCCCTGACCCACCAAGCATCCTTCTTCGACGGTTTCCTCGGCGACGCTGGCGGCAAGGTTGGCCCGGATGCCGACATCTGGGCGTTCATGACCCCGTCGATCGAAGCCGGTGGCCAGGCGGTGACCGGCGGTGGCGAGATTGTCGGTGCTTTCGCCGATGACGCGGACACCGTGGCGGTGCAGGAGTATCTGTCGACGCCGGAGTGGGCGAATAGCCTAGTGTCGATCGGCGGCGGTATTAGCGCCAACACCGGTGTCGACCCCGAACTCGTCGACAGCCCGATCCTCGCGGAATCGATCAGGATCCTCCAGGACCCTGACACCACGTTCCGCTTTGACGCCTCCGACCTGATGCCAGGTGCGGTCGGATCCGGAACCTTCTTCAAGGGCATTGTCAGCTGGATTAACGGAACACCCACCTCCGAGGTGCTCACCAGCATCGAGGCAGGCTGGCCGTCGAAGTAGCTCAACCTCCAGCACCATAAGCATGATCGGTGTGCCGCCCGCGATCAGAAACGGGCGGCACACCTCGCGCTGGAGGTGTACGTTATCGACACGTTTTCACCGGTTCATACGTGATCTCCAGGGTCCACTGTCGTACTCGAAAGGTTTCAGATGTCCGCATTCTTCTCCTGGTTGGCGCAACTACCAGCGCTGGCACAAGTCCCCATCGTGATCCTGGCGTTTGGTGTCGTCGTTGGTGCCATCTTGTTCTTCGTTGAGATTGCCCCACGCTCTGGTCGGATCTACACGATCATCCGTCTTGCCGTCTGCGTTCTGGCACCGCTGCTCATTCTGTTGGTCGGTAACTCTTATACGTGGGCCATCATCGGTGCCGGCGTACTGGGCCTCGGCTTCTTTTACATCGACTACCGCTCGCGCAAGGGCGCTGGCTACCTGTTCCAGTTGGTCGGTTTCCTTGCCCCGGCCGTGCTCCTGCTGGCCATCGGCTTGGTGATTCCGACGATTCAGACCACGGTGCAGGCCTTCATGAGCGCTCGCGGTGACCGGTTCGTCGGCCTGGACAACTTCGCCTGGATTTTCACGCAGCCCGAGAACGTGCGCATCGTGCTCAACACGATTGTCTGGGTGCTGATCGTTCCGACCATCTCGACCGTCGCCGGTCTCGCGTATGCGGTGTTCATCGACAAGAGCCGAGGTGAGAAGTATTTCAAGATTCTGGTCTTCATGCCGATGGCCATCTCGCTGGTGGGAGCATCCATTATTTGGCGTTTCGTCTACACGGCCCGCCCGGCCGACCAGGAGCAGATCGGCCTGCTGAACCAGCTTGTGGTCATGTTTGGCGGGCAGCCGGTCGACTTTCTGTCTGTGTCCCCGTTCAACACCCTGTTTCTCATCGTGATTCTCATCTGGGTACAGACCGGGTTCGCCATGGTCGTGCTGTCTGCCGCCATCAAGGGCGTACCGACCGAGCAGATGGAGGCGGCCGAGCTCGATGGCACCAACGCTTGGGAGCAGTTCGTGAACGTGACGGTCCCCGGCATCCGCAGTGCCCTCGTCGTCGTTTTGACGACAATCTCCATCGTGTCGCTGAAGGTCTTTGACATTGTGCGCACCACGACGGCCGGGTCTAACGAGACCAGCGTCGTCGCCAACGAAATGTACACCCAGTTCAAGAACTTCGAGCAGGGCCGTTCAGCCGCCTTTGCCCTGGTCTTGTTTCTGCTGGTGCTGCCGATCGTCATCTACAACGCCCGCCAGATCAAGAAGCAGAGGGAAATCCGATGAGCTCCGTCATGCCCGTAAGACTTCCCGTTGACGCCCAGACCACGCGGCGACTGCGACGCGGCGTTCGCCGGATGGAGTCGCCAATCGCCCGCAACACCAAAAAACGGCTCACCAGCCGCGGGGCGACCATTGGGGCGCTCATCATCGCGGTGCTGTGGTCTATCCCCACGCTGGGCCTGCTCGTATCGTCGTTCCGGCCGGCGCAGCAGGTGCGTAGCACCGGTTGGTGGACCATTTTCACCAACACCGGGGTCACCTTCGACAACTACACAGCTGCGCTGGCTGCCGGAAACAGCCAGCTCAATCTGGCCGGTTCCTTCATTAACTCGGTCGCCATTACCCTGCCAGCTACGCTCATCCCATTGATGATTGCCAGCCTCGCGGCCTATGCCTTCGCCTGGATCGACTTTCGGGGCAAGAATGCCATGTTCATCGCAGTGTTCGCGCTGCAGATCGTGCCCATTCAGATGGCGCTGGTGCCGCTGCTTCAGTTCTTCTCCGGTGGTACGATTTTTGGTTACCCCGTGGTCGCAGCGCTAAACCCGGGCAGCGGCTATTCGCAGGTGTGGATTGCGCACACGATGTTCGCTCTTCCACTGGCCATCTACCTGCTGCACAACTTCATCTCGGAGATACCGAGTGAGGTCATTGAAGCGGCCAGGGTCGACGGCGCCGGCCACGGGCAGATCTTCTTTCGCATCGTGTTGCCGCTGACCATGCCGGCCATCGCGTCGATCGCCATCTTCCAGTTTCTTTGGGTCTGGAACGACCTGCTGGTGGCACTGATCTTCGCGGACGGCGCGGTCGCCCCGATGACCAAACTGCTCGCCGAACTTTCCGGTGCGCGTGGGCAGGACTGGCATCTGCTCACAGCCGGTGCCTTCCTGTCGATTCTGGTTCCGCTGATCGTGTTCTTCTCCCTGCAGCGGTTCTTCGTGCGCGGCCTGCTCGCCGGGTCGACCAAGGGCTAGATGCGCGCTCGTGCGGGAACGGATGCCCGCGGGCCGGTCGGCTGCGGGCATCCGTTTTGGGCGATCTGCATTGAGCTTTAGAGTGAATGCATGAGTGGAATGCACGGTGCTCCGGGCCCGGGCCCGGGTTCGCGGCAGCAGGCGGGCGTCGAGCGCCCGCGCAAGCGAGTTAGTGGAGCGGATGCTGCGGCGCAGCGCGCCGAGAACGCCCTCGCCCCGCGCATCCCGCACCTGCTGCGACGTATCAGCGCACTTTTCGCCCCGCATCGCAGCACCCTCGTCGTCACCGTCGTACTCGTTCTGGTCAGCGCCGCTCTGTCGGTGGTGCCGCCGCTCCTCACCCAGCGCGCCTTCGACGACGGACTGTTTCCCGCCGGCGGCACCCCCAACCTCTCGGTTCTCGGCGTTCTCGTTGCGCTCATGCTCGGTGTATTCCTGGTCAATGCGCTGCTCGGTGTCTGGCAGACCTGGCTTACCGCGACGGTAGGCAACAAAGTCATGGGCGCCCTACGCGTAAGGCTGTTCACCCACCTGCAGGCGATGGAGCTCAGCTTCTTCACCAAAACCAAGACCGGTGTCATTCAATCGCGGTTGCAAAACGACGTCGGCGGTGTCGCGACGGTGCTGACCAACACCATTTCGAGCATCCTCGGCAACACCGTCACGGTGATCGCCGCCTTCGTGGCGATGCTGCTGCTGAACTGGCAGCTGACGATCGTGGCGGTGGTACTCATGCCCATTCTGGTGTTCGCCCAGCGCCGCGTCGGCCAGGTGCGGGCGCGCATTGCTGGCAAGACCCAGGAATCGCTGTCGGACATGACCGCCATCACGCAGGAAACCTTGAGCGTGTCTGGCATCCTCCTGTCGAAGAGCTTCACCAGGCAGCAGAACGAGATCGAACGCTACGCTGAAGAGAACCGCAATCAGGTGCGCCTGCAGGTGAGTCAGCAGATGAGCGGCCAGTGGTTCTTCGCCACGGTGAGCGTGTTCCTATCGGCCATTCCTGCGATCGTCTACCTCGTGGCCGGGGCACTCGTGTTCAATGGCACGACCGACATCACGCCCGGTACGATCGTGGCGTTCACCACCGTGCAGGCGCGACTGATCTTTCCGCTGCTCGGACTCATGCGCGTCGCGCTCGACCTGCAAACCTCATCAGCCTTGTTCGCACGCATCTTCGAGTACCTCGACCTGAAGCCGGCGATCAGCGACAAGCCGGACGCGGCGCTCGTGCCGTCGGCCGGCTCCGATGGAGGCCGGGTTGAATTCGACCACGTGCGCTTCAACTACCCGGATGCCGGCGGTGATGCCCGACCGACCCTCGACGACGTGTCCTTGATGATCGAACCGGGCCAGTTCGCGGCCTTCGTCGGTCCGTCGGGCGCCGGTAAGACCACGGTGTCATACCTGATTCCGCGCTTCTACGAGGCCTCGGCCGGCCGGGTGATGTTCTCCGGTGTCGATGTGCGCGACCTGCAGCAGGAGTCGCTGGTGTCGCACATCGGCATCGTCAGCCAGGAGACCTACCTGTTCCACGCGACGATCGCCGAGAACCTGCGCTACGCCAAACCCGAGGCAACGGATGCCGAGCTGGTCGCTGCCGCGCGCGCCGCCAACATTCACGACACGATTGACTCGTTCCCCGAGAAGTACGACACGATGGTCGGGGAGCGCGGCTACCGGCTCTCCGGCGGCGAGAAGCAGCGCATCGCCATCGCGCGGGTGCTGCTCAAGGACCCGCCGGTGCTCATCCTCGACGAGGCCACGAGCGCGCTCGATTCCCTCTCGGAGAGCGTGGTGCAAGCCGCCCTCGACACTGCGAGCCACGGTCGCACCACCATCGCGATTGCCCACCGCCTGTCGACGATCGTCGGCGCCGACGTGATCTTCGTCGTCGACGCCGGCCGCATCGTCGAGCGCGGCACCCACGCCGAACTGCTCGCCCGCGGCACCGTCTATGCGAGCCTCTACGCCCGCCAGATCACGTCGAGCCTCGTCCCTTCCGAAGCCCCCGAGCGACTCCCGGCCCCCTAACATTCCGCACCATAGCCCCCACTCCCTGCTCCCCCGCGCGCAAATTTTTCGCACTAAATGATTCTGCGCCTGGCATTCTGCACGGAACTCGTGTGTACGGGAGTGGGGGAGGATTGGGCCCCGGGTTCATATGGTGGGCCCGGGATCGTCGGGGGCGAGCTAGGAGCGTTCGGCGAGCATACCGGTCATCAGGTCGATCTCGGATTCCTGGCTCAGCACCACCGAGGTTGCGAAGGCCTGCACGGTCGCATTTGTGCTGCGGTCCAGCACGGCCTCGGCCATTTCGATCGCCCCCCGGTGATGGGCGATCATGATGACGAGAAACTCCCGCTCCGCTTCCATGTCGGACGCCGCGGTGAGCGCCGCGATCTGCGCGGCGGTCGCGAGCCCGGGCATCGGCTCTCCGGCGACGTGTGCGGCGCCGGAATCGGCCGTGTGCGACGAATCGTGCGACTCGCCCTCCAGTGTCGGCCGGGTCATCCAGGTCATGGAGGGTTCCGGCGCGAACTGCGGGAGGTTCCAGACGGCGAGCCACCCCGACATCTGCCCGCTCTGCTGGGCCTGCGTCGTAGCAATGTCGTAGGCGAGCAGCCGCACGGGGGCATCGTCGGTACGGTCACGAATGATCAGTGCGAGTTCGACGCCCTGGTTGTGGTGCTCCTGCATGTCCCTAGAAAAGCCAGCCTCGGCGCTGGTCGTGCCGGGTGTCGCATCGACGATCGTGCTCAGCCGCCCGATCGAGAAGGCCACAGCACCGACGATCAGCGCCGTGGCAATCGCCGTGACGATGAGGGCACGCAGAAGCGACCGGCGCGCGTGGGACGGGTGGGCATCCGCTGTGGCCTGTGGGCTGGCTGAAGTCACGGTGCGCGTGTGTTCTAGGAGACCTTGCCGGGGGCGTCGATCGCGCCCGAGCAGGGGCTACCGTTTTCTGGCACGTTCGTGCTCTTCCAGAATTCCGTGAAAAATTCGGGGATGCGCGGGTCATCGGCGCGGTCGACCTGCAGCTGCGAGTTCCAGCCGCTCAGTACGATCGGCGCGGGAATGCCCTCGAACGGCGAGAGGATGACGTAGCTCGACGGCAGTTGGGCCTTGAGCGTCTCCAGCTCGGTGTCGGAGATCGCCGCGTCGTAGGTCACCCAGATGGCCCCATGCTCGAGCGAGTGAACGGCATTCTCGTTCGGAACCGCTTGTTCGTAGACTCCGCAATTAAGCCAGGCCGCGTTGTGCTCGCCGCCGGCGGGCGGCGTCTGCTCATACGTGACGGCCGTCTTGACGTGGCCGGCCGTGTTGGAGAAGGTCTCGGCCCCGTCGATCGTCGATGCGTTACCGGCCCCGCCGCCGGCATAGTTCGCAGCCTTCGGGGTCGACACGAACGCTGTCACCACCAGGGCGATGATAGCGACGATGGCCACCCCACCACCGATGACGCCGATCAGGCGATTGCGCTTGCCGCGCTGTTGCTGGCGGTGGTATTCCTCCAGCTTTTTCGCGCGCTTCGCGGCACGTTCATCCTTGATTGACGCTTTATTCGCGGGGGAGCCGGGCTGGGGGGTCACGTGTGGCCTCTCTATTGGTGCTACTTCCCTTCGAACGTATCAGGCGCTCCTGTTCTTTCCCCCGATGCTGCCCTCACAGTCATTTCTCAGGCTGGTCGCTGGCTGGCGCTGCCCGTTAGGATCGAAAAGTGCCCGTTCATTCGTCGTGTTGCTGCTGTCACTAGCCGATCCCTGCGCTCGTGACGGCCACCGCTTACCCGGTGAGCAACCCCGAGGCCGCGCCTGCCAACTGGCGCGCAGCCCGACAGAAGGAATTTCCATGAAGATCGCAGACACCATTCTTGACCTCATCGGTGACACCCCGCTAGTCAAACTCCACAAGGTCACCGCAGGAGTGAGCGCAACGGTGCTTGTGAAGCTTGAATATCTCAACCCGGGCGGTTCGGCGAAGGACCGCATCGCGGTGCGCATCATCGATGCCGCCGAGCGCGACGGCCTGCTCAAGCCGGGCGGCACCATCGTCGAGCCAACCTCGGGCAACACCGGTGTCGGCCTGGCCCTGGTGGCGCAGCAGCGCGGCTACAAGTGCGTGTTCGTTCTGCCCGACAAGGTGGGCGAAGACAAACGCAACGTGCTCACGGCCTACGGCGCCGAGATCGTCGTGACGCCGACCTCGGTTGCGCCTGACGACCCCGAATCGTACTACAGCGTCTCAGACCGGCTGGCCCGGGATATTCCCGGTGCCTTCAAGCCCAACCAGTACTTCAACTTGAACGGCCCGCTCAGCCACTATGAGACCACCGGACCGGAGATCTGGCGTGACACCGACGGAACAGTCACCCACTTCGTCGCGGGCGTCGGAACCGGCGGCACCATCACCGGCACCGGCCGCTACCTGCGCGAGGTCTCCAGTGACACCGTGCGAATCATCGGTGCCGACCCGGAAGGCTCCGTCTATTCTGGGGGAACCGGCCGTCCCTACCTCGTCGAGGGCGTCGGCGAGGATTTCTGGCCGGGCGCCTACGATCCCACCGTCGTGCACGAGGTCATCGCCGTCTCCGACGCCGACGCCTTCGCCATGACCCGCCGGCTCGCCCTCGAAGAAGGAATCCTCGTCGGCGGCTCGAGCGGGATGGCCGTTGTGGCCGCGTTGCGCGCGGCCGAAAGGCTTGGCCCCGACGACACGATCGTCGTGTTGCTGCCCGACGGCGGCCGCGGCTACCTCGGCAAGATCTTCAACGACGGGTGGATGCGCAGCTATGGGTTCAGCAACGCTCCCGCCGGTCACGCAGTCGCCAATTTGCTGGAATCGAAGACTGGTCGCCTACCGGCCCTGGTCTACGTGCACCCGAGTGACACGGTGCACGATGCGATCGAGACCATGACGAGTCAGGGTGTGTCGCAGCTGCTCGTACTAAGCGCTAAACCGCCCGTCGTCATGGGCGAGGTGCTCGGCGCCGTGGATGAGCGCGCCCTGATGGACCTCGTCTTCTCCGGTGACGCTAAGCTCACCGACCGGGTTGGCTCCATCGTCGGCGACGCGCTCCCGCTGATCGGCGTCAACGAACCCGTTGCCGCCGCGCGCGCCGCGTTCGCCGAGCACGACGCGCTGCTCGTGACCGACGGCGGTAAACCGCTCGGCGTCATCACCCGGCACGACCTGCTCAGCTACCTGAGCGCCTGAACATTTTTTTCACAGAGGGAGCGCCATGAATAACACTCAGAAGTTCGACACGATCGCCATCCACGCCGGTCAGGCATTCGATCCGACCACTGGCGCCGTCATTCCGCCGATCTATCAGACCTCCACCTACGTGCAGGACGGCATCGGCAACCTCCGCGACGGCTACGAGTACAGTCGTGGAGGTAACCCCACCCGGACCGTGCTCGAGACCCTGCTTGCCGCGCTCGAGGGCGGCAAGCACGGCTTGTCCTTCGCGAGCGGCCTCGCTGCAGAAGACACCATCCTTCGCGCCATTTTGAAGCCGGGCGATCACGTCGTGCTCGGCAACGACGTCTACGGCGGAACCCACCGCCTCATCAACACGGTGCATGCCGCCTGGGGCGTGACGAACACCACGGTGGAGATGAGCGACCTCGAGGCTGTCGAAGCGGCTATCCGCTCGGAGACCAGAATCCTCTGGGTCGAGACACCGAGCAACCCGCTCATGAAGATCAGCGACATCGCGGCGCTCGCCGAGATCGCGCACCGGCACGGCGTGGTCGCGATCGTCGACAACACCTTTGCATCACCGGCGCTGCAGCATCCGCTTGAATTCGGCGCCGACGTCATCGTGCACTCGACTACCAAATACCTTGGCGGCCACTCCGATGTGCTCGGCGGCGCGCTCATCATCAACGACGACGAGCTGCACGAGAAGGCCCAGTTTCTGCAGTTCGCGGCCGGACCGGTGTCGGCGCCGCTCGACTCCTGGCTCACCGTGCGCGGCATCAAGACGCTCTCGGTGCGCATGGACCGCCACTGCAGCAACGCCCAGGCCATCGCCGAGTATCTCGACGGTCACCCCGCGATCGCGCAGGTCTTCTACCCGGGCCTGCCCGGCCACCCCGGCCATGAGCTGGCGAAAAAGCAGATGTCCGGCTTTGGCGGCATGATCTCCGTTGCGTTCGCCGGTGGTGCCGCTGCTGCGCGCCTGTTCGCCGAGTCGATGCACCTGTTCCAGCTGGCCGAGTCGCTCGGCGGGGTCGAATCGCTCGTGAACTACCCCTCGGAGATGACGCACGCTTCGGTGCGCGGCACCGAGCTGGAGGTTCCCGACAACATCGTGCGCCTGTCGGTCGGCATCGAAGACATCGCCGACCTCATCGCCGACCTCGAGAGCGCACTGCCCCGGGCCTGAGCCCGCATGTTTTCGCGCCCAGGCTCGCAGTGCGAACGCCGGCGCAGTTTATAAGCTGCGCCCACGTTCCGGGCCCGGTCGCTGTGCAAAAAAGGTTCAGGGCTGGCGGGAGAAAGCGGCGGCACAGCGCACCTGATCGGGGGTAGGACGGATGCCCGTGTACAGAAAGAATTGCTCCTCGGCTTGCAAGGCCACCACCTCGGCCCCCGTGATAACGGGCCTGCCGAGCGCTCGCGCCGCCACGATGAGCGGTGTCTCGGCGGGGGACGCCACGACGTCGAAGACCAGGCTCGCCGCCTTGATCGCCGTGTCGGGGAACGACAGGTCGTTGGCGTGAGCACCGCCGGCCATGCCCACCGGCGTGACGTTGACGATCAGGTCAGCGGTGAGCATGCCGATGTCGGGCGCCCAGCCGTAGTCATAGAGTGCGGCCAGGGCCCGGCCGGCGACCTCGTTGCGGGCGACAATCGTGCCACGGGTGAACTCGGCGTCGTGCAGGGCTGCCGCGACGGCCTTGGCCATGCCGCCGCTCCCGCGCACGATCACCGAGAAGTCGCTCGACACGTCGTGCTGGACTAGCAAGCGCTGCACGGCCGAATAGTCAGTGTTGTAGGCGGTCAGGTGACCGCCGTCGTTCACGATGGTGTTGACCGAGTCGATGGCCGCAGCCGAAGCGTCCATTTCGTCGATGAGTGCGATGACGTCTTCCTTGTAGGGCATGGACACCGCGCAGCCGCGAATGCCCAGCCCACGTACACCCGCGATGGCGTCGGCCAGGTTGGCCGGGGCGAACGCCTTGTAGATGAAGTTCAGGCCCAGCTCCTCGTAGAGGTAGTTGTGGAACCGGGTACCCAGATTGCTCGGCCGGGCCGAAAGCGAAATACACAGGGTCATGTCTTTGTTCAGAATGGGCATGCCTACAGTGTGACCTGTTCTGCCGGCTTCGTCACGCGCTGTCGGCACCGTGCGCCGGGCGCGTTTAGACCCAGAACTGGATCCCCGAGAAACCGGGCGGGGAGCATAATGGACCTGCGTTCACAATTGTGACCGTGCACATGCGAGCAAGGTTGTCCATGTCGGCAGATCTTCCCAAAGATCGCGCACCCAGCATCCGTGATGTCGCGCGCCTGGCCGGGGTGTCACACCAGACGGTGTCCCGCGTGCTCAACGACCACCCCAGCATTCGCGCGACCACGAAGGCCCGAATTCTCCAGGTGATGGAGGAACTGCAATATCGGCCGAATCAAGCGGCCAGGGCGTTGTCGAAGGGCCGGTCCCGTACGATCGGAATTCTCACCGCGTCCAGCGCTCAGTACGGCCCGACCCGGAGCGTCGCCGCGATCGAGGATGCTGCGCGGCGGCAGGGGTACTTTGTTGACACCGCCAACCTGGGCGGCGCCGACCCGGCTGCGATCGAGGACGCATTGGAGCACCTGCTCGATCAGGCGGTCGAGGGCCTCGTGATCATCGCTCCCCAGGAACGAGTCTTCGATGTGCTCGAGCGATTAGACATTGCTGTTCCCTACGTCAGCCTGCAATCCACCGGAAAGCATGATCTGCGGGCGCTCGCGGCCGACCAGATCCTGGGCGCGAAAATGGCCACCCGACATCTCATCGATCTGGGTCACCGGGAGATCGTGCACCTGGCCGGACCGCAGGACTGGAACGAGGCCGAAGCGCGTATGCGCGGGTTTCTGCTCGAGATTGACGACGCTGACCTGATCACTCACCCGCCGATTTTGGGGGACTGGAGCGCGGATTTTGGATATTTCGCGGGTCAGGAGTTGCTCCGATCCCGGGACTTCTCAGCCGTGTTCGCGGCCAACGACGAGATGGCGCTGGGGCTGCTGCACGCTTTGCACGACGCCAGGCTCAGTGTTCCGGGTGACGTGAGCGTGGTCGGATTCGACGATATTCCGGTGGCCAGCCACAGCTGGCCGCCACTTACCACCGTGCATCAGGACTTCGATGCGATCGGCCGTCTGGCTTTCGCGACGCTCCTGGGCGAGATGGGAATGAGTGAGGAAGTGCCGTCGGCCCCTATCGCCCCGCGACTGGTCGTGCGCGGATCCAGCGGACCGGTGCCGGTCTCCCGACTGCCGTTACTTAAGCGTTATTAACAGCCCTTGACATGGCTAGACGCAGAGACCAGCATAGACTTCGATGTGAACGGTCACAATGACCGCTGACGGAGGAGTAAACCAATGCCGGTTGAGCACGTGATCTTGGAGATGCGTTCCATCACCAAGGAGTTTCCCGGTGTGAAAGCGCTCTCCGATGTGTCCCTCACCGTCCTGGCCGGAGAGATCCACGCGATCTGCGGCGAGAACGGTGCCGGCAAGTCCACGCTCATGAAGGTGCTCTCCGGGGTCTACCCATACGGCTCCTATTCGGGCGACATCATCTTTCAGGGCACCGAGATGAGGTTCAAGGACATCCGCTCCAGCGAAGCGGCCGGAATCGTCATCATTCACCAGGAACTCGCCCTCATTCCTGAACTCTCGATTACCGAGAACATCTTTCTCGGTAATGAACCCACCAAGTGGGGTGCCATTGACTGGGTTGGAGCCAAGCGAACCGCCTACGAGCTGCTCGCTCGGGTCGGCCTCCGCGACGACCCCGACACCCTGATCAAGAACATCGGCGTTGGCAAGCAGCAACTGGTCGAAATCGCCAAGGCGCTGAACAAATCGGTGAAGGTGCTCATCCTCGACGAACCGACGGCCGCGCTCAACGAGGCCGACTCCCAACACCTGCTCGACCTCATTCGTGGGCTCAAGAGCAAGGGCATCAGTTCGATCATGATCTCCCACAAGCTCAACGAGATCGAACAGATCGCCGACTCGATCACCATCATTCGCGACGGCCGAGCAATCGAGACCCTCGACATCGCTGCCGACGGCGTCAACGAGGACCGCATTATTCGCGGCATGGTCGGCCGCAGTCTGGAGAGCCGGTTTCCCGACCGCACACCGAAAATCGGCGAGGTGTTCTTCGAGGTGCGCGACTGGACAGTGCAACACCCTCAGATGTCCGAGCGGATGGTCGTGAAAGGGTCCAACCTGACCGTGCGCACCGGCGAGATCGTCGGCATCGCCGGGCTGATGGGCGCCGGGCGCACTGAGCTCGCCATGAGCATCTTCGGCCGTTCCTACGGTAATTTCATCTCCGGCCACATTTTCAAGGACGGTAAGGAGATCGAGCTGCGCAACGTCGGCGAGGCCATCGGGCACGGTCTCGCCTACGTCAGCGAGGACCGCAAAGCGCTCGGACTCAACCTGCTCGACGACATCAAACGCTCCGTCGTCTCGGCCAAGTTGTCGAAAATCTCGGCCGGCCCCGTTGTGAACGATGCCAAGGAGTACTCGATCGCCGAGGAGTACCGCAAGAGTCTGCGGATCAAAACGCCCAACGTCGATATGGGCGTGAGCAAACTGTCCGGCGGCAACCAGCAAAAGGTTGTGCTGGCCAAGTGGATGTTCACCGACCCCGACATCCTGATCCTGGATGAACCTACCCGCGGCATCGACGTCGGGGCGAAATACGAGATCTACGGCATCATTCAGGCCCTCGCCGCCCAGGGCAAAGGCGTGATCCTCATCTCGTCCGAGCTGCCGGAGCTGCTTGGTCTGGCCGACCGCATCTACACAATCTTCGAGGGCGCCATCACCGACTGCATTGACGGTGCCGATGCCGACCCGGAATCCCTGATGAAAAGCATGACCTCTGCCAAGAAAAAGGTGCGCAGCATATGAGCTTCAACACGACCCCGATCGATACGAAAAAGGACGAAGGCCGCAGGTCGATCTTCGGTCGCGGCAAGAACAATCTTCGCCAGTTCGGAATCCTGTTCAGCCTGATCGCCATCATCGTCCTATTCCAAATTCTGACCGATGGTCTCACCCTCTCCTCGGGCAACCTGATCAACCTGGTCAGCCAGTACTCCTACATTCTCATTCTCGCTATCGGCATGGTCATGGTGATCATCGCCGGCCATATCGACCTGTCGGTCGGCTCGGTCGCCGCCTTCTCCGGTATCGTCGTCGCGACCTCGATGTCGGAGTGGAGTTTTCCCTGGCCGCTGGCCGTACTTTTTGGCTTGCTCGTCGGTGCAGTGATTGGAGCCTGGCAGGGATTCTGGGTGGCCTACATCGGGGTTCCCGCCTTCATCGTCACTTTGGCCGGCATGCTGATCTTTCGCGGCGGCAACCAGTTCTTCGGTAACGCCAACACGGTGCCCGTGCCTGAAGGCTTCACCGTGATCGGTGCCGGTTACCTGCCCGAGATGGGGCCGGCCACCGGTTACAACAACCTCACCCTGCTACTCGGCTTTCTGATCGCGATTGCCATTGCCGTGCGGGAGTGGCGGGCCAGGCGGGTGCAGAAAACGATGCACTCTGAGATGTCCCCCCTCTGGGCCAGCTTGCTCAAGATCGGCCTCCTCGACGCTGTCGTCCTCTACGCGACCTTCCTCTTCGCCGGTGGGCGGGTCGGCACGAGCTTCCCGGTGTCGGGAATCATCCTCGGCGTGCTCGTGCTGTTCTACAGCTTCGTCACCCGCAACACCATCCTGGGGCGCCACGTCTACGCGGTAGGCGGCAACAAACTCGCTGCTGAGCTCTCGGGGGTCAACTCCCGACGCGTCAACTTTCTTGTCATGATGAACATGTCGATCCTGGCCTCCCTGGCCGGCATGATCTTCGTGGCTCGCGCCGGGGCATCCGGGCCGCAGGACGGCCTCAGCTGGGAACTCGACGCGATCGCCGCGGTCTTCATTGGCGGCGCTGCGGTGTCGGGTGGTATTGGCACCGTGATCGGCTCCATCGTGGGTGGTCTGGTCATGGCCGTACTGAATAACGGGCTGCAACTGCTCGGCGTAGGTTCTGACCTCGTACAGATCATCAAGGGACTGGTACTCCTGGTGGCCGTGGGCGTGGACGTTTGGAACAAGAGCCAGGGCCGGCCATCGATCATCGGCCTGCTCACCCGCAACCGCAAGGTTTCTGATCCGCCAACGGCGCCACCTGCAGTGCTCCCGGATGCCGGCACACCGGCTTCGGCGCGGCCCGCCGACAGCGCTGCCAACTGAACGTGAGCCGTTCTTCGAACGCTACCAGTCTGATGATTTTCCCTCTGCCTACCCTTTAACCCAATGAACAGAAAGTGATTGACATGCGAAAAATTCTCACGGTCACAGCGGTCGCCGCAGTAGCGCTCATGGCGCTCTCCGGTTGCTCCAGCCGAGCTCCGGAGACGGCCGGCGGCGGCAGCGCCGCAGCCGGATTCCCGGAAGACTCCGTCATCGGCGTTGCGCTCCCCTCGAAGACGAGCGAAAACTGGGTGCTGGCCGGTGGTCTGTTTGAAGACGGTCTCAAGGAGGCCGGCTTCAAGGGCGACGTGCAGTACGCCGGAGCCTCGACCACGGTCAAGGACCAGCAGGACCAAATTTCCGCCATGGTCACGAACGGTGCCAAGGTCATTATCATCGGAGCCCAGGACGGCGGCCAGCTCGGCACGCAGGTCAAGGATGCCCACGATGCCGGTGCCATCGTCATCGCCTACGACCGCCTCATTCTGAACACCGACAACGTTGACTACTACGTGGCCTACGACAACTTCAAGGTGGGGGAACTGCAGGGTCAGGCACTCCTGGATGGTCTTGCCGCTAAGAAGCCCGAGGGGCCGTACAATATCGAATTGTTCTCGGGCAACTCTGCCGACGCCAATGCTCCGGTGTTCTTCAACGGGGCGATGAGCGTGCTGCAGCCGAAGATCGATGACGGAACTCTCGTTGTGGCCTCCGGTCAGACCGACATCAAGCAGACTGCAACCGCAGACTGGAAGCCGGAGAACGCTCAGAGCCGTATGGACTCGCTGCTCACCAGCACCTACGGAAGCCAGGAACTCGACGGGGTCCTGTCGCCGAACGACACCCTGGCACGCGCCATCATCACCTCGGTGAAGGCAGCCGGCAAGCCCATCCCGGTCGTCACCGGTCAGGACTCCGAGGTCGAGTCCGTCAAGTCGATCATGGCGGGCGAGCAGTACTCGACGATCAACAAGGACACCCGCGTCCTCGTGAAGCAGGCCATTGATATGGTCAAGGTGCTCCAGACCGGAGGCACCGCCGAGACCAACGACGACACCTACGACAACGGCAACAAGATCGTGCCCGCGTTCCTGTTGCCGCCGGTGATCGTGACCAAGGAGAATGCGGCTGAGGCCTATGCCAATGACCCGAAGCTGTCGCCGCTGACCAAGTAGGGCGCAGGCATCCGCTTAGCCAGCACCGCCTGACGGGCCGGTCGCCACTTCGGTGGGGACCGGCCCGTTTGTGCGTGCCTGGCCGGCGCCCCAGCCGAGCGGCGGATGCCCGCGACGGTGGGGGTGCGACACGCCGACTACGATTCCACAGGCAAAATACAGTCGAGAACGGTGCCTGTGGATAACCGGGTGTAATTCCGCGGAATGCGGGGAGTTCTGAGTTGCCGGACTGTGTGCAACATGTGGAATGTCGGTGGATAACTACATAATTGTAATTACTGCATGTAGTGGCTCTTGAGCTCGGGGATCACTAGATGTAGTATTAGAACTCTGGTCAGGCTCTACGGTCGGACAGCATACGTGCTCACTTTGCGCGATGATCTGCACCGTAATCTCTGACAAATTCTCGTCCGGGGTCACAGAGTTTTATCGAACATACTTGCGAAGTATGTCGAACAGATTTAGACTTGAACTGCCAAGAAGAAAGGCCATAACCATGGCAATCACCGTTTACACGAAGCCCTCCTGCGTGCAGTGCACGGCGACCTACCGTGCCCTCGACAACAAGGGCATCGAGTATGAGGTGCTCGACCTGTCGGTCGACGAAAACGCCCTGGAGGCCGTCAAGGCTCTGGGCTACCTGCAGGCGCCCGTCGTGATCACCGACGAAGAGCACTGGTCGGGCTTTCGCCCCGACAAGATCAACGCACTCGCTGCCCGCCTCGCGTAGTTCACATCAGCACAAACATCCGCAGGCCCCCACTGGCCCGGATGTCTGGCCCGACCAGAATCGCCTATCCAGATGACTGACATCGTGTATTTCTCGAGTACCTCGGGTAACACTCGTCGGTTCGTCGAGAAACTCGGTCGGAAGGCAGCGCGCATACCGCTGTATGCGCGCGAAAAACCGCTTGTGGCTACGGAGCCGTTCGTGCTCTGCGTGCCCACCTATGGTGGCGGCAGTGTGGGCGGGGCCGTGCCCAGGCAGGTCATCAAGTTCTTGAACAACGAGACCAACCGGTCGCTGATTCGCGGCGTCATCGGCGCCGGCAACATGAACTTCGGTACAACCTACTGCTTGGCCGGCGACATCATTGCCGCCAAGTGCAAGGTGCCGCATCTTTACCGCTTTGAAGTATTTGGAACACCGGATGATGTGCGCATCGTTCACGACGGATTGGAAGAATTTTGGAAACAACAGCCGTGAAGATCACGCCCATCGTTGCCCCCTCGAGCATGGACTACCACTCGCTCAACGCGATGTTGAACCTGTACGGCCCGAACGGGGAGATCCAGTTCGACAAGGACCGCGAGGCGGCCCGCGAGTTCTTTTTGCAGCACGTCAACCAGAACACGGTGTTCTTTCACTCGCTGCGCGAACGCCTGGATTACCTGGTTGAGAAGGAATACTACGAGCAGGCCGTGCTCGACCAGTACTCGTTCGAGTTCATCACGAGCCTGAACGACCTGGCCTACTCCAAGAAGTTCCGTTTTCAGAGCTTTCTCGGCGCGTTCAAGTACTACACCTCTTACACGCTCAAAACCTTCGACGGCAAGCGGTACCTCGAGCGTTTCGAAGACCGCGTCGTCATGACCGCGCTTGGCTTGGCCTCCGGCGACGAGAAGCTCGCCGTCACCCTGGTCGAAGAGATTATCGCCGGCCGTTTTCAGCCCGCGACCCCCACTTTTCTGAACTCGGGCAAGGCCCAGCGCGGCGAGCTCGTCTCCTGCTTCTTGCTGCGCATCGAAGACAACATGGAGTCGATCAGCCGCGGCATCAATTCCTCGCTACAGCTCTCCAAGCGCGGCGGCGGCGTGGCCCTGCTGCTCAGCAACATTCGTGAGGCCGGCGCGCCGATCAAGCAGATCGAAAACCAGTCCAGCGGCATCATCCCCGTCATGAAGCTGCTCGAAGACTCCTTCAGCTACGCCAACCAGCTCGGTGCCCGCCAGGGCGCCGGCGCGGTCTACCTGCACGCGCACCACCCCGATATCATGCGCTTTCTCGACACCAAGCGGGAGAATGCCGACGAGAAGATCCGCATCAAGACGCTCTCGCTCGGAGTCGTCATTCCCGACATCACGTTCGAGCTGGCCAAGAATGACGAGTGGATGTACCTCTTCTCGCCCTACGACGTGGAGCGCGTCTACGGCGTGCCCTTCGCCGACATCTCCGTGACCGAGAAGTACCACGAGATGGTCGACAACCCCCGCATCAAGAAGTCGAAGATGAAGGCGCGCGAGTTCTTCCAGACCCTCGCCGAGATTCAGTTCGAATCGGGCTACCCGTACATCATGTTTGAAGACACGGTGAACGCGGCGAACCCGATCGAGGGCCGCATTAACATGTCGAACCTGTGCTCCGAGATTCTGCAGGTGAACACACCGACGACCTACAACGAGGACCTCTCGTACAACGAGATCGGCAAGGACATCTCCTGCAACCTCGGGTCGATGAACATTGCCCTCGCAATGGATTCCGGCGACCTCGGACGCACCGTCAATGCCGCCATTCGCGGCCTCAACGCGGTGTCCGAGCAGAGCCACATCAGCTCGGTTCGATCCATTGAAGACGGCAACGATCGCTCTCACGCGATCGGCCTCGGCCAGATGAACCTGCACGGCTACCTCGCCCGCGAGCGCGTCTACTACGGCAGCGACGAGAGCATCGACTTCACCAACATTTACTTCTACACGGTGCTGTTCCACGCCCTGCGCGCCTCGAACGCCATCGCCATCGAACGTGGCCGCACCTTCGAAGGCTTCGAAAACTCCACCTATGCCTCGGGCGCATTCTTTGACAAGTACACCGACCAGGTCTGGGAGCCGACGACCGCGCGCGGCGCCGAACTCTTCACCCAGGCCGGGGTATCGATTCCGACGCAGGCCGACTGGGCCGAGCTGAAGGCATCCGTTGTGAAGCACGGAATCTACAACCAGAACCTGCAGGCCGTGCCGCCGACCGGGTCGATCTCGTACATCAACAACTCGACCGCGTCGATCCACCCGATCGCGGCGAAGATCGAGATTCGCAAGGAAGGCAAGCTCGGCCGCGTGTACTACCCGGCGCCGTTCATGACGAACGACAACCTGGACTACTACCAGGACGCTTATGAGATCGGTTCCGAAAAGGTCATCGACGTGTACGCCGCGGCGACGCAGCACGTAGACCAGGGGCTCTCGCTCACCCTGTTCTTCAAGGACACCGCGACCACCCGCGACATCAACCGCGCCCAGATCTACGCCTGGAAGAAGGGCATCAAGACCATCTACTACATCCGCCTGCGTCAGATGGCCCTCGAGGGGACCGAGGTTGAGGGTTGTGTTTCGTGCGCGCTGTGAGTTTGCTAAATGTTCTTTCCATGAACCATGGACAAAGGAATACCGCCAATGATTGACAAGCTCAAGCTGGTCTCGCACGTCGATGCGATCAACTGGAACAGGATCGAAGACGAGAAAGACGTTGAGGTCTGGAACCGACTGACCAACAACTTCTGGTTGCCGGAGAAGATTCCGCTCAGCAACGACATCCAGTCGTGGAACCAGCTCACGCCGGTCGAGCAGCAGCTCACCCTGCGCGTGTTCACCGGGCTGACCCTGCTCGACACGATCCAGGGCACCGTCGGCGCCGTGTCGTTGATTCCGGATGCCATCACGCCGCACGAAGAGGCCGTCTACACGAACATCGCGTTCATGGAATCGGTGCACGCCAAGAGCTACTCCTCGATCTTCTCGACCCTGAGCAACACCAAGGACATCGACGAGGCTTTTCGCTGGTCCACCGAGAACGAGAACCTGCAGAAAAAAGCCTCCATCGTCATGGATTACTACCAGGGTGACGACCCGCTCAAGCGCAAGGTCGCCTCGGTTCTGCTCGAGTCGTTCCTGTTCTACTCGGGCTTCTACCTGCCCATGTACTTCTCCAGCCGGGCGCGCCTGACCAACACGGCCGACCTCATCCGTTTGATCATTCGTGATGAAGCCGTGCACGGCTACTACATTGGCTACAAGTTTCAGAAAGGTCTCGAGAAGGCAACGCAGGAGCGCCGCGACGAGATCAAGGACTACGCCTTCAACCTCGTCTTCGAGCTGTACGAGAACGAGGTGCAATACACGCAAGACCTCTACGACGAGGTCGGTCTGACCGAAGACGTCAAGATGTTCCTGCACTACAACGCCAACAAAGCACTGATGAACCTCGGCTACGAGGCCATCTTCCCGAAGGACGTCTGCGACGTGAACCCGGCGATCCTCTCCGCGCTCTCACCCAACGGCGACGAGAATCACGACTTCTTCAGCGGGTCCGGCTCGTCGTACGTGATTGGCAAAGCCGTGGTCACCGAGGACGACGACTGGGACTTCTAGCGCCGCGTGTGTGACTGGGGAAGGGCGGAGGCTTCGGCCACCGCCCTTTCTGCGTTGCCTGTCCAAGTACGGGTCGCGGCGGATGCCGCGCGGGACTATCGTGACGGCGTGCCCGCTGCTGTGCTCATCGCCCGGAGCGCTCACGCCGCCGGCGTGCAGCGCCTTCTGGCGAGCTATCGCGCCGTCCCGATGACGGCCCCGATTCGCCTGGCCAAGCGCACGTCGAATCTGTTCCGAACCCGAACGAAGGCCCATGTTTCAGGCCTCGATGTGTCGGGGTTGACGAACGTCATCGCTGTTGACACGGCGGCGCGAACGGCCGACGTGGCCGGCATGTGTACCTATGACGACCTTGTTGCAGCGACGCTGCGCCACGGGTTGGTGCCGTTGGTCGTACCGCAGCTGAAGACCATCACCCTCGGTGGCGCGGTGACCGGCCTCGGCATCGAGTCGACGTCGTTCCGCAACGGTCTGCCGCACGAGTCGGTACTGGAAATGGACATCCTCACTGGCGGCGGGGAGATGATCACCGCATCGCCCGGCCAGAACGCCGACCTGTTCCGCGCCTTTCCCAACTCGTACGGGACGCTGGGCTATGCGGTGCGTTTGCGCATCGAACTCGAACCCGTCAAGCCGTTCGTCGCCCTCACCCATGTGCGATTCCACTCGCTCGTCGACCTGGTCGCGGCGATGGACGGCATTCTCGAGACCGGCCGCCTCGACGGAGTTCTCGTCGACTACCTCGACGGCGTGGTGTTCAGCGCCGACGAAGGCTACCTCTGCGTGGGTCGGCAGACCAGCGCGCCCGGCCCCGCCAGCGATTACACCGGCCAGGAGATCTACTACCGCTCCATGCGACACGACCGCGGCGCGACGGATGATCGCCTCACCATTCACGACTACCTGTGGCGCTGGGACACCGACTGGTTCTGGTGCTCCGAAGCGTTCGGCGCGCAGCATCCGCTGATACGAAGGGTCTGGCCCGGGCGCTTCCGGCGCAGCAGCTTCTACGGAAAGCTGATGAAGCTCGAACAGCGGTTCCACATCGGCGACCGTATCGAAAAACTGAACGGCCGGCCGCCCCGCGAGCGAGTCGTCCAAGACGTCGAGGTGCCGATCGCGCGATGCGCGGAGTTTCTGGACTGGTTTCTAAACAACATACCGATCACGCCGATCTGGCTGTGCCCGCTGCGCTTGAGAGGCGATGACTACTGGCCGCTCTACCCGATCCGGCCCCAGCAGAACTACGTCAACGTCGGCTTCTGGTCGACGGTACCGGTTGGGTTCAGCGACGGGGCGACGAACCGGTTGATCGAATGCAAGGTCGGCGAATTCGACGGGCACAAGTCGCTGTACTCCGACTCGTATTACTCGCGGCCGGAGTTCGACGAACTCTACGGCGGGGACAGCTACCGAGCCGCGAAGAAGCGATACGACCCCGGATCCCGGCTCCTCGACCTCTACTCCAAGGCGGTGCAACGACGATGACCACGTTCAAGGATCGTGCGACGAAAGCGACGAAAGCGACGGACGCGACAGCAGGAAAATTCACCCTCGCCCAGGTGCTGGAGATTCTGGCCGGCGGTCGCCTCCCGGTGCGATTCACCGCCTACGACGGGAGCGCAGCCGGACCGCAGGGCGCACCGTTCGGGCTGGATCTCCTAACCCCGCGCGGCACGACCTACCTCGCCACGGGCCGCGGCGACCTCGGACTGGCCCGCGCCTATATCGCCGGCGACCTCGACCTGCACGGCGTACACCCCGGTGATCCCTATGAGCTGCTCAAAGCCCTCGCCGACAGCCTGGACTTCACTCGGCCACCGGCGCGAATGATGGTGGACATCATCCGCTCTATCGGTGTGCGGCAGCTGCGCCCGATCGCACCGCCGCCGGAGGAAGCAATGCCGCGCTGGCGCCGTGTTGCCGGGGGGCTCCGGCACAGCGAAACGCGCGACGCCGAGGCGATCCGCCACCACTACGACGTCTCAAACCGGTTCTACGAGTGGGTGCTCGGGCCGACGATGACCTACACCTGCGCCTGCTACCCCCGCAGCGACGCATCCCTCGATGAGGCACAGGAGAACAAATACCGGCTCGTGTTTGAGAAGCTGGCGCTGTTGCCGGGTGACCGCCTGCTTGACGTCGGGTGTGGCTGGGGCGGCATGGTGCGCTACGCCGCACGCCGCGGCGTGCTCGCCACCGGAGTGACGCTGTCGCGTGAGCAGACCGCGTGGGCGCAGCGGGCCATCGCCGAGGAGGGCCTAAACGATTTCGCGGAGGTTCGCCACGGCGACTACCGCAACATCACCGAAACCGGCTATGACGCGGTGTCGTCAATCGGGCTGCTCGAGCACATCGGAGTGCGCAACTACTCGTCGTACTTCGACTTTCTGCAATCCAGGCTGCGCCCCGGCGGTCTTCTGCTCAATCACTGCATCACGCGGCCAGAGAACCGAACCGAACCGGCGCCCCGCGGGTTCATTGATCGCTATGTCTTTCCGGATGGTGAGCTCACCGGCTCGGGCCGGATCATCAGCGAAGCGCAGGATGCGGGGCTCGAGGTGCTGCACGAGGAGAACCTGCGCCAGCACTACGCGCTGACGCTGCGCGACTGGTGCGCCAACCTCGTCGAGCATTGGGACGAGGCGGTCGCCGAGGTTGGCCTCCCCACCGCGAAAGTGTGGGGGCTGTACATGGCGGGCTCACGGCTCGGGTTCGAAAGTAACGGGATCCAGCTGCATCAGGTGTTGATGGCCAAGCCCGACGAGGGTGTCGGTTTCGGTGCGCTGCCGCTGCGGCCGTGGTGGACACCGTAGCTATATTCGCTGGGAGCGGATGCGGCGGGCCGGCCTGCGACGACGGGCCGCGGCTCGCGTGAACGCGAAGAATGGTCGCGCGGATGATCAGGCGGGGTCCCAGGGCAGGGCCTGGTCAGACGGAACCGGGGCAAGCGGAATCACGACCACCGGACGATGCTGACGGTGCGCCAGTTGCACCGCCACCGAACCGTTGATGAACTCCTGCAGGCTGGCCCGCAACGTCGCCTCCCTGGTTCCGACCACGATCATCGCCGCATTGAGCGTGTCGGCCAGGTCGCCAAGGGCTTGGGCCGGATTACCGACCAGGGCACGGGTGCTCCAGGTGAGACCGCGTCCGTCGAGGAGCGCGGCCAGGCGCGCCGCGAGATCCGGGTCGAATCTCTCCTCTGCACGCTCGGGCGAGTCCGCAGTCAATGGCAGACTCGTCATCGTGCCGTAGCCCAGGTCGTAGACCTGGTACTGGCCGGCGTCAACGGCTGCGCACACCAGATCCGCGTTGAAACGCGCCGCGAACATGGCCGCCTGCTGCACGACGGTGTCCGGCTGGCCGGTCACCACCCCAACAATCACGCACGCGCTCATGCTGCACTCCCTTGTCTACGGCGCCCGGCAGGCGGACAGGCGGACAGGACCGACTGTCGCACCTCGACTCACGGCCAGCATGGCAGATTCCGCCCCGATTCGCCGTTTACCAAGGTGGAGATTTTCGTTCATCGGCGAAGACCTGTCTGCGTTCAGGCCTTCGGTAGGGCCGACGTTTCAGCTCGGTGTCCGAACAGGTCGACCAGGGCGAATACCAGGGCAACGGCGACGAGTACCAGCGCGACCAGGATTCCGTTGAGGAAGCCGTCACGAAACACCTGCACGCGGTCGGGCTGGCTCGCCTCCGCGTACAACGTTGCGTAGAAGGTCGAGATTATCGCCGCGACTCCGATGGCCGTTCCCACCCGCTGACCCACCTGGGCCATCGACCCGGCGACGCCGCCCTGCGTGACTGGAACCTCGGTCAGGGTGAGCGTCTGGTTCGGCGAGATGACGAGGCCGCCGCCGACACCGGTCATCGTCATGGCTGCCGCGATCAGCCACGGTGCGAGGCCTACCGAGGCGAATAATCCCGCCAGTAGAACGAGCACGAAGCCGATCATGACGGTGACCAGGCCGAGAGCGACGAGCTGGCGGCCCCAACAAAAGACCAGGCGACCGCCGATCCACGACGTTACCGCTGAGGCGAGGGCAAAGGAGATGCTCACCATTCCGGCGAAGACGGGCTCAAGCCCAAGGCCCTGTTGCAGAAAAAGGGTGACCAGCAGAAAGTACGGCGGAATCGCCGCAAAATAGGCCGTGGTGATCAGTATCCCGTTGCGATAGGAGGCCGTGCGAAAGAGCGCGAAATTCACAACGGGTGACTTACCGATGTGCTGGTACCGCCGTTCCCACCAGAAGAACGCGGCGCCGGAAAGACCGAACACAATCAGCCAGAACCAGCGGCGGGGGTCATCCGTTGGGGCGCCGGTCGTCAGTACGAACGGAAGCATGAGGCCGAGAGTGGCGATTCCCAGCAACAGGATGCCGACGAGGTCGAGCCCCGTGCGTTCTCGGGCATGACTCTGGCGTTTCGGAAGCACTCGCATCGCGAAGAAGAGTGCCAGAAGACCCAGCGGCACGTTCATCCAAAACGACAGGCGCCAGCCGTTATCGGGGCCGCCAACGGCGATCAGGAGGCCACCCAGGGTCGGTCCGAAGGCCGTCGAAACTCCGATGACCGCTCCAAACAAGCCGAAGGCGCGCCCTCGTGCCGCGCCTTGGAACAACTGTTGGATTAGTCCGAGTACCTGCGGCATCTGTATTCCCGCAGCAATTCCCTGCAGGATACGCGCCACTATCAGGAATTCGATCGTGGGCGCGAGCGCGCACAGGATGCTTGCAACCGTGAAGGAGCTGAGGCCGACAATGAACATGAGTCGCCGGGAATGGATGTCGCCCAGCCGACCGGACGGTACCAGCGCGAGCCCAAAAGCGAGTGCGTAACCAGCGACGATGAGCTGGAGTTCGGTGGTACCACCGCCGAGCGACTGCTCGATGGCCGGTAACCCAACATTTATCTTGGACAGGTCGAGAATTGTCAGTGAAGCAACTCCGACGCACACCCAGAAGGCTTGCCGCTTCGACCTGTCGGCATGCTCGGAGACGGGAGGAGTGATCTTCGGCATGGTCCATTGATTCTAGATCCAGGGTCACAGGCCAGTACGGTGTGCGGCACGCGGACTACCTGGACTGGCCTCTAGGTGCCGTCGCGTAAGCGGATACCGGGCCAAAACCCGGCTCGCCGCTCACGGCGCGTGCGTGCCACACAGGCGCCGGAGGCTTCGGGCGGATAGGGTTCAACAAGGAGTTATCTCCCGGTTTCACGTGATTGGAAAATGCACCATGGCCCAAAACCCCAAACAAAGCAACAAGGTTGCACGAACCGCCAGCTCGGGGATCAGAAATACCCGGTTCAGTGCTGCAGCAGACACTGCCGCTGCGCGAGCCCGCGCCCTGGCGGCCCGGGCCCTTGAGAACAAGAAACCCGGCAAGTAGACTCGCGAGCTCGGTCAGCTCGGTCAGCGCGGTTCGCGCAGGTAGGCCAGCTGCGCGCGAACAGATGCCTCCGCGGCCAACCGCACCGCGGCATCCATTTGAGCGTAAACGAGATCGGTGACCTCGGCCACCGTCGCCTCAGAACCGAACGTGGCGAGGGCAGCTCGCACCTGGTCGAGTCGTTCGTGGCGATGCGCGAGGTAGGCCGTGCAGATGGCCGCAAGGTCGGGCAGTATCGGGCCGTGCGCGGGCAGCACGGTGGCCGGCCCGAGCGCGCGCAGCGCCTCGAGCGAGGCCAGGTAGTCGGCGAGGGCGCCGTCGATGATCGACGTTCCACGGCCAAGAATGGTGTCGCCGGTGAGCACCGAGCCGGTGAGGCCGTCGCCGGGCAGATGTAAACAGATCGAGTCGTCGGTGTGCCCGGGCGTGGCCACAACGCGGATGCTGGTACCAGCGGCTGAGAGCTGCTCCCCATCGACGAGAGGGTCACCGTTCACGCAATAGGCGGGATCAAACGCACGTATAGGGGCGTTGGTGAGCGCCGCGAATCGTTCGCTTGCCGCCGTGTGGTCGGCGTGTCGGTGCGTGATCAGCACAAGCTCGACCCGGCCGGAAGCGGCGAGCGTGGACAGGTGGCCCTCGTCAAGCGGCCCGGGGTCGACGACGACAATCGAGCGCGAGTCCGGTGCACCGATCAGATAGGTGTTGGTGCCGTCGAGAGTCATCGGACCGGCGTTTGGCGCGAGCAGGCTGCGGGTGAGCGGGCTCGTGCGCTGCGGGCGGGCGCTATCGTCGGGCATAGCTCGCAGCTTAGCGACTGCCACGACCGGTACCCCGATGCGCGAGGTGCCGCTGCCAGCACTAATCAGGGGTGCACGATGATCTTGACCGCGGTCTCGTTGTGGTTGATCAGGGTGTCGAAGCCTTCGGTGATCAGATCGTCGAGCGCGATGCGCCCGGTGATGAACGGCGCCAGCTTGACCCGGCCGTCCTGCACGAGCTTGATGGTGGCCGGGTGATCGCGCACATAGGCAATCGTTCCGCGCAGGTCGATCTCCTTGAGTACGAGTTTCTGCATGTCGATGCTGGCCGGCTTGCCCCAGATCGACACGTTGACGATGACACCGGCAGGCCGCACCGCGTCGAACAGCTGGCCCAGCACGACATTGACGCTCGTGCACTCGAAGCAGACGTCGGCGCCGTTACCGCCCGTGAGTTCGTGAACCCGGGCGACGACGTCTTCCTGGCTGGGATCGAGCACGTAGTCTGCCACCCCGGTGACTCGCGCCTTCTCCTTGCGAGCCTCGCTGAGCTCGGACATGATCACGGTCAGGCCCTCGGCCTTGAGCACGGCAGCGACGAGCAGTCCGATCGGGCCGGCCCCGCCGATGAGGGCGACATCGCCGGCTTTCGCGCCACTGCGCACAAAGGCGTGGTGCGCAACGGAGAGCGGCTCGATCAGCGCCGCCTCATCCAAGGGGATATCGCCGATGGCGTGCACCCAGCGGCGGTCCACGACGACCTTCTCGCTGAGTCCGCCGCCTCCGCCAGCCAGGCCGATGAAGCCCATCTTCGTGCAGAGGTGGTAGTTGCCGGCCAGGCAGGGGCCGCACTCGTTGCAGACGAAATACGGTTCGACCACGACGTTGTCTCCGACCGCGAGGTCGGACACACCCTCGCCGAGTGCGGTGACCGTGCCCGAGAACTCATGGCCGAGCGTGACCGGTTCTTCCTCGTGCGAGAGAGGGTGTGGGTGTCCCTCGGCCGGAATGAAGATCGGGCCTTCGAGGTACTCGTGCAGGTCTGTGCCGCAGATGCCGCACCAGGCCACGTCGATCGCGACGGCTCCCGGTCGAAGGGTGGGTTCCGGAATCTCCTCGATGCGAATGTCTGCTGGGCCGTGAAAACGAGCTGCCTTCATGATGCGTCACTACTCCTTGACTCCGGAGACGCGGTGCAGCGACGGTGCCCTCGTGGCAGGGTGCGGTACGTTCCGGCTTACTTTCAGCGTACTCGCCGGATTTCGGTGCCGCGTCGGGGGCTGCCGTTAGGGTGGGGGAAAGCGCGGCCGACCCGGCTTCACGAGATAGCACGAGACCATGACGAGGACAGCGCAATGACGCGAGAGGCAGAGTCCGGCTCGCCACCGATCCCCGAAACACCGATCGGAGTGGCCGCGACGGTCGTGCTGCTGCGCGACAGCCCAGAGGGTCCCGAGGTGCTGCTGCTCGAACGTCCGCGCCATCGCGGATCGTTCGCCGGCGCGTGGGTGTTTCCGGGCGGTGCGGTAGACGCCGCCGACCGATTGCCGACGGATGCCGCGGCCCCGGCCGGCCGCACAGCGACCGCCGTCGAGTCGGTCGGTCCTGCGATCGACCCCGCCAACCCGAACGCCTTGGCCGACTCGGTCGACCCGAATGCCGAGGCCCGGGCCGAGGACGTCGAGCAGCTCGCCGCCCGCCGCGCCGCCGTGCGTGAGGTATGGGAGGAGACCGGGCTGCAGGTGTCTTCCGCTGCGCTCGTCGCGACGGCGCTGTGGGTGCCCCCGTCGAGTGTCCCGAAGCGGCTGCGCACCTGGTTCTACGTGACGACGGCCCCGCCCGGCACCATCGTGCTCGCCGAGGACGAGGTCATCGACTACGCCTGGCTGCGGCCGGCTGCGGCGCTGGAGCGGCACGCATCCGCTGTGCTGACGCTAGTGGCACCGACCTGGGTAACCCTGCACGGGCTGCAGGGGCACGGGTCGGTGGCCGAGATCGTGGCGAGTGCCCGACAGCGTGGGCTCGCGCACTACGAAACCCGGCTCGGTGCGAGCGAGCGCGGGCCGGTGCTGTTCTGGGCCGGCGACGTCGCCTACGACGACGACGCGCTCGCCGACCAAGCCGGCGGGAGGCACCGCCTTGAGATCGGCCGGGTGCCGTGGCTGTACACCGCGAACTGAGCGGAAGCGGGTGCGGCGGCGCGAGCTGGCCGCCAGCGCGAGCTAGCCGCCAGCGCGAACGTTCGGCAGCAGCGAT
The DNA here is from genome assembly GCF_004404055.1 of Cryobacterium ruanii. Classification (GTDB taxonomy): domain Bacteria; phylum Actinomycetota; class Actinomycetes; order Actinomycetales; family Microbacteriaceae; genus Cryobacterium; species Cryobacterium ruanii. The sequence goes on from NZ_SOHK01000012.1 coordinate 187,144, forward strand.
GAGGGCGCGCAACCCTGGCCGTCGACGAAGTTGAGGCAGTCGTCGAAGATGACCGGGAACGTTTCAAGGGTCGAATCTCCGAACCAATCGTTGTAGAACAGCCAGAAATTGAGGTTGCCGTAGGTGGAACAGGCGTCGCCCTCGTCGCCGGCGTTCTCGACGGCCACGGGGTTGGGCTGGTACGGCGTGTAGTTGTACAGGTTGGCGGTGGCCTGGTTGTCGATGACCACGGCGGAGGCCCCGCACTCGGCATTGGGGTTGAAACCGACGTCGACAGAACCGATCTGGAAGGCCCGGTCGGGCTCCTGCGTGTACTGCCGAAACTGCCAGGCCGCGTTGTAGACCTGGTTGAAGAATCCGAAGTACTGGGCGTCGCAGTCCGCGGTGTCCGGGCAGCCATAGCCGGTGGCGCGCAGGTAACCGGATGCCGTGGGCCGGGTCAACAGCGACTGCTCCTTCTGCAGCAGCACCAACAACACCTCGGGGCTGATCGTGCAGGCCGCCGCGATCTTCGCGATGATGCGAGCGGCCGTCTCGTTCTCGGCACCGACGTAGGGCAGGCAGTGGCCATCGCCCTTGGCCGGTTGGCTGGTCGTCGTCTCGCGGTACTCCCAGAGGCACGGCACGTCGTCGCTCGGGCGGCAGGATCGCTCCTCGAGGAAATCCTGAATCTGCACCGCGGTGAGGGCGTCGGGGTTGAAGAAGTTGTAGTCGCTGATGATGAAGCCGGGGTCGAACGTAGCCGGGTCGCTGGCTGCCGGGATAGCGGTTGCCGGCAGCGGTGCCGCGGTGACCGACGTCGCCGGCAGTGCGATGAGCGTCGCTGCAAGCCCGAGCAGGGCCATCCCGGTCGCCAGAACGCGCAGGAGACGACGGGGTAGCGCGAAGGAGCTCATATCAAAACCCTAACCGCCCCGGTCGGCACGTGCTTGGGAAGCTAGCGTGGCCTTAGGTGCCGGCTTCCCGAACGAGTGCCGCGAGCCCCCGATTGAGAAGCACGACCAGCGAACCCGGTCAGGCGTGCGGAGCCGGGATGACCACCATGGGCGACTGGATATTCAGCACGATGGAGTGGCTCACCGAACCGAGCAGCATTTTCGACATGCCCTTGAGCCCGTGGTCGCCGATGACGAGCAGCGCGGCCCCGCGGGCGGCGTCGAGCAGCGCCGATTGCGGAGCGCCGCGCACGAGCGAGGCCCGAATGCCGAGCGCTGGGTAACGCCGGGAGGCCGCGAGCAGCGCCTCGTCGAGGATGCGCCGGTGCGACGATTCGAGCGTCTGCAGAAACTGGGCGTCGGGTTCGGTCGTGTCGCGCCAGACCAGCGGTTCCTGCCAGGCGTGGATGGCGTGCAGCTCTTGGCCGGTGCGATCAGCCTCGGCTGCGGCGAAGTCCACCGCGGCGTTCGATGCCGCCGATCCGTCGACGCCGACCACGATGCCGGAGTGGTGCTTGCTGTCACCCTCCGGGATGATCGCAATCGGTCCATGGGCCGACCCGGCCAGCCGGGCTCCCATCGACCATTCGTAGCGCAGGGTCGACCCGCGACGGCGGTGCGTTCCGACGACGACGAGGGTGTCGGTTCCGCTCAGGGCGCGCAGCTCGGTGATCGGGTCGCCGGAGCGCAGGTCGGCGTGCACGGTAAGAGTCGGATACCGGGCGCTCACCCGGTCGACGGCGTCCTTGAGTACCTCCCGCGCCCGCTCCGTGGCGGACTCCTCCGTGAAGTAATCGGCCGACGACACCGTGCGGTCGAGGATGCGCACAAGGGTGAGCTCGCCACCGCTGCTGCCACCGCTGGAGCGGGCGAGCGACCAGTCCAGGGCAGCCCTGGCGGGTTCCGAACCGTCCCAGGCCACCACCGTCTGGCTCCGTGTGAGTGTGTGCGTCATGAGCTCAATCCCTTCTCCGGCGGCGGGCCACGAGCGGGAATGCCGTGTGAGCGTCACCAACGATTATTCTTCACGATAGCCATGGCCGCCGCCCCCGAGTAGGGCCTTAAGTCACCTTCAAGTCGGCAATGCCGAACGGATGCCGCGGCCCGGCCGCAGCTGACTAGCGGGAAATGACGACCTTGAGTGCCTTCGTTTCGGCCGCACGACCGAAGGTGTCGTAGGCCTCGAGAAACTGATCGAAGCTGAAGTGGTGCGTGGCCAGTTTCTCGGCCGGCAGCTTCTTGCTCGCAACGAGTTTCAGCAGCATCTTCGTGGTGTTGGCGTTGACCAGACCCATGCTGATGTTGATGTTCTGGATCCAGAGTTCTTCGAGGTGCAGGTCGACCGGCTTGCCGTGCACGCCGACGTTGGCGACGTTGCCGCCCGGGCGCACGATCTGGGTGGCCATGGTGAAGGTCTGCGGAATGCCGACGGCCTCGATGGCGACGTCGACGCCGGCGCCGTCGGTGAGGGCGAGCACCTGCTCCTTCCAGTCCGCTGCACCGGAGACGACCGTGTCGGTCGCACCGAAGTCGCGGGCCCGTTCGAGGCGGTTCTCGTCGAGGTCGATCGCGATGATGGTCGCCGCACCGTAGAGACCGGCGGTGGCGATCGCGGCGAGGCCCACCGGGCCGGCACCGATCACGGCGACGACATCGCCGGGCTTGACCCGGCCGTACTGCACGCCGATCTCGAAACCGGTCGGCAGGATGTCGCTGAGCATGACGCCCTGGTCGTCGCTGACGCCCGCCGGCAGCTTGTGCAGGGAGTTGTCGGCGTAAGGCACGCGCACAAACTCGGCCTGGGTGCCGTCGATGAGGTGGCCGAAAACCCAGCCGATGCCGGAGGCGCCCTCGTCGCCGAGGCAGTGCGAGTACAGCCCGCTGCTGCAATTGCTGCAGTGACCGCAGCTCTTAATGCAGGAGATGATGACCCGGTCGCCGACCCTCAGGTTGCTCACCGCCGAGCCGACCTCGGTGATCGTGCCGACGCCCTCATGGCCGAGGATACGCCCGACCGTAACGGCGGGAACGTCGCCCTTGAGTATGTGCAGGTCGGTGCCGCAGATCGTGGTGGTGTCCACGCGCACGATGGCATCGGTCGGACTCTGCAGGGTCGGGTCGGGAACATCGGTCCAGCTTTTCAGGCCGGGGCCGCCATAGACAAGTGCCTTCACGAGGATCTCCTTGAGTTGAGAATGGGGGCGGGCAAACCACCCGTCAGAGCCACGGTACGACCGACGAGCCGATGCGACTAGGGCCGAAAGTCCCGTAGCGCCGCCACGAGGATTGTGCGGCTAATCGGGACTTCCGGCCCTATTCGCGAGCGGCGCTGACTGACAGGATGAGGTGGAGGCGATGGGGCACCAGCTCGGGGCCCGCCCTTTCGATTTCAGAACGAGGTAGAGCAATGAACCGGATGATCGTGGTCGGCATCAACGAATCGGCTGCCGGCGAGACCGCCCTGGCGTGGGCAATGCACCGGGCCGAGAACGTCAAGAGCCCGGTGACCCTCATGCACACGGTGTACGAAACCTGGCTGGCCGACGGCTACGGCTACTACGACTCCATTCTCGACGCCGAGAAGAAGCTGCTCGCCGACGCGGGCGTTCGTGCTGCGGCCCTCGCCCCGACGGTTGTCGTTCACACCGAGCTGCGTACCGGCAGTGCACCGCGCGTGCTCAGCGAGCTGTCGAAGGATGCCGACCTCATTGTCGTCGGCACCGACCGTAAGAGCCGGGTCGAGGGTGAACTGTTCGGCAGTGTCAGCCTGCAGATTGCCGCGCTCGGTACCTGCCCGGTCGCCGTGATCCCGTCGTTGCCCGAGAGCGAGCGAACCGGGGTCTATGTCGGCGTCGACGGCTCGGCCGACTCGGTGGCCGCAGTGGCCTTCGCCGCGGCCGAGGCTGACCGCACCGGCCAGGAGCTGTTCGCCCTCTACGCGGTGCACCTGCCGACTCGTCGCGTGCTGCGCAGTATTCCTGCCGACGCCGTGACCGAGCGCATGGAAGAGGAACGCGTCGTTCTCGCGGAGTCCGTGGCGGGCCTCAGCGCACGCTATCCCGACCTCGTGGTGCACCAGGTTCTCGAGACCGACGAATCGCCGGCCCGGGCGCTCGTCGCTGCGGCCCGGCACGCCCAATTGCTCGTCGTGGGCAGCCGCGGTCGCGGGTCGCTGCAGCGCCTGCTGATGGGGTCGGTCAGCCATGAGGTGCTCCTGCACATCACCTGCCCGACAATTGTGACCAGAACCACTCATAAGTAAGGTCGCCACCCGCCAAATCGTGCCAAGGTTAGAGCCTCAGTTGGTTTCGTGGTTGGGGATGAGAACAATGACGGATCAGACTGCCGCCGAACTTGCCCTCACCCAGGATCGTATGCGCGGCCTACTCGACGCCGTCGTGTCGGTGGCCGAAGACCTCAGCCTCGAAGCGGTGCTCGAACGCGTCGTCACCGCGGCCTGCCAACTCGTGCAGGCCCGGTTCGGTGCCCTCGGCGTGATCGGCGCACACCAGTCGCTCAGCCACTTCGTCACCGTGGGCTTCGACGAGGAGACCATCCGCAATGTGGGGGCGCTGCCGGTCGGGCACGGCGTGCTCGGCCTGCTCATTCGAGAACCGCACCCCATTCGCCTGCATGACCTGCATGATCACCCCGACTCCTTCGGTTTTCCGGCCCACCACCCGCCGATGAAGTCGTTTCTCGGAGTGCCGGTGCGGGTGCGCGACACGGTGTTCGGCAACCTTTATCTCACCGAGAAGGAGGGGGGCGGTGACTTCACCGACGAAGACCAGGAACTGGCCGTCGCGCTCGCCGCGGCAGCCGGAGTCACGATCGAGAACGCCCGACTCTATGACGAGGCTCGCGGCCGCTCGCGGTGGCTCGAAGCGGTCGCCGAAATGGGCCGTGACCTGCTGCGATCGGTCGACGGCGACGAAGACAACGGGCTCGGTCTTGTCGCCGAGCGAGTCCTCGAAGCTTCCCGCGCCGAACTGGCCGTGATCGGGTTTCCCACCGGCAACAGCCTGTTCTGTGCGGCTGCAGCCGGCGCGACAGGGTCTCAGGCGTCTGCGCGCGCCCTGACCGGCACGACCGTGCTTCTGCAGGCCGACGTTTTGCGCGAGCTGCAGGTGACCGGCCGGTCCGCCCTGCTCGCCGGGCCGCCGCTGTACACAGCGCCATTGCAGGCAGCGGATGCCGCGCCCGACCCCGCCGCGCACTGGTCGCACCTGGGGTCCACCCTCATTGCCGCGCTCGGGCCGGCCGGCGACGGGCAGGGAGTGATCCTGCTGTCGCGCGCGCCGGCATCCGCTGGCTACAGCCTGACCGATGTGGAGATGAGCGCGGTCTTCGGCACCCAGGTGTCGCTCGCGCTCGAACTGGCCTCGGTGCATCGCATGCGCGAAGAACAGGCCGTGCTCGGTGACCGCGACCGCATCGCCCGCGACCTGCACGACCTGGTCATTCAACGGCTGTTCGCCGCCGGGCTGAGCATGCAGAGCCTGCGGCGGTTCACCAACGATCCGACCGCCCTCGACCGCATCAACGCCGTCACCAACGAGCTCGACGACACGATTCGGGAACTGCGCGACACGATTTACTCACTGCGCGGAATGGCGCAGGACACCGGCACGCTCAGCAGCCGCATCCTGGCCGTGATCAAGGAGGGGGCGGCAAGCCTGCCGTATGCGCCGCGCATCCGCTTGTCTGGACCGATCGATGCGCCGCTCACCGACGAGCTGAGCAGCAGCCTGCTCGCGGTCATCTCGGAGGGACTCAGCAATGCTGCTCGGCATTCCCAGGCGAGTTCGATCGACATTTCGGTCGATGCCGACGCTGATCGCATCAAACTCGTCATCGCCGACAACGGTAGTGGCTTCAGCAAGTCCGCCCGGCGCAGCGGCCTCGACAACCTGAAGGAGCGTGCGGCGCTGCTGGGCGGCAAGTTCTCGGTGCGCAGCGTTGTGGGCGAGGGAACCCGGCTGCGTTGGTCGGCGCCGGTGCCGGAGGTTACCGTAGGTGTTCGTCTCCACGTTTCGCAACGTACACGGCAGCTTGGGTTCGGCGCTGAAAATCCAGCTTCGCCAGCATCGACGACACATAGTTTTTGACCGTCTTCTCGGCGAGGAACATGGTCTGACCGATTTCACGGTTGGTCAGGCCCTCGCCGATCAGGTCGAGCACCTTACGCTCCTGTGCGGTGAGTGAAGCGAGTCGAGCGTCTTGCGGGTCTGCCAGCCCGGCGATGATGCTGGCCTTGATCGCCGGATCGAACAGGGAATCGCCGGCCGCCGCGTGTCGGATCTTGCCCAGCAGGTCGGTGCTGCGAATCTCTTTCAGTACGTAGCCGGCCGCACCGGCGAGTACCGCACCGCGCAGGGCCTGCTCGTCGTCATAGCTCGTGAGAATGAGGCATTGCACTGACGGGTCGACGGACCGCACATCGCGGCAGACCTCGATGCCAGTGCCGTCGGGCAGGCGGGCGTCGAGAATGGCCACATCGGGGCGCAGTTGCAGAATCAACAAAGTCGCCTCGGCGGCCAGGCCGCTGTCAGCGACAACGTCGAAGCCCTCGCCCTCGAGCAGTTCGCGCAGGCCGCGGCGCACCAGTTCGTGGTCGTCGAGAATGAAGACGCGAATGCGGTCGGGCGTGTTCATGGGGTCCTTCCCGGCCGGGCGCGGTGCCGGCGGCCGGTGCTTGGTTGGTGTCCTCCCAGTGTTGCGCTCGGGCTCACCCGGCGACTAGGGCCAAAGGTCCGGTCCTTTAGGAGCGCACCAACCGCGCGATGGCGGCGGATGCCTCCTGTAGCTTGGCTTCGGCCTCGGCACCGCCGGCCATGGCCGCGTGCAGAACGCAGTGGTTCAGGTGGTCGTCGAGCAGGCCGAGGGCGACCGATTCGAGCGCGCTCGTCATGGCCGAGATCTGGGTGAGGATGTCGATGCAGTACTTGTCGTCGGTGACCATGCCCTGCAGGCCGCGGGCCTGGCCCTCGATGCGGCGCAGGCGCTTGAGGTAGGCGTCCTTGTTGGAGATGTAGCCGTGCGGGCCGTCGTGGGTTTCTGACTCGTTCATGACATTTACTGTACCCCCTTGGGGTATAGTAGGGAATGGTACCCCCAAGGGGTATATTCGAATGAACACCCATTCGAGGGCAGAAGACAGTGAGGCATAACCATGAGCACCACGACCACCTACGGCGTTGACGGAATGACCTGCGGCCACTGCGTCGCGAGTGTGACCGAGGAGATCGGGCTCATCGCGGGCGCCGAATCCGTCACCGTGGAACTGGTCAAAGGCGGCACCTCGCAGGTGACCGTCACGAGTGATGTTCCGCTGGACCACGCTCTCGTCGCCGCGGCCACCGAGGAGGCGGGCTACCAGCTGGTAGCCGCCTGATGTCTGCCGGCCAACAGGTCGACCTGCTCGTCGGGGGCATGACCTGCACCTCGTGCGCCGCGCGCATTGAGAAAAAGCTCAACCGGATGCCCGGGGTCGCCGCCACGGTCAATTACGCCACCGAAAAGGCCAGCGTTTTCGTACCCGCCGGCACGAGCGTCGACGACGCCATCAAGACCATCGAAGCGACCGGCTACACGGCAGTGTTGCCGGTTGCGTTCGTCGCGCCGGAAGATGCCGCTTCCCTCGAGGTTACGGCCCTGCGCCAACGCCTGCTCGTCTCCGCCGCGCTGACCCTGCCGGTCGCGGCCCTGTCGATGATCCCGGTGTTGCAGTTCACAAACTGGCAGTGGCTTGCACTGACGCTCGCGGCCCCGGTCGCGGTCTGGGGGGCCTGGCCGTTCCACCGCGCCGCCTGGGTCAACGCCCGCCACGGCGCCGCAACCATGGACACCCTGGTCAGCGTCGGCGTGCTCGCCGCCCTCGGCTGGTCGCTCTACGCCCTGTTCTTCGGCATGGCCGGGATGGCCGGCATGACCATGAGCTTCACCTTCTCGGCCACCCCGGGAAGTGGCGCCGACGAGATCTACCTCGAGGTGGCATCCGCTGTGACGGTGTTCATTCTGGCCGGGCGCTATGCGGAGGCGCGGGCCAAGCGCAACTCCGGCGCGGCGCTACAGGCGCTGCTTGAGCTCGGCGCGAAAGAGACCACGCTGCTGCGCGACGGCGTCGAGAGTCGCATCAGCACCGCGCTGCTCGTGGTCGGTGACCAGTTCGTCGTGCGGCCGGGGGAGAAGGTCGCGACCGACGGAATGATCGTGGACGGAGTGAGCGCCGTCGATGCGAGCCTCCTCACCGGCGAATCGGTGCCGATCGAGGTGCGGCCGGGCGACAGCGTTGTCGGAGCGACCCTGAACTCCGGCGGGCGACTCGTAGTGCGGGCGACGCGGGTTGGTGCCGATACCGAACTGGCCCAGATCGGCCGGCTGGTGGAGCAGGCACAGACCGGCAAGGCGGCGGTGCAGCGCCTGGCCGACCGGGTCTCGGGCATCTTTGTGCCGATCGTGATCATTCTTGCCCTCGCCACGCTGGCCGGCTGGCTGCTGGTCGGCGCCGGGGCTTCAGTCGCGTTCACGGCGGCCGTGGCGACGCTGATCATCGCCTGCCCGTGCGCGCTCGGGCTGGCCACCCCGACCGCGCTGCTCGTGGGCACCGGGCGTGGCGCGCAGCTGGGTATTCTGATCAAGGGGCCGCAGGTTCTGGAATCCACTCGGCGGGTCGACACGATCGTTCTCGACAAGACCGGCACCATCACGACCGGGCGCATGATGCTCTCGACCGTCGACGTGCACGAGTGTGGTTCCAGCGACGAGCTGCTGCGGTTGGCGGGGGCGGCGGAAAGCGGGTCGGAGCATCCGATCGCGCGGGCGATCACTGCGGGCGCCGTGTCGCGGCTGGGTTCGGTGCCCGCTTCGTCGGCGTTTGCCTCTGAGCAGGGACTGGGCGTGCAGGCCACTGTCGACGGCCGCGAGGTTCTGGTCGGGCGGCCCTCGTGGCTCGTCGAGCGGGGGTTTGTCGTTCCGATCGAGATGCAGGCTGTGCTGGGCACCGCCGAGGCCCTCGGCAGGACGGCCGTCATGGCGGCCTGGGAGGGGCAGGTGCGGGGCGTGCTCACCGTCGCCGACACCGTGAAGCCTACGAGCGCTGCCGCGATCGCCCGGTTTCGCACGCTCGGGCTGACGCCGCTGCTCGTGACCGGCGACAATCTCGCCGTGGCGCAGAGTGTCGCGGCCGTGTGTGGGATCAGCGACGTCACCGCCGGGGTGCTGCCCGCCGACAAGGCGCGGATTATTGCGCGGCTGCAGGCCGAAGGCCACGTGGTCGCCATGGTCGGCGACGGCGTGAACGATGCTGTCGCTTTGGCCACCGCTGACCTCGGCATTGCGATGGGGTCGGGCACCGACGTGGCCATCGAGGCGAGCGACCTCACGCTCATGCGCAGCGATCTGCTCGCCGCAGCGGACGCTATCCGCTTGTCTCGGCGTACCCTCACGACGATCAAGGCCAACCTGTTCTGGGCCTTCGCCTACAACGTCGCGGCGATTCCGCTCGCAATGGCCGGGCTGCTGAACCCGCTTATCGCCGGGGCCGCGATGGCACTGTCGTCGGTCTTCGTGGTGACGAACAGCCTGCGCCTGCGCGGGTTTCGGGCGCTGCCCGTCGCCTGAGTTGTGTGTGTTCGCGGTTTGTGCGCACGGGGCCCGGGATGCGGGCCCAGTTCATAGACCGGGCCCGAGTTCACAAGGTGGGCCCGGGCGAGCGGATTCGCCGCCGCTGCCGCGCCGCGAAGAGTTGTGTGCACATACCCCTTAGGGTATCCTTTTCTCGGAGGCAAAAGTGAAAATCATCATCGTAGGAGGAGTTGCGGGCGGAATGTCGGCGGCAACGAGGTTGCGGCGGCTCGACGAGACGGCCCAGATCATCGTGTTCGAGCGCGGCCACTACGTCTCGTTCGCAAACTGTGGCCTTCCCTATTTCGTGGGGGGAATCATCCGTAATCGTGGTGATCTGCTGTTGCAGACCCCCCAATCGCTCGGAGCCCGCTTCGCCCTCGACGTGCGCGTCGACACCGAGGTCGTGCGGATCGACCGCACTGCCCAGACCGTCTCGGTGCGCAATGTACTCACCGGCGACGAGAGCATCGAGCACTACGACCGCCTCGTGCTCGCCGCCGGAGCGTCGGCCCGGTCCGGTGCCACCGGCAGCACCATTCCCACGTATACGCTGCGCACGGTCGATGACGTCGACCGCATCACCGCGGTTCTCGCTGAAGCGGGCGCGGCATCCGCTGTCGTCATGGGCGGCGGCTTCATCGGCCTCGAGGCCGTCGAAAACCTCGTGCACCGCGGCGTGCACGTGACCCTCGTGCAGCGCGGGCCCCAGATCTTCACCCCGCTCGACCCCGAGATGGCCGCGCCCGTTCTCGACCGGGTGCGCGAACGCGGCGTCGACGTGCGCCTGAACACGACCGTGACCGGTACTGCAGGGGCCGGTACCGTCATCCTCAGCGACGGCACGACCGTGCCCGCCGACCTCGTGATCGACGCGAGCGGCGTGCGGCCCGACGTGACCCTCGCCGAGCAGGCTGGCCTGCGCATCGGCGAGAGCGGCGGCGTCTGGGTCGACGGCACCCAGGCCACGAGTGATCCGCTTATCTTCGCAGTCGGTGACGGTGTCGAGAAAATGGATGCCGTCGACGGCTCCGGCACGCTCGTCACCATGGCTGGACTCGCGAACCGCCACGGCCGCTCGGTCGCCGACAGCATCGCCGGCAACACCGAGCACGCCGCTCCGGCTCTCGGCACCGGAATACTCGGGATCTTCGGCCTCACTGTGGCCCTCGTCGGGTGGAGCGAGAAACGCCTCGTCGCCGCCGGACGCGCCCACCGCATAGCGCACACCCACCCCTCCAACCACGCGGGCTACTTTCCCGGCGCGGAGGGCATGTCGATCAAGTTGCTCATCGACGCCGAGTCCGACGCCATCCTGGGCGCGCAGATCGTGGGCGGTGCGGGCGTCGACAAGCGCATCGACGTGCTGGCCGTGGCGATGGCGGCGGGGCTCGGCGCATCCGCTTTGACGCGTCTCGAGCTCGCCTATGCGCCGCAGTATGCCTCGGCGAAAGACCCGATCAACCAGCTCGGCTACGTCGCCGACAACCTCGCGCAGGGCACGAGCGTGAACCTGCAGTGGCACGAACTGGAAGCGGCGCGGGCGGCGGGCGCCGTGCTCGTCGACGTGCGTTCGGCCGAAGAATTCGCGGCGGGCAGCATCCCGGGCGCGCTCAACGTGTCACTCGATGAGTTGCGCGCTCGTCTCTTCGAACTGCCGCGAGTGCCGCTGATCGTGCACTGCCAGGTCGGACAGCGCGGGCACACCGCCGCGCGCATTCTGACCGAGAGCGGTTTCGATGCGCAGAACCTCGACGGCGGTTACCGCACCTGGCTCGCCGGAACGTCTAGCCTTATGGCTTCCCCCATTGCTGAAAGGGTCCTCGTATGAAAGAGATCACCGTAGCCGAGCTGTTTGCGCTCCCCGACCCCGTCGTCATCGACGTGCGCGAGCTGTGGGAATACGAAGCCGCCCACGTGCCCGGCGTCGTGCACATTCCGATGGGGGAGGTCGTCGCACGAATCGGTGAGATTCCAGCGGATGTGCCGGTGCATGTCATCTGCGCCGTCGGCGGTCGCAGCGCGCAGGTGGCCGAGTACCTCGCGGCCCACGGCCATGACGCCGTGAACGTTGCCGGTGGCACCGGGGCCTGGCAACAAGCCGGGCTTCCGACTGAGCAGGGGGCTTGAGATGACGATCTCCGAAGACACCCGGGCGGCCGAGCAGAAGAAGATCCTGAACCGGTTGCGGCGGGCGCAGGGGCAGCTGACCGCCGTCATCGCCGCGGTCGAGGCTGGCGGCAACTGCCGCGATGTCGTGACCCAGCTCGCCGCGGTGTCGAGCGCGCTCGACAAAGCCGGCTTCGTCATCGTGTCGACCGCGATGCGTGACTGCATCGCGAACCCCGACAGCGAGAACTCGCTCACGGTGCCCGAGCTCGAGAAGTTGTTTCTGACGCTCGCGTAGCGTTTTCAACCGGGGCCTGCGCGCGCTGGGCCCGGGCCGAAAGGCGACTCAGGCGGCGGCGGTCACGCCGAGTCCAACCCGCATCTCAGGCCGGGGAGCATGCCTAGGCCTCGACCGGCAGGATCTCGGCGAGCAGCGCCTCGATGCGCGCCTTGATCTCATCGCGAATCGGGCGCACGCTCTCGATGCCCTGGCCGGCCGGGTCGTCGAGCTTCCAGTCTTCGTAGCGCTTGCCGGGAAAGATCGGGCACGCGTCGCCGCAGCCCATGGTGATCACGACGTCGGACTGCTTGACCGCCTCGGTGGTGAGGATCTTCGGCACGTTGCCGGCGATATCGATGCCCTCTTCGGCCATCGCCGCGATCGCGACCGGGTTGATCTGGTCCTTCGGTTCGGAACCGGCCGAGAGCACCTCGACGCGACCCTGCGACAGGGCGGTCAGAAAACCGGCGGCCATCTGCGAGCGTCCGGCGTTGTGCACGCAGACGAACAATACGGAGGGTTTCATGGAACTCTTCTTTCTTGGGGGTGGACTAGACGAGAGCGGATGCCGCGGCCGGCGTCGGCACGTCGGCCGGCGGCATCCGCCTGGCAAACAGGCGGGGCTTGAGCCAGAGCGCTACGTAGACGAGGGCGACGAGGGCCGGAACCTCTATCAGCGGGCCGACGATGCCGGCCAGGGCCTGGCCGCTGAGGGCGCCGAAGGTGCCGATCGCGACGGCGATGGCAAGCTCGAAGTTATTGCCGGCGGCGGTGAAGGCGAGCGTTGTGGTGCGCTCGTACGTCATGCGCAAGAGCCGCCCGGTGAAGAACCCGACCAGGAACATTACCGCGAAGTAGACCAGCATCGGCAGCGCGATCCGCGCGACATCGCCGGGGTGGTCGATGACCTGCTGGCCCTGCAGGGCGAACAGCATGACGATCGTGAACAGCAGGCCCCAGAGGGCGAACGGGCCGACCCGGGGCAGGAACTTCGCCTCGTACCAGTCGCGACCGCGGCGCGCCTCGCCGATGCGGCGCGACAGGTAACCGGCCAGCAACGGTATGCCGAGGAACACCAACACGCTCGCGGTGATCGCCCAGATCGAGAACTCGGCGCTCGTCGTCGGCAGGCCGAGCCAGGCCGGCAGTAACTGAAGGTAGAACCAGCCGAGGGCACCGAACGCCACGACCTGGAACACCGAGTTGACGGCCACGAGAAAGGCGGCGGCTTCGCGGTCGCCGCAGGCGAGGTCGTTCCAGATCAGCACCATGGCGATGCAGCGGGCGAGGCCCACGATGATCAGGCCGGTGCGGTACTCCGGCAGGTCGGGTAGAAAGATCCAGGCCAGGGCGAACATGAGCGCCGGGCCGATCAGCCAGTTGAGCAGCAGGGAGGAGGCCAGAAGGCGCTTGTCGGAGGCGACAACGCGGGCATCCGTGTAGCGCACCTTGGCGAGAACCGGGTACATCATGACGAGCAGCCCGATGGCGATCGGCACGCTGATCGACCCGATCGTGAACGCGTGCAACAGGTCGCCGACGGCCGGCACGAACACGGCGAGGAGCAGCCCGAGGCTCATGGCGGCGAGGATCCAGACCGGCAGCAGCCGGTCCATCGCGCCGAGTCGGGTGGGGGCAGGCGCCGTAATGCTCACGAATCTCCAAAGTGTTGACGACAGCGACTCGCGGTAACATTGATCGGTGTCGATGCCTACGCTAGAACAATACATCGACCAATGTCAATCTAAGGAGAGTGTGTTCACGTGACGTTTACCCAGATCCTGCCCTTGACCGACATCTCTGGCGTTTCACCAGCGGATGCCTGCTCCTCCCCGCTGGCCCGCACGGCCATCGCCCCGGAAAGCGCAGACGCCCTCGCCCGCTCGCTCAAGGCCCTCTCCGACCCCGCCCGGCTGCGCATCATCTCGATCGTCTCCGCTCACGCCGACCAGGAAGCCTGCGTCTGTGACCTGACCGACCAGCTCACACTGAGCCAGCCGACCATCTCGCACCACCTCAAGGTGCTCGTTGACGCGGGGTTCCTGACCCGCGCCAAACGTGGCACCTGGTCCTACTACAGCCTCGTGCCCGGCTCGCTGGGTTCTGTCGCCGGGGTGCTCGCGGCGGTCTGACCCGCGGCTATCTGGCACGCCGCCTTCGTTCCCGAACCGCGACCCGGGTGGCCCCCTCCTTTCGATCGAAGCGCGGCCATACTGGCTACAAAGCAGCCCTGCCGACGGCAGCCTGTTGATGCTGGCGGGCGCCTCCTGTGTCGAGCTGCCGTGCAAGTCCGCCGAAAGAGGCATGTATTCTGGCCACGGCGCCGGATCGCGTCGCAGCATCCGCTCGAGTTGACTGCGGCCAATGGTTCTTGCCGATTGTGGCAGAAACCGCAACGATCAGGCAGGTGAACCATCGACACGATCACGCCGCGCGCCGTGAACCTAAGTTGGGGTTCGCTCGGCCTTGTCTTTCTCGGCGGAACCGTGGGCACGGCCCTCCGCGAGGCACTCGCCCTCGTGCTACCTCCGGTCGATCTCACCGCCGGTGTTCGCCTACCGCTGACCACACTCGGCATCAACCTGCTCGGTGCCCTGCTGCTCGGGCTGCTCCTCGAGGCCCTCGTGCGTCGGGGACCCGACGCTGGCCGCCGCCGCACCGTGCGTCTGCTGCTCGGCACCGGACTGCTCGGCGGATTCACGACCTACAGCGCCCTCGCAACCGACAGCGTTCTGCTGCTGCAGGGCGGTGCGACCGGAGTGGCCATGACCTATGGTCTCGGTTCGGTTCTGTTCGGTGGCGTCGCCACCTGGCTCGGCATCCTGATCGGTGCGGCGCTGCAGCGGCGCACGCACGAGGGTCGCGCAGTCGCTGGTGAGGACACCGGATGACCCCCCTCCTGTTCCTGGCAATCGCCACCGCTGGCGGCGTGGGCGCGACCGCCCGTCTCTTTCTTGACGGCCTCGTGCGCTCCAGGCTCGGCGATGCGTTCCCGTTCGGAACGACGATCATCAACGTGAGCGGCTCGCTGCTGCTCGGACTCGTTACCGGCCTGGCAATGAACCACCTGATCGCTGCGGAATGGAGCCTCGTGCTCGGTGTCGGCCTGCTGAGCGGCTACACGACGTTCAGCACTGCCAGCTTCGAAACGGTGCGGCTGATCCAGGCGCGCCGCTACCTGGCAGGGCTATTCAATGGAATCGGCATGCTCGGGGTATCCGTGGCCGCTGCCGCGCTCGGCCTCTGGGTCGGGCTCGCACCGGGCTAGCACTGCTGCGCCCATGTTCCGAGCCCGGAACGTGAAGAGGTGGTCAGTGCTCATTGGGGCTCGTCGAAGTAGAGGTGGGCGTGCAGCCGGCAGCCGGAATTGAACTCGGCGTTGCAGTGCGAGCAGCGATCAACTCGGCGATACTCGGAGATGCTGAGCTGGCGATGGCACGCACCGCACAAAATTGCGAGCTCTGACCACTCGGCTTGCGGCCACCGCCGCGTTGCGTGCGGGGTGCGTTCGTGCCGCACGGCCTCGTCGTGGCACTGAAAACACGGGTAATACCGCCGGCAGCAGGCGAACTTGATCGCCACAATATCGCGCTCCGAGTGAAAGTGGATGCACCGGGTCGACGCATCAAGAACCGCCCCGTATACGGTCGGCGCGCCCATTCCCCTCGGGGCCGTTTCGTCAGAATGGCTCATCTCAACGCGCGCGGCTACTCGCCGGGCGCAGCGGTCATCTGTGCGGTAACGAATGCTTCGAAGGCCGCGGCGTCGGTAAACGAGCCGTTGTAGCTCACGCCGTTCACCAGCACTGTGGGCGTTCCCTTGACATTTTCAATGTCGGAGTTGGGGATCGGCCCCGCGAGCGCGCGCTGCGTCGAAGCGTCCACCCAGCCGGCATAGGTCTGGTCGGTGATGCAGCTGGCGACATCGCTGGACGTCACCCCGGCTTCCTGGGCGAGGCTGGCAAGTTCGGCATTCGTCCGGCCGCTTGAATTCTCGGTGGGCTGATCGGCGAACATCGCCGTATTGAAAGCAAGAAAATTGTTGGGGTCGTAGTCGGCCACGCAGGCGGCAGCGTTCGCGGCTCGCGTGGCGTACTTGGTGCCCGAAGAGAGGCGGTCGAGAATCGAGATCGGGTGGATCTCGACCGTGGCATTGCCGGCGGTCACCCAGTCGGTGATCTGCTTGCCGTTGGTGGTCTCGAAGTTGCCACAAATCGGGCAAAGGTAGTCGAGGTACAGCACAATGTTGGCCGTGTCGGTCAGGGCGGTCTGGTCGGTCGCAATGGGATCGGCGTCGGCGGTCAGAGCGGCCGACGTGGCCGCGGAAACCGCGGTGCCTTCGCTGCCGAGCAGAATGCCGTCGCTGGCCATGTTGGCCGGGCCCGCCGCCGCCGGCGCGTTGACCGTGTTCACGATCACGAGCGCCACGATGGCGACCACGGCAAGCAGCCCGATACCGATACCGCCGCGCAGAAAGAGGCGACGTCGGGTGTCCCGTTTCGCCTGCTCCGCACGCATGAGCCTGGCGGTTTCGCGAGCCTCCTCGCGGCGGTCCTTCTTGGGCGGGCGGGCCTGGCCGGAAGTGCTCATGCGGGAGTTCACCATTCAGTCGTCGCTGCGCTGCCGAGACAGCCGTTGCTTATGACGTTAGCGGCCCTGCCTAACGATCCGGTTCAGACGGGCTGGGAGCAGGCTGGGAGCAGGGCTCCGGGGCGTGACCTGTCCGGGTGGTGGCGTATTGAAAAAAACGCGCGACAGCACCCGTTTCACCAGTCAGAGAGCGGATGCCGCCGCACCAAGTCTGGATTCGCCACGGGCCCGCAGCTCCACCGACTTCTCGGAATGGGGAATACTCAGGGTCTACCCTTGCTTGCTTTCAGAGTGGCCGGGCGCGCTGCCACAGCTTCGCCGTCACCACAACCCGCCGCCATCCAGCCTTTCTCGACCAGCCAAGGACATCCGTTTTCGTGATCACTGCCAGTATCCCCGTGGTTAGCGCCGCACAACTTAACTCGACGGCCGCGCACCCCGGGGACAAACTGACTCGCCGCCAGCGCATCGCGTACATTCTCATCCTCGGGGCACTTACGGCCCTCGGCCCGTTCACGATCGACCTGTACTTGCCGGCGTTCCCGACCCTGGAAAACGAATTCGGCGTGCTGCCGTCGGTCATCCAGCTCACGCTGACCGGAACCATGATCGGTTTCGGATTCGGGCAGCTCGTCGTGGGGCCGTGGAGCGACAAGATCGGTCGCCGGCTGCCGCTGATGCTCGCTACCGGGCTGCACATCCTCGCGTGTGTCGGCGCCGCGCTGTCGAATGAGATCGTCATGCTCGCTGTGTTCAGGGTGCTGCAGGGGTTCGGGGCCGCGGCCGGCGCGGTCGTGGCCATGGCCATGGTGCGCGACCTGTTCGGCGGTAAGCCGCTCGTGAAGATGCTCTCCCGCCTCGCGCTGGTCAGCGGCCTCGCGCCGGTGCTGGCGCCGGTGATCGGGTCGCAACTGCTGCTGGTCATGAACTGGCGCGGCATCTTCTGGGTGCTCGCCGCCTACGGCGTCATCGTGATTCTGGCCGTGGCTTTCTGGATCGTGGAGACCCTGCCCGAAAGCGAACGCCACACGTCGGGCCACAACACGTTGGGCCAGCGCTACAAAGCGGTACTCAGTGACCGCACCTTTGTGGGCGTCGCCATCATCGGGGCGATGACCTTCACCGGGCTATTCTCCTACCTGTCCGCCTCGCCGTTCTTGTTTCAAGACGTTTACGCGTTCAGCCCGCAGGAGTACGGCCTGCTGTTCGCCATCAACTCCCTCGGTGTGGTCACCGGGGTGCAGCTGAGCTCGCGCCTGATGCATCGTTTCAACATTGGACCGCAGTGGATTCTCTCGGTGTCCACGGTCGTGCTGGTCATCACTTCCGGTGCGATCGTACTGCTCGATTTCGCCGGCATGGGGCTGTGGGGCACCCTGGTACCGCTCTGGTTCTTCATTGCGGCCTGCGGTTTCACCCTGCCGAGCGTGCAGGTCATCGCGCTCAATGCCCACGGTCATGAGGCCGGAACGGCGGCGTCGCTGCTCGGCGCTGCGAACTTCGGTGTGGCTGGTCTGATCTCGCCGATTGTGGGAGTGCTCGGGGTCGGAACGTCGATACCGATGGCATCCGTTATGGGCGTCACCGCGGCGATCTCGATTCTCTCGCTCTGGCTCATCGTGCGCCCGAGCCGCGTGCCGGCGCTCGAGCACTAAGCCGACGCGCTCGGGTGTCGTCCACAATGCGAGAACGGATGCCCGCGGCGGCACGCCGGGGGGCCCGATTGCGGGCCGCTCCTCTACGATGGCGGGATGACTAAGCCGGAACGCGCCGCAGGCCCCGCTGCTCGCCGCGTGTCGCGCCGCTGGCCCCTCATCAGCGGGCTCTCGGCTTTGGCGCTCGCCACGCTGCTCGGACTCGTCGTGGTCGTGCGGGCCAACGGCCTCGCCGCCGAGCTCGACACCGAGTGGATGGACGAGATCGTAGAGCACCGCTCGCCGGTCTGGGAGATTCCGTCGTTGTTCATGAACGCCCTCGGCGGCGGCCTGTTCGGCGTTCTCGTCGTTCCGTTGGCCGTGACGCTCGCGATCGTGCTGATCAAGCGGCCGTGGGCGGCCGGGTACTACGTCGCGGCGACCGTGCTGAGTGCCGGCGGGGTACAGGTGCTCAAACAGGTTTTCGGCCGGGCCCGACCGGAGGACATGCTGGTCGCCTCGGATTTCGGGTCATTTCCCTCAGGCCATGTCGCCAATGCGGCGACCATGGCCGTGTGCCTCGCTATTATCTTTCCGCGACTCTGGGTGGCGCTCGTCGGCGCCGCGTACACGATCGTGATGCTGCTCAGCCGCACCTATCTGGGTGCGCACTGGCTCACCGACACCTTCGGCGGGTTGCTCCTCGGCGCCGGCGTTGCCATCGTGTTGTGGGCTCCGGTCGCCGCCAAACTCGCCGGTGAACGTGAACTGGCCGCCCGTCGAAGGTTTGAACGCCAGAGACAGAAAGAAGCCCGTTCATGACGAAGGCCCGGCGCAACGGTGAGGTGTCTTTCTGGTGGCACCAACTCGGACAGCCAGCAGCCCGCCCGGCACTGCCCGGATCGACCGGCGCCGATGTTGTCATCGTCGGCGCCGGCTATACCGGCCTGTGGACGGCCTACTACCTCAAGAAGGCGGCGCCGCAGCTGCGCATCATCGTGCTCGAGGCCCGCTTCAGCGGATTCGGTGCCTCGGGCCGGAACGGCGGCTGGCTGACGAACTCGGTCACCGGCGGTCGCGAGCAGTACGTGAGTAGCCACGGTCGGCCCGCCGCCGAACGCTTTCAGGCCGCCATGAATCACACGGTCGATGAGGTCATTCGGGTGGCAGCCGAAGAGGGCATCGACGCCGGCATAGTCAAGGGCGGCGAGTTCACGGTGGCCTATGACCCGGCGCAGCAGCACCGGCTGGAGCACGCTGCGCGCGCCGAACAGGCATGGGCGCACACCGACGTCGAACTGCTGTCGACAACCGCCGCGCAGAACCGCATCAATGTGGCGGGTACCACCGGCGCCATGTGGCATCCGCACTGCGCCCGCATCAACCCGGCCGAGCTCGTGGCCGGGCTCGCGCGCACGGTCGAAGCGCTCGGCGTGGAGATCTACGAGAACACACCGGTGAGCGAGATCACGCCGCACCGGGCGCTGACCGCTCGGGGCACCGTCACGGCCTCGTTCGTCGTGCGCGCGACGGAGGGATTCACCGCCGCGCTCAAAGGGCTGCACCGAACGTGGCTGCCCATGAATTCGTCGCTGATCGCGACGGAGCCGCTCACGGCATCCGTTTGGGAGAGCATCGGCTGGTCTGGCCGGGAAACCCTGGGCGATATGGCGCACGCCTACATGTACGCGCAGCGCACGAGCGACGACCGCATCGCGATCGGCGGGCGCGGGGTGCCATACCGATTCGGTTCGAAAACGGATGCCGATGGCCAGACCCCGCAGGCCACCGTCGACGCGTTACGCGAAATTCTGGTGCGCTTCTTTCCGGCGACGAAGAGCGCTCGCATCGATCATGCGTGGTCCGGCGTGCTCGGTGTGCCGCGGGACTGGGCCGCGACCGTCGGTCTCGACCCGCAGACCGGACTGGCCTGGGCCGGTGGCTACGTGGGCACCGGGGTCGCGACTACGAACCTGGCCGGGCGCACCCTGACCGACCTGATTCTCGGCCGGGACAGCACCCTCGTGGAATTGCCTTGGGTGAACCATCGGGTGCGCGCTTGGGAGCCGGAACCGTTGCGCTGGCTCGCCGTGACCGCGCTGTATCGGGCCTATTCCCTGGCCGATCGGGCCGAACTCGGCGGCCGCCGCACGACGTCATTACTCGCGCGGGTCGCCGATGTCGTGTCGGGCCGGGGACACTAGACGCCCTGGCGAGTCGCGTGCCGCGCGCACCGGTGCACCAGCTGCGGTTGGAGGCGGCCGAGGTCAGCCTCGGTGAGCGGATCGGGTGGGCGCACGACCGCGACCCCGAGCGTGTCGACCATCTCTTCCAGGCCCGATCGTGGCCAGACCTGGCCGCGCAGGCGCAGCAGCACCTCACCGGCGGAGTCGAGTAGGTACAGGTGCGGGAGGGTATCGAGGGTTCCGCTCTGGTACAGGTTGACGAGCACGACGCTGGTGATGTCGGCGGTGGCGAGTGTGGTGACTCGACCCAGCAGGTTTCGGCTTTCTACGCGCTCAGTGGTCACGGTCACGCACATCGTGCGTGCTCCAAACACTCCGGCTGCGCCGAGAATGACCAGACCAAACTGAACGACGGTGACGAATATCCAGGTATCGCTGGGAATGGTGAGCCAGTACATCACGAGCGACAGGGGCACCAGCAACGCCAGGGTGGCAATGACCGTGCGCGCGACCAACCTGCGCCGTGGTCGCAAAAGCGTCATTTTGCTGGGCTCGAACCCCTTAGGCAACATATATTCATTTCCCCTCAAAATGAGTATTGCGCATGCTGCGCGCTTTCTCTGTACCTCCACCTGGGGGGGAGACGAAGCGGTCTAGATCGACTAGCGATCGGAGACGAAGAATCGTGAGTGGTGAATCGGTGCTGGTGTGCCCGGCGTAGAGTTATTTCTGTGCATTCACCGGCTGTCCGCATACGCGGCAACACAGCGAAGCGGTACCGCCTACATCCGGCGCAGGTCGTCGTTATGGGCTTCGCCTTGACCATTCTGGTCGGCACCGCGCTGCTCATGCTGCCGAACTCCCGCGTGGGGCCCGGCGCGGCGTCGTTCTTGGAGGCGCTGTTCACCGCGACCAGCGCCGTCTGCGTCACCGGTCTGACCGTCGTCGATACGGCGGTCTATTGGACGCCGTTTGGCCAGGTCGTGATTCTGCTGCTCATTCAGATCGGCGGCTTCGGCATCATGTCCTTCGCCTCCGTGGTGGGCCTCGCCATTGCCCGCAAGCTCTCGCTGCGCTCCCGCATCACGGCCGCCGCCGAGACCAAGAGCGTCGGGCTCGAAGACGTGAAAGGACTCGTGCTCGGCGTCGTGCGCATCTCGCTCGCCATCGAGATCACGGTCGCGGTCCTGCTAGCGCTGCGCTTCATGCTCGGCTACGGCGAACCGGTCGGCCGAGCCATCTGGCTCGGAGTATTCCACTCCGTGTCGAGCTTCAACAATGCGGGCTTCGCCCTGTTCAGCGACAACCTCATGGGGTTTGCAACGGATGCCTGGATCTGCGTGCCGATTAGCGCCGCGATCATTCTGGGCGGGTTGGGGTTCCCCGTGATCGTGCAGCTGCGCCGGCAGCTGCGCACGCGGCCGTTCAGCTGGTCGATTCGAACCTGGACCATGAACACTCGCATCGTTCTGGCCGGCACGATCGTGCTGCTAACGCTCGGAACGGCGTATATTACGGTCGTTGAATGGTCCAATCCGAACACGCTCGGCCCCTTCGACTGGGCGGGCAAGCTGCTTGCCGGGTTCTTTCAGGCGGTGCAGACCCGAACCGCCGGTTTCAACAGCATCGACATCGGTCAGATGGACTCGGCAAGCCTGCTCGGCATGGACGTGCTTATGCTGATCGGTGGCGGCCCCGCTGGCACCGCCGGCGGTATCAAGATCACGACTTTCGCCGTGCTGTTCTTCATTCTCTGGACCGAGCTGCGCGGCGAGGTTGCCGTGAACGTCTTCGGTAAGAGGCTCTCCCGAGCGGTGCACCGGGAGGCGATCACGATCGTCCTGCTCGCGGTCGGGGTGATCATCTCCGCGACCGCGGCTCTCATGCTCCTGACCGACATCTCGATGGACGCCCTGCTGTTCGAAGCGATCAGCGCCTTCGCCACGGTGGGACTGTCGACCGGTATCACCGCCGGATTGCCGTGGGGCGGGCAGGTCATTCTGATTCTGCTGATGTTCATCGGCCGACTCGGCCCGATCACCATCGGCTCTGCAATGGCCCTGCGCGAACGGCACACCACCTACGAACTCCCCAAGGAAAGGCCGATCATTGGCTAAATATTCGCTGTTCGGGCATCGCGACGCTTCCCGCCTGGCCGAAGCGGAATCGGTCGTGGTCATCGGCCTTGGCCGGTTTGGCAGTGCCCTCGCCCTCGAACTCATGAAGAGCGGCACCGAGGTGCTCGGCATCGACGGTGACGAAGAAATCGTGCAGGCACACAATCGCCTGCTCACCCACGTGGTGCGTGCCGACTCCACGAAGGAAGCGACCCTGCGCGAGCTGTCAGTGCCCGACTTTTCCAGCGTGGTCGTGGCGATCGGCGGCGATATCCAAGCGAACATCCTCACCGCCTCTCTGTTGCTCAAGCTCGGCATTCCCAATATCTGGGCCAAGGCGGTCAGCGACCCGCACGGTGAAATTCTCACCCAGCTCGGCGTGCAGCACGTCATCTACCCGGAGAAAGACATGGGCAAGCGGGTCGCCCACCTCGTGCGCGGCGCCATGCAGGACTACATCGAGATCGGTGAGAATTTTGCGCTGGTCAAGACGGCCCCGCCACGCTCCCTGATCGGCGTACCGCTCGGACAGGCCAAGGTGCGCGCCCGCTTTGGCATCACCGTGACCGCCTACCACCGCCCCGGCGCTGGCTGGAGTTACACCTCGCTCGACACCGTGATCGAGGACGGCGACATCATCCTGATCGCGGGAGAGTCGGCGCGCGTCGAAGAATACAGCCTGATGCGATGAGCGACCCCTTCGCATTTCTGGCGCAGGCCTCGCTCGGCACCCGCGTCGTCGTGCGTACGCGCATCCCAGGTGGATACACCGACGCGCTGGGCTTTCTGCGGGAGCGGAGCGCGGCATCCGTTTCGGTGGAGACCAAACGGGGCCTGGTCACGCTCGCGATGGAGGACGTGGTGGCCGCGAAGGACGTGCCGCCCGCGCCAGAGCCTCGGTCACGATTGCTCTAGGCGTGCGGGGCCCAGTCGGTTCCGAGTTCGACGACGCAGAGGTATGGGCCGACGAAGGGGCGCAGTGCGACGGCGCTGTCGTCGTGGCCGAGAGTGCGCGCGACCCGCTGGATGAGTCCGAGGTGCACAGCGCAGACCACGCCGGGGTTGTCGCGGGCCGCCTCGCGAAACGGGCAGGCAGTGAGTGCGATGGAGCGGCCGGCCGAATCGAGTTCGGGGGCGAATTCCAGCTGGTCGAGCAACTCGACGAGGGGCATGGCGCCCGCTCCGGTCGACGCGGCGAGACCGCCGGCGAAGGCCTCCGACCATTTTTCTCCGGCGCGGATGGCGCGGGCCCGGCCGCCGTCGTCGTCCTCCGCGAGTGCGCTCGCGAGGGCGTGGCTGAGCTGGTCCTGCGCGTCGCCACGGGGAGCCGGGACGGGCGTGAAACGGATGCGCGGCCGGCCGCGCTGGCCGGACCGGTCGGGTTCACGCTGAATGAGCCGGGCGGCCAGCAGCTGGTCGAGGTGGAACCGGGCGGTCGTGACGTGCAGGTTCATTCGGGCGGCGACGGCGGCCGCGTCCAACGGCTCGCCGGAATCGATGAGAAACTTGAGCACGCTGCGTCGGATCGGGGACGCGAGCGCGGCATGCCAGGCGGGACTGCGTTCTTTGGATTCCACGTTTCAACAGTAGCCCGATTTGCGAGCAGCAGGGTGCTTTTAATTCGGGCCCGGCGTGCGGGTCAGAGAACGATGTGCAGCGGCTCCTCGAGCAGGGTGGTGAGGTCGCGCAGGAACGCGGCCGCGACGGCCCCGTCGAGCACCCGGTGGTCGACGGTCAGGGTGATCTTGACCGTGGGCACGGTCACGAGCACGCCATCGCGCACGGCGGGAACATCGCTCGCCGCGCCGATCGCCAGGATGCCGGCCTCCGGCGGATTCAACACGGCGGTGAACGAATCGATACCGAACATGCCGAGGTTGCTGATGGTGAAGGTTCCCCCGGACATCTGACCGAGGGACAGGCCGCCACTGCGCGCGAGGCCGGCCAGGGCGCGGGTCTCGACGGCGATGGCGCCGAGCGACTTCTGATCGGCGTCGGCGACCACGGGTACGAGCAGTCCGTCGTCGGTCGCTACGGCCACGCCCACGTTGACGTGGTTGTGGCGCAGGATGACGCCGTCGCCCCAGGAGGCGTTGACTTCGGGGTGTGCGCGCAGCGCGACCGCGCTGGCCCGCACGAACAGGTCATTGAGGCTGACCTTGGTGCCAAGCACCGCGAGCGACTCGTTCACGTCGGCGCGGAAGGCGACGAGGCGTTCTACGTTGACGACGCTGGTCAGGAAGAAGTGCGGCACGGCCTGGCTCTCGGTGAGTCGCCGGGCCGTGACGGCGCGGATGCGGCTGACCGGTACGTCGACGGAATCGGTCGGCCCGGTCGAGGTCGTGGGTGCCGCTGGCGCTGCAATGACGGGTGCGGGGGTGGCCGGACCGGCCTTCCCTTTCACGGCGATCGCCGCGTCCACGTCGGTGCGCGTGATGCGACCCTGGGGCCCCGTGCCGGCGATGGTGTGCAGGTCAATGCCGTGCTCTCGGCCGATCTTGCGGGCCAGCGGCGAGGTGCGCAGTTCGCCCGTGTTCGGTGCCGTGGGCGCTGCCGCACGTGCGGGTGTTGCCGCGGCGGGAGCAATGGCCGCGGTGGGAGCTGCCGGGGCGGGAGCAATGGCCGTGGCGAGAGCTGCCGGGGCGGGAACGGGAGCATCCGCTGGGGGAGCTACGACGACGGCCGGGGCCGCGTTTTCCGTGACGATATTGCTGCCGTCACCGATGCGGGCGACCGGCGCGGCGCACAGGGGCGTCGAGAAAGTCGAAGACGCCCTCGCCGATGGTCGCCGAGATCTCGGCGCCGATGCCGTAGCTGAGCCAGTCGTCTTCGAAGACGACGGCGTGGCCGGTCTTCTTCACCGAGGCACAGATGGTGTCGCGGTCGAGCGGGCGCAGGCTGCGCAGGTCGACGACCTCGATCGAGAGGCCCTCGGCTTCGAGCTGGTTGGCCACCTCGAGGGCGGTCGTGGTGCCGCGCGAATAGCTCACAATGGTGAGGTCGGTTCCGGTCTTGACGACCGCCGCCTTGCCGATCTCGGCGATCTGTTCGCCATCGGGCACCTCGCCCTTGGCGCTGTAGAGCGAGAGGTTCTCGAGGAAGATCACCGGGTCGTCATCGCGGATGGCCGCGGTGAGCAGCGCCTTCGCGTCGGCCGGGGTCGACGGGGCGACGACCTTGAGCCCGGGAATGTGGGCGTACCAGACCTCGAGGTTCTGCGAGTGGGTCGCGGCGAGCTGCTGGCCGCCGCCGCCGGGCATGCGGATGACGAGCGGAATGGAGACCTGGCCGGCGAACATCGACCGCATCTTGGCGGCGTGGTTCACGATCTGGTCGATGGCGATGAGGCTGAAGTTGATGGTCATGATCTCGACCACGGGCCGCATGCCGAGCATCGCGGCGCCGAGGGCGGCACCGACGAAGCCCTCTTCGGCGATCGGAGCATCGAGCACCCGGTCGGGTCCGAAATCTTTGAGCAGTCCGGCGGTGATCTTATAAGACCCCTCGAACACCCCGATTTCTTCACCGATGAGAAGGACCAACTCGTCGTGCTCCAGTTCGGCGCGTAGGGTTTCGTTGAGCGCCTGGCGGTAGGTGATCGTGCGGGTGGCGGGTTCTACTTTGGCAGTCACAGTGCGTCCATAACGGGTTCATGAGCACCGGCAACCCCACGCGCCGCCTGAACTTTGGCTTTCGGGCACCCAAGGTGGCTCCGCGTTCCATCGCGGCCGTCCCGCTCACGAATGAGCAGGGCGTCATCGCGCACATGGCGGCGTCCATTCTGCTCGACTACCCGACGCCGGCGCGGCGGGCGCAATTCGCGCTGGTGGAGGCATCCGTTCTGAATCTGCCGGGGGAGCTGCACCGCAGCTTTGAGGCGTTCTTCACGGCGGTCAACACGCTCAGCCAGCAGCAGCTCGAAACGCACTTCACCGCGACCTTCGACCTGAAACGCAAGTGCTGCCCGTACCTCACCTACTATGCGGCCGGGGATACACGTCGCCGCGGCATGGCGCTCGTGCGGTTCGTCGAGGCGTACCGGGCCGCTGGCTGGCAGGTTGACGCCGACGAACTGCCCGACTACCTGCCGATGGTGCTGGAATTCTCAGCGCTCTCCGACTCCCCGATCGCGCAGGAACTGCTCGCCGCGCACCGCGACGGTATCGAGGTGCTGCGCTCGGCGCTCGAGAAGTTCGACAGTCCATACGCCCACCTTGTGGAGGCGGTGTGCCTGTCGCTGCCCGTGATCGACGACGAGACCCGCGAACGCTACCTCAACCTGGTCAACGAGGGGCCGCCAACCGAGACCGTCGGCATGACCTACCTCGGCAATCTGAAACCGTTTTCCGCGCACGCCAACGAGGATGTGAGAGCATGACCGCTTGGGATTACCTGCTCTGGGTCGCTTTTCCCTACGCCGCCTCGGGCGTGTTCGTGGTAGGCCACCTGCTGCGCTACCGCTAAGACCAGTTCGGCTGGACCTCGCGGTCGAGCCAGACCTACGAGAATCGGCTGCTGCGCTGGGGTTCGCCCATGTTCCACTACGGCATCCTCATGGTGATTGGCGGGCACGTCGTTGGCCTGTTCATTCCCAAGCCGTGGCTCGAGTTCTTCGGCGTGACCGAGCACATGTACCACCTCGGGGCCACCTGGCTGGGCACTTTCGCGGCCGTCTTGACCGTGGCCGGGCTCGCCATTCTGATCTACCGGCGTCGCCTGACCAGGCGGGTGCTGCTCGTCACGACGGTGATGGACAAGGTCATGTACGTATTTTTGGCCGGGACCATCGCGTTCGGCACGACGGCCACGGTGCTTTACCAGATCTTTGGCGGCGGTTACGACTATCGCGGGTCGATTTCACCCTGGATTCGCTCGCTCTACAGCTTTCAGCCCGATCCCTCGCTCATGAGCGACGTGCCGTTCTTCTTTCAACTGCACGTACTCACCGCCACGACGCTCTTTCTGCTCTGGCCGTTCACTCGCCTGGTGCACGTGTTCTCCGCGCCGCTCGGCTACCTCGTGCGGCCCTACGTGGTCTACCGCTCGCGGGACAACCCCCGCGGTGCGGGGTCGAGGGCACCGCGTCGCGGCTGGGAAAAGAGCGAGCGTCCGCTCGAGCGGTCGCGCAAATAATGGCACGATACTGGCTGCATGACACTACGAATTAAAAGAGCGTATGAGGCGGCATCCGCTTCCGATGGATGCCGGGTGCTGGTTGACCGACTTTGGCCACGCGGCGTCTCCAAGGAGCACGCCGCGCTCGACGAGTGGCTGAAAGACGTTGCACCGTCGCCCGCGCTGCGCACATGGTGGAAGCACGACCCGAAGCGAATGGACGAGTTCGCGCTGCGCTACCGCGCCGAACTCGACGGCAACGCGCCAACCCAGGCGGCCGTCCAGGAGTTGCGTGCGCTCGCCGCGGGGTCGCAGGTCACGACTCTGATCTACGGGGCCAAGGACCCGCGGGTGAACCACGCGCGGGTGCTCGCCGAATACCTAAAGGAATAATCGACGCACCGGTCCACAATTCGCGCGGAGGAATACTGAGCCAGCTTTCGGCCTTGGGTCAAGAGCGCCCGCACGTGGAGGGGGATCTCGAAGGGGCTCCCAGCATGCGGGCCAGGGGGCGTCAGCGTGTAACACAAATGACAACAGAAAGTGTCGAACCAGTGTCTTCAGTAATTCCCGTCAGCACCCGCCGCAGCAGACTTCCCAAATGGGTGCGCTCATTCGGCGTTCAGATCATCGCCGCGCTCATCATCGGCCTCGGCCTGGGTCTGTTGGCCAAATACACCGGCAGCACCGAAGCAAACCCCAACGGGCTCGGTGCCACCTTGAAAATTATCGGGTCGAGCTACGTCTCGCTGCTGCAGGCAGCCGTCGTGCCGCTCATTTTCACGGCCGTGGTCAGTTCGATCGCCAACCTGCGCCAGGTGTCCAACGCGGCAAAACTAGCCTGGAACACCCTGCTCTGGTTCGCAATCACCGCCTTGATCGCCGTTCTGATCGGCATCGGACTGGGAGTTCTGGTGCGGCCGGGAGCAGCAACCGGCATCACTGAGAATGCCGAATACGCCGGCAAGACCGGTGATTGGTGGGCTTTCCTGACCGGGCTGTTCCCGAAGAACTTCCTCGGTCTGGGCGCGAGCACCAATGTCGTCGACGGCATCGCGACCACCAACATCAGCTTCAACGTGTTGCAGATCCTGGTCATCGCCATCGTGGTCGGCATCGCCGCGTTGAAGGTGGGCAAGGCGGCCGAACCCTTCCTCAACCTGAACGCATCCGCTCTCGCGGTCATTCAGAAGGTGCTGTGGTGGATCATTCGCATCGCGCCGCTCGGCACGATCGGTCTGATCGGCAACGCGGTCGCGGTGTACGGCTGGGACACCATGGGTTCCCTCGGCAAGTTCGCGGTCACCATCTACATCGGCCTGGTGTTGGTATTGTTCGTCGTCTACCCGATACTGATCAAATCGCACGGTCTGTCTGTGAAGCAGTACTACTCCGGCGTGTGGCCGGCGGTTCAACTCGGCTTCGTGTCGCGCTCCTCCATCGGTACCCTTCCACTGACGCAGCGCGTAACCGAGCGCAGCCTCGGTGTGCCTCGCGGCTACGCATCCTTCGCCGTTCCGCTCGGAGCCACGACCAAAATGGACGGGTGCGCGGCCATTTATCCGGCCGTCGCCGCTATTTTCGTCGCACAGTTCTTCGGTATCCAGCTGGACCTCACCCAGTATCTGCTGATCGTGCTGGTCTCCGTACTGGGAAGCGCAGCAACGGCGGGCACCACGGGTGCCGTGGTCATGCTGACGCTGACGCTGTCGACGCTGGGACTGCCGTTGGCCGGGGTGGGCCTGCTGCTGGCCATCGACCCGATCATAGACATGGGCCGTACCGCGGTCAACGTTGCGGGACAGGCGCTCGTGCCCACCATCGTGGCCAAGCGTCAGGGCATTCTCGACGAGTCACTCTATAACGCGCCGCGCACCGCGCAGCCGTTCACGGACGACTCGGCAGAAATAGCGTCCCGGGAACCGGCCGACACGCGGGTCTAGGTCTACCTGGCTCTCAGGTCGCTGTGAGGGGGCGCAGATCGATCTACAACCGGTCTCGGGAGGTCAATTTGCGCCCCCTCAATCGTTAGCCCCGCCGGCTCAGCTCGGAGAGACCACGGTGCCGCAGCGCCAGCAGGTGGCCGGCAATCCGCCGGAGACGTAGGCGCCGCACTCCGGGCAGACCTGTTCGAGCCAGCAGACCGGGTCGCCGCCGATGGGTTCCTGTGTGGTCACTGTTCCAGTATGACCCCCGGGCAGAGAAAGACCCGGGGCACCCCGCTGGAGGAGAGGGGGTCCCGGGTGGCCGGAGGGAGCGTCAGCTCGGGTTGGGGGCGCCGGGGCGGGCGTAGTAGAACCAGGCCAGGCCGGTGCAGAGCACGCAGAACGCCGAGCAGCCGATGAAGAAGGCGGTAGGGCTCATGGCCGTGAGGGCCATGCCCACGATGAACGGGCCGAAGGCGGCGATCGCGGCGGTCCAGCCGATCGCACCGCCGGCCTGGCGCTTGGGGAAGATCATCGGCATCTGCTTGAACGTTCCGGCGTTGGCCAGTCCGGAGAAGAAGAAAATGATGATCATGCCGGTGAGAAACCCGGAGAACTCGTCGACGCTCGTCGGCGTAAGGAATAACACCGTGACCAGGGTGCCCACGGCCATGCCGGCGCCGCCGATGAACGTGAAGATGGCGCCGCCGAAACGGTCGCAGAGCGGGCCGGAGGCCGCGCGCACCAGGGCGCCGACGACGGGGCCGATGAAGGCGAAGGCGAGCGGGTTGGGCGCGTCGGGAAAGTCGCCGTAGACGTTGAGGATGATCAGGCCCATCTGTGCGGCCAGGCCGCTGAACGCGCCGAAGCTCATCAGGTAGATGGCGGTCATGATCCAGGTGTGCTTAACCGTGAAGATGTCGAGCTGCTGCCGGAAGTTGGCCTTGATCGGCACGCGCTTCAGAAAGAGGAGCGCGAGGACGACAGCGAGGATCACCCAGGGAATGAGCACGAGCCCGCCGTTGTGCAGCCAGACCAGCTCGCCGTTCGAGTCGCTCTCCGGGGTGAGCGCGATGGTGCCGAGCAGACCGAAACCGACGACCCACGGGGTGAGCAGCTGGATGAGTCCGATGCCGAAGTTGCCAAGCCCAGCCTGCAAGCCGAGCGCTGTTCCGGCGAGGCGCTTCGGAAAGAAATAAGTGGTCGAGGCCATGAAACCCGAAAAGCTGCCACCGCCGATCCCCGCCGCAAACGAGAGGGCGAGCAGCACCCAGTAGGGGGTGGACACGTCGCGGGCAACGAGGGTCCAGCCGATCATCGGCAGCAGGAGCAGCGCGCTCGAGAGGGCGACGAGCACCCGGGTGCCGAGGATGGGCGGTAAGAACATGAACACGAGCCGCAGCAGGCCGGCCGCAAGGCCGGGCAGCGCGACGAGCCAGTACAACTGGCTGGTACTCAGGTCGAAGCCTATGTCGTTGAGCCGCGGCGCGATCGCGCTGACCAGGTACCAGGCGGCGAAACCGAGGGTCATGCTGAAGGTGGTGATCCACAGGGTGCGCCAGGCGAGGTGCGAATCCCACGTTTCGTCGTGTTCCGGATCCCAGTTGGAGAGGTCCGGCTTGAGCGTGGACGTGACGCGTGGGGGTAAGACGGTTGACATGGGCTTCCTCGGTTGTTCTGTCGGGCAGGCGGCCCGTTGCATGACCCAGCTTGTTCGTTTGCCGTTCGGGGTGCATCGCGCAAACACCGTGACAAATGATTCCAGCGACAAGCGGATGCCGGCGGCATCCGCTTGTCGCTGGCACTTGGCCCGTTTGCTCGCGATGGGTCGCGGTACTGTGGAACGGTGAAAACTCAGCTCAAACTTGGGGCCGAACTCGGGGCCGTCGTGATAACCGTGTCTGATCGCTGTTCGCGCGGCGAACGCGAAGATCGGTCGGGTCCGGCCGCCGTCGATGCGCTCGGGGACGTCGGCATTCCGAGCGGGCCGCCCCGAGTGGTGCCCGACGGCATCGAGAGCGTGGCCGGGGCTATCTCGGCCGCGCTCGGCGACGGCGCCCGCCTCGTCGTGACCACCGGCGGTACCGGGGTCTCGGCCCGGGACCTCACGCCCGAAGGCACGGCGACCCTGCTGCACACGATCCTGCCGGGTATTTCCGAGCGGATGCGCGCGGTCAGCGTCGCGACGATTCCCACCGCGATGCTGTCCCGCGGCATCGCCGGCATCGCCGATTCGGTCGGCAACAACGGTGCCCTCGTCGTGAACCTGCCCGGCTCGGCCGGTGGGGTGCGTGACGGTGTAGCCATCCTCGCGCCGCTCGTGCGCCATATCATCGACCAGCTCGACGGCGGCGACCACTGATGGGGGCGCCTGCGTTTGGGTCGGATTCAGGGCACGATTCGCTCGGCTTTGCCGTCGTCACCGAGTCGCTGCTCGATGTCGACGCGCACGTGACGGCCGTTTCGAAAGTCACCCACGGCGCCGTGGTGACGTTCATCGGGCAGGTGCGCGACCACGATCCGGATGCTTCCGGTCGCGTCACGGGCCTCGATTACAGTGCGCATCCCGACGCGGGGCGCATTATCGGTGAGATCGCGCACCGGGTGCGGGGGCAGCATCCGCTGGTCGTGTTGGCGGTCAGTCACCGCATCGGACACCTCGACGTGGGCGACCTCGCTCTCGTCGCTGCGGTCGCGAGCGCGCATCGCGGCGACGCCTTCGCGGCCTGCGAGAGCCTGGTCGAGGCAGTCAAGGCCGAGGTCCCGATCTGGAAGAAGCAGTACGAGGTCGACGGAACGCATTCCTGGGTCGGTCTGTAACTTTCTACCGGGGTGAACGGGACTAACCGCCGGCGAATGGGGGGAGTACGTCGACGGTGTCGGTGGGCGCGAGCGTGACCGCGTCGTCGCTCGCGCGGGCACCGTTCACGAGCAGGGAACACAGCCCGAGCACGCGCATGAACTCGCTTCCGTAGCGCACGCCGAGCTCGGTGCGCAGTTCGCCGATCGTGCTGGCATCGACCGTGGCCGTCTCGGCCCGGGCCGCTTCGGCCGCGCCGGCAAAGAATCGCAGGGTCGCCATCAGAGCTTTCCGGGCGCCCAGTCGCGAGCGAGTTCGCTCGCGGCGGCGCAGGCAGCTTCGATATCGGCGCCGGTTCCGCCGTTTTTTGCGGCGGCGAGGCCGATCAGAAAGGTGCTGAGCGGCGCGGCCGGCCGGGCCACACTATGGGCAACATCGCGGGCCACGTCGAGCAGGTCGCCCACGGGTACGTCGGCCGGGTCGAGTTGCAGGCGATCGGCGAGGGCCGTGAGCCACTCGTCGAGCGCTTCGGGAGGCAGCGGTACAGAGCTCATTCGGGGTCACTCCTCGGGTCGGGCTGAATAGCACCGTTCAAGCGGGCGGTGCTGCTCTTAACATCCTGCCACGTGTCCACGTCGGTTCCGGCTTCGGCTTCGTCGCGCAGCCCGTCGAGGTGCAGGCCGGCGAGCAGCTGACGCATGCTGGCACCGTCCACACGATCGCCGAGGCGGGCCACGGCCGCGCGCAGGGCGGGTGCGCGGTACATTGCGGCGAGCCACTGCGCGCGGCCGGTGCTGTCGACGAGGTGCACGCCGTCGACGGTCGGTGCGTTTGCCGTTTCGTTCGCCGCCTCGAGGGCGGATGCTGCCACGGCCAGCAGGCGTGCGGCATCCGCTCCCCAGGGCAGATCGCAGGCGAGCACGAGCAACCAGCCGGCGGGTTCATCAACATTCGACGCGAGCGCGGTGAGGCCGGCCGCGATGCCGGCCACGGGGCCGCCGAACGGTGGGTCTTCCAGGGCCCAGGTGAGCGCGTCACTCGGTTGGTCGGCGGCGGCGGACCGGGCGGCGGGCGGGCCGACGATTACGGCGTGCCGGGCGACCGGGCGGGCGTCGAGTACCCGGGAGAGCAGGGTGCGTCCGGCCACCTCGACCGCGGGTTTGAGTGCGCCGCCTAGCCGGCTGCCGCGGCCGCCGGCGAGCACGATCAGGTCGATTGTGAGGCCGCTGGGATGGGCGCTCATGTGGCGAGCTCAGCGCATGCGCGCGCCCCATTTGGGTAGCTGCTACGGTAACCGGCGTAGCGGCTGCCCAAATCGAGCGCGGCAATGACCGTACGAGGCCAGGCGGGTGCCGGGCCTCCGTTTTGAGGGAAGAATGTGCGGGAAACGAGCAGGGTCACGCGCGCAGCCAGTCGCCGCTCTTGCCGCCGCTCTTGGCGAGCAGGCGCACGTTCTCGATCGTGACGGATTTGTCGAGGCCCTTGACCATGTCCACGACGGCGAGCGCGGCGACCGAGACGGCGGTGAACGCCTCCATTTCGACGCCGGTGCGGTCGGCGGTGCGCACGGTGGCGGTGATGCTGACGCCGTCGTCCTCGACGATCAGGTCGACGACGGCACCGTGCACGCCGATCACGTGCGCGAGGGGGAGCAGGTCGGCGGTCTTCTTGGCGCCCTGGATTCCGGCGATGCGGGCCACGGCGAGCACGTCACCCTTGGGCGCGGTGCCGTCGCGGAGAGCGGCGATCACTCTCGCGCCGCAGCGCACGAAGCCGGCGGCAGTGGCGCTGCGAACGGTCGGCACCTTATTGGTCACGTCGACCATGCGGGCCTGTCCGGCCGAGTCGAGATGGGTGAACAGCTGGGCGGGCACGGCCGCGCCGGTCGTGTCGGTGGTGTGCGTCATGATGTCAGCATGACAGTGATGAGGTCGCCGCCGCGAATGTGAGTCGTGTCTTCGGGCACATGGGCGAGGCCGTTGGCCTGGGCGAGGCCGGCGACGAGGTGTGAACCCGACCCCCCGCGGGAGGCCGGCCGCACCTCGGCGTGGGTGCTGCCGGCGCTGGCGTCCGTGCCGGCCGCCCGGGTGTTGTCGGCGGGTGCGCGCTGGATATCGGTGCGGTACGTCACGATGACGGGCATGTACTGGGCACGTCCGGGCGGGGAGTTCCAGCCGTCGGCGACGGTTGCCGTGACGGTGCGCCGGTGCAGCGTCGTGTGGCCGAGCAGGCGGCGCAGCGCGGGTCGCACGAACACTTCGAAGGACACGTGGGCGCTGACCGGGTTGCCGGGCAGGGCGAAGATGAGCGGTCCGGGCACGGTGTCGGTGGCGGGCCAGTGCCCGAAACCCTGCGGCTTGCCGGGTTGCATCTTGACCGGTCCGAAGTGCACGGTGCCGAGCGGTTTCAGCACGGCTTTGACCACGTCGTACGCTCCAACGCTCACGCCGCCGGAGAGCACGATCACGTCGACCGTGCCGGCCAGTTCGGCCAACACGGCACGCAAAACGTTCTCGTCGTCGGGAACGGCGCCGATCCGCACGGGAATGCCACCGGCGTCGGCGACGGCGGCCGAGAGCAGAAAGGAGTTCGAGTCGGGAATCTGGCCGCGTCGGGTCGGGCTGCCCGGTGTGACGAGTTCGCTTCCGGTCGAGATGACGGCCACGCGCGGGGCGGGGTGTACGAGCACGGTGCTGGTGCCGGCGCTGGCTGCGGCGGCGACCCGGGCGGGCCACAGCACGCTGCCTGCGGCGAGCACCCGGTCGCCGGCGTGGGCGTCTTCGCCGGCCCGGCGTACGTGCGCCGCGACCGCGGGTGCTGCCACGATCGTGACCAGGTCGGTGCCCTGGTCGGTGTCTTCGATCGGAACGATCGCATCCGCTCCATCGGGGATCGGAGCACCCGTCATGATGCGCGCCACTTGACCCGGCACCAGGCGCGGGTTATCGGCGGTGCCGGCGGCGAGGTCGGCGACGACCGGCAGGGTGATCGGGTTCAGAACGGATGCGCCGAGCAGATCCGAGCGGATGACGGCGTAGCCGTCCATCGCGGAATTGTCGAAGGGAGGCGTGTCCGTCACGGTGAGCACGTCTTCGGCCAGCACGAGTCCGCGGGCCGCATCGAGCTCCACGCGCACGGGCGGCAGCGGCGCGACGCTGCCGAGCACGACCGCGAGTTGCTCGGAAACGGTGCGAGCGGATGCGGCGGGGGTGCAGGCATCCGCTCGGTCGGCTTGCGAGTGAGGGTGGTCGTGGTCGTTCGCCACGGCGTTGCGGTCAGAGCCATCGGAGCGCGTGGGTGGCTCGGTGGAAGCCACGGCGGCCGTGTTCGCGGGGGCGCGGTCGTCGGGCCGTTCGGTGTCGGTCACCGGTCCAGGCTCTCGGACTGGCTGGCGCTGTCGGCGTCGTCGCGCGCCAACCCGTGCCGCCCGGTCGCGGCGGGCTCGAGCGCGGCCCAGCGGCTGCCGAAACCGGGCGCCCGCCCGGCGGTGACAAGGTCATCCCAGGCCAGGATTCCGCCGGTGAGCACCGAGACATCGGTAAATCCGGCCTCGCGCAGCGCGTTCGCGGCCCGGGCGGCACGGCCGCCGGCGTGACAGTGCACGATCAGCGGGGTGTCCGTGGGGAGCGCAGCGCGGCCGCTGTCCGTGAGAATGCCACCGTCCAACAGCTCACCGATGGGCAGCAATCGGGCCATCGGAATCGAGCTTTCGGCGAACTCACTCGGCTCCCGCACGTCCACCACGAGAAAACTGTCGGTGCCCGCGCTCTGGGCAGCGAGGCGGTCGACGAGTTCGGCGCTGGAAACCTCCGGCGTGCTCGCCATGGAAGCCTGCGCAATCTCGGCGGCAATCTCGGCGGCGGTCGGCTCGGCGGCACGGCCGGTTCCGAGCAGAGGAATCTCGCTGAACCGGCCCGACAGCGCGTCGATCACGAGCACGCGACCGATCAGCGGCGAGCCGATACCGGTGATGAGCTTGATGGTTTCGGTCGCCATGAGCGATCCGACCTGGCCGCACAGCGCGCCCAGCACACCGGCGTCGGCGCAATTGGGCACCTCTCCCTCGGCCGGCGGCGTCGGAAACAGGTCGCGCAGGTGCACGCCGGTCACGCCAGAGCCCTCGGGCGGTGTGGCCCAGAACACCGAAAGCTGGGCGTCGAAACGCAAAACGGATGCCCACACCAACGGCAGCCCCAGCCGGGCGCAGGTGTCGTTGACGAGGAATCGGGTTGGAAAATTGTCGGTGCCGTCGATGACCACGTCGTAGCCGTCGATGATCTCGGCCGCGTTTGCCGCGACGAGGCGTTCGGTGTGCCGGACGACCGTGGTTTCCGGGGCGATCTCGGC
This sequence comes from Cryobacterium ruanii, assembly GCF_004404055.1. Taxonomy (GTDB): domain Bacteria; phylum Actinomycetota; class Actinomycetes; order Actinomycetales; family Microbacteriaceae; genus Cryobacterium; species Cryobacterium ruanii. The sequence goes on from NZ_SOHK01000012.1 coordinate 223,806, forward strand.
GATACGCTCGGCGGCGCTGTCTACTTTCGGGCGGCCGACATCCGCTTGGCCGTGAATGATCTGGCGCTGCAGGTTGCTGGGTTCCACGTCGTCACCGTCAACGATGCCGATTGTGCCGACGCCGGCCGCCGCGAGGTAGAGCAGGGCGGGAGAGCCGAGTCCGCCGGCGCCGAGCACGAGCACCCGGGCGTTGGCGAGGCGGCGCTGGCCGAGTTCATTGAGCTGGGGGAGGCGACGCTGGCGGGCGGTGCGCACGGATTCGGATGCGCTGAGCTGGTCGACGGGCTCGACAAGGGGAGGAATAGCCATGCCTCAACGCTAGGCGCTGCGCGGCCCCCCGGCCACCCGTTCGGCGCGGGCTGACCGCCGAAACCCTCGGGCAGGCCAGTCCCGGCGGCATAACTCCTGCAAATTGTCGCCGCTATGGCCGCATTTGCAGGGAACCCGTTGGCCCGACCGAGCAATTTGCAGGAGTAAGGCCGGATGGCTCACGGCAACTTGGTGGCTACTGCAGCAATTCTTCGGCCAGCCGGTGCACAACAGCCCATTTTGACCTCTTGACTCTGATTTCCTGAAATCGTCGCGGGCGACCGCGCAGACCGCAGCACGCTCAAAAGCTGCGATCCGCAAATGCGGTGCTATTCTGCCCCTTATGACGCAATATCGGATTAGCGAGGCCGCCGAGCTGCTCGGCGTTAGCGACGACACCGTGCGACGCTGGGTCGACGGTGGCCGTCTCGTGGCCGACGCCGACGCATCCGGTCGGCTCGTGGTCAATGGAGCGGCGCTCGCCGCCTTCGCCGTCGACCAGGCGAGCACCCCGACCGACCCGTCGAGTGTGGGCCGCAGTGCCCGCAACCGCTTCGTCGGAATCGTCACCGCCATCACCATGGATACGGTCATGGCCCAGGTCGAACTGCAGTGCGGCCCGCACCGCGTCGTCTCGCTCATGTCGAGCGAGGCCGTGCGCGAACTCGGCCTCGAGGTCGGCTCGCTCAGCGTCGCCGTGATCAAGGCCACCAACGTGATCGTCGAAACTCCGGGACGGATGCCATGACCCGCCTCCCGCAGGCCTTGGCCGTATTGGCCGTGCTCGCCCTGGCCATCACGGGCTGCGCACCGTCGAATGCGTCAGACAACGGTGAACCGAACGTGGGGCTCGAGCCCCAGACCCTGAGCGTCTATGCCGCCGCGTCCCTCAACCCGGCCTTCGATGAGCTCGCTACTCTGCTCGAAGAGGAGCATCCGGCCGTCGACGTGCAGATCACCTACGACGGATCCTCCACCCTCGCCACCCAGATCGCCGCAGGCGCCCCGGCCGACGTGTTCGCGAGCGCCGACCAGAAGAATATGCAGCCGCTCAGTGACGACGGGCTCACCGGCCCGGCCACCCTGTTCGCCGGGAACACCCTGCGCATCGCGGTCGCCCCCGGCAACCCGCTGAAGATCTCGAACCTCGAAGATCTCGCCCGCCCCGGCGTGATCACCGTGCTGTGCGCGGCGCAGGTGCCGTGCGGGGCGGCATCCGCTACCCTGCTCGCCAACGCGGGCGTCACCCTCGTTCCCGCGAGCGAGGAACAGAATGTGACGGCCGTCGTCACCAAGGTTGCGGGCGGCGAAGCGGATGCCGGTCTCGTCTACGCGACGGACGTCGCCGCCAACCCCGACCGCGTTCAGGGCGTGACCCCGGCCGGAGCTGGCGCGGTCGTCGGGCACTATCCGATCGCTGTCGTGGGCAGCGCGCACGCCGCGGCCGCCCAGGCCTTCGTCGACCTCGTGCTGTCGCCTGCGGGTCAGGCTGTGCTCGCAGCCCACGGTTTTCTCGCACCTTGAGGGTTGTCGGCCGACCGGGTCCGGGCCTTCGGGCGACTCCGGACCCACCTGGTGGACTTGGGATCAGGTCAGAACCTGGGCCCGCGTTCCGGGTCCGGGCCGAAACGACCTGGACCCGGGGCGCGCTCGCGTGCACAGCGGTCAGGAGCGACCGCGCATGATTCCGCGCCTGCTCTACCTGCCCGCGAGCATCGGCCTCGCTTTGCTCGTGCTGCCGCTCGCCGGACTCCTGCTCAGGGTCGACTGGCTCGCCCTGCCCGCCCTGCTTCTTTCGCCCGAGGCGCTGCAGCCGCTAGGGCTGTCGCTCGCGACGGCATCCGTCTCGACCGTGTTCTGCCTGCTGCTCGGAGTGCCGCTTGCCGTCGTCATCGCCCGGTCACGGCCGCGCGGGGCCGGCCTGCTGCGCGCGCTCGTGACCGTGCCGCTCGTGCTGCCGCCACTCGTCGGCGGCATCGCGCTGCTCTCCCTGCTCGGACGCGGCGGCGTACTCGGCGACACCCTCGAACTTGCCGGGCTGCGCATCCCCTTCACGACGGCCGCGGTCGTCATCGCGCAAACTTTTGTGGCCCTGCCGTTCCTCGTGATCGCCGTCGAGGGTGCGCTGCGCACCGCGGGCATCCGCTACGAACGGGTCGCCGCAACCCTCGGCGCCGGTCGCGGCACCGTCTTTTTGCGCATCACGCTGCCGCTGGTCGGTCCCGGCCTGCTCGCCGGCACCGTGCTGAGCTTCGCCCGCGCCCTCGGTGAATTCGGCGCGACGGCTCTCTTCGCCGGCAACCAGGCCGGAGTCACCCGCACCATGCCCCTTGCCATCTACACCGCCTTCAACGGGTCGGGCGTGACGACCGACCAGGCCGTCGCCCTGTCTCTGCTGCTCATCGCGGTCGCCGTGATCATCCTCGTGCTGGTCGGAACCCGCCGGGCGAGCGTACTCTCGTGACGGCGCCACGAGCGGATGCCCACTGCCTGCGCTGGGTAAAATTTTCATGACCCTCGCCCCCTGGAAATCCGCCGCCAACGCCCTCCTCGAGGCGAACCTGCAGCTGACCCGCGGCTCGTTCTCCCTCGACGTGCGGTTCGTGCTCGCGCCCGGTGAGGTGCTCGCCCTCCTGGGTCCGAACGGCTCGGGCAAGTCAACAGTGCTCGACCTGCTCGCCGGGCTCACCGTGCCCGATACGGGCACCGTCACCATCGACGGTGCCGTGCTCACCGCGCCAGGCCGATTCGTGCCACCCGAAAAACGCGCGATCGGTCTGCTCGGGCAGGAACCCCTGCTCTTTCCACACTTGAGCGCCCGCGCCAACGTGGCTTTCGCTTTGCGTGTCGGCGCACCGAGGCTGAACGCCGCCGAGGCCCGCGCCGAGGCCGACCGCTGGCTCGACCGCGTTGGCCTGAGCGGTTTCGGCGGCAGCTTGCCCGGCGCCCTCTCCGGCGGACAACAGCAGCGCGTCGCCCTCGCCCGAGCCCTCGCGGCCGGCCCTCGCGTGCTGCTGCTCGACGAACCGATGGCCGCCCTCGACGCCGAAACGGCGCCGTTCATGCGCCAGCTCATCCGCGAACAGCTTGCCGAAACCGGCACGAGCGCGATCATCGTCACGCACGACATCGTCGATGCGGTCGTGCTCGCGCATCGCGTCGCCGTGCTGCACGACGGCTCGCTCATCGACGAGGGCACGACCGCGGCGGTGCTCGCGGCCCCCCGCAACCCGTTCGTCGCGGCACTCGCCGGCGTCAATCTCGTGGTTGGAACCGTGCAGAACGGTGCGATCGTCGCCCCCGACGGTCGCACTTTTTGGGTGCGCCCAGCGGATGCCCGTGACCTCACTCCCGTGCCCCCGGCCCCCGCGCACCTCGCGAATATGACCGGGCTCTCCGCAACCCAGGCCGTGGGCTCCGCGAACAGTCCCGCGCCCGCCGCGGCCGTCTTTCGCCCGGCATCCGTTGTCGTGCAAACGGAACAACCCCGCCATGCGAGCCCGCGAAACGTCTGGTCGGCCCGGGTGACCGGCATCGAGCCGGGCAGCGGCGGAGTGCGCCTGCGCACGAGCGGCGAGCCCGAGATCATCGCTGAGCTCACCCCCGCGGCGGTCGCCGACCTCGGCCTGCAGCTGGGCTCGACCGTCTGGCTGTCGGTCAAAGCCACCGAGGTGAGCGCGTACCGCCGCTGACGCCGCCCCACTGGCGGGCCCGACCACAACCGTGGAGAGTTGCGGAATTTCGAGCGCCGCGGGCTGAAACGGGCTCCCAAGTCGCAGATGTCGGCAGTTTGGTATGCCCACTCGCCCGGCGACCAGGTTCCCACGGGCAGGGCTTTCCCGGGCGGGGTACGGTGAAAGATCAACGAAGGAGACCCATGACCCCGTCCGAACTGCTCATCGAAGAGTTCTCCCGCATTCAGGGCACCGTGCACCGGGCCTTGAAAGACGCCAGCGTCGCTACCCTCACTTTTCGAGCGGATGCCGACGCCAACACGATCGCCTGGCTCACCTGGCATCTGTCCCGCGTGCAGGACGACCACCTCGCCGATCTCGCCAGCGCCGAACAGGTGTACGCGAACCAGGGTTGGGCCGACCGTTTCGACTTGCCGTTCGGGCCGACGGCCACCGGCTACGGGCACAGTTCCGCCGATGTGGCGGCCGTGCAAGCCGACGCGGAGCTGCTCGGCGGCTACTACGATGCCGTGCACGCCGCGACCGCCGCCTACCTGGCCACCCTGACCGACGCAGATCTCGACCGGGTCATCGACGAGTCCTGGACGCCCGCGGTCACCGTCGGCGCGCGACTGGCGAGTATGCTCTCCGACGACCTGCAGCACGCCGGCCAGGCCGCTTTCGTGCGCGGTCTTGCCGATCGCGCCGGCGCCTGACCGCAGCAGGGAACACGCTGGTCTGAATCGTGTTGGCGGGGGGTGGGGGATTTGAGTTCCGCGAGTTGGCGTTGTGCTTTCACCCGGCGTGCTGGTGTGGATCGTGTTGGCGGGGGGTGGGGGATTTGAGTTCCGCGAGTTGGCGTTGTGCTTTCACCCGGCGTGCTGGTGTGGATCGTGTTGGCGGAGAATGGGGGATTCGAACCCCCGAGGGCTTTCACCCAACACGCTTTCCAAGCGTGCGCCATAGGCCACTAGGCGAATTCTCCTGGCCGCCGTCACGGTGAAGCAACGGCACCCGAGAATCTTACCTGTTTCCAGCGGATGCTGCGGCCACCTCCCCGGCCCGCCCCGGTTGGTGCCGCCCCGCGCCGTACCCTAAACTGAGGGTCGGCTCCTCGTGTGGCGCCACCTTGGCCAATTCCCCCAGGACGGAAACGTAGCAAGGGTAACCGAGCTCTGGCGGGTGCGCGAGGAGTCTTTTGCATACCCACGCCGCGCAAGGGTAACCGCGGCTGCGCTCGTCTGCCGAGGTGCGCGAGGAGTCTTTTGCATACCCACGCCGCGCAGGGGTAACCGCGGCTGCGCTCGTCTGCCGAGGTGCGTGAGGAGTCTTTTGCATCCCCGCTCTCGCGGGAAAGGTCCTGAATTCGTTGGCCGCCCTTTAGCCGAACACGCGGGAGTCGGGACCTTTGGCACTGGGATGGACGCCGAGGCTCAATAGGATGGATGCAGCTCGGCTGTGTCGCCGAGCGACGACGCGGAGGACCGATGATCGACGATTCCGGCACCATAACCTGGCCTTTGCGTGCGCCTGAACCTCTCAGTGCAGCGGCCCTGAACAGCATCGATGCTTGGTGGCGGGCCGCGAACTACCTCGCCGTCGGCCAGATCTACCTGCTGGACAACGTTCTGTTGAAAAAACCCCTCACCCGCGACCACGTCAAGCCGCGCCTGCTCGGCCACTGGGGCACCACGCCCGGCCTCAACTTTCTCTACGCGCACCTCAACCGAGCCATTCAGGAACGCAGCCAGAACACCATCTACATCACCGGCCCCGGCCATGGCGGTCCGGGCATGGTCGCCAACGCCTACCTCGACGGCACCTACACCGAGGTCTACGCCGATATCGAGCAGAACGCCGACGGCGTGCAGAAACTGTTCCGCCAGTTCTCCTTTCCCGGCGGCATCCCCAGCCATGCCTCGCCCGAGCTGCCCGGATCCATCCACGAGGGCGGCGAGCTCGGTTATGCCCTCAGTCACGCCTACGGGGCCGCGTTCGACAACCCGAACCTGCTCGTGGCCGCGGTGGTCGGCGACGGCGAGGCCGAAACCGGCCCGCTCGCCACCAGCTGGCACTCGAATAAGTTCATCGACCCCCTGCAGGACGGCGTCGTGCTGCCCATTCTGCACCTCAACGGGTACAAGATCGCCAACCCCACCGTGCTCGCGCGCATCCCAGAAGACGAGCTGCTCGATCTCATGCGCGGCTACGGTCACACTCCCTATATCGTCTCCGGCGGGTTCGACGGCGAAGACCCCCTGCTCGTGCACGCGCGCATGGCCGAGACCCTCGACGCGGTGCTCAACCAGATCGCCGACATCAAACTCAAGGCCGCCCAAGCCGACAAAAACAACGAAGACTTCGCCCGCCCGCGCTGGCCGATGATCATCCTCCGTACCCCTAAGGGCTGGACCTGCCCCGCCCGTATCGACGGCGTGCAGGTCGAGAACACCTGGCGCGCCCATCAGGTTCCGCTCGCGAACGCCCGCGACACCCCGGCGCACACGGCCCTGCTCGAAGAGTGGATGCTGTCCTACCGCCCCGCAGACCTGTTCGACGCGGCGGGTGCTCCCGTGCAACAGATCACGAACCTCGCCCCGCGGGGAAACCTGCGCATGAGTGCCAACCCCATCGCCAACGGCGGACTCCTGCGCCGCGACCTGCACCTGCCTGATTTTCGCGATTTCGCCGTAGACGTACCCGAACCGGGCGCAACCGTCAACGAGGCCACGCGAGTGCTGGGCGGCTACCTGGCCGAAGTTATCCGCTTGAACCCGGATAATTTTCGCATCTTCGGACCGGATGAAACCGCCTCCAACCGGCTGGCCCCGCCGGTCTACGAGGTGACCGACAAGCAGTGGAACGCCGAGATCAGGCCCGGCGACACCAACCTCGCCCGGGCCGGCAGGGTCATGGAGATGCTGAGCGAGCACCAGTGCCAGGGCTGGCTCGAGGGCTACCTGCTCACCGGGCGGCACGGGCTGTTCAACTGCTACGAAGCGTTCATCCACATCGTCGACTCGATGTTCAACCAGCACGCCAAGTGGCTCAAGGTGACCGCCGAGATCCCGTGGCGGGCGCCGATCGCGAGCCTGAACTACCTGCTGAGCTCGCACGTCTGGCGGCAGGACCACAACGGGTTCAGCCACCAGGACCCCGGTTTCATCGACCACGTCGTCAACAAGAGCGCCGATGTCGTGCGGGTCTACCTGCCGTTCGACGCCAACACCCTGCTGAGCACCTACGACCACTGCCTGCGCAGCGTCAACTATGTCAACGTCGTCGTGGCCGGCAAGCAGTCGGCGCCGAACCTGCTCACCATGGAACAGGCCGTCGCGCACTGCACCCGGGGCCTGGGCATCTTCGACTGGGCCGGCACCGAGGTGCCTGGCCTCGCGCCCGATGTCGTGCTCGCTGCTGCGGGTGACGTGCCGACCCTCGAGGTGCTCGCTGCCGCCGAGATTCTGCGCGAAAGCCTGCCGGATCTCAAGGTGCGCGTCGTGAACGTTGTCGACCTGATGCGCCTGCAGTCCGCGGACGACCACCCGCACGGCCTGAGCGACAGCGCCTTCGACGCCGTCTTCACGCCCGACAAGCCCATCATTTTCGCGTATCACGGCTATCCGTGGCTGATCCATCGGCTCACCTACAAGCGCCACGGCCACGAGAACCTGCACGCCCGCGGCTACAAAGAGATCGGCACCACGACGACGCCGTTCGACATGGTCATGCTCAACGACCTCGACCGGTATCACCTCGTCATGGACGTCATCGACCGCACTCCCGGCCTCGCCGCCCGTGCCGGCCTGCTCCGGCAGCGGATGCAGGACGCCCGACTCACCGCACGCCAGTACACCCGCGACCACGGGGAAGACCTGCCCGAAGTGACCGACTGGTCCTGGTCGTCTCAAACGGATGCCGCCCCCGCCGAGACCGGCAGCGACAATGTCTAGCGCCTGAGGCCCGCCCGACACTCTCCCAACCCGAATGCGTTTGAATGGACATCGTGGCTCGAAGCATCTATATCACCAGCGCCGAAGGTAACACCGGCAAATCCTCGATCGCGCTCGGCGTGCTCGACACGCTCACCCACCTGGTGGAGCGGGTGGGCGTGTTCCGCCCGGTCGCCCGCACCGCGACGGAACCCGACTATGTCGTCGATCTCCTGCTGCGCCACCTGCAGGCCAATGCCGGCCCCGGGGCCACGGACGGGCAGACCTACGAGCAGAGCATCGGTGTCAGCTACGACGACGTCAACACCGACCCGGACGCCGCCCTGGCCCGCATCGTTGCGCGTTACAAGGCGATCGAGGCCATGTGCGACACGGTCGTCGTCATCGGCAGCGACTACACCGACGTCGGCAGCCCCACCGAGCTCGCCTTCAACGCCCGCATCGCTGCGAACCTCGGTGCCCCGGTGCTGCTTGTGCTCGGCGGACGGGTCGGCCCGGGCGAGGGGGAGCGCCTCGGCCAGAGCGACGCCCGTTCGGCTGCGGACATCGGCCAGCAGACCGACGTCGCGCTGGCGGAACTGCGCGACGAACACGCATCCATCTTGGCGATCATCGTCAACCGCGCCGACGAGAACGTGCTGCCGGAGATCATCGCTTCGGTGCGGGCCACGACCAACGCGCAGCCGGCGCGCTCGGGCGGGGCGTTCGGCGTGCCGATCTGGGCCATTCCCGAAGACCCTTACCTCGTCGCTCCGAGCATGCAGAGCATCATGGAGGCGACCGAGGGCACCCTGATCAAGGGCGACCCTGCACTGCTGGCACGCGAGGCCCTCGGCGTCGTCGTGGCCGCCATGTCGATGGTCAACGTGCTACCGCGCCTCATCGAGGGCGCCGTCGTCGTCGTGCCCGGCGACCGCGAAGACGTGCTGCTGGCCGTGCTGCTCGCCAACGCCTCAGCGACGTTCCCGTCGATCGCCGGCATCGTGCTCAACGGTGGTTTCGAGTTGCCCGACGCGATCCAGCGGCTGATGGAGGGTCTCGCGCCGTCGCTGCCGATCATCAGGACGTCGCTTGGCTCGTACGACACGACCATGCGCATCACCCGCACCCGGGGGCGACTCGCCGCCGACTCGCAGCGCAAGCATGACACCGCGCTGGCTCTGTTCGAAACGCACGTGGATGCATCCGCTTTGCTCGACCGGCTCGATGTGAGTCGGGCCACGGTCGTCACGCCGCTCATGTTCGAGTACGCGCTGCTCGAACGGGCCAGGCAGAACCGCAAGCACATCGTGCTGCCCGAGGGTGAGGACGACCGCGTTCTGCGTGCCGCCGCCACCCTGCTGGCCCGCGATGTGGTCGAGCTGACCATTCTCGGTGAGGAGTTCGAGGTGCGTTCGCGCGCCATCGGCCTCGGCCTCGACATCTCCAAAGCCCACGTTGTGAGCCCCTACGACGACCTGCTGCGCCTCAAATTCGCCCAGGAGTACATGCAGCTGCGCTCGCACAAGGGCATCACGCTCGAGCAGGCCAACGAGACCGTCACCGACGTGAGCTACTTCGGCACCATGATGGTGCAGCTCGGGCTCGCCGACGGCATGGTCTCCGGCGCCACCCACACCACAGCGCACACCATCCGACCGAGCTTCGAGATCATCAAGACGCAGGTCGGCGTCGGCGTGGTGTCGAGCGTGTTCCTCATGGCCCTCGCCGATCGCGTGCTCGTCTACGGCGACTGCGCCGTCATCCCGGTGCCGACCAGCGAGCAGCTCGCCGACATCGCCATCTCGGCCGCAGCGACGGCCGTGCAGTTCGGCATCGAGCCGCGCATCGCCATGCTGTCGTACTCCACCGGGTCATCCGGCGAGGGTGCCGACGTCGAAAAGGTGCGCACTGCCACCGCCCTGGTGCGCGAACGGCGTCCCGACCTGCTGGTCGAAGGCCCCATCCAGTACGACGCAGCAGCGGATGCCGCGGTCGCCGCCACGAAGATGCCCGGTTCCAGGGTGGCTGGCCGCGCCACCGTCTTCATCTTTCCCGACCTGAACACCGGCAACAACACCTACAAGGCGGTGCAGCGCAGCGCCGGCGCCGTTGCGATCGGCCCTGTGCTGCAGGGCCTGCGCAAGGCGATCAACGACCTCTCGCGCGGCGCCCTCGTGCAGGACATCGTGAACACCGTCGCGATCACCGCTATCCAGGCCGCCGGGCTGACGGATGCCGCGGTCCCGGCTCTCGACGCGACCCCGGCCGGCGCCACCCGATGACCGCTGTTCTGGTCGTCAATTCCGGCTCGAGCTCGTTCAAATACCAGCTCATCGAGATGGACACCGAGACGACCCTGGCGAGCGGGCTGGTGGAGCGCATCGGCGAGGTCATCGGCAATTCCGTGCACTCCATCGCCGGGGTTGTGGCGACCACGTCGGCGGCGGAGGCGGTGTTTGAGACGCACGTTCCGGCATCCGCTGACCAGAAATGGAAGCGTGAGCTACCCATCGCCGACCATACGGCCGGATTCGCCGTGATGCTCGAAGCCTTCGCGACCCACGGGCCGTCGCTCGCCGTACACGAGCCCGTCGCCGTCGGGCACCGCGTCGTGCACGGCGGGGCGCGTTTTCACCAGCCGACCGTGGTCACTCCGCAGGTCGAGCGCGACATCGACGAACTGTCGGGGCTCGCGCCGCTGCACAATCCGGGCGCGCTGCAGGGCATCGTCGCGGCGGTCGAGGCCTTCGCCGACGTTCCTCACGTGGCCATTTTCGACACGGCGTTCCACCAGACGCTGCCGCCCGAGGCCTTCACCTACGCGATCAATGCCGACCTGGCCGAGCGGTTTCGCATCCGTCGCTACGGGTTTCACGGCACCAGCCACGGTTTCGTGGCCCGTGAGGCGGCCAACTTTCTCGCGCGCCCGGTGACGGAGCTCAACCAGATCGTGCTGCACCTCGGCAACGGAGGCTCGGTTTGCGCGGTCGCCGGCGGCCGTTCGGTCGAGACCAGCATGGGCATGACGCCGCTGGAGGGGCTCGTCATGGGCACCCGCTCCGGTGACATCGACCCCGGCGTGCTTTTTCACCTGCACCGCAAGGCCGGACTCGACTTCGATGACCTCGACACCCTGCTCAACCGCGGTAGCGGGCTGCTCGGCCTCACCGGACGCGGCGACTTGCGCGATGTCATGGAGGCCGCCATTGCCAGTGACGGGCCCTCACAGCTGGCCATCGACGTGTATGTGCATCGAATCAAGGGCTATATCGGGGCGTACTACGCGCAGCTCGGCCGGGTCGACGTGATTGCGTTCACGGCCGGTGTCGGCGAGAACGCGCCGCTCGTGCGCGAGCGGTCCCTCGCCGGGCTTGAGGCGCTGGGTATCCGCATCGATCCCGAGCGCAACGCTGCCGCCGAACGTGGCGCGCGCGTCATCAGCGCCGACGACTCCGCGGTCACCGTACTGGTGATTCCGACCAACGAGGAGCTGGAAATCGCCCGCCAGACCCTGGCGACCGTGCTCTAGCTCGTTCAACGGCCTGTCGTGGATCGACCGGATTTACGCGCAGGCACAGAACAGTTCAGCGGAGCGAGCGCGGGCGAGTGTCGGTGCGGGCAAGTACCATTGAGAACGTGGTTACCGCCCTGTATCGCCGCTATCGGCCAGAGACCTTTGCCGAGATGATCGGCCAGTCCCAAGTGACCGATCCGCTGATGACGGCGCTTCGCACCAACCGGGTGAATCACGCCTATCTGTTCAGCGGACCGCGCGGCTGCGGCAAGACCACTTCGGCGCGCATCCTGGCCCGCTGCCTCAACTGTGCCGAGGGGCCAACCGACACCCCGTGCGGCGTTTGCCCGAGTTGTGTCGAACTGGCCCGTGACGGCGGCGGTTCCCTCGACGTCGTCGAGATCGACGCGGCCAGCCACAACGGTGTCGACGACGCCCGTGACATTCGCGAGCGCGCCATCTTCGCCCCGGCCCGCGACCGCTACAAGATCTTCATCCTTGACGAGGCGCACATGGTCACGCCGCAGGGCTTCAACGCGCTGCTGAAGATCGTCGAAGAGCCCCCGGAACACGTGAAGTTCATCTTCGCGACCACCGAACCCGAGAAGGTGATCGGCACCATCCGCTCGCGTACCCATCACTATCCGTTCCGGCTGGTGCCGCCGGGGCCGATGCTCGAATACGTGCAGCAAATGTGCGACACCGAGAAGATGGTCGTGGCCCCCGGCGTGCTGCCGCTCGTCGTGCGTGCCGGTGGCGGCTCGCCGCGCGACACCCTGTCACTGCTCGACCAGCTCATGGCTGGGTCTGACGGCCAGTCCGTCGAGTACGAGCGCGCCGTCGCGCTGCTCGGCTACACGAGCGCGTCCCTGCTCGATGAGGCCGTCGACGCCATCGGTGCCCGCGATTCCGCCGCCGCATTCGATGCGGTAGACCGGGTCATTCAGACCGGGCAAGACCCGCGCCGCTTCGTCGAAGACCTGCTCGAGCGCCTGCGCGACCTCATCATCGTCGCGGCCACGAGCGTGGCGGGGGCCGCGGCCGTGCTCCGCGGTGTTCCGCAAGACGAACTCGAGCGCATGAACGTGCAGGCCGCCGCGTTCGGTCCGGCCGAACTCTCACGCACCGCCGACATTCTGAATGCCGCGCTCACCGAGATGAGCGGGGCCACCTCGCCGCGCCTGCACCTCGAGCTCATGATCGCACGCGCCCTGATACCCGCGACCGACGACACGACGCGCGGCGCCCTCGCCCGGGTCGAACGCCTCGAGCGCCGCATCGGGGTCGACGGCGTTTCGGCGGTGCCTGTTGCTGATGCTTCCGCGGGCTTTGCTGATTTTGCGGGTTCCACGGGCTCCGCGAGTTCTGCGGGTGCGCCCGCCGCGCGTTCTGCAGCGCCAGCGACCTCCGCGCCTTCACCCTCTTTATTGGTCGAGCCCGCCATCCCGGCAACGCAGGCTGGGTCCGCGGGCCAGCCATCGTCCGCAGGCTCCGCTACGTCCACGTCGGCCGCTCGCCCGGCCGTGGTGCCCGGAGCCCCGGTCTCCCTGCAGCAGCTGAAAGACGCCTGGCCGGAGATTCTCGAAGCCGTCAAGACCGAGAAGACAACGGCGTGGCTCGTCGTCTACACCGCGCACGTGCTCGGCCTCAACGGCGATGTGCTCGCGCTTTCGTTCCCGAGCCAGGCCGACGTCGAGAGCTTCAAGCAGCAAAAAGTGCCCGGAATGGGAACGAGCGATTTTTTGCGCACCGCGATCGTCGCCGTGCTCGGCCTCCGGGTCAAGTTCATCGCGCGGGTCGAAGCTGGCCGCGAGGTCTCCTCGGCCAGTGCATCCTCGACCGACTCGACGACCGTCGTTGCGGAGCCTGGGCCAGCGGCCCCCGCAGTAGTCTCACTTGTTCCGCCTGTTCCGCCTGTTCCGCCCGCGGCGACCGCGCCGACAGGAGCGACCGTACCGAGCGCACCCGCGCCGACGGTCGTTGCACCCACGGCGACGAATCAGGCCGCAGTCGCGCGCGAATCAGGGTCGGTTGGTGGCGCCGGCGGCGCCTCACCCGTGGCTGCGTCGACCAGCGGATGGGCCACCGTGGCCATTCCCGGCTCACCGAACGGTCCGGCCGTTCCCGTCCTAGCCGAAGACACGGCGGATTTCCCGACGCCCGCCGTTCCCGCAGCACCGCAATCGAACGCTGCCGAGGTTTCGGTTCCGTCGCCAACGGTCGAGTCGTCGTCGGTGCTGTCCCCCTCGAGGTCATTGCTTTCGACCGCCGCGCTTTCAACCGCCGCGCCTTCGACCGCCCCAGCGTCCACGCCACCCAACGCGCCAGGGAACGACGATGAGCCTCCGTTCGACGACGTACCACCGCCCTTCGACGACGACGTGCCGCCCGAGATGGACGCACCCGCCGACGAACGCGTGCCGGACTACGCTGCGCACGCAGAGGAATCCGCTGTGCCGGCGGGAACAATACCCGGCCGACAGCCACGGGGTGCGGGTCAGTCGACCGCCGCCCAGCCGAACTCAGGCCAGCCGAACTCAGCCCAACCGAACTCAGCCCAACCGAACGCGCCGACCCAGCGCCAGCATCCGAACGCGTCGACCCAGCGCCAACATCCGAACGCTTCCGGCCAGCGCGGCAGCACGAAAGGTCCGTCGCGGCCGCCATCCTTCGCCGAGAAGCAGCGCTACGGCGAGGCCGTCGTGCGTGAGATCCTCGGCGCCACCTTCATCGAAGAACAGCCGTACACCGCGGCGCCCCGAACAAGAAACGACTACTAGACCATGTATGAAGGCATCGTTCAGGAACTGATCGACGAACTCGGCCAGCTTCCCGGCATCGGCCCGAAGTCGGCGCAGCGCATCGCATTCCACATTCTGCAGACCGAAAAATTCGACGTGACCCGGCTCGCCAATGTGCTGCTCGAGGTGCGCGACAAGGTGCGGTTCTGCGACATCTGCGGCAACGTGTCTGAGCAGCCGACGTGCCTGATCTGCCGCGATCCGCGCCGAAATCCCACCTCGATCTGTGTGGTCGAAGAGGCCAAGGACGTCGTGGCGATCGAACGCACCCGCGAGTTCAAGGGCCTCTACCACGTGCTCGGCGGTGCCATCAGCCCCATCGACGGCGTCGGCCCCGACGACCTGCGCATCCGACAGCTGATGCAGCGCCTCGCCGACAACACCGTGCAGGAGGTCATCATCGCGACCGACCCGAACCTCGAGGGGGAGGCGACCGCCACCTACCTGTCCCGCCTGCTCACCACGCTTGAGATCAAGGTCACCCGCCTCGCCTCCGGGCTGCCCGTTGGCGGCGACCTCGAATATGCCGACGAGGTCACCCTCGGCCGTGCTTTCGAGGGTCGCCGCGAGGTCACCCACTAGCTCCTCCTCCACCCCCCCTCTTGCGCCCGCTCACGGGTTCGGTCAGGCGCCAGTCGGACAACGCGGCGTCACATGGCGCCCACCCCCGAGCACAGCATTTAGGATGGGAACTTGGACGCGGCGCGCACCCCAGGACCGCACACCCCCATCTCAGGAGTCACATGAGCTTGATCGTGCAGAAGTTCGGCGGGTCATCCGTCGCCGATGCCGAAAGTATCAAGCGGGTTGCCAAGCGCATCGTCGATACCCGCAAGGCCGGCAACGAGGTCGTCGTGGCCGTCTCCGCGATGGGCGACAGCACCGACGAACTGCTCGACCTCGCCCACCAGGTGACCCCGCTGCCCGCCCCCCGCGAGCTGGACATGCTGCTCACCGCCGGCGAACGCATCTCAATGGCGTTGCTTGCGATGGCCATCAAGAGCCTCGGCTACGACGCCCGATCGTTCACCGGCAGCCAGGCAGGCATGATCACGGATGCCCGCCACGGCTCCGCGCGCATCGTCGACGTCACGCCGGGGCGCATCCGCTCGGCCCTCGACGAAGGCGCCGTCGCGATCGTCGCCGGCTTCCAGGGTTTCAACCGCGACACCAAGGACATCACCACCCTCGGTCGCGGCGGCTCCGACACCACCGCCGTGGCCCTCGCCGCCGCCCTCGGCGCCGACATCTGCGAAATCTACACGGATGTCGATGGCATCTTCACCGCGGATCCGCGCGTCGTTCCCCGCGCCCGCAAACTCGAGCGTGTCACGAGCGAAGAGATGCTCGAACTCGCCGCTGCGGGGGCCAAGGTCCTATATATTCGTGCTGTGGAATATGCCCGTCGCCACGGCGTGACGCTGCATGTGCGCTCCTCGTTCAACAACAACACGGGCACCATCGTGTACAACGCCGCGACCGCGCGAGAAAATGGAGAAACTGTGGAAGAACCAATCATCGCCGGAATCGCCGCTGACCTGAGTGAGGCGAAGGTCACCGTCGTTGGCGTCCCCGACATTCCCGGCAAGGCCGCACTCATTTTCAAGATCGTCGCGAAGACGAATGCCAACGTCGACATGATCGTGCAGAACGTGTCGGCCGCCGCGACCGGCCTCACCGACATCTCCTTTACCCTGCCCAAGTCCGAGGGCCAGCAGGTGCTCACGGCCCTGACCAACGAGCGCGACCGCATCGGATTCGCCGGCCTGCAGTATGACGACCAGATCGCCAAGCTCGCCCTGGTCGGCGGCGGTATGCGCACCAACACCGGCGTCTCGGCGAAACTGTTCGAGGCGCTCTACGAGGCCGGAATCAACATCGAAATGATCTCCACGAGCGAGATCCGCATCTCGGTCGTCACCCGCGCCGACACCATTGACGAAGCCCTTCGTGTGGTGCACACGGCGTTCGGGCTCGACGGTGAGATCGAAGCCGTCGTGCACGGCGGCTCCGGCCGCTAACCCACCCCGCCTCGACTCCGGTGGTGAATTCAGAAAATCCAACGCCAGCATCCGCTCTACGGCCGAAATATCGGCAACATCGCCCGATTTCCCTGAAATAGACACCAGGGGCAGCCCCAGAAGACGTTAGGAAACACACGTGACCACCTCAGCAAGCACGGCCGGCATCAACATCGGCGTCGTCGGAGCCACCGGACAGGTCGGCGCCGTCGTGCGTCGTCTGCTCGAGGAGCGCGACTTTCCGGTCAAGAGCATTCGCTTCTTCGCCTCGGCCCGCTCAGCCGGCACCACGCTGACCTTCAAGGGCGAGCAGATCACGGTCGAAGACGCCTCGGTCGCCGACCCGACCGGGCTCGACGTGGCCATCTTCTCGGCCGGTGCCACCCTGTCCAAGGCCCAGGCCCCGCGCTTCGCTGCGGCCGGCGTACTCGTCGTCGACAACTCGAGTGGCTGGCGCATGGACCCGGACGTTCCCCTCGTCGTCAGCGAGGTCAACCCCGAAGCCATCAAGCAGGCCGTCAAGGGCATCATCGCGAACCCGAACTGCACTACCATGGCCGCGATGCCCGTGCTCAAGGTTCTGCACGACGAGGCCGGTCTCAAACGGCTCATCGTCAGCACCTACCAGGCCGTTTCCGGCAGCGGCCTAGCCGGTGCGTTCGAGCTGGCCAGCCAGGTGCGCATCGCCGCGCAAGACGCGAACCTGTTCCAGCTCGTGCACGACGGCAGCGCCGTGACGCTGCCGGAACCCACCATCTACGCCCGACCGATCGCGTTCGACGTGATTCCGCTGGCCGGTTCCATCGTCGACGACGGCCAGTTCGAAACCGACGAAGAGAAGAAGCTGCGCAACGAGAGCCGTAAGATCCTCGGTCTGCCCGAGCTGCTGGTCAGTGGAACCTGCGTGCGCGTGCCCGTGTTCACCGGCCACTCCCTCTCGATCAACGTCGAGTTCGCCCAGCCGATCAGCGTCGCCCGCGCCGAAGAATTATTGAAAACCGCGCCCGGCGTCGAGCTGACCGACATTCCGACACCGTTGCAAGCGGCCGGTCGGGATGCCAGTTTCGTCGGTCGCATCCGGCAGGACGAAGGCGTAGCGGATGGCCGCGGTCTCGCCCTCTTCATCAGTAACGACAACCTGCGCAAGGGTGCCGCACTGAACGCCGTGCAGATCGCCGAACTCGTCGCCACCGACCTGGTCGTAGCCTGAACCGAGTCCTGGGTCCTGGGCCCAGGTCACGCGCCACCCCCCAGGGCGCACGTGGCCCGGGCCCCGTCCAAATTTCAGGAGGCCCTAAACTCGGGGCCACGAGCACAAACCCCGTCACCAAAAACTTGCCCGCAGAGCCTCATTCCGGTGCAATTCGCGTAGGCTTTGACCGCGTGAGCCGAAGTGGGGTGTCGGGCGTGCTGCAGCGCGTCTCCTTCGGCGTGTTCGCGGCCGTGGGCCTCGTGATCATTTCCGGGGCAGTCGCCCTCGTTCTCGCTGACCCGGGCACCAGGATCGCCCCCGCGCTTGTCGGGGCTCTGTGTGTGGCCGCGCTCGAAATGGCCTGGGTTCGAGTGGGCAGCGTACCGCATCGCACGCCGACTATCAGCGTGTCGGTCCTGGCCGTTCCGGCGTTGGCTCCGATTCTTCCGAGCGAGGCCATCGTCGGCGTCGTCATGTTCGGAATCCTGGTGGCCCTGTTGGTAGAGTCCCGCCGCATCAGCGTCTCGGTCTACAGCGCGGGCCTCGCGGGTGCCGGCTGCACGGTCTACTTCCTGATCGACTTGCTGCTGACCCGCACCGGTGTGGCAATGCTGCCAGCCGTCGCTGCGTCATCCATCGGGTATGTGGTCTTCGTGCTGGCGCTCGAAGTGCTGCGCCTGCGCCTGATCGACGCCCCCGCCGAGCGGGGCGGACGCCCTCTCCTCTCGCCCGTGCGCGTCGGCGCATTGCTGGCCAGTGTCGCGGTATTGACCATGTTCTCCGCGCAGTGGGCGCTGATCGGTCTGCCCACGCCCGGCGACGGCCGTACCCCTCTGGAAACCTCCATCGGCACGCTGCTTGGCAGTTTCACGGTGGCGCTGGTCGTTATCGTCTTACGCTCCATGTGGGACAGTCGGCGTCGCCTGATCGGCCTCGTGGACGGCAGCAGCATTCTGAGCACCACTCGAAGCGTGGAGAGCCTCGCGGAATCGCTCTGCAACGCGGCCGCCAGCGCCGTCGGCGTTCAGTCCATCGCCGTGCAGGCCGGTCCCGCCGAGCCAGGCGCCATCGGGGTGCCCGTCACGTTCACTCCCGGAGAGCTGCGGTTTCTCGTGGCCCGCCGCGACCCGATGGACGGCGCGTTCTCCTCTCTCGACCAGCGAGCACTGCAAGCCCTCGCCACCACCGCCGAGCTGGCCGTGCAAGCCCGGCAGAATGTGGCCGGACTCACGATTAAGGCCAACACCGATCCACTCACCGGCCTGCCCAACTACGGTGCCTTCCAGGAAGCGCTCGACACCATCAACGGCAACCGCAGCGATGCCGAGGCGATCGCCGTGTTGTTCATCGACCTCGATGAGTTCAAACGACTCAACGACACGCACGGGCACCAGGTCGGCGATGTGGTGCTGCAGGTCGTCGGTCAGCGCATGCGCCAGGCAGTGCGCCCCCACGACGTGGTCGCCCGCGTCGGCGGTGACGAATTCGTGATCGTCCTCACCCGGTTGACGGCGATAGCGGAGGCCGCCGATTTGGCCGAAATCATTTTGGCCGCCGCGACCCTGCCCGTGTCTATCGGTGAACTCACCATCACTCCTCGACTCAGCATCGGCCTCGCCTTCTCGGCCATGGTCGAAACAGATGTTGCGGAGCTGGTTCTCGACGCCGACCAGAGCATGCTTGCCGTCAAGAAGGCACGCCGTCGTAGCACCCCCGACGCGGCCAACAGCATCCACGTAACGGGGCACCGTTCGTCGCAGTTCAACGCGACCGTGGCGCGAGTCATCGACGACAACGAACTCGATCTGGCCTTTCAGCCGATCGTCAGCCTGGTCACCGGCAAGATCTGGGCCTTTGAAGCCCTGCTGCGCTACGTCGACCCCAAATTCGGAGCCATCGCGCCGCCCGATCTCGTGCAGAAGGCCAAGAGCATCGGGCGTTTCGACCTGCTCACTCGGCAGATCGCGACGAAGGCGATGCTCGCTGCGGCCGAATTCCGGCTGGTCGAACCAGCCATCGTCTGTATGGCCATCAACGTGGATGCTGAGCAAATTTCCCAAGAACGACTGGGCGGATTCTTCGAAGAACTCAACCTGCAATATTCCGAGATCTCCCTCTGTCTCGAATTAAACGAGCGGTCAGCTGTGCAGGTCTCGGTTCAGATTCGGGTACAGGCCAACCGCCTGCGTGACCTCGGTATCCTCATCGCCCTCGATGACTACGGCTCCGAGGATTCCTCGGTCGATTCGCTCGTTCGGGTGCCCATGGACATCCTCAAGATCGACCGCAGCCTCGTCGACGACCTCGGCGACATTCGCCAACGCGAGGTGCTCACCGCGCTGCAGAATTTCGGCGACAATCTCGAGTACTCGATGATCGTCGAGGGCGTCGAGAACGAAGAGATGGCCGGGCAGCTGGCCCGCCTCGGCATTCGCAGCGCCCAGGGGTTTCACTTCGGCGTGCCGCAGGGATTCACGGAGACCGTCGACCGGCTTGACGAATTCGGGGCGAGAGCAGTACTGCCCGCCCCAACGGCCGCGGTGACGTTCTCATGATGCAGCGCCGCCCGCGACCAGACCGCGCACGCCGTTATCTCATCGAACGATCCGTTTTTCAGTCCCAGCTGCTAGTCGGCTCGTCGACCCTGCTGCTGGTGGCCGTGTCGGGTTGGCTCGACTCGCACCTCTTCACCAACCAGCTGTTTCTTGCCGGCATCCTCATAATTTTTCTTGCCACGGCGGTTGCGGCCGGGGTGCCCTGGCGGCACCTCGACAAGAAATGGATCATCGTCCTGCCGATCGTCGACCTGATCGGTTTGGTGATCGCCCGGGAGGGCGAGCCACTACTCGGTACGACGTTTCTGCTCGTCTTTCCCATCATCTGGTTGTCAATGCACTTCGGCGGCCGGGGCGCGATCGGCGGCCTGATCTTCGCCTCAGTGCTGCTCTGGACGGCCGTCTTCGTGCGCACCGGTCCTGTGGCTGAAGGGGAGATTCCGCGGTTGGCGATCATCCCCATCGTGCTGGCCTTCGTCGCCGCCACGACCTACACGACCACGAAGCGTGCTGCGGCGCAGCGGGTGCTGCTCACCCAGCAGTCCGTCTTGTTCGAGGGTGCCCTGCGCCGTTCCCGCCGCGAGGAACGTACCCTCGACGAGATTTTCAACACGGTGGACTTCGGTGTCGTCGGCTTCGACCGTGAGGCTAAGCCGAGCTTCATGAACCGTGCCCAGCGGGAGATGCTCTCCCGCTTCGGCGTGAAAGACGGCCAGTTCTCCTCCATCGTCGTCTACCACGAAGACCAGGTCACGCCGTATGCCGAAGAGGATCGGCCGTTCCGGCGGGCGATGCGCGGCGAAACCGTCGACCGCACTACCATCTGGGTGGGGGAACAGGGCAAACAGCAGGCCGCCGTGCTCATCTCCGCCCGGCCTATCTTCGACGAGAACGACAACTATGACGGTGGAGTCATGGTGGCGCGCGACGTCACCGCCGAACTGCGCGCGATCAAGGCGCGTGACGATCTCGTCGCATCCGTTTCGCATGAATTGCGCACCCCGCTCACGTCGATCATGGGCTACCTCGAGCTGGCCCTCGATGACGACACCCTCGACCAGTCGACCCGGAGCATGCTCGAGGTCGCGTCGAAGAACTCCGACCGGTTGCTGGCCCTGGTCGCCGATCTGCTCACCACGGCGGCCGACACCAAGCACGAGCTCGCGATTACGCTGGCACCGTGCGACCTGTCGGTCATCGTCACCGAGGCCGTCGAATCCCTCCGGCCGGTCGCGGCCGAGCGTGACATCACCTTTGTGCTGCCGGCACTTCCCCCGGTACCACTACGAGCGGATGCCTTCCGCCTGCGCCAGGTGATCGACAACCTGTTCTCCAACGCCATCAAATACAACATTGCGGGCGGGCGCATCGAGGTGAGTGTGGTCGATTCGCTCGCCCAGGTGCAGTTGAAGGTGACCGACACCGGTCGGGGAATGACCTCCGGTGAGCAGCTGAACCTGTTCGATCGGTACTATCGCGCTGATTCGGTGCGCGGATCGAGCATTCACGGCACCGGCCTCGGCCTGAGCATCAGCCGTGACATCTGCCGCCGGCACGGCGGCGATCTGACGCTCGAATCGGCTCCCGGCAAGGGCGCCACCGCGACTGCGACTCTTCCGCACATCATGAACGGCCACAAGGGGTAGGCGCATGCATCTGGACACAATGACACTGTTAGTGCTCAACGGAGTGGTCGTCGCACTGTGCGGGGTGTCATTCATTTTGAACACCGCGTTCAGTCGCAACGATTCCGTCGGCCGCATCTGGAGCATGGCGTTCATCGCCGCCATGATGGTCACCATCGGGCACGGTGCCTCTGCGACGGGGCAGATGATCTGGTGGGCCAGTATCGTGGCCAACCTGGCCCTGACCGTCGCGGTCGGGTCGCTGTGGTCCGGGCTGCGTCGGTACAACCGCCGCAGCCGCGGCTTCAAGGTGATCGCACTGATCAGCGTTCTCGTGCTCGCCGCGACGCTGCTGCACGGAGAACCGGCCGGCCGGTGGGCGGGCGCCGCCGAATTGTGGATCGGCGTAGCCGTGTTGGCGGCCCTCGGGGCGCTCGAAGCGGTGCGCGGCCGATTGCGTCGTAACCTGAGCGGTCGTACCCTGGCCGTCGCCCTGTGGTTGGTGGCCGTGGTGGCCACGGCTCGGGCCATCGTCTTCACCGTCGACGGTGTCACCGGGGCGTTGTTTCTCACTTATTTCAACACGGCCAACGCTGCGGCCCTCAGCCTGTGTCTCGTCGTGCTTATGACGATCGCCACCGCGACCCTGCACGCCGAGCAGGCTTCGGGCCGCGCCGTCGGTGACCTGACCGACGGCATCCACTCGGCAGCGGGCGTGCTGTCGGCCGCCGCGTTTCTGCAGGCGGCGACCGACCACCTGGACCGGGCCAAAAATGCTCGCGTCGGACTCGTTTTGATCGGCGCTGACATCGACAACCTGCCGGAGATCAATACCGCGTTCGGCCGGGTGGCCGGCGACGAGGCGATCGCCCGGTTTGCCAAGAAGCTTCGCCTCAGCGCTCCGGCACTGTCATTAATCGGTCATCGAGCCAGTGGCCGGTTCCTGGTGCTCGCCGGGGCGGCCTCGGCTGCCGAGGCCCGTGCCCTCGTGGAACGCATCCAGACCACCCTCGTGGACGAGCCATTGAAGGGGGCCTCCCTGATTCGCCTGACCGCGAGTTTCGGGATCGCCGACACCTTCGACCATGGGCATGGCCTCGCCGCGCTGAGCGGCGCGGTGAACACGGCCATCGACACGGTCAAGGTGCGCGGCGGCAACGACATCGCTGTGCAGCTCGCGGCGACCGGATCTTGATCGGATCTTGAGGCAAAGCAGACCCAAACGGGGCCAGGAAGGGGACGTCATCTGTCAGAGTTGGTAGGTGATCCTACAGACGCCCGACGCCATCATGACCAGCGGATGCCCGGCATGAGCTTGCTAGTCGACCCGGCGCCGCTGAAGCGGCTGCGCAGTGAACTCGATGCTGACACCTGCCGGGCGCTGTCGCTGCATGTCGCGCCAGCGTAGTTTAGGCCTGGTCGTTGGATGCGGCGAGGCGGTAGCCCACGCCGCGCACGGTTTCCAGCCAGCGTGGGGTTGTACTACTGTCGCCGAGTTTGCGGCGCAAGTTTCCCATGTGAACTTCCACTGCGCGCCGGTCCGCTTCATTCACCGGGTAGGCGCTCGCGTAGGCTTCACCGCGCAGCAGCAGGGCCAGATCGTTCTTGCTGCGCACCCGCCGCTCGGATTCGAGCAGCGCGGCGATCAGGTCAAATTCGGTGCGGGTCAGTTCGAGCTGCGCGCCGGCGAGTTGCGCGAGCCGTTCTGCCGGGTTCAGCCGCAGGCCGTTGTGCTCAAACCAGCCGTTCACCGGTGCGGAGTCGGTCAGACCGTTCGCGGCGTCGGTGGCCGGCACGAATACCGGAGCGGATGCGACGGGTGTCTGTCGAAAAACAAGTGATGGCGCTGCGCTAACCGGCGTGGTGGCCACGGGCGCGGCTTCGGCGGCGGGCGTCGTCGCGCTGACCGGGGCGGAGTACGCGGGGCGGGCGATGGGGGCTTCGACGGCGGGCGTGGCAGCGGCATTCGCTGTCACGGAGTGGCGGGGGCGCCGCAGCATCGCTTCGATGCGGGCGCGCAGTTCCCGCGGGCGAAACGGTTTGGTCAGGTAGTCATCGGCGCCCGCTTCAAGGCCCTGCAGGGTGTCGATTTCGTCGTCCCGGGCGGTGAGCAGGACGAGGTAGGTGGAGCTGAAGGCTCGGATGCGTTTGGCCGTTTCGAAGCCGTCCATACCGGGCATGCTCACATCGAGCGTCGTGACGATGGGATCGTAGGCGCGTACCGCCGCAATGCCGTCAA
Source organism: Cryobacterium ruanii (assembly GCF_004404055.1). GTDB lineage: Bacteria > Actinomycetota > Actinomycetes > Actinomycetales > Microbacteriaceae > Cryobacterium > Cryobacterium ruanii. Next base: position 247,671 of record NZ_SOHK01000012.1, read on the forward strand.
GACCATTGCTCGTGGCGATCGCTTCGAATCCGGCTTGGCTGAGCACGACTTCGAGCAAGTTGCGAATGTCGGCGTCATCTTCAATTATGACGGCGACGCGCTGTTCCGCGTTGTCAGGATGCATTTACCCATTATCCCCCTATTCGGGTGTACCACCAATTGGCGGCCTGCGGGCAGGGGCGGTCGGGCGTATCCACTCGCAGCGATACACTCGAAGTTGTGAATTCTCAGCAAACCGTTGACGTAGTCCTCATTGGTGGCGGCATCATGAGTGCCACCCTCGGCACGCTCTTGAAGAAGCTGCAGCCCGACTGGCGCATCGATGTCTACGAGCGTCTCGGCGAGTTGGCCCAGGAGAGCTCGAACCCGTGGAACAACGCCGGCACCGGCCACGCGGGGCTATGCGAACTCAACTACATGCCGCAGGCACCCGACGGTTCGGTCACCGCCGACAAGGCCGTCGTCATCAATGAGCAGTTCCAGATCAGCCGTCAGCTGTGGGCGCACCTCGTGCAGACCGGCGCCCTGCCGGAGCCAAATAAGTTTATCAATTCCACCCCGCACATGACCTTCGTTCACGGCAAGGCCAACGTGGAGTACCTGCGCAAGCGGCACGCCGTGCTCGTCACCCAGCCGCTGTTCGCCGGTATGGAATTCAGCGATGACGCCTCGAAGATCGGCACCTGGACCCCGCTGCTCACCCGCAAGCGTCCGGCCGGCCAGAAGATCGCCGCCACCCGCATCGTGAGTGGCACCGACGTCGACTTCGGCGCCCTTACGCGCTTTTTGTTCGAGAACCTCGAACAGCAGGGTGTCACGATGCATATGAACGAGCAGGTCGTCGGCCTCAAGCACAAAGCGGACGGCACGTGGAACCTTAAACTGCTGCGTCAGGTCGGGCAGACCCGCAGCACCATCAACGCCCGTTTCGTCTTCGTCGGTGCCGGCGGCGGCGCCCTCGCGCTGTTGCAACAGAGCGGAATCCCCGAGATCAAAGGGTTCGGCGGCTTCCCGATCAGCGGACAGTTTCTGCGCACCACCAACCCGAAGCTCGTGGCCCAGCACCAGGCCAAGGTTTACGGCAAGGCTGCCAAGGGTGCCCCACCCATGTCGGTGCCGCACCTCGATACCCGCGTGGTCGACGGCGAAATGTCGCTGCTGTTCGGCCCGTACGCCGGGTTCAGCCCGAAGTTCCTGAAGACCAGCACTTGGTTCGACCTGCCATTCTCCATTCGCACGCACAACCTCGGCCCGATGCTCGCCGTCGCCCGCCACAACTTCGACCTCATGAAATACCTGATCGGTGAGGTGTTCGCCTCGCGCAATGCCAAGCTCAAGGCTCTGCGTGAGTTCATCCCCGCCGCGGTCTCCGATGACTGGGAGCTCATCTCGGCCGGGCAGCGTGTGCAGGTTATGAAGAAAGACGCCAAACTCGGGGGAGTGCTGCAGTTCGGCACCGAGGTCATCACCTCGTCCGACGGCTCGATAGCCGGCCTGCTCGGCGCCTCGCCGGGAGCGTCGACGGCCGCGCCGATCATGGTGGACCTTCTGGCCCGCTGCTTTCCCGACCGCATTGAGGGCTGGAAGCCGCGCATCCGACAAATGATCCCGAGCTACGGCACCATGCTTTCTGACGACCCCGCCGCTGCTGCCGCGTCGCTCGCCGCTACCGCCAAGGTTCTGCACCTCAGCAACTAGCCGTCCGGCGCCTGCTCGGCTTCTGCTGGGCGGCCGGCGCCTTGGAATTCCGTGAGAGTTCAGTCGGAGTGCCCTGTCAACCCCTTGATTGATGCAGTCAGCGGATGTCTACTTAAGGCCCAAAGCGGCCCGGAGGCGGCAAGTGAATTCGAACAATGGCGTTTCGGATGCGGAGAACCTGCGCGTATCGCAGCTCGGCATCCTCCAGCTCACCCCGACCGAGTGGTTGGTGCGAGATCCGCAAATTCTGGACGGTGACCCGGCCGCCCTGCTCGGAGTGATCCAGCAGAGCGGGGACGCCTACGAGGTGACGAAGCTCGGTGAGCTCACGACGAGATGGTTCTACTCCTCGTTCGACCGGGCACAGGCCAGCTTTCTAGCAGCAGGTGCCCCGGCCCCACGCCCGGCTTTGCGGCCAATGAAGCCCGCCGTCTCTCGCGTCGCGGACTAGCAGACGCCCCGCCACTCACCCGCCGCCCGAGTCGGAGCGTCATGACACCGAAACCGTGCGGCTGCTGGCACCCCACTCGACACCCCGGCCGGGCCCACCAGCCAGGGTGTCGGCGTCACGGAGTGTTCTAGATTTCGTGACTCCCGTCCTCCGCTGACGGGCTGGTCTTGCGTTCTTCTTTTTTGACGGATTCCTCCGTGCGATCCAGCAAGTCGCTCACTTTGGTCTGCGCCACGGATGCCGCGTCACGCGCGATGGTCTCCGCTTGGGAGATGACTTTCTGCGTGGCGGGGTCGCCCCACATTTCGTGGGCTTTCGCGCTGAGGCGGTCGTAGGCTTGGCGGCCAGCCTTGGACCCGAGCACGAATCCGGTCGCGGTGCCGAGGAGGAACAGTAGCTTGCCTTTCATGGGGACTCCTTAGGGGATACGGGGTGTGGGTGCGGTTAGCGGGATACGGGAGTGCCGATGCGGGTTGCGCGGTCAGGCGGTGGGTTCAACGAGGGTGGGATCTTCTTCGTCTACTTCGTGACCGACCAGGTAGGGGCTTGAGGGTTTGCCGGCCGGGTCGACGTCGTCGAGGTTCGGCTCATTGTCGGCGTTGTCCTGGTCGTCTTCGGCGTCGGTGTCCGGCTTGGTCGCGCTGTTTGTTTCAACGTCGCTGTCCGGCTCGACCGGGGTGGCTGTGGCGGCTTCTCCGGCCGTCGATCCGTCGGTGGTCGGGGCAGGGCCGTCCGGGCCGGTGCTCGCGCTCGCGCTCGGAACGGTCGGTTCGGGCTGTTCCTTGGCAGCATCATCTGCTTCCCCGGCAGACCCGGCCTGTTCCGCCGCCGGGCCGTCGGGGCCGTCCGGCCCCACGATCTGGTCGGGATTGCTCGGTGTGCTCGGCGGCTCCGGAATATTGAGCGGCGGCTCTTCAACGGGATCAGAATCGTGGGTCACGGGCTTACCTTTCTCAACGGCCATAACGGCGCCCCGGCGGGCGGCATTCAAGTTATACCGCGAACGCGGGACATTCACTGAAAATCGTTCGGGCAGCAACCCGGGCAGTGCCGGGCCGGACGCCTCCTCCGATTCATTCCCCGGCGCCGAGCAGAAGTGCGCGCAACGCTGTTTCGACCGACACCCGGCTTGTTGGGTCGATGGTTTCCCCCGCTCGAAACAAATCGATAACGCGGGGATCAACATAGCTCGTGCGGGCGATCGCTGGTGTGTTGCCGAGGGCATCAGCGGCCTGCCGCATCGCTTCGGCAATAGCGCGGTCGTCGGCGCGACGGCTGCGCGTCGCCGCGCGCGGCCGTCGGGTAGCGGATGCCGCCGGTGCAGCCGAGGCAGCTCCACCCGATGAGCCAGCCCTGCCACCCGAGTTAGCCTGGCCACCCGAGTCAGCTCTGCCAGACGCGACAGCTCTGCTTGCCGGGGCCGCGGCCTCCAAGACGCTCGCCGCCAGGCTCCGAGCCAGGCTTTGCGCGGCAGCGGCCGTGCCTCGAAGCGTGCGAAAATCCTTGGCAGTGAACTCGCCGCCGGTACGTTCTCGAATGAAATCGTTGATCTCGGTGGCCGACACGATGCCCTCGATATCATCGAGCACCCACGACAGCAGCGGTGCGGCCGGGCGCTCGCGCAGGCGGGCGCGCAGGTAGGCGGCGAGGTCGGCATCCGCTATGACGCCCTGAAACTGTTGCCCGCTCTTAGCCGGAAAATCGAGCCGCACGACGTCGCCGCGCACCCTGACGTGCGAGCAAAGCAGGGTAGAGAGCCCGTGGCTTCCGTAGGTGTCGGCGTAGCGCTCGCTGCCGATGCGCAAAGACGCGAGGTCGAGCATGCGAAACGCCGCAGCGAGCGCCCGGGTGCGGGGCGGGCCGTCACCGCGCAGCTCGCGGGTGACCTGGCCGCGCACCCGCGGCAGCGACTCGGCGAGCTGCAGCGCGCGTTCGAACTTGAGGCGGTCCTTCTGTTCACGCCAGGCCGGATGGTAGATGTACTGGCGGCGCCCGGCGGCGTCGATGCCGATCGCCTGGATATGTCCGTTGGCGTGTGGCGAGATCCACACGTCGTTCCATGCCGGTGGAATCGCCAGGGCCGCGAACCGCTCGCGCAGCGCCTTCTCGGCGACCGTGTGCCCGGCCGGATCGCGGTAGTTGAATCCTCTGCCGGAGCGCCGCCGGGTGTAGCCCGGCCGGTTCGGGTCGCTGCGTCGCAGCCGGGTCATGCCTGGGTAGTTTGTGCTCGCATGCCGGCACAGTACCGCGAATCGTTCGCGCGCGGCCGCGGCATCCGCTGTGCTGCGGGTTTTTCTCGTGGCGCTTGCGTTTCAGTCGTACCTGTGTTCGACTTAGAGTATGCGGTGGAGCGGGCAAGAACTACAGACCGAGCAGGTTGGCGCCCTGCCGGGCCTCGCCCGCTTGAACAACCTTGTGCGCAGCGTGCAGACGCCCGAGTTCGCCGGGATCACGTTTCACGAGATCCTCTGCAAGTCTGCCCTCAACCACGTACCAGGGCAGAGTGCGTTGCCGTTCGGCTACACGATCAACCCCTATCGCGGCTGCTCGCACGCCTGCACCTATTGCTTCGCGCGACCCACGCACCAATATCTCGATCTCGACGCCGGCAAAGACTTCGACAGCGAGATCATCGTCAAAGTCAATGTGGCCGAGGTCCTGAGAAAAGAACTGGCGAAACCCATGTGGGGCCGGCATCCGGTGGCGCTGGGCACCAACACCGACCCGTACCAGCGTGCCGAGGGGCGTTACCGGCTCATGCCCGGCATCATCGCGGCCCTCGCCGACAGCGGCACGCCCATCTCGATTCTCACCAAGGGAACCCTGCTGCGCCGCGATCTCGACCTGCTCGTCGAGGCGAGCGCGCACGTTCCGGTGGACCTGGCCATGTCCATAGCGATCTATGACGACGAGATGCAGCAGTCGGTTGAGCCCGGCACCCCCACCACCAAGGCGCGCCTCGCCACGGTCACCGCCGTACGCGAACGGGGGCTGGACTGCGGCGTGTTTCTCATGCCCATCCTGCCTTTTCTCACCGACACCCGCGCCCACCTCGACGAAGCCCTGCGGCAAGCCAAGGCGGCCGGCGCCACGAGCGTGCTCTACAGCGGACTCAACCTCAAGCCCGCCGTGAAGGAGTGGTACCTGCGCTGGCTGGCCCGTGAGCATCCCGAACTCGTGGGCCGCTACCAGGAGCTCTACGCGCGCGGCCAATACGCGCCCAAGGAGTACCGCACCTGGCTCGCCGCGCGCATCAAACCGCTCATTCGCGCGCACGGCCTCGAGCGTGGAGTCGTCGACCCCGCGACCGGCGGCATCCGCTCGAGTGCTCTCCCGTCGTCCCCCGAGCGGATGCCCGCGCCCGCCGCCCGCGCCCCCCTCCCGGCCGCGGGCTTACGAGGCCCGGGCCCCGTTCCCGGGCACAGTTTAGAAAATGGGCCCGCGGCCACAAGGCGGGCCCGAAGCGCGGAGGCGCCCCGGTCGCTGATTTCGGCCGAGCTTCCGCTCGACTTGGCGCCGACCCTGTTCTGACTCCGTTTCAGGCGCGGCCCGGGCCCCGTCAACGGGCCCATTTTATGAACTGAGCCCGGGGCCATAGGTGGGCCCGGCTAGCGGATGCCCCGCCCGCAACCATGCACCAACCACCCGCAACCGCCCCCGCCGCCGCCACCCCACCCCGGTGCCATACTTAGCCAGGGGGAAAAATGTCTCTAGGGTTACCCGGCCATCTGGTCCAGCTGACGCTCGCGCGCGCCCTCGCGCGGGCCGCGCACTGGTTTGCGCTGACCTGTCTTATGGCGGGAGCCGTGTCGGTCTCCATCCTCAGCCTGAGCAGCCCCGAACTCTGGATCACCGTGGTGGTCGTGGTCGCCATGGGCGCCCTGCTCGTACTCTTCACCCGGCACCGCCGAATCGGGTTCGCCGTCGCCTATCTCCTCGTCGGAACCCTCAGCGTTTACATCTTCACCGTGACCGTGCTCGGCGTTCCCGACGTATTCCCTGCATCGAATATGTTCCTCGTCGCCCTGCCCAAGATGGCTCTCGTCATGGTTGGTGGCGCCGGATCAACCGCCCTCGCCGGCGTGCTCTGGAGCACCGCCGCCTTTCTCCTGGCCGAATCCGCCGCCTTTCTCGCCATCCTCGGCACCGAAGTGCCCTACCGCCCCGATCTGTTCACCCTCTCGACCTACGTCGTTCTCGTTGGAGTCATAGTGCTCGCCGGAATCGACCGCCGCGCGAGCAACGCCGCCCAACCCGCCATCCACCGCGCCGTGCAGGACGGCGCCAACCGGCAGCTCCGCGACGCCCTCGACACCCGCGCCATCGCCCTGCTCAACGACACCACCGTTGCCCAGCTGGTCGCGCTCTCCCTCGCCGAACCCGGCGCTCTCTCGCCGGGCCTCCAGACGAGCCTCCGAGACACCCTCAGCACCCTGCACGACACCAACTGGCTCACCGATATCGACGCCCGCAGCAACACCGGCCCACAACCTACCCTGGCCGAAAAAGCGCAAACCGAAACGGCCCAAGCGCAAACCGAACAGCCCCCCAGCCAGGCGTGGCTCTCCAGCGCCGTGCACACTGCCATCGAACGGTGCAGCGAGCGCGGGCTGAAAATCGAGGTCACCGGCGACCGCGATGCCCTCGCCCGCCTCGACGCCGGCAGCGATCGCGACGTCGGTCTCGCCGTGCAGCAGTGCCTCGTCAACGTCATCCTGCACTCCGGAATCGCCTCGGCCGAGGTCGCCATCGAGCAAGACCTGACCACAATCTCACTCCTCATAACGGATGCTGGCCGCGGCTTCACCGAATCCGAATCCGCCTCCGACCGCCTCGGTCTGCGGCAGTCCGTGCGGCGCCGCATTGAACAGCTCGGCGGATCCGTACTGATCTGGAGCCGCCCCGGCGCCGGAACCAGCGTGCGCCTCACCGTCCCCGCCGCGCAGAAGAACGCATGACCCGCGCCACGCCCACCCCGCGCCGGCCGCGCGCGCCGGCATCCGCTTCGCAGCAGCGCCTCGACCCGATCGGGGGCCTCGCTGCCTGGCCCCTCGCCCCGGTTGTCGCCGTCATCGTCGTGACCTATGCCGTGGTCGCGACAATCAGCCGCACGCACGAGATCCAGACCAGAGAGTTCGCTGCGGCCGCCGTCGCCGTGCTCATCATCGCCGCCGCCGTGCTGGTCTGGTCGGCGCGGCCCGACCTGGCGCCCTTCACCCGCGCCCGGGCCGTCGTGATCGTGGCGCTCGGCCTTGCGGCGCACCTGCTCGCCGCGGCGAGCACCTGGCAGTTCAACGGCATGATCCAGGACGATTTCGCCCCGATCGGCCTCGGCCTGCTGCTTCTCGCCCTCGCGCCGTTCCGGCCGTTCAAAGAGATCCTCGTGCTCGGCAGCGCCTCAGCGCTGGCAGTCGGCATCACCGCCCTCGTTCAGTCGCCGTACCTCAGCATTCAGACCCCGCCCGCGCTGTTCGCGATCATCGCCATGACCCAGGTGCTCGCCCCCACCCTCGGCGCCGCCGCGTATTCTCGACAGGTCGTCAATTCCATTCACCGCTGGCAAACGGATGCCCGCCGCGCCATCCGCGCGCGCACCGAGGAGGATCGCGGCCTCCTCGCCAGTGAGGTCGTCGAACAGCGCCTACGAAACCTCGGTGCCGATGTGCTGCCGTTCCTGGCCGACGTGCTCGAGCGGCAATCCCTCACCGCCGCGGACATCAAACGCGCGCGCTCCCTCGCCTTCCAGGTGCGCCGGGTGCTCGTCGCCGAGGTCGACCACACCTGGCTTGATGACCTCATCGACCGCGAACGCATCAATCTCACTGCGCGCGGCCTCACCCCGCTCTGTGTCGTCGCCGACCCCGAGCGTCGCGCCACCGGCTTCGACTCCGACCAGCGCGCGGCCGTCGGCGCAATGATCGTGGCCCTCTGCCGGCTCACGGGCTTCGACCCCACGAGCCTCGTCGTGCAGATCGACGGATCCGGCGCCGCCCCCGCCGACACCGACCAGATCACCCAGGCCTTCGGTCACCGCAGCGCCCGACCCACCCCGGCCACCGACACCACGACCCTCGCCATCGTCACCGCTGAGGAGCAGCAGGCCGCCGCCCAGGCCAGGGCCCAGGCCCGCGCGCAGGCCCAGGTGTACGCCGCGACAGGATCGAGAACGCACACGTCAAGCTCCAAAACCATCGACACCATCACCATCCAGGCCGGCATCTCCCTGCCGCCGTTCCAGCGGCGCCGCGCCCTGCGCCCCTATCTCAGCGTGCTGCGGGCGGTGTTCACCCGGGTGCGCGTGGCGAGTCGGCATCCGCTGCTCACGCTAGAATTTGAGGCTGAACGCTTCCAGACCAAAGGCACCCGATAATGGCCAAACTGTACTTTCGCTACGGCGCCATGAACAGCGGCAAGAGCACGTCCATGCTGCAGGCGGCCTATAACTATGAGGAACGCGGGCACCACGTGCTGCTCGCCAAACCGTCGGTCGATACCAAGGGCGACCGCGGCGTTCTTTCCCGCCTCGGCGTCACCAGGGCCGTTGATTTTCTGCTCACCCCCGAAACGGATGCCTACGCCCTGTTTCAGCAGCACCGCACGCAGGTGCTGCAGCAGTTCGGCCGTGATGTCAGCGCCCTGTTGCTCGACGAAGCCCAGTTTCTGACCGAAACCCAGGTCGACGACCTGCTGCGCATCGCGATTCTCGAGAACGTGCCCGTGTTGGCCTACGGCATTCGCACGGACTTTCAAACCGTCGCCTTTCCCGGCAGCCGCCGCCTGCTCGAGGTGGCCCACAGCCTGGAAGAACTCAAGACGATCTGCCGCTGCGGGCGTAAGGCCGTGTTCAACGGGCGCCAAATCGACGGCGTCTACGTTTTCGACGGCGACCAGGTGGCCATCGACGGCGAACAGGTCACCTACGAATCGCTCTGCGGCAGCTGCTACCTCGAGGAGAGCCACGGCGTGCTCAACAACCGCAGCCGCCCGGCACCCCGTTAGACCGCTTCGGGCGGGGCGCTCGTGTTCGCGTCGGGCGCCCCGGCGTTCCCCTGCTGGCGTTCCCCTCCTCCACCATAAAAAGATCGAGCGGAATGATAAAGCCACCATTTCTGAGGGCGCTCGTACAGGGGCCAACGCGCGCTCCAACCCAGAACGGGGCAACGGCGAATCCGAGCTAGCACATTAGGGTAAAACCCATGTACCGCTATCGAGTGGCTCTCATCGACGATCACGAGATCGTCGCTCGCGGCTTCGCTGAACTGTTCTCCACCATCCCCGAAATCGACGTCGCCGCCACGGTCGCCACGGTCACCGAACTGCTCGAGGCCACACCGCACGGCACCCGCATCGACCTTGTCATCCTCGACCTGCGGCTCTCCGATGGCTCCACCGTTACGAGCAACGTCGACCGTCTCCGCGCCCGCGGTGCGGCCGTGCTCGCTTTCACCGGGGGAGACGATGCGCAACTCATGCGCGCCGCCGCCCACGCCGGCGTGCTCGGTGTCGTACGCAAATCCGAACCCACCGCCGTGCTGCTTGACGCCATCACGCGGGCTGCGCGCGGCGAAACCATCGCCTCCACCGACTGGGCGGCCGCCCTTGACGGTGACCCCGACCTCGCCGACGCCGGGCTCAGCCCGCGGGAACGCGAGGTGCTCTCGCTCTACGCGGCGGGCGCGAAAGCACCCCTCGTCGCCTCCCGCACCGCGCTCTCCGAGGCCACCGTGATCGACTACATTCGCCGCGTGCGTTCCAAATACGAGCGCGTCGGCCGACCCGCCAACACCAAGATCGACCTGTACAAGCGCGCCCTGGAAGACGGCATCCTGCCCAGCCCCGGCCACTCCTAGTGCCGCCCCGCCGCGCGGCCAGCAACCGCGACGACGTCTCGGCCACCGAGCGCCTCGCCCGCATGCTCTACCTCGGGGTCGGCGCCACGGCCCTGCTCTTCGGTGCGCTGTCCCTCGACGCTTTCCTGCGACAGGTTGAACCCGACCTGCCGCTCGCCTCTGCCGGTGGCTGGATTTTTATCGTGGGGCTGCCGTCGACCCTCGGGTTTCTCTCGCACGTGGTGCCGCTGCGCGTGCTGCGACGCATCGCCATCTCGGAAGCCTTCACGTTTCCGTGCATCCTCGGCTGGTGGTTGATCATGAGGTTTGAGCCGCTGCCGAAAGGCGACGACGTACCCTGGGTGCTCATGCTCTCGGCAATCCCGACGGTCACCATCGCCATCTTTGCGAGTCCGTGGACCGCGCGCACCTATGCCGTCCTCGCGTCCATCGCGAGCGGGATCATCCGCGCCGCGACCTCGGCCGAACCTCAGCCCGTGCTCGTCGGCGTGCAGGACGCCCTCTACACGCTGTTGCTCTCGAGTGTTCTGGTGGCGCTGACCCTGACCATCCGGCGCAGCGCCGCCCGGGTCGACCGCGAGGAGCACATTCGGCGGGCCGCCGAATCCGAACAGGCCGCCCGCGCCGCCCGACGTGCTGAACGCCGCACCATCAACGCCCTCGTGCACGACAGCGTGCTCTCCACCCTGCTCATGGCGGGCTTGAACCGTGCCTCACCCATCGTCATCGCGCGCCAGGCGCGGTCAACGCTCGACCAGCTCGATGCCCTCGGCACGCACAGTCGGCCGTCCGCAGTGAGCGGGGCCGACTTCGCCGACCGGTTGCGTCGACAGTGCGAACAGCTGGCAGCACACGTGCACGTCACGATCCTGCAGAACGACCTCCGATCGATCCCGGCCCCGGTCATGCTCGCGCTGCTCGGCGCCGCCGGTGAAGCACTGCGCAACTCGGTCGCCGCAGCCGGGGCCGGCCACCCGCACGCGGTGCACCGTCGCGTCTCGCTCAGCACCGACGAAGGCACGATCCACCTCGCCGTCACCGACGACGGCGTGGGCTTCGACCCCGCAACGGTGGCCGACCACCGGCTGGGAATAGCCGAGAGCATAGTCGGCCGCATGGAACGCGTGCCCGGCGGCAGCGCCGTCATCACGAGCCGGCCCGGGCACGGAACCTCGGTCGACCTGTTCTGGGTTCGGCCGGCTATCGCCACCGAGCCGGCCCCGGCAGCAGGGACCACACTCGCCGAGATTCCCGGGGCTGCGTCGCGCCCGCTGTCGTTCTCCGCGTCCCTCGGCTTGTCGGTGCACACGGCCCGAGGCATGGTCGTGCTCTTCATCGTCGTGCACGCGGTGCTCGCGGCCGCCAACTCCGATCGCGTCACGCTGATGCCGCTGGGCATCTTTGCCTTCCTCGTGCTGTCGACCGCAGCGATTCTGGTCACCGGCGACGCCGCCGACCCGATGCCGCTCACCCGCACGGTGAGTGTGCTCCTGCTCGCTGCGGTCGCCGCGACGCTCATGTACTTTCACATTCCGGGCGGGAACGTCGGCCCCTTCGCCCACTGGCACCTGGGCGCTATCACGCTGCTACTCATCGTTCTGGTGGCCCGCGGACGCACCGCCTGGGCCTGGGCCGGCTACGCCCTGATGGCGGTGGTCTCCGTCTTCTGGGCCCTGCAGGTCGGCCTTACCATCGGTGACGGCCTGCTGCTGGTGAGCCGCCACGCCGGCACCCTCCTGGCCGGAACCCTGTTCTCCGTGGGCCTGCGGCATTCATCGCGCAACCTCGACGACCTGTATCGCGATCGGTCACGGCGGCAAGCTTTCCTGGCCCAAACCGGTGCGACCGCCTCTGAACGACAGGCACAGGTTGCCCGGCTGAACGCCATGGCGCGGCCCTCACTGGAACGCCTCACCCGCCCAGACGCCATGACCGAATTTCAGCGCGACGAACTCTTGCTGGTCGAGGCAAGCCTGCGCGATGCCATCCGGGCGCGCTGCCTGTTTGTCGAACCCCTCATCGGAGCCACCTGGGCGGCACGATCGCGCGGGGTGCAGGTGGTGCTGCTCGACGACAGCGGCGACCAACAGCCGGCATCCGTTGTGCGTACGGCGGCGATCGTCGGCGACGAGCTTGATCGTCTCACCCACGGCCGACTCACGGTGCGGGTGCTGCCGCCCGGGCGCCCCGAGTTCGCCACGATCATGGTGGAGACCGTCGTGAACGACGCCACCGAGAGCCGCCTGCTGCTGATCGCCCGTGACGGAACAGTGCGGGAGGCGTAGACGAGTCGTTGCAACAAATCACCCCCACTTCGGGAGGGTTAAAAATGAATTACTGGGGTCGAATGCAAATCCGTCTATGTATTGCACCAGATCGCCGCTACCGTAGAGGGTACCGAGGTATTTCATGAAGATGTGCCGGGAAGCGTTGAAATCGGCGCCGCAAACCATCAACACCCAGGGGGAACCTCACCATGTTCAAGAAAAGCCTAGCCACGGCCGCAATTGCCGTCATCGCCGTTTTCGCCCTCGCACCGGCCGCCAACGCCGTCGACTACGTCTCAGACGCCAAGGTGAGCATCGTCTCCGCTCCCGTCGCCGGTGGAACTGCCGTCGTCGGCTTCGCAGCGAGCGCCTTCGCTAGCGGGGAGAGCGTCACTTACACGGTGTCGGGATCGCACGCCGCCGTACTGACCGTCATCAAGACCGCTGTCACTTCGTCTCTCACCAAGCAGGCTGCGGTTGACGGTTCCTCGTCGGTCAATGTCGCTATTCCGAGCAACGCAACCGGCGACTACACCGTCCTGGCCAAGTCCGCGACCAAGTCCTACACGGCAAACCTCGACATCGTCGCTGCCGACGCCGGAACCAGCACGGGCCTCCCGTCCACCGGCTACAACGTCCCGGTCCTCGTCATCTGGGGTGCCGCTGGCATCCTCGTGCTCGGTGTCGCCCTCGTGCTCGTGCGCATCTCGGTTCGCCGCCAGCGGGCCAACGCGTAACCAGCTTCACCGAGCAGCTTCGGCCGCTTACCAAAACGCCCCGACAGGCTCTGGTGTCGGGGCGTTTTGTTGTGCCGCCACGTTGAAGGACGGAGGCTGCGCCGCCCGGCTCCAACACCGCCAGCGCGCTGGCACCGCCGCGCGCTGGCACCGCCCTGCGCCGACCAGCCCTGCGCCGACCAGCCGCGCGCTGCTTACAGAGCCGTCTGCGGTGGTTCGGCCACCACCTGCAGCCCGGTGGCCGAGTTCGCGGAGACCAACAGGGCTTCGACCCAGTCCCGGTTCAGCGCCGGCACCTTGCTGCCGAAATACTTGTAGGCCAGCGCGATGCCGGGGTGAATCCAGACCGTGCTGCGACCCCCACCGGTGAGCGAGTCGTCACGCCAGGAGAAGTAGAACGATTCGCCGCGGCGCAGCTTGGCGCCGATCACGAGCTGGATATGGGCCAGAACGCGGTCATCGAAATCGGCCGTCAGGTAGGAATCGTAGGTTAGCTTGCCCATATTCTGACCTCATCATTTGCAAGATGCTGCGACGAGCGGTTGGGCTGTATCGCAGGATTTCTTGGGTGTTTCTCGTTCGTTATGTGAGCGGTTAAGTGCTGGTCGTGCCGATACTACTGAACCGATCAGGTCAACCCCTAGCCCGGCTAGCTGTGTGGCAACCCCAGTGCGGGGGTGGCCGGTTCAGGCCCGGACGGCTACAGCAGCGCCGGCACGATGGCGAGGGCGTTAAACGTCACGTGCGCAATGATCGCTCCGCCGATTCGGCCGGTGGCCAGCGACAGCCAGGCTACGGCTAACCCGAAGCTCAGGGTCGAACTCCAGACCACCGCAACGGTGGCCGCGCTGCCCAGGTCGATGCTCACGAGGTGCATGAGCGCAAAGGTCAGCCCGCTCACACCGACGGCGATCATGGCCGCCAGGTGCCCGCCCGTTCGGCCGTGCGGTACGTGAGACCGGTACATTCGCGACATGTCGGGCTGAAGTGGCGTCGAGCCCGGTCTGTCGTGAAATTTACCGATCGAAGGTGCGCGAGCACCAGACACTTCGCTGTAGATGGCCCGCAGCACGAGCCCTCGAAAGAAGACCTCCTCGATGACGGGTGCGAGCAGCACGGGCGCGAGTAGCGTTCCAAACAGCCACCAGGCGTCGTAGACCGTCTCGCCGAAGCGCACGCCGGCCGAGCCCACGCTGCCATATCCCCAGATCTCGATGAGACTTGCCACGGTGCGAGCCAGGAGCCCCACCCCGAGACCCCAGATCAGGTCGATTGGCCGCACCGACAACCGCAGGTACCGCACCCACCGTGCCGCGCCCCGACGCCCGACCGCCGCCACGACGGCGCCGAGCAGGGGCACCCACACGCACAGGTAGCCCAGCAGCAGGGCCAACCGGCTGTCAGCGAATGCGGTCGACCCCACGATGACGATGAGCACGATCGCAAGTACGAGGCCGACTGCGGCGGGCGCGAGCGCCGACCCGAAAAGTGGTCGGGCCTTCATTCGACCCGTCGACACGGCAGTGATACCCATATGCCCAAACTACCCGTCGTCGGTAAGCGGTCGGAGTGCGGGGCTAAAGTTCGATATCCTCAGACGAGGGTAGCCGCATGATTGTGCGGTGCAACACGCACTGCATGCCGGCTAATATTCCCGCAGAACACCTGAGGGGAACGCTGTCGTATGGAACTACGCGACTATATTCGAATTCTGCGCAAGAGCTGGGTGCTCATCGTCTTGTTGACGCTCGTAATGGTGGGGGCGGCATCCGTTTACTCGATCGTGCAGACGCCCCAGTACAGTGCCACGTCCACGGTCGTCATCTTCACCCAGTCCAGCGGGTCAACGGCCGACCTGGCTCAGGGCAACAGCTTTTCGGTCGCGCGGGTCAAGACCTATTCCGCGCTCGTCACGACCCCCATCGTGCTGCTGCCCGTCGTGGCCAGCCTCGAGCTCGGCATCACGGCCGATGAGTTGGAGAAGAAGGTCGAAGCCTCCGCCCAGCTGGACACCTCGATCATCGATATCACGGTCACCGATACCGACCCGGTGCGCGCGGCCGACACGGCGAACGCCGTCTCGGCCAGCCTCGCGCTCGTCGTCGAAGACATCGAGACCCCTGACACGACCGACGCGACCTCGCCGGTCAAACTCACCCGCGCCCAGCAGGCCACGGTGCCGACCATTCCGGTCAGCCCCAACGTGCCGCTCAACATCGCCCTCGGGGCGCTCGTGGGCCTGGCCCTCGGCGTGGGCCTCGCGGTGCTGCGCGAAACGCTCGAAACCCGCATTCGCAACACCCACGATGTCGAACAGATCACCGACCTGCCCATTCTCGGCGGCATCGTCTTCGATCCCAAGGCCAAGGACCGCCCGCTCATCGTGCACGTTGACCCGCGCAGCCCGCGCGCTGAGTCCTTTCGCACGCTGCGCACCAACCTGCAGTATCTCGATGTCGGTCGCACCGACCGTTCCTTCGTCATCACCTCGTCGATCGAGAGCGAGGGCAAGAGCACAACCGGCGCCAACCTCGCCATTGCGCTAGCGGATGCCGGCTCGCGCGTTCTGCTCGTCGACGCCGACCTGCGCCGCCCGAAGTTAGCCGATTACATGGACGTCGAGGGTGCCGTCGGGCTCACCGATGTGCTCATCGGACGAGCCGATCTGGCCGACGTCATTCAGCCGTGGGGCAAGGGCCAGCTCTTCGTGCTGCCGGCTGGCCATGTGCCGCCGAACCCGAGCGAGTTGCTCGGCTCCACCCGAATGACCCAGCTCATCACCGAGTTCAACCGGGCGTTCGACGTGGTGCTCTTCGACTCGCCGCCGCTGCTTCCGGTCACGGATGCTGCCATCCTCGCCAAGAACGTGGGCGGGGCGCTCATCGTGGTCGCTGCCGGTCGCACCCAGAAGAACCAGCTCAAGGGTGCCATCGCCGCGCTCGACAACGTGGGCGCACCGGTTTCTGGCATGGTGCTCACGATGCTGCCGACCAAGGGACCAGACGCCTACGGCTATGGTCATTACGGGTATGGCTACGGATACGGCGACACCACCGTTCCGGCCGTCGTGCCCTCGGTCGTTCCAGAACGAACCCGCGGCTCGCGCGTCAAGAACTAACCTGCCGCTGCGCTCTGCTTGAATAGGGCAATGTCCACTACGCGCTCGCACGCCGCGCCTCCGAAGCGTTCGCGTACCATCGTGGGCCTGGTCGTGCTCGGGGCGCTCGTCGTCGTGATCGCCGCCACTGCCTGGGTGGGCATTCGCGGGCTGCAGGCCAAGGACGCCCTGCAGGCCGCGGTGCCGCTCGCCGCGAGCATTCGAAACCAGGTGGTCGCCGGAGACGGCGCGGCCGCGGCCCAGACCGCCGCACAACTCGCCGAATTCGCCGAGACCGCGCGGTCGCGCACGAGCGACCCCATCTGGCGCACCTTCGAACTGCTACCGTTTCTCGGGCCGAACCTGCAGGCGGTGCGCGAACTTGCCGCGGTGGTCGCCGACGTCGCCGAGAACGCGGTGACACCGCTCGCCGACCTCGCGGGCAACCTCAACCTGACCGATTTCAAACCGGTTGACGGAAAGATCGCCCTGCAGCCCCTCGTCGACGCGCAACCGCAGGTGGCCGCGGCCGACGCCGCGCTGGCTCGGGCGGCCGCGAACGTCAGCGCTATCGACACCGGCGACGTGCTCGAGGTCGTGCGCAACGCCGTCACGCAGCTGCGGGCCGTTACCGTCGAGACCGCGGTCACCCTCGATGGCATGAACCGCGCGGTCACCCTGCTGCCGGCCATGCTCGGCGCTGATGCACCGCGCGACTACATCCTGCTGTTTCAAAACCCGGCCGAACTGCGCTCCGCGGGCGGCATTCCCGGTGCCCTCGCCCTGCTGCACACCGACGCCGGCAGCATCGAGCTCACCCAGCAGGCCAGTTCCAGTTCGTTTCCCGAGTATCCGGCGCCCGTGCTGCCGCTCGGCGATGAGATCCGCGGCATCTACAGCGACATCACCGGTCAATTCATTCAAAACGTCACCATGACGCCCGACTTCGCGCAGAGCGGCGCCCTCGCCCGCGAAATGTGGCGCCTCGAATTCGGCGTCGAGGCCGCCGGCGTGCTGTCGGTCGATCCGGTGGCGCTGAGCTACTTGCTCGACGCCACGGGCCCCATCACCCTCGCCACCGGCGACGAACTCACCGCCGACAACGCCGTGCAGCTGCTGCTGAGCGACGTCTACGCACGATACGAGGTGCCGGCCCAGCAGGATGCCTTCTTCGCCGCCGCCGCCGGCGCGGTCTTCGACGCCGTCAAGAGCGGCCGCGCCGACCCGACCAAGCTCATCGCCGCGCTCGCCCGGGCCGCAACCGAACACCGGGTGCTGGTCTACAACGCCGACGAGGCCGAGCAGGCCCTGCTGTCCGACACCACGCTCGCCGGAACGCGCCCAGTCAGCGACAGCTCCACCAACCGCTTCGGGCTGTATTTCAACGACGGCACCGGCGCCAAGATGGATCTCTACCTCGACGCACACACCGCCATCGGCCAGCAGACCTGCCGCCAGGACCTGCGCCCGCAGTACTCGGTCGAGGTCACCCTCACCAACACGGCGCCAGCGGATGCCGCCACCAGTCTGCCCGCCTACGTCACCGGCGGCGGCGCCTTCGGGGTGCCGCGCGGCAACATCAAGACCATGGTTAGCGCCTACGGCACGCCCGAACTGCAGAATCTCGGCGTGACCCGCGACGGCGCCACCGTTGCGTACCACCCGGCCACCGATGCGACCTACCCGGTCAGCACGATCGGCATCGAACTCGCGCCGGGGGAGAGCACCGTGCTGCGTTTCAGCTGGCTCGGCGACGAGCCGTTCAGCGGTGACCTCGAGGTGCGCAGCACCCCGCTCATCACACTGCACGAGGTCACCCAACTAGACTTCGGTTGTTAGGGCTCGCCGCGGCGAACCGGCCAGCACAACCTCGGGGGATCCACACCTTGCTCAAAAAACATCTCGCCACCCTCACGATCGCTGTCGTTGCCGTGCTGGCGGTACCGGTCGCGGCGCAGGCCGCCGGCTATGTCGCCGCCGACCTCATCTCGGTCAGCGGTGACCAGCAGGCCGGCGGCGAGGTCAGCGTGGCATTCGGCGACGGTGCCTTCGAGAACCTGGAGCGCGTCTCCGTGGCCGTTACCGGCGAGGGAGCTGTGACGTTCGGCCTGGTGCGCGCAGCGACCGTCGACGTCGTGCGCTCGGCCACCCGCGTCGGCGCGCTCGACCTCACCGTGATTTTGCCGGCCGACGCCACCGGCTCGTACACCCTGACCGCGACCGGCCTCAGCTCGCAGAGCGTGGGAACGGCCACCATCACGGTCGTCGCCGCCGACGGCTCCGCGAGCCTGCCGTCCGCCGGCTTCGCGGTGCCGGTTCTGCTGCCCATCATTATCGTGGCGATGCTGCTGCTCGGGCTCGCACTCGTGCTCATCCGCCGCCGACTGGCCCGCCAGCAGCACGCCTGATTTAGTGCCCGGGCCCCTGCTTACGGGGCAGAAGCCCGGCACCGTGATCGCCGATCTGTGCGAAGCTACGGGGGGCATTTATGTACCGCAACGAAAGGTCGCCACTTGGAACTCCGCGACTATATTCGCATCCTGCGCAAGAGCTGGCTTCTCATCGTCGCGCTGACGCTGGTGGCCGTGGCCGCAGCATCTGCTTTCTCGATCCTGCAGACGCCCAGGTACAGCGCCATGTCCCAGGTCTTCGTCTCGACGCAGTCGAGTGGCACCACGTCCGATCTGGTGCAGGGCAACAGCTTCACGGTGGCACGGGTGAAGACCTATTCCGGCCTCGCGACGACGCCGCTCGTGCTGCTGCCGGTCATTGAGAGCCTGAAACTCGACCTGACATCGGCCGAGCTCGAACGGGCCATTTCCGTTTCGGCCCAGCTCGACACCTCGATCATCGACATCACGGTCACCGACCCCGACCCGGTGCGCGCGGCCGACATCGCCAATGCGGTGTCGCAGAGCCTCACCGAGGGCGTTCAAGAGATTGAACAGCCCGACGACCCGAGCGCCGCTGCGCCGGTCAAGCTCACCCGTGTGCGAGTGGCCAGTGTGCCGATCACTCCGGTGAGCCCGAACGTTCCCCTCAACATCGCGCTCGGCGCACTGGTGGGGCTCGCCCTCGGCGTCGGCCTGGCCGTGCTGCGCGAAACGCTCGACACCCGCATTCGCAGCCAGCGCGACGTCGAGCAGGTCACCGACATGCCGGTCATCGGCGGCATCGTGTTCGACCCGAAAGCCACCGAGCGCCCACTCATCGTGCACGCGGATCCGCGCAGCCCTCGAGCGGAATCCTTTCGCACCCTGCGCACCAATCTGCAATACCTCGATCTTGGTCGCGCCGATCGCTCCTTCGTCGTCACGTCCTCCATCGGTAGCGAGGGCAAGAGCACCACGAGCGCCAACTTGGCCATCGCCCTGGCTGACGCGGGCGCTCGCGTTCTGCTCGTCGACGCCGACCTGCGTCGCCCCAAGATCGCCGAATACATGAACATCGAGGGCGCCGTCGGCCTCACCGACGTTCTGATCGGTCGCGCCGAACTCGCCGACGTGATTCAGCCGTGGGGCAACGGTCAACTGTTCGTGCTGCCCGCCGGCCATATTCCGCCCAACCCGAGCGAACTGCTCGGCTCGGCCGGTATGGCCACCCTCCTCCAGGAGTTCAACCGCACCTTCGACGTCGTCATCTTCGACTCGCCGCCCCTGCTGCCCGTAACGGATGCCGCAATCCTCGCCAAGAGCGTCGGCGGCGCCATCGTCATCATCGCCGCCGGCCGCACGCAGAAGAACCAGCTCAAGGGCGCCATCGCCGCACTACAGAGCGTCGGTGCGCCCATTAGCGGGCTGGTTTTGACCATGCTGCAGACCAAGGGACCGGATGCCTACGGCTATGGCCACTACGGACAATACGGCTATGGTCACACCTACGGCGACGTCACAGCGGAACCCGAGATGGTCGCCCCGCCGTACTCCCGCCGATCGAGAGCCCAAGCATGAGCGCTGTTCGTATCCTCCTGGTCTGCACCGGCAATATCTGCCGGTCGCCCCTCGCCGAGCAGCTGCTGCGCGCGCGTTTCGCGGCGCTCGGCCTGCAGGCTGAGGTGCACAGCGCCGGCACGCGCGCCATGGTCGCGAGCCCGATGACCGACGAGGCGGCCGCGCTCGCACTCAAGCACGGAGCGCTCTCAACCGACCATTCGGCCCGCCAGCTCACCGAGCAACTCGTCGCCGACGCCGATCTCATTCTCACGGCCACGCGGGACCATCGCCGTGAGGTGGTCACCCTGCTGCCAAAGGCCACCCGGTACACCTTCACGCTCAACCAGTTTGCCCGCCTGGTTTCTGCCACAGAAACCGAGCCGTCGGCATCCGCTTTCTCGGCCTTCGTCGCTTCGATCGCGGCGACCCGCGGTCTGCATCCCTCGCCGACTCCTCCCACCCTCGACGATATCGATGACCCCTACCGGCAGTCGGCGGCCGTGTACACCCGCGTGGCCGCCATCATCGACGACTCGGTCACAACGATTGCGGCGGCCCTGGCCCCTGCCCTGCGTGGGCACTGATATGCGTCGTTTTAGCCGATCAGCCCCGCGCGACTCCTCGCGCCGCCGCGCCTGGATCTACGTCGCCGTCGGCCTGTTCCTGCTCGTTGACATCTACCTGGTCGCCACCGCCCTCACCGCTACGCAGGCGCAGACCGTGCTCCCCGTCGCCTCGCCACGCGCGACGCTCGCCCCCACGACGTCGCCGACTCCCACGGCGTCCCCGACTTCCACGCCGAGCCCGACCGCCTCGGCGGCCGTTGCGGTCAGCCCGGTGCCGGCCACGCGCATCCTCTCGGCGGTGTCGTCGACCGTCGCCTGGCGAGCCATCACCGGAACCTGCCCCGACCCGCTCGCCGAGCCCGAGGTGAGCACCGACGCCGGCGCCACCTGGACCACGACCGACGCCAACACGCCCACCGAGGTCACCGCCCTGCAGAGCATCGACCCGACCAACGGTGCGGTCGCCCAGATGCTCGGATTCGCCCAGGCTGACTGCTCAGCCCAGGTCGTGCGCACCTTCGTCGGCGGCGACAACTACGCCTCCGCCGACGATGAACTCGACACCGCGTGGTACGTCGACCCGGCCGACCGCGCCGAACTGCACGGCCCCGACGGCGTGCAGACCGCCCCGTGCGACGCGGTCGTCGCCCTCGCGCCCGGCGCGTCAGCCGACGCCGCCGCCGTACTCTGCGCTGACGCCCGCATCTTCACCACGGCGGATGCCGCCGCCTCCTGGTCAGCACCGCTGACCGTTCCCGGGGCGCTCACCCTCACGGCGACTCCCGGCGGTTACCTCGCCCTCGCTGCCGGGCCCGCGCCCGTCACCACCCAGCCGACCGCCACCCCGGCACCAGCCACCTGCCTCGGCCTGGGCGTCATCGACGTCAGTGTCGACCCCGCAGACCCGGCCGGGGCCCCGATCGCGAGCGCTACCGGATGCTATGTCACCGACGAGGCGCCCGCCGCCCTGGCCGGAAACATTGCGGTCTCCGTCGCCGACGACGACACGGTCTGGCTCTGGATCGGCGACCTCACCCTGCGCTCCACCGACGCCGGCCAGACCTGGCTCTAGAGGGGCGGGCTGTCCGCAGACAAGTGCGGCACCGGCGAGCGCGCGCCCGCGACTTCTCCACAGAATCGCGAATCCCCGACGCGAAAACGCCCGCGGGACTAGTCTCAGCCCATGGACGACAACCTCTCGTGGGTTTTTCAGCACAGAGACGTGCACGAGCCGCATCTCTGCGCCGAATGCGGCGAGCCCATGCAGGTCACCTGGCATGGCACGGGTTACGACTACGGCTGCGAGAACCTCGCGTGCACGCAGCTCTACTTCGGCCCGCCCTACTCCGAGTCAGAGCTGGCCGCCACCGTTCCGGCCGGGGCGCGCACGCCCAATTGCCGCCGCTGCCTCATGCCCATGCAGGTGGTCCACGACGGTGACGGCTGGCAGTTCGCCTGCGAGCAAAGCGGATGCGACGGCACCTGGCCCCCCAACGCCCCCTGACCCGCCCCCCTGACCCGGCCCCGCCCGGCTACATCTGCCTGGCCACCCTCACCGTTTGTCTTCTACCCCGTCGCGCACCTGAAATCGCTGCTGTCGCGCACACACAACACAGGAGCGAGTCGAACCGACTCCACGGCGTCTCCGTTCAGCACGCCGAGGAGCAACTTCACGGCGACCCGGCCAATGTCGAGCATCGGCGATCGCACCGACGACAGCGCGATGGGCAGTTGCGCGGCCAGTGACGTGTCATTGAATCCGACAATTGCCAGGTCGCGGCCCACGTGCAATCCGTGAGAATTTGCCGCGCCCATGGCGCCGATGGCCGCGAAGTCGTTGACCGCGAAGATCGCACTGGGGCGACGATCTGTGTCGCGCAGAATGCTATCCGCTGCGGTGTGCCCGCCCGTCGTGTCGAAGCGCGACCACACGATAGCGCTCTCGGGGATCGTTCCGCCGAGCGTGCGAAACCGGGAGACGAAGCCGTGCGTGCGATCGACTGCAGTACTGGCGTAGGGTTCACCAGCGATGATGGCCACATCCCGGTGGCCCTGGTCCCACAGGTGCTGCGCCACCAGGGCTCCGCCCAGGGTGTCATCGCAGGTGGCTGATGCGAAACCGGCAATGGCGCGGTTCATCAGCACGAACGGCACCTGGCGTTCGGTGAGTTCGTCGAGAATGTTGCCGTCGAGGTGCGCGTCACCGATGATGAGGCCGTCGACCCGCCGAGACAGCATGATTTCCATCTTGCGCCGCTGTATCAATGTATCGTCGCGGGAGTTCATGACGAATGTGGAATAGTTGGCGTCGTCGGCGGCCTCGTCGATTCCCTCGTACATCACGGCGAGCACGAGGTCGGAGAGCCGCGGGACGATGACGCCGAGAAGGTGAGTACGCCGCGTGCGCAGGCTCGTGGCGTGGGGATCGGGGGAGTAACCCACCTTCTTGGCCAGCTCCCGTACGCGTCGGGCCGTAGCCGGCGCGGCGGCGCCGCGTGCCGTATCGGTCTTTCCGTGCAGGATGCGCGACACGGTCGACGGGTGCAGGCCGAGTTCGGCGGCCAGGTCTTTGAGGGTGACGGATCCCGGTCTGATGTCTGTCATGTCGCTGTCTCCAGTTTCAGTTATCCGAGAAAGCCGGATACGAAGCTTGACGAGCCTATTGATCTCATTCTATAGTTTGAACACCTCACTACCCAAACGATTGGGTAGTGAACGTTAAGTACCCGCAATGACGCGTGCAGTCGGCCGAAACATTGGGTATCTACTCTTGCATCAAGAAACCCAATCGTTTGGGTACCGACTTTCGGAGAAAATAATGACAGATCGTGCCGGCACCCACGTGGTGTTGCTGGCGACCGGTGGAACAATCTCGTCGCGCGCCCGCTCCGCGGAAGGCGGCGCCGCGGTTGCCGCCGACGCCGGTGCGCAGATTCTCGGTGGTCTGGCCACAGCCCCGGCCTACCCCGTTCGGGTCGTCGACGTGGCCTGTGAGGGGTCGTACCTGCTCACTCTCGTCGACATGATCGCGATCTGCGCGCAGATCAAGATTGCCTTGGCCGATCCATCGGTGCGGGGGGTCGTTGTCACGCACGGCACCGACACGATGGAAGAGACCGCCTACCTGGCCGACCTCACCCACGACCACGTGAGCCCGGTGGTCTTCACCGGGGCGCAAAAATCCGCCGACGCCGCCGACCCTGACGGCCCTGGCAACCTCGCCGATGCCATCGCGGTCGCTGGATCACCCGCGGCAGCAGGCCTCGGCGTGCTGATCGTTTTCGCCGGCGAGATATTCTCCGCGCGCGGTGTGCGCAAAGCAGAGACCTTCGCGCTCCGTGCCTTCACCAACCCCGACTTTGGCGCGGCCGGTTTTCTAACCGCCACCGGTGACGTCGTTATCACCCGTCATGACCAGCGGATGCCCCCGCTCCCCCTGCCACCCCTCCCGCCCAGCCAGGCCAGGCGCGTCGACGTGGTGTCTGCCTACCCGGGGGCGGACGGACTCTTTCTGCGGGCATCCGTCTCTGCCGGGGCCAGCGGAATCGTTCTGCAAGCGACGGGAAGCGGCAACGCCAACCCCGCCCTGTGCGCCGCCGTCGTCGCGGCCACCGCAGCCGGCACCGTCGTGGTGACGAGCACCCGGGTGAGCGCCGGCCCGGTCATCCCGATCTACGGCGCCGGCGGAGGACGAGACCTCGTCGCGGCCGGCGCTATCCCCACTGGCCTGCTGCGTCCCTCGCAATCGCTGATTCTGCTCAGCCTGCTGCTGCAGCTCAATTTCAACCACGATGAGATCGCCGACGCCTTCGCCCTGCACGGGGCAGCCATCGCCGAGCCCGCCCAAATTTGTTAGTGCAACGAAAGGCACAGATATGAAAAAAGATATACAGATTGCATTTGGAGTTGATGTCGACGCTGTCGCCGGCATGCTCGGTTCCTACGGCGGCGAAGATTCCCCGTGCGACATCTCCCGCGGCATGTTCAGCGGCGAGGTCGGTGGGCCGCGACTTATTCGACTGTTCGACAAGTACGACTTGCCCGCCACCTGGTTCGTTCCCGGGCACTCCATCGAGACCTTTCCCGAACTCACCCGCATGATCGTTGCCGCCGGGCACGAGATGGGCGTGCACGGCTACTCCCACGAGAACCCGATCGCGATGACCCGCGAGCAGGAAACCACGATCCTGGACCGATCCATCGAACTGATCGAAAACGTCTCGGGTCGGCGCCCCACCGGGTATGTCGCCCCATGGTGGGAATTCTCATCGGTGACGAACGAAATTCTGCTCGAGCGCGGCATCAAGTACGACCACTCGCTCATGCACAATGACTTCGAGCCGTACTACGTGCGTGTCGGTGACAGCTGGAAAAAGATCGACTACGCCCAGAACGCCCAGACCTGGATGGAGCCGCTCGTGCGCGGCACCGAGACCGACCTGGTAGAGATCCCCGCCAACTGGTACCTCGATGACCTGCCGCCGATGATGTTCATCAAGGCCGCCCCGAACTCGCACGGTTTCGTGAACCCGCGCGATATCGAACAGATGTGGAAGGACCAGTTCGACTGGGTCTACCGCGAAATGGATCAGGCCGTCTTCACGATGACGATCCACCCCGATGTCTCCGGGCGACCGCAAGTTCTCCTCATGCTCGAGCGCCTCATCGAGCATTTCAACTCCCACGAAGGCGTCAGCTGGAACACCTTCGACCAGATTGCAGATTCCTTCCTCGCCCGTTCTCCCCGAAAGGTTCCCTCCGCATGAAACTGAAATCCCCCACCCTCGATCTCACGGCGGCGACCGTCAACGAGAAACGTCGTTTTCCCGCCTTCACCGTGAAGCAGACCCGCACCGCCACGATTTTGGCGCTGTTGGCCTGGACCGTTGCCGTCTTCGACTACGGACTGTTCGGCACGCTTCTTCCCGCCATGCAGGAATCCTTCGGGTGGACCGCGCCGGAAGCGTACGCGATTAACACCTGGATCGCCGTTGGTACCGCGATCGTGTGCTTCGGCGTCGGTCCGGTCATCGACCGCCTCGGACGACGCAAGGGCATGATGGTCACCGTCGGTGGCACGGCCATCGTCTCCGGCCTCACCGCCATCATCCCCACCGGAATGGCCTTCCTCAGCAGCGGCTTGCTCGTGATCGTGCGATCCTTTGGCGGTCTCGGGTTCTCCGAGCAGGCCGTCAACGCGACGTATATGAACGAGGTCTACCAGGTCACCGAAGACGAGAAGAAGCGCAAGCGTCCGGGCCTGAGCTACTCCTTCATTCAGGGCGGTTGGCCGCTCGGCTTTCTGCTCGCCAGCGCGCTCGCCCTGGCTTTTCTCCCGACCTTCGGCTGGCGCGCCCTGTATCTGATGGCCACCATCCCCGCCGCCCTCATCGTGTGGGCCATTGCACGCAAGCTCAAAGAAACTCCCCAGTTCGAGCTGCACAGTGAACTCACCCGACTCGATAAGGCCGGGCGCACCGAAGAGGCCCACCTGCTTGCCGGGTCGTACGGCGTCGAGCACTCCTCGACCGCACCGCTCAAGCTCATCTGGGAGCCGAAGCTGCGCCGCAACACGATCGTGTTCTCGCTCGCCTGGATCTTCAACTTCTTTGGCATCATGATCTTCAGCATTCTGGGAAGCTCGGTGCTCAAGAACGCCAAGGGCGTCGAACTCTCCGATGCCTTCTGGATGCTCATTGTCATCAACGCCCTGGCCTACTTCGGCTACGTGTTCCACGGGTGGCTCGGCGACAAGATCGGCCGCAAGCGCACCATCATCAGCGGTTGGATTCTCGCATCGGTCGCCTTCACCATCATGTTGAGCCCCCTCGCCAACAGCCCCGTGACCATCGTCGCAAGCTTCGGCGCCGGCCTCTTCTTTCTCGTTGGTCCGTACGCGGCTATTCAGTACTTCATGGCGGAGTGCTACCCGGTGAGCTGCCGCGCCACCGGCACGGCGTTCATCGGCGCGATGAGCCAGCCCGGAATCGTTATCGGCGGCGCGCTGTTCACCGCCGTCGCTGCCGGAGCCAACACGGGAACCGCCGCGCTCTGGGTTGGCGCCCTCGGCACCCTCATCTCGGGTTTGCTCATGTTCGCCGCCAAGCCCATGGCAGAAGCTCCCCTCGATGTCGCACCGGAAATCGAGTTGAAAGCCCAGCGTGCCTGAACCTCGCGTCGCGATCATCACCGGTGCCGCTAGCGGTATCGGCCGGGCCCTCGCCGTGCACTATGCCGGCGAGGGGGTGCGCAGTATCATCGGCACCTTCCCGGGCGACCCGCATGACCCGCAAGAAACACTGCGGCTGGTGCGAGATGCCGGGGGCGAAGCCGTCGTGCATGAGGTCGACGTGCGCAGCACGGCATCCGTTGACGCTTTCGCCCAACGGGCGGTCGACGAGTACGGCGGCCTCGACTACGCCGTCGCCAATGCGGGCATTTTGCGTCATTCATCGCTCGCCGACATGACAGATGCCCGGTGGACCGACATGCTCGATGTCGACCTCACCGGTGTGCTGCGCACGTTGCGTGCCGGTGCCGAACGCATGACCGAGGGTGGCGCCATGGTTGCGGTCTCCTCGATCGCCGGGGCGGTTTACGGGTGGGAGGGCCATGCTCACTATGCTGCCGCGAAAGCCGGCGTGCTCGGACTGATTCGCAGTGTGGCTGTTGAGCTGGGG
The DNA here is from genome assembly GCF_004404055.1 of Cryobacterium ruanii. Taxonomy (GTDB): domain Bacteria; phylum Actinomycetota; class Actinomycetes; order Actinomycetales; family Microbacteriaceae; genus Cryobacterium; species Cryobacterium ruanii. The sequence goes on from NZ_SOHK01000012.1 coordinate 274,949, forward strand.
CCACAGGGCATTCGGGTCAATGCGGTCATTCCCGGCCTCATCGAAACTCCGCAGTCACTCGACCCGGTGAATTCGCTGGGACCGGATGGCCTCGCCCGAGCAGGCAAGGACATTCCCTGGGGACGTGTGGGCACGCCGGCCGAAGTGGCCAGCGTCATCGCGTTTCTTACTTCATCGCAGGCCGGGTACGTCACCGGGCAGTCGCTCATCGTTGACGGCGGACTCACCGTGAAAATGCGCGCCTAGATATGGAACAGAAATGATCGAACGGCATCGCACGTCCACCGGCCGAGGAGTCGTCGTTACCGGCGGCAATAGTGGAATCGGGCGGGCGATTGCCGAAGCATTTGTCGCCAACGGTGACCGCGTGGTCGTACTCGATCGTGCGGGCGCCGACGCGGTCAGCGTCGATGTATCCCAGGAAGAGAGCGTGCGTGCAGCCTTCGCGACGGCTCGCCAACGACTTGGCAGCATTGACATCCTGGTGAACAGTGCGGGCCTGCTCACCGAGTCACCAGTGCAAGACATGACACTCGCCATGTGGAACGAGACCGTCTCGGTTGACCTCACCGGGGTGTTCCTGTGCTGTCGGGAGGTGGTGGGGGAGATGCGCCAACAGAAATGGGGCCGCATCATCAACATCGCCTCCCAGCTCGCCATCAAGGGTGGCACCGGCCTGAGCCACTACTCGGCGGCGAAGGCCGGGGTCGTGGCCTTCACCAAATCGCTGGCGCTTGAAGTTGCCAGCGACAACGTGCTCGTCAACAGCATCGCTCCCGGCCCGATCGAGACCCCGCTTGTGCAGGGTATCTCCGAGGAATGGAAGCTTGCCAAGCGCGCCGAATTGCCGCTCGGGCGATTCGGCGTGGCGGCAGAAGTCGCCCCCACGGCGCTGCTGCTTGCGAGCGAGCCGGGAGGAAATCTCTACGTGGGGCAGACCCTCGGGCCCAACTCCGGCGACGTCATGCAGTAACTCGGGCCGTCAGGTCAGTCAGGAATCAAACATGTGCGGAGCATGCGGCGCGACGGTCTACCCCGACCCGGTGATGGGCAACGAACACACCCTCAGAAATCGCATTCTGGTGGCGCAAACGGTGTCCGCCGTCTATGCAGGCCTGCCCGGTGCACCCCGCATCTCGGCGCTCGCCGCAGGATGGTCGGTGACCAGTGCCACCGGCTCGATCTCGTTGTGCCAGACCGTGGCTGACATCTGGCGCGCGCTTCCCGTTGGAAGTGCGTCGGTGCTGCAGCAGGCGCTCGAGATGCGGGCGCTCGCTGAAGAGCCCTCGGGTCTTTCGGTGCGCGTCGTCGCCCTCGGGCTCGACCTGACGCGGCAGCGCTTGCTCGCTGGCACGCCCCGCTGATCGACGCTGCAACGAGCCTGAGCAACGCACCAGCCGCCGCGAGGGTGACCCGCCCATCTGAGACGAGTGCGAGTTGCCCCTCGAGGGGCCACGCAAACCTGCGCTGCCCTCCTGCTCTCGGGGCAGACGGCCCGCAAAAAAAAGGGGTGGGGGCTTTTGTTTCTCAGGTGTGCTGAAGGCACGGAGTCGTAGGCTTCGCCACGTGGACAACACAAGACTGCGCTCGGCCCAAATCGATGGCTTGCGCGTTTTCGGGATTGTGGCCATCGTGGCTGGACATGTCTGGTCGGACCGTAGCAATGACATCGCCCGCATGGGCCTGTATACCTGGCACGTTCCCGTGTTCTTTTTTCTGAGTGGTTATTTCTGGGCCAATGAACGCTCGCTCGGCGTCGAATTTGCCAAGAGGGTACGCGCACTGCTCGTGCCGTACGCCGCGTGGCTCGTCTGCATCGGTGCCGTGTACGGTGCATTCCTGTGGGCGAATGGGCAGACTCTACAATTCGTCAACGTGTTGCTCGGCGGTTCCTACATGGGCGCACCGTTTTTCGCCTTCTGGTTCGTCACCGCGCTCTTCGCCGCCTGTGTGTTCCTTCGGGCGCTTCAACGCTTTCCGGGCTGGATACCCTGGGCCGTGGCTGTCGCCGGGTTGGCTGTCGCCTACCTCGCCCCCCATCTGGTGACCGCTGTACCTTTTTCGCTGGGCGTTGCCGTCCCCGGCATGATTTTCATCCTGGCTGGCATTTTCTTTCGACGCATCGCCCCGAGGCTCAAGTCGAGGGTCGGGGTGTCAGTTGCACTCCTGGCGGGCTCAGCAGCCCTCATCGTGACCGGCGTATCGCAGCCACTGGACCTGAAGCAGGGTGACTTCGGCACACCCGTGGTCAGCGTTGTGATTGCCAGCGCCATTTCTGCCGGTCTCGTCCTCCTGGTTCAATGGGTGTTTGCATCCGTCACGCCACGTGTTGCCAAGGTCGTTACGAGAGCGGCCACTATCGGGCTCGCGGTTGTGCTGACCCACAGTGCATTCATCTTGTTGCTGAGCAAATTCCCGGTCGACCTACCCGAGGTCCTGGTGTTCCTCGTCGTTCTGGTGGTGTCGTGGGCACTCGCCTATTTCGTCAGTCGAACGCCGCTCGGTACCGTCTTCACCGGTGCTGGCACCGCTCCAGCCCAGCCGCCGCCCACACCTACTTCGCGTCCGCTCTAGAGTCGACTCATGCCGAACAGCAACTCGAGCGCTTCGCCGCATTCCCCCTTCGCTGGCGCCCCAACCACGCAGGCGCATGCCGCGGTGCTCCCGGCCGAGCCCGCGGCATGCGCTGACCTGACCGGCCTCGCGCGTCGGGTCATCGCGCTGCTGCCAGAGCACGGCCGCATTCTGGTCGGAATAGCCGGCAGCCCCGGCGCCGGCAAGACCACCCTCGCCATCAACGTCGCGGCGAAGGTCAACGAACTGCTGGGCAGCACCGCTATAGCCGTGCACCTCCCCATGGACGGCTACCACCTCGCCAACGCCACCCTCGACCGCCTCGGCCGGCACGACCGCAAGGGGGCCATCGATACCTTCGACGGGTGGGGATTCGTTGCCCTCCTCCGCCGCCTCCGCACCGAGTACGACCACACCGTCTATGCGCCGAGCTTCAATCGCAACGTCGGCGAGGGCATCGCTGCCGAGATCGCCGTGCTGCCGGCCGCGCGCGTGGTCATCGTCGAGGGAAACTACCTGCTCGCCGACTTTGAACCGTGGGTGCAGATCGCGAGCCTCCTCGCCGAGAGCTGGTTCTGCGAAACCAGCGAACAGGAGCGCCTGCGCCGTCTGGTCGACCGGCACGTACGCCATGGACGCACCCCTGCAGCCGCCCTGGCCTGGGCCGAATCCGTCGACGGCCAAAACGCCCAGCTCATCGAAGCCACGCGCCCAAGCGCCACCCTCACCATCTCCGGCCAGTAGCCCCACCCCCCAAGCGGATGATGCCCCGCCTCGCTGGTCGCAATTTCGCCAGGCTCAACCCGGCTTGATTTTTGTATGCTTCACCACATCTCAAATCGTGGGAGCGGCCAGCACCCCGAGCGCAACCCATACCCAAAACCTCGTTGCAGCGCTACGCTCACCTCCATGGCAAACACGCATCACGGCGGTCACCCCAACCGCCACGAGGGCGACCCGCCCGTCTGCGACGAGTGCGAGCTGCCCCTCGAGGAGATCACCCACGGCTACGTCTTCGAGTGGGCCTGCGCCAACGACTTCTGCGCCAAACGGTTTCATCCCACCTTCGAGGAAATCATCGACCCCGAGCTGCTCATCATCATGGGCCAGCCCCAGTGCTACCGCTGCCTGCAGCCCCGCGCCATGACGCGCATCGGCAACATTCTGCGCTTCGACTGCGCCAATCCGGCCTGCAACGAGTTGGTGTGGCTCATTCGCACCAAGAGCCAGAAGGCCAATAAGGCGCGTGTTCTGGCCGGTCTCCCGCCGGTGCGGCGTGGCATGGGCCCCGCGCAGCCCAAGGTCGCACCACTCACCCTGGTGCCCCCACTGCCCGAGGTGAAGCTCGAACCACGACGGCAGCGTGATGGCCCACCGCACCTGCACGTTGTCCCCCGCTCGCCCCCTGACCGGGTTAAAACTTCGACCCAAGAGGATGCCGTAGCCACCCCGACAGACCAACGCACGGCCCCGACCAGCGGCGGCGCGCCAACCCCGAGCGCACCGCCGCCGAACCCCGATGGCCGGCAACGTCGAAGTCACCGCCTTCGTCCCACCCACGGTTAGGTCTAAGAGTGTTTCGGTAACGGTGTTTCCGAGACACTCCCCGCCAACGCCGACTAGAGTGCCATATCGACTTAATGCACGGGCTGTGCCAACCGAAGCTCATTGAGCAAGCGGGGGTTCTGTATGAGTGCCCGCACGAGAGCGTCCAGTGCAAGTCCGAGCGATACGGAGGTTCTTCCACGGAGCACGTCGGGGTCACTGTCGAGGTGGCTGGATAGCCAGAGCGGTACTTCCTCGACCGTGGGCTCGGTTGCGACGGAGAGGGCAACGTTTAGGCCGAGAAGCTGTATTTCAGCGGTCCAGAGTCGTTCGTCTGATCCCATGCGATGCATGCGCGATCCAAGCTCTACTTGGTCTGATGAGACCGTGAGGGCCGTCACACAACTGAATTCAGGTTTGCCTCCGCGGTCGAGCCATCGACCGTATCTAAGAACCCTGCTGTTGCCAATGGCGGATGCCGGTAGTTTGGTTTCTTCGCGAAGCTCTACGGACAGCTCCGGCGATGATCATGTCGCGCAGGAACGGCTCCTCGTACCGGGGGAGGTCCTTCGGCTCAAGGGCGCCCGATCCGGACGCTGCCCACATGCCAGCACCCGTGTGTGTGTTGGGGGACTGCAACACGACCAGAAGTTTGTCATCCGTAGTGACCGCTACCGTGGAGACTCCAACTCCGTTCATCAATCGGCTCTGTCCCAGCGTGATGCGTCCGTATAGTGAATTGAGACAGAGGTAAGGAGAATCTGTTTCATGACTAATCGTCGTAAGTTCAGTGCTGAGTTCCGGGCCGAGGCCGTGGAGCTGGTGATTTCATCGGGTCGGCCGGTCGCTCAAGTGGCACCCGAGATCGGTGTTGTCGAGGGGGCGCTGGGGAATTGGGTTCGCCTCTGGAAGGAGGAACACCCGGAGGCTGGCGCTGCCGAGCATGGCCCGGTCGAGTGGGCTAGATTCAAGGCTTTGCAATCGGAGAATGCTGAGTTGAAAAGGGAGATTGAATTCCTGGGAAAAGTCAGCGCCTTCTTCGCCGCGAAGCATCGATAAACGACTATTTCGTGTTTCTCTTGGCGGAGAAGGCCTCCTTTCCCATCGACTGGATGTGCCGCAAGTTGAAGGTCGCCCGGGCCTCGTTCTACCGCTCGCTGCGGCCGGCTATTCCGACAGCAACGCAGGTGCGCCACACTGTGCTGGACGCGCACGTGGTGCGGGTGTTTACCCGCGAGAAAGGCATGGCCGGCCGGGACCAGATCACCACGATCCTCGGCCAGGAAGGCGTCAGTATCGCCACGGGAACGGTCGGGTCCATCCTCACCGGCCGGGGCCTGCGGGCCGTGCGGATGCGGGCGTGGAAGAAGACCACGACCGTGGACCCGGACGCTCGCACCGAGCACATCCAGAACCACATGCTCGACATAGACGGGGTGCGCGACTTCACCTCGACAACCCCCGGCACCCGGTTCTGCGGTGACATTTAATGCCGACGTCGGCATTAAAGGTCCCACGAATACACCTGACCTGGTCCCGTCACCGTCAGCTCCGGGATCGCCCGGGCCGGATGACGTGCCAGGCGGCGGTCCTTGACCTGCTGATTCTCGTTCAACACCCGATACATCGTTGAAATGGAGCACAAGAACGTGTCCGCAGCGAGCAGCTGGGCGTAGATCTGAATCGGCGGCAAGTCCACGTACGGCTTCGAATTGACGACGTCAAGGATCTCGCGGCGGCCCACGCCGCCGATCTTGTTTGCCGGAATCAGCGCCGGCCGGGCGACGGGAACGCGCCGTTTCCGAGTGTCGGTCGCCCGAGGGATCCCGACCAGGTCGGCCGCGAGGCGAGTCGAGATCCCTCGGCTGGCCAGTTCGCGGTAGGCGGTCATTACGGCTTCGTGTGCGGTGTTTCGTCCCGCGAGCTCTTCGAAAGACTTTCGAGTAGCTCGTGCATTTTTGACATGATCTCCAACGCCACCCCCGTCGTTTCCAACCGCTGCTCGGTCTTGCGCAGCTGGCGGCGCCACCGGGCGATTTCCGCTTGCTCCGGCGTCAACCGGCCAATCTTCTTCCCGGGTTTCTTCCCCGCGAGGACACCCGCGTCACGCAGTTTTCGCCACTCGGTGATCTGTGAGGAGTGCGACCCTTCGGTGCGCAGATACGCGCCGCCCTCGTTGTTCTTGATGGCCGTGTCGTACGCGGGGAGGTAGGCAAGCTTCTGCGCTGGGGTGAATGACCTTCTCGAGGTTGGGCCACCAGCTCGGGGTCCGGGACTACTCATACGACTATCGTCCCGCACTGCGGTCAAAGACGGACTGGACATGGTGAGGATTCCTGATTCTCGCCCTGCGCCAAACGGCGGACTTGCTCTGAGGTACTGGCCTCACCCAACCGTGACACGTAGGGGCGTGCCGCACCCGAAACACAGCTATCAGACAGGCTTCACGTCTCTGCCGACGTGGGGCGCGTTTGTCTTGAAGGCAAGCCTGCCACGCTCTAAATCGCATACTCAAATTCCCGGGGCACAACGCCAATACCCGAACCAGGCTCCCACAGCAGCAGTTCATTCCAGGCTCCCGGCCCGACAGCCCAACTTAGTCGGCCTTATACAATAAAAAAGCGTTCTTCAACACAAAGTAAAGTGAGACTGTTACGAGTTGTATTCTGCTACAAAAAAAAAGACGCTAGCTGGAGATTGATCAAATTGAAGATTCATCGGATTCGGAGTTCGTTTTCACGTCGACTGCCGGAAACTGTAGATGCCGTTGACGCCTCGCTACTGATCGTGGATCATACTACCCTTCCCGGAGGTGCGGAGCTTGCTCTCACGCATTTCGCGGGCGTGTCGAAATTGAATGCGACTTTCGCGTTCCTTCAGGAAAACGACGGACGGCTCGCATTCCCTCGAAGGACCGTCGTTCTCGCTCCTGATAGGAGCCTCGGAGCAATTCAACAGCTCCATTTTCTGCGAACAGTTCTCCGACGCCACAAGCGGTCCCTCATTGTGTCAAACACACTTCGTGCCGGAGTCTACGTTGTTCTCTTGAAGGGGCGGCGCCAAGAACACGTCCTGCTCCTACACGACGGTATCGACGGGCAGTCGCTTTCACCGCTTAAGCGCGCCATCCTCAATTGGTTGGTTCTGAGTCGAACGAAGGCAATCGTTCCAAATAGCCGCTGGACTGCCTCGACAGTTCCAGAGAAGTTTCAGGGGCTTCTAACCACCGTTGCCTATACATTCTCCGGTACCACGGGGAATGAACACCGAGGCAGAGTCGAGAGAGCAGATGCGCGTCCCTTGCGTCTCTTATCTCTTAGCCGGCTCGTGAAGTGGAAGGGTGTACATCTTGTGCTGGACGCTCTTGAAATCCTCGCCAAAGAGAACTTTGGTGAAAGAGACCTCATCTTGACCATAGCGGGCTCCGCGATTTTGGGGCCAGACAAATACGCAGCTGAATTGAAGTCTCGGGCAAAGCTCCTGCCCTTCTCAGTTGAATTCGTGGGCCAGGTGGCCCAAATCGCACCGCTACTCCTCAGTAATGACGTCCTCGTGCATGCTTCCGTTCGGCCAGAACCATTCGGCCAAGTGATCGTGCAGGGGCTGAGTTATGGTCTCGTGGTTGTGGCCCCTGATAGCGGCGGGCCAGCCGAGATCTTGAACGATGAATCCGGTCTTCTTTTTACACGCGGCAGTTCCATCTCATTGGCGAATGCGCTTCGACACCTCCTCGAGAGTCCAGAGCTTAGGAAAAGCCTGGTTGAGAACGGTCAGGCGGCGGCGATTTCGTACAGTGACAGTGAGATTGTCAAAAAATATGACACAATCTTCCGCAGCGTTCTCGGCTTTCCTGAGGTACTCCAAGAGGAGTCGAAGATTTCGGACGGAGTTGCGTGAAGATATCAATGAACGGGGCTGAGTGGTTTTCAACGCGTGCTGGTGGCTTGAATCGCTACTTTGAATGCCTAGCGAAGTCCCTTGGGGAAGTTGCTAACGTCCAGGTCAATGCGGTGGCATTTGGGGATGCGGCGACCTGGGGACGGTCCTGGGGGCCTCTCGACCAATCAACCGCGTCGAGGTTCCTTGCCTCGAGGCAAGACGTCGGCGTTTCAACCGATATCGTCGACACGCATTTTGCACTGTATAGCGCCAGACCACGCAAGAAATCGGGCACCATTTATGTGCGCCATTTTCAGGGGCCGTGGGCCAGCGAGAGCGAAGCCACTGGTGCAAGCAGTTTCGCCGTGACTTGTAAACGGGTTTTTGAACGATTTGTGTACGCCCAAGACGATCACTTTATAGTTCTGTGCGACAGGTTCGCCAAGATATTATCCGATGATTACTCAGTCGATTCATCGGCAATTAGCGTCATCCCCCCCGGTGTTGACCTAAGCCAGTTCTCCCAAGTTGAAGCTGATCGGAAGGGAAATCTTCCGTGGGCGATCTGCGTTCGTCGACTTGAGCGGCGAATGGGAATCGATGTTTTGATTCGATCTTGGGCACTTGTGGTTTCCGAAATCCCGCAAGCAAGACTCGAAATTGTCGGCACCGGTTCCATGGAACTTGAGCTCAAAGCCCTAGTCGTGTCGCTCGGATTGGGTGCGTCGATTACTCTCTCTGGAAGGTTGTCCGACTCTGAATTGTCCCGTGCATATGAACGCGCGACCATATCTGTGGTCCCGAGCCTTGCACTGGAGGGGTTTGGTTTGATTGCCCTTGAATCCCTTGCTACGGGAGCTCCGGCCATTGTCACGGACTGCGGCGGTCTTCCGGATTCAGTTAATGGCCTCGATTCCACGCTGGTTGTACGCCCGAATGATCCAGGCGCTTTGGGGGCACGAATCGTCTCGGCCTTTCGAGGAAAGCGCCCCTCTCCAGACGAATGTAGACGGCATGCAGAAACGTTCTCTTGGGAGCGGGCGGCCCTCGCGCACGCTAGCTTGTATGGCCAACTGATTGCAAAACGAGCAGCTGACGCCATCAGCTAACTGCAGTGAGACGAGGCAAAGGCTTGATGTTTTTGGCTTGCCCCAGCACTCTCATGGTAGATCCCTCCTTGCTCACCCCCGTGTGAAATTCGACTTGGCGAGTAGTGATTGACGGTACCGCTAGCTTGTGTTGTGGTCACGTCCCGCTGAGTGGTGGAGTTTCTCGACACCGTTCAGGTCAGTTATTTTAGTTTAGACGGCAGCGAGTTCTGGGAGGATCACCGCCTCATGGATGACCTCGGTTGGGTTGTTCATTGTGGTCAGCTCGAGCATCGAAGCTTCGGAGAAGTAGCGACGCTCGCCGGCTTCCCATTATTCGTGCTGCTCGATTAGGACTGACCCCGCGAGGCGCAGCAGGGCCGCGGAGTTGAGGAAGACGCCAACGACGTCGGTGCGGCGTTTGATCTCCTTGTTGACCCGCTCCAACATGGCGAGTAGCGGTCGATGGTAGCGCCAGTCCACTCACTTGGTAGCGAAGTTCTGGCGAGGTGGTAGCGGCCCGGGCTTGGTCGTTGCGGTGCTGGCGCATGTCGATCTGGCCGAGCTTGATGATTCGGGCGTTGTTTGCGAGGCGGTTCACAATCGAGTCCGCTGCGACTCGGTCGGGCAGCTCGGCGACCCAGTGCGCGGGTGCGGTCTGCGAGGCGATCATGGTTGGGAGTCGGTGTTCCCGGTTGGCGAGGATCGCAAACAGGTCGTGGCAGCGTCGCTGTCGATGCCGACGGTGAGGAAGTCATCGATGATGAGCAGGTCGACGTTCGAGAGCTCGTTCAACAGCTTCTGGTGGGCGATGGTGTCGCCGCGAGCGATAACGAGCTTTCGGGCGAGGTCGTCCATCCGGTAGTAGAGCACCGAGTGCTCGCTCTGGCAGGCGCCGATAGCTAGTGCGCAGGCGAGATAGGTTTTCCCGCCTCCGGTGGGTGAAATGATGAGCAGGTTCGTCGCATCGGAGCGCCAGTCGTGTGCGGCATAGCGGCGCATTCTGACCTGGGTGATGCCGCGTCCGTCGCGGTAGTCGACCTCGGCGACGGTGGCGCCCGGGATCGGGAACGCAGCCTGACGAATGAGCTTGTCGACCTTGTTGATGCGTCGGGACTCCAACGCGTCGTCGACCGCGGTGAGGAACAGCTGCTCGGGGGTGAGGGTGTCGTTGGCTTCGTCCTGGATGAGTTCCTCCAGACGGGTCGCGACGTGGGTCACGCGCAAGGCTCGGAACTTGTCGTAATCAACGCTGGTGAACATCACTTGCTCTCCTCGTCGCGTGCATAGTGAGAGGCGTCACGGACATAAACATCCGGCATGGTGTCGTGGAAAACGACCGTGCTGACATGCTTGCGTGTGGAGGCCGCCGGGACCATCGGCCGGGGCTTCTTCGCATCGCTGTCGATCGCCGCCATCAACCGTTTCAGTGTCGAATAGGTCGGATGGGCGCTGCGGTTCACGAGCTCTTGGCAGGCCGCCTCCAGCCGTTCCCGGTTGTTCTTGCCGAGGCCGTCCAGGATGTTCTGGCAGGACAGGTAGCCCTGCGCCTCGATGGCCTGGCTGTCGAGGATCTGCTCGATCACGGTGACGGTGGCCGGCCCGACGCTGCGCGCCCGGTCGGTGAACCAGCGCCGGGACCACTGCCCGTCGATATCGCGGTGTTGCGGCGGGACATGGTCCGGCAGGGTCGAGTACTGGCCTTTGTGGCCTGTCAGCCGCGGGTGTTCGCAGATGCTCTCGTGCCCGTCGAAAACCGTAACCCGCGACGATGTCAGCCGAACCCGCAGTAGCTTGCCCGCCAGCCCGAAGGGCACGGAATACCGTTGTGTGTCCGCGGTGACGTGGTAGTTCCGGGCTGCCTTCAGCTCCTTCCACTCGACGTCCTCGAACCCAGCATCCGGCAGAGGGGCCAGCAGCTCCCGCTCCTCAGCGTCGAACCGCTCCCACCGGGTGGTGTCGTCGGCGCGGCGGATGTCGTGGTTGATCTTCCGCATCCGTTCCTCGATCGCAGCATTCATCTCGCCAAGAGTCGTGAAGACGTCGTCCTCGAGATAGCCGATGACCGGCTTGTTGACCACGTTCACCGCATTCTCAGCAGCAGCCTTATCGCGCGGTTTTTTCACTCTAGCCAATACAATTGCTGTCTGATAGTGACCAGCGAGCTGCTGATACCGCGCGTTGACGACCCGCTCCGCATCACCCTTATGAGTTTGGTGGGTGGACGTCGTCGGGTTATCCGGCACGACGATCTGCGTCACGCCGCCGAAGAACGCAAACGCCTGAACGTGAGCGTCGAGCCACGCCGGAGCCTTCATATCCGCATAGGCGCGGCAGAACATCAGACCCGAAAACGGCAGCACCGCGACGAACAAAATCGCCTTCACCACCTCGCCGGTGATCGTGTCGACGACGTCCATCGTGTCGCCGGCCCAGTCGATCAGCATCGCCCGACCTGGCTCATGGCGCTGCACCGCGACCAGGTCATGGCGGCGGAGGTAGTCGGTGAACAGGGCGCAGAACTGCGAATACCTATACTTCTTCCCCGCGTCTTTCGTGTCGACGTAATGACGCCACGCAACAGCAACGTGAAGTGCCGGTTCGCTTTCATCGACGCCAATACTCGCGACAAGTCGGGCTGGTCGTACTCCTCCGATACGTTCCGGCGCCCGTCGGGGAACCACTCGGCCAGGTCCGCGTCGCTGACCGCGACGGTCGCGGCGACCCCGCTGCTGGACCTCCTGCCGGACCCGGGCCACGTCGCGATGGGAGCACCTCGCGATCTCGACGATTTCGCGGTAGCTCCGACCCTCCAGCAACAACCCCAATATTTTTCGATAGTCCGCCATGACCCCGCCCCTTATTGAAAGGACCACGCCTGATGCGTGGCCCTCTCACAGCAGAGCAGTTCACCGCCCGGCAGCGCTACCGTGTTCCCGGAATCGTGCAACCAAGTCGCCGGACTGGCGCTACCCACAAGCGCTTCTCGCCACAGTAAGCACCATGGGAAGAGATTGCGGCTAATGAGCCAGACTACCGACGCCGAAGTTGGTGCCCAAGCGCTCGGCAGATAGGGCCCTTTGGCGCGATCGATGGTGCCGAACCGCACTATCGGGTGGCTCTCAAAGCATCAAATACTCACCTGGCCCGCCGCCGCAACAACGACCTCTGGGCCATGCTCCGCGACGGCACTTAATACCGGGAACCCACCAGTTCGATGATGCCAATTCCTACTTGACAACAGCATTGAGATTCCAAATGGCCGGACGCGAGGCGGCCGTCGACCTCAGCAGAGCGCTGGCTCAGGAGTGAGCCAGAGAACCGCGAACGCCGTTTCGAGGTGCGGCGTTGTGAGAAGCGTCCTTGTCGCCTCGGAATTTATCAAGGTGGATGAGGCCAGTGGGAGTTTAGGCGGCTAGTTTGAGCTCTTCATTCTCGATGGGTTTGACGGCTGGTTTGTTGATCCATGCCGACTCGGGAATGGACAGGATCTGCGGCGGTTTGTTGGTGCTGAATCGCTCGGGGAAGCGTGCGCGTGCCGCGTCCAGCGTCGCCGCCCGTGCCACGGCCCTCGCCTTGGCGAGGCAAAGGCAGTGTGCCCCTGGCCCCGGACGGTGGACACCTCACCCGCGGGAATGTTCACTGGGTCGAAATCACATTGTGGCTTCACTCGGGTGGCAAAGTCGAGGTCCTGAACCTGGTCGTGAACAAAGGCAGGACAGTGAATCACATCGGCCGTGAGCTCGGATTCGATTGCGCCACGCGGCGCTATTTGGTGGCCCTTTGGCTTCGGGGCAACGCGTCAGGACGTCGCTCCATTGGATTATGGTCATCTGTTGACGCTGGCGAGGGATCTTTTGTTTGGTCTCTTACGGACTAAGAATTTCGGGGCGGTCATCACGGTCCCGAAAACGATTCCGATCAGGATTCCGAAAAGCGCGTTGAAGCTAGGCCCGAAGAGAGACAGGATGCCAATGAAGATGGCACATACCGATACGACCTCGTTCTGCTTGCGAACAACGTTCCCAACGGCGATCACAACGATTGAGATGTGAAGCGCCAACAAGCCCGCCGCCGCGAGAAGGCCGTACCGGAGCATCGTGTCAATAAAAAGGTTGTCTACTACGGGCGCGTTGGGATTGCCCACTAGGTGCTGTAACGGATTCGCAAGATACTTCAGAAGACCTAGACGGGCCACCAGCGAGTCGTCTCCGGCCGAAACTTCTGTGTACCTGTCTGCGTTCAGGATCGTGGAGTTCGTGCCGAATCGACTGATTACCAACGTGAGAGCCTGATAGCCGACTATGAGAAAAACGGGTATGAGCACTCGTGCGATGCCTGTGGCTCGCACGAGTGCGAGAATGAGAGCGCATATTCCGACGCTGAGCAGTGCCGATCGAACTCCCGAGAGGATGAGCGGGAACACCAAATAGCTGGCTAGGGCGACCCAGCCGAAGCGGTTGACGCCGCCGGTCAGCACTACCGCGTTGGACAGACAGAAGGTGACAACCAGGCCGAGGAAGAGAGCGTAGGGACCGGGGGACTCTGATGCTCCGAACACACGCACTTCCATAGGGAACGGTAAACCGATGCTGGTCAGCTTGCTGGTGATCATCCATGCTCTGTCCCAAGACGGTACGAAGAAAAATTGAATAATGCCATAGCTGCCAACAAAGAAGCCTAGCCACGGAAGCACCTTTGCTACTTGTTCCCACACGGGCGGCATTCGTCCCGAGCTCAGTACGATCGCAAGCATGAGCGGCACGATTATCAAACCCGCAAAAAACAGCCCGTTCATATCGAAGGATGTCGTGAGTAAGACGCTCACTGCAATTCCCGCAATGGTAGCGGACGCAGCGCCATGTGTGAACTTCAGACTGTGGTCGAGAACTGTGGGGCGAGTCCAACTCATGGCGACCACGACGACTACAAGAAGAAGCGGCAGCAAGATGAGCGGGTCAGCTTCGGTATAACCAGAGGGACCGGCAGTGATTCGTCGGATGAGGCTAATTGTGGGGATCAGGAGAACTGCAAAGATAAGGGCTCCGACTCGCCGGTTGATGATGAACGCGACCATCAGTCCGATCGCCACAAGGACCACTTGCATCGGTACGTGAAGGCTGAGAACGACGAGAACGACGGCTGCTGCGAAAACCATCCCACCTTTAGCCAATTCGATACCGTTCAATGCAGCGAAATTCCTAACTCTGGATCTCACCTTGACGGCCCCACCGAGATACCTTGTTTCAAAGTCTCCGTTCGTGCGGACACGACGAGCTGACGAACCTTTCGAACCCAATTTGTGCTGCACGCTAGGATACGTTGCAAAACTATGACGGTGGACGAACACATTCTGTTCATCGAGAAAATCGTGTTTCCCTGAGGGCGCCCGACTGTCGTAACGCTCACGATCAGCTGCCCTCCTGCTCGCGCCCTCATGAAACGGAGGCAGGAATGCAGCTGAAAAAGTTATGCAGTCACATGAAGGTGACTAGATTGCAGACCGAGGACCTCCGTAAGAATTAGCTTAGTGGGGTCCTGGGGACTATAACGACATCGGCATGATTTGTGGGTAATCACGAAATTGCCGACCCCGATAAGGACCATCACTCCGATGCCCACGTGATGACGGATACCTATTTCCGATACATCGACCGCGTAAAAATCTACCTGATCGAGTCTCCGGCGCCGCCAGGGAAATGTTGAGGGAGACGCTCGGCTTTCAGGCACTCCACACGTCGTCGCCGACAGCCACGGCACGGCGATGACGACGACGGGGAAATCGGTCCAAATGATTGGTTTTCTGACAGACCGCTGCTTGTACCGGATCACTAGCGAAGGCAGATCACCGACCTTGGTCGAAGCTGGCGCGGTCTGCCACTAACCCGACCCGAACAGCCTCTCAAACACTACGCGCCCTCTCGGCTCAAAGTACTTAGCAGAGAGCGTCGAGAACACAATGAGGACGGCCATAAATAGGGCGAACTCGGGCCAGGCAGCCGGCCGATGACCGAGAAAAAGGGCGGGTGTGTAGAAAATACCCACCTGATAGATATAGATGCCGTAGCTCGCGTCACCGAGTGCGCGACCCACAGTCGTATAAAATATGGAACTCAGCACGCCACCGCCCAACGCGGGGGTAACGATGCACAGCCGCCCGACGAGCGAAACGACAACGTGGACAATTGGGGTGTCTGGCTGGAACAATTACTTGGTTAGGAGCACCAGCAGGAATGCGGCGAGCTGGGCGCGAGAAGTTGAAATGCGACTCCACTCGGGGCCGCGCCAGGTACGGAAGTCCGACCCTGCCACGGCCGCTATGAGGAATGGCCCTAGCCGAAGGACGGGCACCGACTCTAAGTGAAAACTGGGATGAAATATCAAAAGAACGGCAGTGCTACTGGCCGTGACGGCAAATGCAAGAGCGACCTGACGTTTGTGAGAGAACCGGACGATTATGGGGCCGGTTGTTGACGCCGACCCAAAACAGGGCCCATAGTGCCGGGCGGTTTCAAGTGGTCGTCGCAACAATGCGGGTGGTCAAGTATTGATTAGTAGATCACGAAACCGCTCCGCGCGAGTCTCCCAGCCGAGGGTTTTGCGCGGCCGTGCGTTGAGTTCTTGGGCAACGTGCTCAGGGTCTTCGAGACCGTAGGCCGAGAGGTCGGTGCTCTTCGGGAAATACTGTCGGAGGAGTCCGTTGGTGTTCTCGTTCGCGCCGCGCTGCCAGGGACTGGCGGGGTCGCAGCAATACACCGGCGTATCCGCGGCCGTCGTGAAGGATTTGTGGGTGGCCATTTCTGAGCCTTGGTCCCAGGTCAGCGACCCCCGCAAGTGCGCCGGGAGAGTCTTGATCGTGGCCACAAGGCCGTCATGGACGGCTTCGGCGCTGTGGTTCTCGGGCAGGTGGACGAGCATCACGTAGCGAGTGGTGCGTTCAACTAACGTCGCGATCGCGGACTGATTCAATGTCCCTGTGATGAGATCGCCCTCCTTACGATGTTGTGAGTGTCGGAGGCGGAGTAATGTTCCGGCAACCCTCGGGCGATGGGTATGGCTGAGGTCTCATTGCCGCCTGGACGGCTTACTGGGAATAGCCGCCCGTCGCCCGTGTGATGACTCGACCGCTGATTGAGAATTGCGACATCGATCGCTGTGTAAGGACGTGCCGGCGCAGTTATCCGCAGGGACCATAACTCCACATTAGAAGGGACACTCTGTGCCAAAAATCTGGGCCGGCATCGACGCTGGCAAACGTGAACACCACTGCGTCGTCATCGACGAGGCAGGCAAAAAGCTCCTGTCCGAACGCGTCGAGAACGACGAGAGCGTCCTGCTGGAACTCATCGCATCGGTCGCTGACCTAGCCGACGGCGAGCCTGTGACCTGGGCGACCGACCTCAACGCTGGCGGCGCCGCACTGCTGATCAGCCTCCTCACCGCGCACGACAAACAGCTGCTCTATATTCCCGGCCGAATCATTCACCACGCCTCGGCGACCTACCGCGGTGACGGCAAAACGGACGCCAAAGATGCGGCCATCATCGCTGACCAGGCCCGCATGCGCCGCGACCTTCAACCCGTGCGCGGTGGCGATCACACCAGCATCGACCTGCAGCTCCTCACCTCGTACCGCCACGACGTGATGTGCGATCGGGTGCGCACGATCAATCGCCTGCGCGCTGTGATGCTCGAGTACTTCCCAGCACTGGAGCGGGCTTTCGACTATTCCAAAAACAAGGCAGCACTCGTGCTCCTGTCCAGCTATCAAACCCCAGACGCGCTTCGCCGTCTTGGACGCACCCGACTCCAGGCCTGGCTGAAAGCGCGCGGCTGCCGCAACAGCGCCAACGTCGCCAACAAAGTTGTCGATGCCGCCGAGGCCCAACACACTAACCTCGCGACCCAACCGATGGGCGCCATGTTGGTCGCCCGCCTCGCCGCCCAACTCCAAAACATCGACCACACCCTGACCGAACTCGACACCCAGATCGCCAGCTTGTTCCAGCAACACGCTGACGCTGAAATCATCATCAGCATGCCCGGCTTTGGCCCCCTACTCGGCGCGACATTCCTCGCCGCGACCGGGGGCACCATGGACGCGTTCGATTCCGCAGACCGGCTCGCCACTGTCGCCGGCCTCGCGCCCGCCCCCAGGGACTCCGGCCGCATCAGCGGCAACCTGCACCGGCCCCGCCGCTTCAACCGCCGCTTGCTCCGAACCTGCTATCTCGCGGCGCTCTCGAGACTGAAGAACAGCCCCGCGTCACGGACCTTTTACCACCGCAAACGCCGTGAAGGCAAGAGCCACAAACAGGCCCTCCTTGCGCTCGCCCGCCGACGCATCAACGTCCTCTGGGTCATGCTCCGCGACCACACCACTTATCAGGAACGAGTCCCCCTCACGCTCACAACTACTGACAATGACATTGAGATTCCCAAAGCCCGGCACGGCGCGGTTCTCGATCTCGGGAGGGCGGTTGGAGATCATGACCATCGGATGTGAGAACCTGTTTCGTCGGGCTTGACCGGTGTTGTGGGATTTACGTCGTGCCCGCCCAGTGCGCAGCGCCGCCTGCACCTCCTTCTTCAGCCCACCTCGAGCCTGCACGTAGAGCGCCTGGTAGATCGTCTCCGGTGACACGCGCATCTCCTCATCGGTTGGATGTTCCTTGACCAAAGCGTGGCAGATCTGCTCCGGTGACCAGTGAAGGCGCAGTTTCTCCATCACGAAGTCGCGCAGCGGCTTCCGATACTTCAGCTTCGAGCCTTTGGGGCGGGGCCGCCGGCCGGCAGCGGTGCGATGTGCAGCGTAGGGCTCGTAGGTGCCCGGGTTCGAGCAGTTCCGGCGCAGTTCCCGGCTGATCGTCGATGGTGATCGCTGGAGGGCTCCGGCGATGAATCTGATCGATGCCCCCGTGGCCTTGAGATCGCGTATGCGTTCTCTCTCGGTCAGCGACAGGAAGCGCGGATCGAGCTGTTGGTCGATGGCCGCTAGGCGCGTGCGCCGGCTGTTAAGTGTGGTCACATCCTTGTTGTAACCCATGATGCGGCCATCTTGGTCGAGGCGGAGCCCATTTGTTGTCCGGCGCGTTATTTGACGGTGGCGGCGTCATCTTCGGTGACGATGCCCGGATCTGAAAAAGCCCCGCCGGAGAATCCGGCGGGGCTTTCATCGTCATGGTGACGTGGTGGTCGTCACTCGTGACGCGGGTTTACTCGCTGTTTTCGGTGATTGCCGATTGTGCGGCGGCCGCCAGGTCGACTATCGCTTTGTCGGCAGCGTAGGTGGCGATCAAAGCGGCGACCGCGAGGTTGTTCACGGCTCGCGGGTAACCGCGGGAGGCGAGGTGAATGGCTTGGATCGCGTCGTCGGAAAAGAGCGGGTCTGACCGGCCCGCGAATTTGAGGTGTTGCCGGATGTAGTCGCTCGTGTCGGCTGCATTCATCCCGGTGATTGTGTAGCGGGTGGAGATGCGTTGATCCAGCGCCGAGAGCACCGCGAGTTTCAGGCGGCGCCGGAGGGTGGGTTGGCCGATGAGGAGCATCGCGAAGTGCGATCCGGTGTCCATGTCACTGTTGGAGAGCATGCGGAGCGCTTCCAGATCGGTGTTGGTGAGCAGGTGCGCTTCGTCGATGACGACGCCGGGTAGGCCGGCGCGTTCGTCGAGTTCCCCCGCGGGGAGCGTCGCGGTTTGCGAGGCGAGCACTCCGGAGAAGAACGCCGGGGTTCTACCGAGCGCGGTAACGATGCGGGTATGAATTCCACGCATCGTGATCGTCGGATCGGGGATGTAGATGACCTGGTGCCGCGACGGTTCGAGGCCCGCGAGGGCGGCCCGAACGGCGACCGTTTTCCCGGCGCCGACCTCGCCACTGATCACGCCGAGTTGGCGTTGGCTGACGCACCAATCAATGCGGGCCATTGCGCAAGCCGTCTCGACGGGGTCGGCGCCGTAACGACGGACCAAACCCAGCAGCCGGTAAACGGCCCGCATGCGCGCCCACGGCCGTGGGTCATCGAGGATCTGGGCTGCATAAGCGCCGATGCTTGGGCCGTGGCCCGCAGCCTTCACGACGAGGAGATCGAGGTCTTGGAGCGCATATCCTGCCTTGCCTGTGGGGATGTCGGCCGGGTCGGTGGACCGCCCGCCGGGCTCCTGCCGCGGGTGGATCCGCACCAGCTTGCCGCTGTCATAAAGCTTGACGAGAGCTCGGTCGGCGCGGGCGTCGAGGTCCCGGCCGAGGTAGCTGCCCGGCACCGAATACAACGCCTTCCCCACCTCGACGTGCAGGTCACGATGCACCTTCACCCGGTTGAACACCGGCACGTCATAGACCGGCGGGACCGGCAGCAAGACCTGTGCCTCGGCCTGGGCGAACAACTCAGCGGGGCGGGCCTGGGTGCTGCCATGGATCCGCATCCCCGCCCGATCAGCGCACCACCGGGTGACGGCGTCCTGGACTTGTTCGAGGGTGGCGAAGGTCTCTCCGGCCCAGAAATTGCCGCGCACGTATTGCACCGCCCGCTCGACCTTGGGTTTGTCCTTAGGTGCCCTCACGCGGGCAGGGTCGGTGACGAACCCGGCGTGCTGGGCGTAGTCGAGCAGCCCTGACGACAACTTCGGGTTGACCGCGTCAGCAGCGGTGACGACGGGTTTCAGATTATCGGGGATGAGGACCTTAAATACCCGTTAAAGAAGGCCCACGCTGCTTCGTACCCGGCGATCACCGCGGCGAGGGTCTGCGAGTAAGACAGCCAGACGAACATGTGACGTGAGTACGCGGCGGTGAAAATCAGCGCGTGCACGCGCCGGCGTTTCCCCGTGTCCGCGTCGGTGATGAACCCCATCTGACCGAAGTCGAGCTGCAACTCCGAGCCCGGCTCGCCAGCGTTGACGCGGACCGTGACGTCGCGGCGCCGATACCCGCAGCGTTCTGTCGCGAAGCGATGCAACGTCCGATACGGCACCATGCAGCCCGACCGGGCAAGCAGCTCCTCGATCTTCACGATCGAGAGCGCCAGATGGTCACGGCCATCACCAGCGACCCAGACCTTGATCTGCGCCTCGCGCTCCAGTAATGCCTCCCAGGCGCTGCCGTGGCCGTTGGGCCGGGCTGGTCGCACCGCGGCGATGACCGCACCGACGATCTCGTCCGTTAGCGCCGTGACACTGTCCGATCGCTCCAACCCCGCCTCTTGCGCCGCGAGCACATAGCGCCGCGCGGTCTTGCGATCCACGCCGGCACGCTCGGCGACGACGCGCAGCCCGACCCCGTCCAGCCACCCCCCGCAGAACTTCCCTGATCCCATTCACACTGACCTCCCTGAATCCCATAGCCGATGACTCCTCCACGTCGAGAAACGCTGACGCGATGATCAAACAGCTGCGCGAAGAACCCACCGGCACGACTCGCCGGGTGGTCCCATAACTGGCTATTCAGGTGGTCCCATGAACCTTGCAGAAAACCGCCTACGGTGGTCCCATATTCATGGCAAGCGGCATCCGCGCCCCAACCACCTTTGCGAGGTTGCTGCGCCCTTCCCTCGGTCAGTCGCCAGAACGTTGCCTGGTTTAGGTGAACCTCGTTCTGGCTTAAATTGTCGAGCTGGACGGCGCGGTGAGGGGATGCGGAAGCATGTGGTCGACAGCTTTTGTCGATGTCCTAAATCCAGACTCCGGCCTCTGGTGCGCCCGAGGCGTCGAGATCTGTTATGGCCGGAACCGCTTAGGATTGACCCTCTTTCGATCGATCGCCGCCGAAAACAACCAGACGTTCCGCGCCTTTCGCTTTCGAATATTTTGCTCAGCAGCTTGTTCAAGCAATTCGGCCCACATATTACCGACGACGGGCCAAGCGAAGGTTGATGAAAATAGCTCTCTACCGAGTCGGGTGACTCCCGCCCGCGCTTCCGCGTTCGTGGCCAGCTGGAGGACGAGCTCAGCAAATGCGTCGGGGTCTCCCGACGGAGACATGGCCACCCCTCCGCCGCAAAACAGGTCCAGGTCCGTATCCCTGCCAGCCGTCGTCGCAACAGCGGCCCCGACGGCGAGGGCGGAGATGACCGAACTGCGACGACTGGAAACCCCATCCGCCAACGGTAGGACAAAGACGTCACCGGCAGCCAACAGCTGGTAAGCGTCCTCGGAGCTGACATATCCGAGATGGGTAACTAAAGGGTGCACGACATCGAGGCGGCCAGCAATGAAGAGACGAGCATTCACACCACCCGCAGCAAGAGTGTCGAGCACAGCTGATAGTTGGGTGACTGCCTGTGTCGGGTGCCCCAAGCCGAACGATGTCATTAGGAACGTGCCGTCCGCTACGCCGTGGCGGCGCCGCCAGTCTGGGTCTGGCGCATGGGCGGGGACCGTTGGGCCAATTTGGATGAGCTTCACGCGTTCAGTCCACGGCCATAGGAAGCGCTTCAACTCGCCCTGGCGCCGCTTTATCGTGACCACGAAGGCTTCTGCGGAAGACGCCAAAATGACGGCAGCGAAGCGCTGACTGAGATGCCAAGGTATACGTTTGGCGGACTCAGTCCACGCGCCATACACCTCATGAGCATTTACAACCATTGGCACCGAAATCGATCGGGCGAGCCTCCGTAGCAAGAGTGCGACGGCAAGCCCGCCGCCCCTTTCGCTGTACGCGTGGGGCACGTATTGGACAACTAGCGCGTCCGGCCGCGAACCTTTCACGAGCCCGATCAGCTCACTGGCTCCGGATACATCCCAGCGTCTATTGAAATGCGCAGTCGCTATGCCCTCATAAGCGACTTTCGGCGTGGATGTGATGACTGTGAGGTCATGCCCGAGATTCTGCATTGCACGACACCACTCGAGGGTGTAATCTGCAACGCCCCCAAGGGCTGGAGGGAAGTGCGAACTGATAACGGTAATCCTCACGATATTGCACACGCTTCTGTAGACTTTCGCATGCGCTCGCAGATTGCCTTCATTGGCCAGGGTACGTCATTTCTCTGAAGCATTTCAAAGGTTCTGCTTGTTGACCACACGCACCAACAGCTCGGCCCACTGCTCTCCCACTACTGACCATCGGAACCGTTGGGAGACCTCCCGAGCAGCGCTTCCATGCGCCGTCGCGGAGTCGGTATTCTGGAGATAGCCAGCCAAGGCATTGGCCGCAGCCTCGTAATCGCCATGTTCAAAAAGTACCCCGTTTTCGGGATTGACTACGTCCGGTGCAATACCGACCCTTGTAGACACCAGCGGAACGCCGGCCGCCGTAGTCTCGATAATTGCGCGCCCAAAACCTTCGAAGGTGCTCGTGAACAAACCGACGTGTGCGTCGCTCAGTGCGTCACGCACCTCGTCTCTGTTAGCTCGCGGGGTGACCGTTATGGCGGCGCGATCAGCCGCAGCGAAGTGGCTCAAGACGTCTCCGGGAGCTGCTCCTGTTCCTAGGAGGTGCAATCGAGCGTCCGGCATTAGGCGACGGAGTTCCGAAAATATCATGGGCAGGGTCGCGATGCCCTTTCGCGGAACCCAGCTGCCGATCCAAAGCACGGTCGGCGCTTTGGCCTGGCACCGAGGAATGTCAAAGAACGCATCGTCGACCGCATTGGGAATGACTAGTACTCGCTCGGGCAGCGCACCATAGTGTTCAATCGCGTAGTGAACTTGCTCGTTAGTCTGCACGACGAGGGCGTCAGCGCGACGCGAGCTGAAAGCAACGGCGGGCTCTCGAATATACCGGTGGCCTCGACCAAACGCATTCGGGAGTCCATGAGTCACGCTCGCTTCTCGCATCTGATGTTCGAGGCCGTGGGAGTGGACGATAAGGGGCAAGCGTGGGTGCAATGCCGCGACGAGTGCTCCATCCCCAGAGGAGATGATCGCAGCATCGGGGCGTTCTCGAAGCGAAGCGGCGAGCAGTCGCACGTACGTCAGCTGACGTTCCAATCGGCCGTTCACGTTCGCATGGGCGAACCCATAAACGGGTGACCAGTCACGCGCTCTTAGTTCTCTTCCGATTTCGAGCACGGTGCCGGCCATTCCAGCATTGGCATCCTCGATCCCGTTGCACCCAAGTAGTACTTTTCCTCGTGTCATGTTTGGAAGCCTATCCCGAAGGCATCATCAGTTCGGCGATGCCACCGTTATCACCGAACACCTAAGGATGACCGGACGCGAACTCCCCGCCTAGATGTACTACCCAGGCAGGCAGGCAGGTGGGTTGAGCCAGTATGACGACATGCTGTAGTCGATCGGCTGACCCGTGTCCGCTCCCCGCGGCCCAGAACAACGCACTGCGATCTAGGACTGTCGGAGAACCTGTCAGCGACGGTGAAGAAGTAGGCCAAATACGACGGTGTAAAACTAGGCCACTGTTGTCTTATTATTGTGCCGCGTTCTGGGCTCGGACTGAAGGCAGGGATTCGATTCCGGTGTTC
>NZ_SOHK01000004.1 GCF_004404055.1 Cryobacterium ruanii
TCGATCTCGAAGGAGTGGCCAAAACCCTGAACGAACGCCCTCGCAAAACACTCGGATTCAAGACACCAGCTGAAGCGATGAACGAGCTATTATTGAGCGTAATCACCGGTGTTGCGACGGCCGGTTGAATCTGCCCAATACGCGTCGGAACAGATCACTCTCTTCGCCGCCAAGAACGGCATCACTCGGTCGATGGGATACACAGGAATTTGCTGGGTAGCGCGATGGCCGGGAGCTTTTTCGCGACGTTGAAAACCGAGTTCTACTACCGCCGGGTTTGGCCGACACGGGCCCGCGCGATCCAAGGCGTCGCGGACTGGATCGAGGACCGGTACAACCGTCGGCGCCGACACTCCTCGATCGGGCACGTCACGCCCGTGGACTTCGAAGTGCAATACCCGTCACGGGCCGCAGAGATCCAACTCGCCGCTTAACCCGTGTCCACTCTCCGGGGTGGAGGTGGCCTTGACCCCGGTGAGGCGAAGACCGATTCCCACGACGCCACGATCATCGCCCAGGCCGCCCGGACGCTGCCGCATGCGTTTCGGTCAATTCAGCTGGCCGATGAAGCGGTCGCGGAACTGTCGATGCTATGCGGTTTTGACGATGACATCCTCGGTCAGATGACCGCGACAAGCAACCGAATTCGCGGGCTGCTCCCGCAGATTCACCCAGCATTGGAGCAGGTCGTGGGCCCGCATCTGGACCACCCAGCGATGCTAGATCTGCTCCAGCGCTACCCGTCGCCGGCGGCGGTGAAAGCGGCCCGCCGCACGCGGATGGCCATCCGGCTGCTGAAGCTGGCCCCACGCATGGGCCACCGCCTGGGCGATCAAACCGTCGTAGTCGTTGGTACCCATGCCGCCGCGACGGTCCTGCCGCGCTTGGCCGAACAGCTCGCGGCCCTACGCCGGCAACGGTCCGACATCATCGTCGAGGTCGAGAAGCTGGTGGAGGCCCACCCTCTTTCGCCCGTCCTGACGAGCATGCCCGGAGTCGGCGTCAGGACCGCAGCCCGGCTCCTCACCGAGGTCACCGGCAAGCACTTCGAAACCGCCGGCCACCTCGCCTCCTACGCCGGCCTCGCACCCGTGACCCGACGCTCCGGCAGCTCAATCCGCCGCGAACATCCCTCCCGCCGAGGAAACAAGATCCTCAAACGCGCCCTGTTCTTGCCCGCCTTCGCAGCACTCCGAGACCCCCGCCTCCCGCACCTACTACGACCGAAAAATCCCCCAAGGCAAACGCCACAACCAAGCCCCCATCGCACTCGCCCGACGCCGCCGTGATGTTCTCTTCGCCATGCTCCGAGACGACACCCTCTACGAAACTAAACACCAACTCGCCGCTTGACAAAAAAATAGGCTTCCCCAGGGCCTGTGTCATTTGTAGTGTCATCTGGGGCCTATCGTTCAACAGCTACCAGATCCGTCAACACCGACAGGTGCTTGCGTGCAACTATGTCAATCGTGAAATGATCATCAATAAGCTTTTGGGCATGCTCGGCAACCTGGGTGCGCGCAGCGGCTGGATCGGCGAGCACCGCCATGATTGTAGTAGCCAGCGTGGTCGGGTCCGCACGTTCGTCCTTAGAACTGAAGAACGGGGCGATAAACAGGTGACGCCGATCCTCAAGCTCAAATTCAACGAAATTGTCTGAACGAATCGCGGCCACCACGGGAATTCCAACGGCAAGCGCTTCCAAACTCGCCGTCCCGAACCCTTGACCTTCCAGCTCGTGCACCTCGAGATCGGCAGCAGCCAAGTAATCAGGTACTTCGCTCTGCGGAAGAGCCCCTACAGCAAGAATCGCGTGCTCGACACCCAGCTCTTTCGCGCGATGCAGGAATTCATCGTGGTAGACCTTGCCGATAACCACCACGGCGACATCCGGATATGATTCCAGCACTCGCGGAAGGGCCTCAACGAGAGCCATTCGGCTACGTTGCGGTATCACGTGCCCCAGGGACAAAAGAATGTGGCGGGAACCGAGACCCAGTTTTTTCCTGGCAAGGTCTGCGTTGCCGCCTCGCAAGATGGTTGGATCAATACCTACCGGTATATAGGTCTTCCCTGAAATCGAGCGTCGGTACCGGGAGTGAATGTACTGGTCCATGAGAACATCCATGACCACAAGCATTGGTCGGTGGAGCTTCATCAAGGGATTGACCAGTATGGCGTCGGCGGTGCGATAGATGAGATTATTTACAGGACTCGGGCTGTATAGCCGCGTGTGGATGCTGAGAAGGGTTGGCACGGCATGCTTGCGTGCCCACGCGCCAGACAGCCAGGTTAGGTCAAAAAACTGGCCGTGCTGGTGAATCACATCTGGTTCGAAGCGATCGAGAATGTCGTAGACGGTTCGTTTCGCCTTATATGACACCGTGAATGCGATATCGAAATTGGCAGCAAAACGTGTCTTGGGTAGGGACCAGGCAGGTATTCGCACGATGCTCAGACCGTCCCGAAACTCTTCCGCGGCTGCATCTTTATAACTAGCGGTCAGCACAAGAACGTCGTGCCCTGCCGCGGCATATTTTTTTGCAAGATGGTCGGCCAGATGGGAGGACCCTCCCGGTCTAGGCGGGAAGAAGTTGTTGACGACTACGATTCTCAACTCTCGTCTCCAATTCCGAGGAGGACACGAGGGTAGGCTCGATGAGACAAGTCGACGCGCCCGATCACCCGCGCTGGGGCGCCTGCAACGACCGTGCGAGCAGCAACATTCCTCGTCACAACAGAACCAGCTCCGATAATCGCCTCATCACCGATCACTACACCCATATTGACGACAGCGTTCGCTCCGATGAATACCCGGTTTCCGATCTTGACTGACGACCGGTCCACCATCGGCTGCTCACGACCCGAGACGCAGCGCATTGCGCTACTGTGCGTGTAAATGTGCACCCCCGATGCGATATCGCAGCCCTCACCGATCGTCAGGCCGCCAGAACCGTCAATAACGGTGAAAGCGCCAATCCACGTTCCTGCCCCGATAGTCGGTTTTCCGATGATCCACGCTTGCTCATGATAAGGGTTGGCGGGAATGGAACCCGGTATCTGCCCGGTCACTATTTCTGGGTTTCGAATCGAATCAGGTCGGTCATGCCTTCATTGACTGGAATCGTGTACTCAAAGCCGATGACATCCTTCGCGCGCTGAACATCAGCTGCTCGGCGGCTGACGAGCACATTACGAGGGTTGAAGATCGGTTCAACGTCAACTCCGATCGCGTCGATCAGAATTCGAGCGAGGGCGGCAACGCTGGTGTCGATTCCTGTGCCGACGTTGATGGGAAGGTTGCCCCGTTCGGAGTCGACGGCTAATACAACAGCTCGTGCAATGTCGTGCACGTGAATGAAGTCCATGGACTGATCACCCTTACCGTCAATGACTGGCGCGTCGCCGTTGCGTAGGCGGTTGACGAAGTGGTTGATGACCGACGTGTAGTACGCGGTCGTCTTCTGGCCGGGACCATACACGTTGAAGAAGCGCAGTGCGATCCAGGAGAGGCCAGCTTTACGCTGATAGTACGCCAAGAGATCTTCTCCGGTGCGCTTTCCAATACAGTACGGAGTGAGTGGGCTCAGCGCGTCATCCTCGTGCATCGGCAACTTTTCCGGGTCACCATAGACCGAGGCGCTCGAGGCATACACGATGCGTTTGATGCCCTGATCCGCGGCTGCTGCAATAACATTGTGCGTACCGACGATGTTCCCGTCGAGTGAGCTGAATGGGTCAGCCACGCTCTTATTGATTGAGTCAGCAGCGAGGTGCACGACACGGCTACAACCACGCATCGCCGCAGCCACGGCGACACCGGACCGCACATCTTGGTCAACGACTTCGACGTTGCCGCGGGCAACAAGCGCGTTCGCCGCGTCACGGTTACCACGTACCATGTTGTCAAATATGCGTACTTTATAGCCCTTTTCCAGGAGCTGTTCAACGACATGGAGGCCTATAAAGCCTGCCCCACCTGTGATGAATACGGTCTCGTTTTTGTCAACTGCAGTCACTTGTCTTGTTCCTTCTAATATCTTGTTGGTAGATCTTGGTCGGGCTTAGGACGCCATGGCCGCGCGCAAGGTCCCCGCGACCCTGTCGACCTCGTCTTCGGTCAAGTTGGCATGCATAGGTATTGCAAGATGGCGCATAAAGAGGTCTGCGCTTACGGGCAGGTGGCCAGAGAAGCCGTACACCGGTTGGACGTGTGAGGCGTACGTTCCAAAGTTGCACTGAATTCCATGCGCCTTTAAGTACGCGGCTACTTTTCCACGGTCGACCGTAGCGTCGAGCGTGACTACGTAGGACTGCCAAGGGTGCACACGGTCGGCTAGAGCAACCGGTGCTTGCACGCCGTCGATGTCGGCAAGAAGCGTGCCGTATTGGTCGGCGACTCGCTGGCGGGATTGCACCAAAGTGTTCAGACGTTCAAGTTGCGCCAGCATGATACCCGCAGCGACATCAGACATTCGATAGTTGAAACCCAACTCGTCGAAGTTTGGGATTGGAAGATCCGCGCTCCCCTCCCTCGACAGGGCCGGGGCGATTCCGTAAGTGTGCAGCTTCCGCGCATGATTGGCGAGGTCCGCCCGGTTCGTGGTTAGGGCACCGCCTTCCCCAGCGGTGATTCCCTTACGCCCGTGAAAGCTAAACGTTGCGATGTCGGCCAGGCTCCCGGCGGGGCGGCCTTTGTAGCTGGCACCCGCCGAGCAGGCGGCGTCCTCCATTAGCCAAAGTCCGTGCTTGTCAGCGATTGCCTGCAATTCATCGTAGTCGGCCGGTTGACCGAACACATCAACGGCGAGGATCCCGACCGTGCGGGGGGTGATGGCCGCCTCCACCGCTGCCGGATCCACGCTCCAAATATCGGAACGAATGTCTGCGAAGATCGGTGTCGCCCCGGTCCAGGCTACTGAGTGTCCTGTAGCGGGAAAAGTGTAGTCACCGACGATTACTTCGTCCCCGCGCCCAGCACCAAGTACGGTAAGCCCAAGGTGAAGAGCTGCGCCACAGTTATTTGTTGCGAGTGCGTCATCGGTTCCTGTGATCTCAGCAAATCGCTTCTCAAATTTGGCGCAGGTCGGACCTGCCCCGGAAAGCCATCCCGATGCGAACACCTCGGCGATCGCTTTGAGCTCTTCATCCCCGACTGTCGGTTGGCCGAGCGAAACGATATCTGACAACAAATCCTCAATCTCTTCTACCTGTGCGCGAACAGCACATAGCTCAGTCTATGCACCAAGCGGATGGTCCAGCGCGCCGACTGTAGGCTAGAGGCTTCATCCCTGGATCGAATGGAAACCGATGAGTGCCCCTCGAATAATAATTATTGGTGGAGGCATTATCGGGCTTGCTGTCGCCGAACTCTTGTCTCGGCGACGTGCGGACGTGACTGTGATCGAAAAGGAAGAGCGTTGGGCCGCACACCAAACCGGTCACAATTCAGGTGTCATTCATGCTGGACCGTATTACAAGCCAGGCTCACTAAAAGCCACAATGTGCACGGCGGGGAACAAATCGATGCTCGCCTTTGCGCGAGAGCACGAGATCGCATTTGAAGCCTGTGGCAAGTTGATCGTGGCCGTTAACGAGAAGGAATCTCCGCGGCTGCAAGCGCTGTACGATCGGGCATTGGCCAACGGCGCACCGGCGCGCCTCATCTCTGCGGCTGAAGCACGCGAGTTTGAACCAAATGTCGCCGCTATCGCCGCTCTTCGCATCGAGTCGACAGGCATCATCGACTATGGCGCGGTCACTCGCAAACTTGCGGAGCTCGCGAATCGAAATGGCGCTGAGCTGATCTTGGGCAGCGAGGTCGTTGGTATCCGAGTTTCTGATCGCAATGTCACCGTGGATTGTGACAATGGATCACACTCAGGGGACGTACTGATCAATTGCGCCGGTCTCCAGAGCGACCGGATCGCGACAATGGCTGGCCTTCGACCATTGGCTCGGATCGTACCCTTCCGCGGCGAATATTATGAGTTGGCAGCCAGCAAGCGCAACCTCGTACGCGGCCTCATCTACCCCGTACCAGATCCCAAACTTCCATTCCTCGGCGTGCACCTTACTCGGATGATTGACGGGTCAGTTCATGCGGGTCCAAACGCCGTTCTCGCATTAGCGCGCGAAGGATATAGCTGGAACGAATTCAACGCTCGGGATACTGTTAGTACACTCGCCTACCCGGGATTTCTCAAACTAGCTAGTCGCAACGTGCTTACGGGCGGGAAAGAAATCGCACGCTCCTTATCGAAGACGTTGTTTGCTAGCAGCCTTGCTCGGCTCGTGCCGAATATTTCAGCTCAGGACATTGTGCGCGCTGGAGCCGGGGTACGCGCTCAGGCGATTCTGCCGGACGGGACACTCGCCGACGATTTCATAATTCAGAAGGCTGCGCGCCAGGTTCACGTGCTCAATGCCCCCTCGCCGGCCGCGACAAGCGCGCTAGAAATAGCTCGCCACATTGTTGCCATGGCCAACCTGGGACTCTGACTCTCGCCGCCATTTAGGGACGCACGACCTCATAGATCCGGAAATTCGTAGGACCTTGTTTCAGCGACCGCTCCAGAACTAGGCAATCTTGCGTGAGGTGCTCGTCGGTAAGAACGAATGAAACGTACTTCTGTGCGAAGGCGGCACATGAGTCGAAGGTAAGTCGGACCTGATCCGCCGCGGGGTTCGATGCACTTGGTGCGCCCACGCCCGCCACCCAACTCACATTCGCCAATCGATTCCAGTATTGCTCGTAGGTGCCAGTTGGGTCGATCTGCTTCCACATCTCCGGTGTTGGAGCGCTTTGAAATCCGTTGTAGGACCGCAGCCCGGACTGAACGAGTGTGACAGTGGGAAGAAATGACGCGCCAACTCCAACCCACGTCCCACCGTCGCCACCGTCGACGGCCTTCACCTCAGACATCAATTTCGTGTCATTGAGGTCGTAAACCCCGACGTACACCGGGTTCACTCCTCCTGAGCCCACAAGGGAGATGATGAGGAAGGCTACCGCGCCCGCGAACACTCGTCCTCTAGAGAACCACAAGACCGCCGCCAGAAAAAGCCCGATGAGAAGCACCCATTGCCAGTGAGCTAGAAGGAGAGGGGATTGACGGCGATACAGGAAAATGATGAGAGTTGCCGCTGCGAGCCCTGCCAAAGCGACTCCAGCCCATGTCACGAACCAGGGTAGGAACGCTCGCCCTTCTTTGGCGAGCGTGTCTAGTCTGTTGGCCATCACAACGATCGACACGACCGACAGCAAACCGAACGCAAGCCCAATGCGACCGATGGTGGTGCGATCCAGCAGTAGCAGGTGTGCCAACGAGTCCCACCCAGGAATCAGAAGGTACGCTGCAAGGAGGCCGCCCAGGGCAAGCAAGGCGATAAGTAACCAGTCAATGCGCCGATGATTCGTCCAAGCGCGAGCCAGTAGCCAGCCGAAGCCCAGGACGAGGAACAGACCAGGCAAGAAGAAGGTGGACGCCTCCGAGGTATTCGAGGAAAACGGCGCTCCACTAGTGTCGCCAAGGCCGGCAGTGAACGGGGCCCCAAAAAGTGCGAGTAAGGATTGTGGGGTACTCTGCCCAACCGTTTGGAGCCTCTCACCAGGGTAAACGGTGCCCAGAAACCGCTCAACCGTATCGAGGCGGGTTAATATCCAAATACCAAGTACACACACTGCCATAATTCCGCCGATCAACAACGGAGACACTGCTTTCAATCTTTCCCATATTCCCGACCGCAGGTCGAGGGAAGTTAATACGAATCCAACCCCAAAGGCTAGCGCCATGAGAACCGCTGCGATGATGAATGGGACGTAGATTCCCATTCCAAGGGTGACCGTGACGTATCCGACCAATGCTGGCCACACTATTCGGTTGACCGGCCGCGGACTTCGAACCAACCAGATTACCGCAGACATGACCAAGAACGACCAAGCTGCTGGCCAAAAGGTAATCGAGAGATACCACCATTGGAAGAACGGCGCAAAGAAAAAGCCGACAGACAGCGCCGCTGCAGTGAGTGGTCGCCGGGGGAGCATACTCACGACAAACACGTAACAAGCGGCCATGAGGGCAAACCCGGGAAACCACCACTTCCAAGCCATGGCCTGATCGAGTGGCAAAAGAAAGAAGCCCCACAAGTGCGGTCTGAACGCGACCGACCAGTCCAAAGACGGGAGGTCGTGCTGAACCGTTGCGTCCATCCCGCCTGGAAAGCTTTGGTTCGTGACGGGCAGTCCCTGCTCCACTTGCGATATTGTCCAGGCGCTTTGGACCAACCACTCATCACTGCGGATGCTTTGCGGCTCACCCGAAAGAAGGGCGGGGTCCTCGTCCAGGCTGAAGTAGGAATTCATGTATCCGGTCGACGACCCATTGATACCAGTCGCAACGAGCGCGATCATAATGAGGACAAGCAGTGCAGGGAAGACAAGTAGGACACGGCGATTCGGCAGGTCTCCTGCGGTAGGCGCGGTGACATCACGGAACCATACGCGGACCCGCGCAAATGGCTGCGCCAAGTGTCGACCGGATTCTTGCATGTGATTACCTCATTCGATGGTTCGCTGGCAACGGTGGTTAGCACACTGTTTGCTGCGACGACACCGTAGTCACTTTAAATGACCTTTAGAAGCTTAGGTCATTAGCGCGATCCAGCCAGTCCATCCAGCGCTTCGACCGAAACGCTGAAAGGCTCCGAGATCCAGACGACCGCGCGCGCCGCTCGTCCCAGTTAGTTCAATCGGGCGCCACCATCCGGCGACCACGTAATTCTTCCACCTTGGAATGTTTGGGCACATCCGCCGAGGGGCTGCCCACACACGGCTGCGCTAGTCGGCCATCCAATTCCGCCGGCTGAGCCACCTTGAGCGAAGTAGAAGTCTCGGATACTGCCCGTCACAGCTTGCGTTCCCGCAGATGACGAATAGATAGACCCGCGAGTGTACGCCTGACCAAATCCACCACCGTTCTGTGAAATTGACATGAGCGTGCTCGTTCTAATGCCGAGCTCCCCGTTCTGACCTCCCAAGTCCGCGTAGAGCTCCTCGATGGCTGGTAGCGCCACTCTTGTGCCAGACTTCTTCGAAGTAACAATCGAGCCACGTTGGAACGCCTGAATACAATCACCGTCGGAACCTCCGCAGGTTGGAGCCCCGGTCGGCCATCCAAGCGAGCCGGCTGATCCGCCGAGTTCGAAGTAGAGCTGCCGGATTGCGCCCGAGACCGCGAAACCGCCCGTCAACGTAGTCGAATAGATGGAACCACCGACGAACGATTGCCCGAGGCCCCCGCCATTCTGAGGAATGGTCATTGGCCCACTTGTAGTCCGTCCGAGATTCCCAAGGTGGCTGCCTTGGGCGGCGTAGACGGAGTCGATTTCGGGCACGCTCGTCCATGAGACGCCGTCGGGTGTTGCGTACAGCCAACCCTTTTCAAACTTCTGGCCACACCCTCCGCCCACACGTGAGCAATCGGCGGCGGCAAGGGGCCAGCCCAAAGGGCCTGCCGCCCCGGATCGAGCAAAATAGGCAGTGCGCAAATTGTCTGAAACGGCAAAAGCTCCGGCGGACGGCTTCGAATAGATTGATCCATTCTCAAAGGCTTGAGCTAGACCTCCGCCATTCTCTGCCACCACGAGTATCCCACTCGTAACTCTGCCCAGTTCACCGCTCTCTCCTCCCGCGTTCGCATAGGCGGCCGCAATTTCCGAGGACGTCAAACGGCCGCCCGGCCCGCTAGACCAGCTGACCGCACCATTCTGGAACGTTTGCGAACATGACGTCACGTTCGCACAAATCGAGGCGGCCGTCGGCCAGCCCAAAGGACCAGCTGAACCGTTGGCCGAGAAGTAGAAGTCCCGAATGCCGCTTTTTACCTCCCATGTCCCCGTTACCGGTGATGAATAGATTGAACCGCCGGCAAATTGCTGCGCCGTGCCACCACCATTCCCACTGACAGTCATTATCGCGCTTACCGGCCATGACAGAGCACCAGAAGGACCGTTCAAAGCGATGTAACGGGTTTGAATGGCACCCGATGTCGCAAAAGCGATACCTGTACCTCGGTTATAGATTGAACCGTTTTGAAAGCCCTGACTGGTCCCGCCGCCGCCTGCACTGATCGACAGGGACTCGGCCACTGGCCAACCCAACGGTCCGGCGGAGCCATTCTGATTCCAGTAAGCGGTGCGAATCGAACCGTTCACGCTCCACGTCCCCGCTGTTGGGGACGAATATACGGAGCCATTCTGAAAGGACTGGCCCGTGCCGCCACCATTCTGCGAAATCACAGACGAACCACTATTTGGCCAGGCCAGCGGGCCGGCTGCTCCACCTGTACTGAAGTAGTAGGGAAGCATGTTCCCGCTGACGATCCGTGCTCCTGTGCGTGGGCTCCAGTAGATGGATCCGTTCTGAAACGCCTGTCCAAGTCCTCCACCGTAGTGGGACATCGGGATCATGTTACTCGTTGCACTGCCCAGAGCTCCGCCAGTACCGCCGGTAGCAGCGTAAGCGGCACGGATCGAATTGCCACCGATCTCTGACTGCGTCGATCCAAACCAGTCGCTGAAGTAAACCCAGAAATTACGGTTGCCGTAGGACGAGCAACCGTCGCCCAGCCCTCCAACGTTGGCCAGCGCCGCTCCGTTTGGCTGGTAGGGCGTGTAGTAGTAAAGGGCTGCTGTGGCCTTGTTGCGGATCAACACGGAAGAGCCCCCGCAGGCGGCATTGGGATTCCAGCGCACGTTGTTGTACTGGCCAACTTTGATGTACGTAAAGCTGCCGTTGTTGTATCGATTGAGTTGGCGTGCCGCGGCATACATCTGATTGAAGAAGCCGTAGTACTGAGCGTCACACACGGACGTGTCGGGGCACCCCATGCCCATTGCTTTCCGAAGGATAGCGTCCGAGGGAGACGAACGCGTAACAAGGCCTTGCTCCTTCTGCAGCGTCACGAGCAGCACCTTGGCACTTATCCCACACGCTTGTTGTACTTTGAAGATGATGGCAGCGGCGGATTCACCGCCCACGCCTTGGTAGAAGCCACAATATGTTTCAGCTGCAACATTGGGAGTGTCCACGCGAAGCACGTTGAGGCAAAGTAAGTTAAGGCAGTTACCTATCTTGGTCTCCAAGAAAGATTGAATCTCAGTCTGGGACATCGCCACGGGGTTGTAGAAAACCTCGTCGGACACGATATTTCCTGGATCGAATTGCGAACCAACAACCGCCTGCGCCTCCTGCGGCGTAACGACGAACATCGGCCCGAGCATCGCGGCCAGGGCAAATCCGACCGCCGTAATTCGCACACTCAAACGCATAACATCTCCTCAATCGTGCCGAGTATGCACCGGCTCCTCAGTTACCCTATGTCAGAAGTGCGCGCAACTGAGAATGATTGTGTCCCCCATGCTGTTCTCCTGCCTTCCAGGCATTAGTAGCTCCTCGCAATGAAGGGCGTAATTGGGGTCGGAATCCCGCAGCTTCGAGGAATGATCGGGCTATGTAGTGCGTCAGATATCTGAAGCCCAAGGCTGTGCCGCGGAGATGTGCTAAGTGTCCGTTGATGGCTTCGGTCGGGCCGTTCGAAGATTCCGGTCTGTCAAAGAACGCGAGGATGTCGGTGACGCGCTGTTTGAAGGTCCGGCCGAGACGGTGGAGCTCGGTCAGGAGCTGGGGGACATCGTGACTGATCGAGTCGATCACCGCTTGCATCACGGCCTTTCCAGACGTCTTGTTCGGGTTACGGTAGGCGGCGACACTGCGCTGGTTGATCCCGCAGGTCGCCTGAACCTCGAGGTGCGCGTCGTCGTCGAACAGGGCAGCCGGCTTTGCTGCTTGTCGGTGCGGAGATCACAACCGGTGTGCAGGGTCCGCCGGGCGGTATGTAGCGGATCTCCCACGTGCCTTCGATGGCCAAAAATGTGCTGTTGAACTCGTTGCCGGCAGCGGTCCAGAGCGTCGCCGGCGGGGCGCACGACGTGGAAGGGATCCATCACCGGAACCGCCTCCGGGAGTTCCGCGGTCGCGGCGGTTTTATAGCTGGTGAAGCCGCCTATCACGACGACGTCGATGCGGCCCAACGGTTCATGGGCGAGGCGACGAATGACCGCATCTCGTGGCACGCCCTGACAGCCAAAGTGGTGGCACCAATCGTCACGCGCGACAACGCCGCCCACAAGCACCGCACGACCGCGGTCGAGGTGCTGCCCGACGGCTCGAAGGCCAAGCTTGTCCAGACGACAAAAGATGGTCAGATCCGGGTTAGCAAAAGTAGTCTCGGACATGTCGAGATCTTCCCGATGGGCGGTGTTGGAACTTCCATCATGGGAAGACCTCGACTCCTTTCAGCCCAACGACGTGACCGTTACGCGCACCTCAACTACACCCTCAATTGCGAAGAGCCCCTTTTCTGGTGGCCTGCTCGGTGGGGACTATCCTCAGACACCCACCGCCCACCGATATCGGGCGCTGAGTGATTCGATCAAATGTTTGCCACAAATGCGATCTCACTCATCGGTTGAGGCGGCCAAGGTCGCATAGATCACCCACGTCTGAGTCGGCTCTGGACCTTCTGAAACACGACCCTCGGGCCAGATTCACGAAGATAGTGAACGAATAGACCTGCATCATGTCTGATGCCAAACTTCTTCACGCGGGAATGTGGTCGTATCACTGCTAGGAGCGCGTCGGCTGGAACTTTGCCGCGAGCGACAAGGTCAAGAGCGTGACGTGGCTCGCTAAGGAACTGCGTCAAGGGGGCGAGCACCCGATGCCAGAAATAGTCCTCCCGCACCGCGTGAATATTCGCCTTCGCCTCGGCAACAAACTGCTCATCGAAAAGCGCTTTTTCCAAGGCCGCAGTGAGCTCCTCAACGTTTCCGGCAGGCACAACGATTCCGAGTTTTCGATTCTTCACGAGTTCCGCAAAATGATCGCCCTCAGTGACAACCATGGGCAGCCCAGCCCAGAGATAATCCAGGATTCTCGTTCGAAAAGAGAATGTTGTTTCCACATGGGAAAAATGAGTGCTCACACCGACATCAGCCTCGGTGAGATAGTTTTGTCGATCCGAGTAATCGACCCACGATGAGTTAAAGAAAACTGACCGGTCGAGGACACCGAGTTCCAATGCAAGCGCGCGCGATTCCGCTACGATTCTCATCTCGGGTACGCCCGGATGTGGATGCTTCGTCCCTTGAAAGAATAGACGAACATTCTCGTGGTTTTCAGAGAGTGCGGCCACTGCGCGAATCAGGGTTTTCGGATCGAACCAGTTGTAGAGTCCACCACTCCAAAGGAGGAGTTTGTCTTCTTTTGCAATGCCTTTTAGCGTGCCTTTGAGTACGGGCCGGGAATGCTCGGGAGGAGTGCTCGAAAGGCCAAATGGAACTACCGCGATGAGGTTTTCGAGATCAGGATCATTTTCATAGTTGGCGGGATTGATACGTCCTAGTGCCGCGAGCTGCCCGAGATAAAAGTGGCGTTGACGCTCGGAAGCGCATAGAAAGAAGTCACCACGACTGAGCTGGGCGTTGAGGACTTCAGTGGCATCGAGCACCTGCCTATTCCACTGCTCAGCAGGCAACTCTCGACCTTGTTCCAGCTGCTCTAAGTGCATTGGATCGTACACATCCGCGACGATGATCTTCGTTGAAGATCGTAGCGACTCGAATAACGCCATTGCGAGACCTTGAAAGACGATAACGTCTGTCCATGCTTCAAGCTTGGCCATGGCTTTCTGGTCACCCAAACGCACGTGCACGATGTTGAACGGAGCATCAATCGGCTCGAGCCCTGCCAGGGACACCAAGGTGACGTCATGCGTATGGGCCAAGGTCTCGGCGATGTGCCACGCGCGGATAGCGGGACCCGCCATCTTCGCACCAATGGGATCCCCAGTGACAATCAAAACTCGAACTACAGCTGGCGGCTGCAAAACGGAAAATGACTCGACGATCTTCTCGTAGCCTTCCCGGTAGGTGCCGCCCTCGTACGACGGCGCGTCAGTGTTGCCAAAGAGTCGTTGAAGCGATCCGTCAAACACGACTCGAGTGGATTGAATCTCTGCGCGTGACTGCGCCAGGGACGGCAGATTCTCGACGAATTGATCGATGGCAAAAATTCCCGCGAGCGTCTCTTTGGCCACCGATTGGTCCATCTCGGAGTCTCCACCAGGCTTACGAATGTCCAGAGACGTCGAGTCCAAGTTGCCACGTGCCACTGCCCGCCGCACGGCCAGCGACAGCGCACCCGGCAGAGCCGCCTGAAGGCCCTCATCCGAAAGATTTTTGTATAGGGCGAAGATTGCATTTCGCTCGAGGAGATACGTTTCTTTGAACGTCCCAAATTGTGTCATCGAAGCGTGGTGTTTATGAAAGGCGAGAGACTCGGGAACATAGACGTAGCGCCATCCCAGCAAGTTCAATCGCCACCCCAAGTCGACGTCTTCGAAGAACATGAAGAATCGCTCGTCGAAGCCTCCCAGCGCGTCGTACACGGAGCGACGGACAAACATCGCTGATCCTGTACCGAATAGCACGTCTCGAGGGCTGTCTTGCCCGAGCGGCAGGGCTTGGCCCGTCTCGGGCTTGTACCCCATGCCGAACCAAGTTAGAGCGGAACCAATGTAGTCAACCAGAACTCCGTCCCAGTCCACGACCTTACTTGCAACGGCGCCGATAAGCGGCGACTCTTCGAATTTGCTAACGGCCGCCCGAACCCAGTCAGGATCAGGCTTCGCGTCGTTGTTTAGGAAGGCAATGTACTCGCCACTGCTATGGGAAACGCCGAGGTTACACCCACCCGCAAAACCAGTATTCTTTGTCGATTCAACAACTTTTGCGTGTGGCGCTGCCGTGCGAATCTCTGCAGCGCTGCTGTCACCGGAACCGTTTTCGACCACGACGATCTCGAGCCTGTCGATAGGCCAGTTCAGTCGTTTCAGGTGTTCTAACGCCTCAATCGTGTCACTGGCGCCCCGAAAATTGACGAGCACTACAGATACAGTACCCGGTCGCAGCTTTGGCATGCGGACCTTTCAGAGAGGGAACAGGAGGTCACACTCTACCAATCGGCAACCGGTAACAAGTGCCTGCTCCGCATACGGGACATTCACGATCTCAGGCACTCTCGCCGATTCCCGACATCCTTGGGGCTTGAAGCAGCAGCACTCACCGCTCATGCAGCACAAAGCCGGCACATCAATGACTTTCACCGTCCCACTTCCGGAATCGCAGCCTCAAACCGGTCGATGGCGATCTTTCTGGCCATCCCTCGGCGCTGACCGTTCTGGCAACGCTCTGGGCGTTGGCCTCTTTACTCATGTCCTTCCAGACGAACCGGTTCACGCGATTAGGGCCGTCGCCGCAGCAAATGGAGATTTGACAGGGAGCAAATCAGCATCTCAGCCGTCCCAGATGGAAGTGACGGTGCCCGCTTACGTTGCAAATTCCTATGAGCAGGACTGTTCGCCTTCGACCCCACCATCACGGCGGATTGCCAACCACCCCTTGATGGCTACAGTGACGTACTTGTACAAGCGAATACATCGCTGGTGTGAATTCCCCCTGTTCTATGCCATCGTTAACGTATCCGCGCTGGTGACATCAGGCGACCTCGTACTGCATGCGATGCGAATCATGAATAGGCTCCCGTGCCCGGCGCCCTTAGCCACAATGATTGTGTCCCTCCGTCAGCTCGGCTTACATCGCTGGACAATGTTTGCCGTAGCCACAGCGGTGCCGCCTGTGTCACTTTTCGTCATGGGTTCCATCAACCCCAACGCGCTTAAACTGACTTCAGCCGGCGCACTATTCGCCACGCTAGCGCTTACTCTAAGTTCGGCATCGCCCGGAGGCCGCTCATTTAACCGGCCGATGTGAACAAGTTGGGGAGCCCAAAAGCCACGCGTATCACGCTTGCTAGACTTTGGGAGTGCAGATTCGCGAACTCTCCATCCCAGATTCATTCGAAATCACTCCGAAGCAGTTTGGTGACGACCGGGGAGTGTTCCTCGAGTGGTACCGGTTTGACAAGCTCGAGGAGAAGGTCGGGCACAGGCTCGACTTAGCTCAGGCCAACACTTCCGTGTCCAAACGTGGTTCAGTGCGCGGCATTCACTTTGCGGATATCCCGCCCAGCCAAGCGAAGTACGTCACCGCCGTTCACGGCGCCATACTCGACTACATCATCGATATTCGAGTTGGTTCTCCCACGTACGGCCAGTGGGACAGCGTCCTACTCGACGACAGCGATCGCCGTGCCGTCTACATCGCCGAAGGACTCGGGCACTGCTTCGTCGCATTGACCGACAACGCAACTGTCAGCTACCTCGTGAACAGCACCTTTAGCCCAGGTCGCGAACACGGCATCAGTCCTCTCGACGAAGAAATCGCGCTCGTGTTTCCACCTGAGGCCGGCGAACTTCTGCTGTCTCCGAAAGACACAGCTGCGCCCACCCTCGCGGCCGCAGCGGCATCCAATTTGCTTCCTACCTGGGACGCCGCCCGCGCGCACTATGCCACTTTGAACGACAGGAACTAACGCTTATGCGCGGAATTATTCTCGCCGGGGGCTCGGGCACGCGCCTGTGGCCAATCACCAAGGGCATCTCAAAGCAGCTCATGCCCATATATGACAAGCCGATGATTTACTATCCGTTGTCGACTCTGATGATGGCGGACATCAAAGAAATTCTGATCATCACGACTCCCGAATACAACGCTCAATTCCGCGCTCTGCTCGGAGATGGCTCCGAACTTGGTATTCGAATCGAGTACGCAGTTCAGGCCTCGCCGGATGGTCTCGCCCAAGCGTTCATCATCGGTGAAGAATTCATCGGTGATCACAGCGTTGCGCTGGTTCTGGGGGACAACATCTTTCACGGCGCCGGCCTCGGTTCGTCTTTGCGTGGCAACGCTGAGATCGAGGGTGCTCGAATCTTTGCTTACCATGTCAGCAATCCGACGTCATACGGTGTGGTCGAGTTCGACAAGTCTGGAACGGCAATTTCCATTGAGGAGAAGCCGGCAAAGCCAAAGAGCAACTACGCCGTTCCCGGCCTCTATTTCTACGATAATTCCGTCGTTGAGATCGCGAAGACCATCGAGCCTAGTGCCCGCGGCGAGCTGGAAATAAGCACGGTGAATGAGCGGTATCTGGAACACGGCACCCTTCACGTCCAGGTACTTGATCGCGGAACAGCCTGGCTAGATACCGGCACATTCGAGTCGATGATGCAGGCATCAGAGTACGTTCGCGTCATAGAAGACCGTCAGGGCTTTAAGGTCGGCTGCATCGAAGAGATCGCCTGGCGCGCCGGGTGGATAACGGATGCCCAACTTGCTGTGCTCGCTGCGCCCCTTCTCAAAAGCGGATACGGTCGGTATTTGGCGGATCTCGCCGCCCTCCGCCCTGCGCTCTAACCCAGAACTGGTCGAGGAAACCGTGAACCGGGAATCGGAACGAATTGTTGAACTAGAACGCCGTCTATTCATAGCGCGGGATCAACTTGTCGCCGAGGTACGATTCTCCACAGAACTTTGTGCGAAGTTCTCAGAAGACCTAACCCGGATGACCGTCGAACTGTCTAGGCTGCAGCGACAACGGGGCGTTTACTGGCGAGTTAAATCCCGGCTCGGGAACGCCTTTCGACGATTGAGCATAGGTCCGCGATGACACGGAAACTCGTTCCCAATCGACTTGATGGGAGGGAAGATGCGGCGAAACCTTGGCGAACCCTAGCCCTGGCAGTCTTCCCTTACTATCCGGATAACGACTGGCAGGAAATCATGTACGGGGACCTTCGTCGGGACGGTATTGAGATAAAGATATTGGAGTCGATCAGGGTCGAACCGTGGATGCGGGAAATCCTCCGCGACGGCGGCTCGGTCGTCCTCCATCTGAACTGGACGGCACCCATCAGTCAGAGAGCCGATAATGTCGTGGCTTCCATGACAGGAGTTCTCAGAGTTCTGGACGAGCTCACTCAATTTCGCGAACTTGGCGGACGCATCGTTTGGACTGTCCACAATGTTCTCCCGCACGAAATGCAGTATTTGTCGTCTGAACTCGTCCTCTGTCAAGGCCTTGCGACATTGGCCGACACGATCATGATCATGAATCCGGACACTCCTCGACTAGTCAGCGACTGGTATACGCTGCCTCCAGCCAAGACCACACAGATTGACCATCCGAGCTATCTAGGAAGGTTCCCGAACACGGTGAGCGCGGTTGAGGCTAGGCGGGCGCATGGGCTCAACTCTGACGACATCGTCCTGTTATTTGTGGGATCAATCCGACCGTACAAGGGGCTGGCAGACCTGATTCCGGAATTCGATAAAGCGCATGCCAAATGTAACCGGTTGAAGCTGCTTGTCGCGGGCCCGCTGGGACCCGGCTATTCTAACGAGCAGATTGACGAGCTGTTCGCTCCTCGAGCGGGGTTGACTGCAGAAATTGGTTATATTGAACCTGACCGGATGCAGTATTGGTGTAACGCCGCGGATGTCATGGTCTTGCCATATCGAGAATCCCTCAATGTTAGTGTCGTGTCACTTGCGGCGTCTTTTGGCCTGCCCGTTTCGATTCGACGCGCTCCTTCAAGCGCGTATCTGCATGTCCACGACTGGGTGTCTTATATGGATTCCAACCAATTGGAGACTGATCTGCTCGCAGCCGGACTACGATTTCACGGAGATATTGCTGCGCGTCATGCTGCTAATGCCGCGGCCCTTGCGACGTCGCCTGTCCGGGTAGCCCGGGAGTTCGCTTCCACCGTGCGCGAGCTGGCCAGTCTCTAAGAGCGTTCAAGAGTGGATTCCGCCCTCGAACCGGGAAACTTGGGCGACATTTGAAGCGCGAGAGACAATGAGGTCCACTCTGCCGCCATATCCGAAACGGCTCGATACTCGCGGGGAGTCAGGCCAGCTTCGGTCAAAGTCCTGGAAAAGTCCCCGGCACTGCCTTCCCCGTGGGCCGGTGGCCGGTGGCGCCGACGTGCCCAAGAGCACGCATCGAAGCTGACCGGTCGCTTCTGCCCTGCTGCTTGCGCAGCGAGCGCACAGCGCCCACCGGAGCGATTCACCGGGTAGGTTCCCTTACTCGCTATCTAGGACATCCCAGGAACATAGGAAAAAACCATCGTCCGTAGGCGACAGACAACCCCTGCTCGATTATGAGCGAGGAAGCGATAGCGCCCAACGATCTCTCAACTGCGGCTCTGGAGGTCCACGACCCTTGACACTCGGGCGCGGAGCCCGTTGATCTTTTACAGCATTAGGGACTGCCCCGCGTTCAGTTGACTCACGGGGTTAGTGGTTTCAGGCGGCCTTGAGGGCTATGTGTATAGTCTCAAACTCGATCGAGGTGAGCTCGCCGAGGCGGCGTTGCCGGCGCTTGCGGTGGTAGGTCCGCTCGATCCAGACGACGATCGCGAGGCGCAGTTCCTCCCGGGTCGCCCAACGTTGCCGGTCGGGGACGATCTTCTGCAGCAGCGCGAAGAACGACTCCATCGCGGCGTTGTCGCCGCAGGCGCCGACGCACCCCATCGACCCGGTGATGCCGTTGTTCTTCAGCACCCGCAGGAAGGCGTTAGAGCGAAATTGCGACCCGCGATCGGAATGCAGGATCGTGCCGTCGATGGTGCGTTGGCCAATCGGTTTCCGGCCCGCGGCGACGGCCAGGGACGCTTTCATCCGCGAATCAATCGAGAAGCCGACGATCTTGTTCGAGCAGGCGTCCTTGATCGCGCAGAGGTAGAGCTTGCCCTCATCGGTGCGGTGTTCGGTGATGTCGGTGAGCCAGAGCTGGTTCGGGCGTGTAGCGATGAACTTCCGCTTGACGAGGTCGTCGTGGATGGGAGGGCCGGCCTTGCGTGTCAGGCCGCGTTTCTTCGCGAAAACCCTCCAGGGTCACTGCTCGAAGCCAGCCGCCAGACCCGGTTCTCACCCGCTGTGAGGCCCGCCTGGTGGAGCTCGTCGGCGATGAACCGGTAGCCGAACGCGGGGTCGTCCTGGTGCGCGTCCCCGGCGGCGTTAGTGAGGTGGGCGTCGTCCCAGTCGCGCGGGAAAATGGGGTTGCGCTTCCACTTGTAGAACGCTTGTTTGGAGAAGCGCAACACCCGGCAGGTCAGCGTGACGGGGACACCGTCGACGGCCATTTCGAGGATCAGCGGGTAGATCATTTTGGGTTGACGTCCCGGGACAGGTAGGTGACTGCCCGGCGCATAACCTCGGCTTCTTGCTCGAGCAGCCGGATGC
This sequence comes from Cryobacterium ruanii, assembly GCF_004404055.1. Classification (GTDB taxonomy): domain Bacteria; phylum Actinomycetota; class Actinomycetes; order Actinomycetales; family Microbacteriaceae; genus Cryobacterium; species Cryobacterium ruanii. The sequence goes on from NZ_SOHK01000004.1 coordinate 20,272, forward strand.
GTTTCTTCGCATCGCGGAGCTCCGCTGACTACTTCCCGGTCACGCCCGGCTTCACGCCCTCTTCGACGTCGGCTTTTCTCAGCCAGTTCGCAAGGCAGGACTCCGAGATGCCGAAGTCCTTCGCGATCTGGTTTAGCGGGGCTTCGTGCTTCCTGGCCACGGCGACAACATCGCGGCGGAAATCGGGTGGGTAGGGCTTGGGCATGATGACATCCTTCCAGCGAAGACGAATCTCCACAGGTCAGGAGTCAACCAAACCGGGGGCAGTCCCCTTCGCTTAGCTACTGATTACTGAATAGACCAGCCGGCGTTGCAACGACCCCTAGAAACCGCCGCAGAAATTGCCCGATATTCAGGTGGCGTTAACAGATACCGACGCGAGTGCGCAGCTGCAGGAGTTAGCGAGGTGCGTTTGCCCGGGATGAGTTGGGCCGCGGATGAGGATCTCGGCCCAGTTTCGGTTCAGTAGCCTCCACCCGCACCGCACCTGGCTCCCTCGGCAGCCAGTATTCAGGTTAGGGATGGCATCGAGTGCGGCCGCGACGACCGGTCGCTGAGACCGGCTTCGACCTCATCACGGAAACGGCGCACCCACCGATACGCACACTGCCGTGAGATGCCGAGTTCCTTAACGGCGCACGCCGCCGGACGACCGCCGAGAGCTCATTCGAAGAGTAGGGCCCTTCCGCAAATATTCAACCTGACATAAATGTGTGATGTAAGGACCTCCGTTGTGAAGTGAGACGTTAAACATCTCCACTAAGCACCGGAGGTCTTCCCTTTTCAAGCCCTTCAGTCACTAACATCTTGGCCGGGTACAGCTAGTGGCTTTTGCGTTCAAATAGCCACGAACGCATATCGAGACCTGCCCCGAGTAGACGTCGCACCGGCCAGAGGAGCATTCCTGGGTACTGCTTCGAGACGAAGCGCTTGGCGCTGCGGTGGTGAGCGCTGAGCATGCTGCCAGCTTCAATCGAAGTCGAATGTGCGCCAGTATGGGTCACGACCGCTGCGGGCTCATAAACACTCCGTAAACCGATCTTGCTGATGCGGTAACCCAAGTCGACATCTTCGAAATACATAAAATAGTCTTCGTCAAACCCGTGCAGTCTCTCTAGTACGGTCCGGCGGACGACAAGAAATGCACCTGACAGCCAGCCTGCATCGCGCTGGGTTGGGCTGGCTACGGCATCGCGGCGATAGTTGCGTGTCCACGGATTTGCCGGCCACACGTGCGAGAAGAGGGCATGACCGATCCCGCCTGATAGGGATGGAATACTTCGGGCAGACGGGTAGATTTCGCCGGAGTTGGTTAGTATGCGAGGGCCAACGGCTGCAATGTTCTGATCGCTGCAAAGTGTATCGACCAGGAGATCTATCGCTCCGAGCCCCGCTATGACATCAGGGTTGCTGACGACGACCCACTCGATTTCGGGCGCGAGAATTTTCACCGCCTGATTTATCGCGTGACCATAGCCGCGGTTGGAACTCATCGGAAGGTAGTGGGCCCCGAAATCTTTCGCCAACCCTTCAATTCGACTGGTAATTTCCTCCGTGGTGGTGTTGCCTCGTGGTTTATTGTCGGCCACAACGATGCTTAGGGGAAAAACTGAGGCCTCTGATAGAGACTCGAGAAACGGCCCGAGAACATCCTCTGAGCCGTAACTCACCGTTACGACAGCAACTTTCGGCGGATTGGGTGCGCTGGACTGGGACATACAGATTGATTACCTATTTCGAGCGTTGAGCATTAGGGAATAGACGAGTACTCGTTACTTGGTCGTACCTAAATCCGAAAAGGACGGTGCTGCATAGACCGTCCCAACGGCGAGCGGGTTATATGCCACGTCGAAGGAACATGCCTGAGGGAAATCAGCAATATGCACACCAGACGGGTGCATGATCGAGACATTCACAAAGTACTTGCCCGTACCAAATCTGGTGTCCTTTAGGGTGAATTGAATAGAGCGGGGCCCCTTCACCGGACGCAGCTTCTTACCGAGCAGCCGTGTGGAGGTCCCGTAAACTGCCTGCCCCTGAGTGCTATCGATTTGAATAGCGCAATTCCAGTCTTCATCGGTGTCCGTGAGATGCTCAATTTCAGCAGTCACGACGAGGTCGTCACCCATCTGAAGCATCTCACCCGGTAGTCTGTCAGCTGCTTGGGCCTTGGCCGAGAGGATCTGAGCATCCCGCTTGACCTGCGCATGGACGGGAGCATCCTGCTCCTCCTCCGCGATTCGGCGCCCTTCCAGAATGTTTCTGAAATTCACAACAGCCTGTCGTGGTTCACCATCGAATACGACCTCACCCTTGTTGAGCAAGATCGCACGGTCGCAGAGGTCGGCGACCTGGCCGAGCGAGTGGGTGACGAGCACGATCGTGCGGCCCTCCTCCTGGAAGGAGCGGATCTTGTCCATGCACTTGCGCTGGAACGCCTCGTCGCCGACGGCGAGGACTTCGTCCACGAGCAAGAGATCCGGGTCGGTGTGCACGGCCACGGAAAAAGCGAGTCGCACGTACATGCCCGATGAGTAAAACTTCACCTGCGTGTCGATGAAGTCGCCGATACCGGAGAAAGCCAGGATTTCGGGAAAGCGAGCTTCGGTTACTTCACGGCTGAGGCCCAGAATGGACGCGTTGAGGAAGACGTTCTCGCGTCCGGTTAAGTCGGGGTGGAATCCGGCACCCAATTCCAGCAGGGCCGCGATCCGGCCGCGGCGTGCAACAGTTCCGGTGGTGGGGTCTAGGATCCCGCCGAGAACCTTGAGGAGTGTACTCTTGCCCGATCCATTGTGCCCGATCAGCCCCACTGTGCTACCGGCTTGAATAGTCACGCTCACGTCGCGCAGTGCCCAAAATTCTTCGCGGTGCCGTTTGCCTATCCGTCCGAAGGTGACAATGCGCTCTTTGAGAGAGTTGTCTTTGCGGATTACGAATCTCTTGGAGACGTCCTTCACGACAACGATGTCGGGGGCGTCGTTGGTCTCTGGGGAATCAGTCATGGCTGCCCGTCCTTCATTTTGTTCGTCCGGAAGGGAATCCTGGTGATTAGTCATTACAGTTCCTGGGCAAAATTGCCCTGCAGACGAGCGAAGACGCGGTGAAATCCAAACAGAAGAACGATGCCTACGATTAGGGCAATTCCCATACGCATCAGCAGATCGTTGGGGAAGGCTGCGGTCGGAGCACCACCGACCCAAAAAGCTTGTTGAAAACCGAGAACAGCAAGAGTGATCGGATTGTTTGTGTAGAGCGCGAGCAGAACGCCGTCGCCCATAATATTGCGGGCCATCTCCCAAGAATAAACGATCGGTGATGCCCACAGCAGAATGAGCAGAACCACGTCGACGAGGTACTGTACGTCGCGCAAGTATACATTTGTGGCAGATAGAAGCAGAGCGAACGCAGTGCCGAAGACTACGATGATTGCTAGTGCAGGAAAAAAGTACAGCAGGCCGGTGTGAAGAGATGGGTGCCCAACAGCAAAGAGCGCGACGATCAAGACGCCCATTTGGATGCTGAAGTTGAACAGCGCTGAACCGACGCTTGCGAGGGGGAAGATCTCGCGTGGCAAGTAGATCTTCTTGATCAAGCCACCGTTACCGACAATTGATGAGGTGCCACCTGAAATGATCTCGCTGAGGAGCCCGTAGACGGTGAGCCCCGTGAAGACATAGATCGCGAAGTCTGGAATGCCGCGTTCGGCCCCGAGAAATTTGCCCATAACGATGTAGTAGATAAAGAGCTGTGTGAGGGGTCGAATTAGAGTCCACACGAGCCCGAGGGCGCTGTCCTTGTATCGAGCTTTGAGATCGCGCCTGACCAGAAGCGCGAGCACCTCGCGGTGAGCGTGGATGGACTTGATCGATTCCCAAGTGCTGAGTGCTCCACCGTTGGCCGTACCAATTGCCTTGAGCGGTTGCTTCGTCAACGCCGTGAAACGGTCTTCGGCAGAGAACAACACAGCACCACTATTCTTCGAGAGTCAAGGACTCTTATAGTATAACGGCGGGCTGACTGCCCGCCTTGATCTGGTTTCGTCTGGCCGCGTCGGTGGCTTGGGACCACCTCGTCTCGAGCATCCACCGTAACTCGCAGAGTGGATCGGGCAACCTACCTGCGCGTGCGGCGGTTCAATCGACGAGAGCTTGCAGCAAATCGGTCAATGAGGCGCACGATGCGGCGATTTCTCTGCAGTTCAAGCTCCGCGCGGAGATCGCTTTCGCGCATCTGGCTGGTTTCAAGTCGGTCGGACAGGCGTTGATGCTCGAAAGCCTGCTGTTGGGCTGCGGCAAATCTAACTTCGAGTGCTTGGTACGTTCGAAGGAATCTCCGCGCAGCAAGCTCTATTGATGGCTCAATCAGAGTATCCAAACGGGGAGACGCAACCGACGCGCTGATTCTCGCGTCTGCCACGAACTCCCCGACGGAAAGGCCATCACTCAGTTCCGCCTCAGTAGGGTGGCGCAGCAGGTAATGCGACAGCAGCGTCCCCTCTTGAAGCCGTTTGTAGTCATGCATACCATGGTGGTTCGGGCTTGGCTTTAGAACGGTCTGACTTTCATAGGCACGGCCGGAACTCTCCACCTTGCGACTGTACTGTGCCCAGGAGCGCCATGGAAAGTGGCGTACTTCAATCTGGTGCGCGACGTCGGGTGCCCCGCGGCTGTCCAGACTGACATAGTGATTCCCCTGAGCGACCGTGACATCAGGGCTGCCGATGTGAGCTGAGTCGTGTGTCGAATGTGCGAGCAAACCAATAGCTTTGAGACTGTCGTCACTGCGACGATCTTGGTAACACAGGCGCTGTAGGCCGCTACCGTCGAGCGCAGGAGCACCGATCATGTCGATGACAGGGACTGTGAATGATTGAATTCCCGTGTCGATGCCTTCGAACGCAGATCGCAGCGAAAGTCTCGGGTCAGCGGCGCTCCAAAATTCATCTGCATCTGCGTTGAGTACCCAATCAGCACCATGGAGCGTGTACGCATCCCGAGCCATCTTGGTGACAATTTCTCCCTGCTGTTTTCGCTGCACGGGATCGTGCCGTAGATCGATTAGCCCATCGCGTTCGAGGGCTCCGAGGATTTCGGCCGTGCCATCAACTGAACCGTTGTCTGTGACGATGATCATGTCGACGCCTTGATCGAGGTGGAACCTGATCATCGCTTCGATTATGTCGGCTTCGTCTCTAACCATCATCGTCATTGCGATTTTCATAGTTCGTGCTCCTGCTCCGTCGTGGCTGATGGTTCTCCGCCTACCCCGGCAGATCTTATTGCTCGATTAGGTGGTGTGCGCAGGTCCAGCTAGCGCACGATTTCGGTTATGTAGTCGCTTTCCCGCCTAGAACACTAACCACACGACTCTTGGCCTTGCTAGCCAACATCGTGACCCCGCCCTCGGTGACGTAATACCGGATGAGCGCCACCTCGCGGGCGAGGCCAGTTGATGTCGTCGCGGCTTCATGCAATCTGCCCTCTGGAGTCGACCTCGTTAGGGCACTCTTGCGAACAGAACGCACACGTTCGACGCGTTGACCAGCAAGGCGGGTTGCACGATCCGGTGCAATCTGCGGATCGCGGCAGAACTCTATCAACGGGCGAAGCGCTTCAGCCCAAGTGAACTGCTCGCGCACCTCTAGCACGGCAGCGTGAGCATTCCTTTTTATCTCGTCGTCGTAGAGCACCTTTATAAGGGCGTCGGCCAGCGCTTCGACATTCCGCTCCGGTACCGAGATACCCATTCCGGTGCGCTCCACGAGGTCACCGAATCCATCACCGTTAGTCGTGACAATTGGCAGTTCTGCCCACATATAGTCCAGAATTCGAGTCCTGAAGGAGAAGGTCGTTTCAATGTGGGCGTAGTGGGTGCTGACACCGGCATCGGCCTCGAGAAGGTAGTTTTGCCGATCATCGAGCGCAACCCACTGCTCATTGAAGAAGACATTTTTACCCGCGAGCCCGAGTTGCTCAACCAAGTCACGGGTCTTCGACACGATTTCCATTTCAGGTACGTCTGGGTTCGGATGCGCGACACCGAGGAAAAAGAGTCGAACGTCGGGATGCGTCTCAGCGACCCGCCCGATCGCACGGATAAGGGTGAGCGTATCGAACCAGTTGTAGATCCCACCGCCCCAGATAACGACCTTGTCGTCCTTGCCGATTCCTGGAACAACCCCGCGTATCGCTTCACGCGTATGTACCGGCGACTGTGCATCCATCCCGAACGGCGCAATTGCAATGAGGCCTTCGAGGTTCTCGTCGGCGGAATACGTGTGCGGGTTGACGCGACCCAGCGCAGTGAGCTGACCCAACCAAAACATGCGCTGCCGATCGGAAGCACACAGGAAAAAATCTCCCCGTTCCAATTGCTGATTGAGTACGTCGTTCGCACCACGCACCTGGGCGACCCAGCTCTCTGTTCCAAATTCCCGCCCCTGCTCAAGCTGCTCTAGGTGCATGGGATCGTAGAGGTCAGCGACGATGATTTTGTCTGAATCAAGGAGGGTTTTAAAATGGTGCAGGGCGTGACCCTGGAAAACGATTACGTCAGCCCACCCTTCATGCACCTTCATGTCGCGCTCGTTGCCGAGACGCACTCGAGACACCTCGAACAAATCCGATGATCGGCTGGCGACGTTCCAAGTGACCAAACGTACGTCGTTTTCAGTTGAGAGAGCTTCAGAAATTTTCCAAGCGCGCATGGCCGGTCCGGCCATTTTTTGACCCAAGGAATCCCCGGTTACGACCAAAATGCGTCGGCGTTCTTTTAGCGAATCAATGTGGAAGCTGGATACGATGCGCTCGAGACCATCAGTGAAGTGTGCAGCATCGAAAAGGGGCGTAAACATGTCCCCGAAGAGGCGAAAAAGCTCGGAATCAGTCTTCGTTCGGCGCGACTGAAGATTCACCCGATCGATTTCCAAATTTGGCAGGTTCGCTACGAATTGATCTATGGCAAAGAAACCGGCGATGGCTTCCTTGTCAACCTCCATAGTCGGGTCAAATTCGTCGGAAGAGCCCGTGAAGCGTCGGATGTCAAAGGATTCAGAGTCGAGTCCACTCTTCGCGATAGAACGTCGCGCAGACAGGGCTAAGGCTGCGGGAAGGAAAGTTGCCAGGGATTCGGCGGACAGATTTTTGTAGAGCATGAACAGTGCATTGCGCTCAAGCAGATACATCTCACGGTACTGTCCGAAGCTTTTCATCGAACCGTGGTGCTTGTGGAAAACCTTTGACGCGGGCGCGTATCGAACGCGGTATCCGAGCAAGTTGAGGCGCCATCCTAGATCTACGTCGTCGTAGAACATGAACATCCGCTCGTCAAAACCTCCTACGGATCTGAAGACTTCGCCACGAACGAACAAGGCTGAACCTGTGCCAAAAAGGATGTCTCGGGGGCGGTCGAACCTCACATCGTCCAGCTCAGTCACGTGGTCTTTGTAACCCATCCCGAACCACGTAACACTGCCACCCACAAAATCAACGTGGGTACCTTCCCAGTTGAGAACCTTGCTTCCCACGGCTGCGACCTGCGGGCTGATCTCAAACTGTTTGATGGCTCCGCGAATCCAACCGGCGTCGGGCTTCGCGTCATTGTTGAGAAACGCAACGAATTCGCCTTTGGCGTGGCTAGCTCCCAGGTTACTTCCGCCGGTGAAGCCAAGGTTCTCATCCGACACAATGAGCTGCACGCTGGGCATCTCCGTCATCGCGGCTCGAATCGAGTTTTCGCTGTCATCTCCCGAACCGTTTTCAACGACAATGATCTCGAGGCGATCAGCGGGCCAATCCACGCCGATCAGGGTGCGAACGCATTCGAGCGTGTCGGCCGCGCCACGAAAGTTGACGATAATGACTGACACGAATCCGGGCTTAAACTCTGGCACACGACACTCCAAGAACTCGGTAGTCGGCTGTCGGATGTCGATCACGAGTGGATGGCGTCCGCACCAACGGGGGCGGCCGGGAAGATTCCCGCATCGCTACTCCACTATAACTAATGCGATCTGTGCCGGTCTGATTTCATGTCCGGTCGATGAATCAAAATATCGGGGATTCCAACGAAACGGACACGAGGTCAACTTACAGTCGTTGTTGCGATTGCTCAACATGAGTGCACCGGCTAGGTTCGTATCCGAACCGTGGTGTAAGAGTGTGACGATCCGTGTTGCGTGTGCAGATTCAGGACTGGTCCCCATCGGGAATCTCGAGTTCGGGGACGTTTCTCCGGAAGCTGTCTCTGTATCCGGTTGGGCCTTGGACCCGGAGACCGCCGCCCCACTTAGCGTGCACTCTTATGTCGACGCCGCGAGTACAGCACACGTCGCGGACAAGGCCCGCACCGACGTCGGAGCAACATATCCTACTTACGGCGGAAATCATGGCTTCACTGAAACCGTCGCGGCAGCATCGGGTCCACGAACGGTTCGTGTCTCCGGCATCAACAATGGAACGGGAGGCCACACCCTCATCGGGTGCAAGACCGTAAACTCCCCCAGTGAGTAGAACGCGGATGTCGCCTCGCAGAGAATCGATCTGGACCGAGTTCAGATTATCTGGCCGTTGCTCGCCTTCAGCGAATGATTATTGACGTTTGTCGGGTTGATTATTGCGACAATTCGCTGTGAGTGCTTTGAATGCCTCTATCGGTTCGCTTACGTTCTGACCACGGGCAATGGGTAAGGTGGACTCGGTTCTTTTTTCGCCTACAGACAAGGTCACTGCCACCTATGAAGATTCTCGTCACCGGCGGCGCCGGTTTTATCGGCTCCAACTTTGTTCGACGCACGATTGAAGACAAGTATCCGGGCCTTGAGGGCGCCGAGGTTGTCGTGCTTGACGCCCTGACCTACTCGGGCAACCTCGAAAACCTTGCCCCGATCGCCGATTCTCCGCGATACTCCTTTGTGCACGGCGACATCCGCGACGGCAAGCTGCTCGACACCCTGTTCCCCGGGCTCGACGCGGTGGTGCACTTCGCCGCCGAATCGCACGTGGACCGCTCCGTGATGGACTCGACGATCTTCGTCGAGACCAACGTTCTCGGCACCCAGCAGCTGCTCGATGCGGCGCTGCGCCACAAGCTGGCCCGGTTCGTGCACGTCTCCACCGACGAGGTCTACGGCTCCATCGCCGAAGGCTCCTGGAACGAGGAGCGGGCCCTCGAACCCAACTCCCCCTACAGCGCGTCGAAGGCCGGCAGCGACCTGCTCGCCCGCAGCTACCACCGCACCCACGGCCTCAACGTGTCGATCACCCGGTGCTCGAACAACTACGGCCCGTACCACTTTCCCGAAAAAGTCATCCCGCTCTTCGTCAGCAACCTGATCGACGACCTGCACGTTCCCCTCTACGGCGAGGGCAACAACATTCGCGACTGGCTGCACGTGGACGACCACACCCGCGCTATCGCCATGGTGCTCGTTGGCGGCCGCGCCGGCGAGATCTACAACATCGGCGGCGGCACCGAGCTCACCAATAAGGAGCTCACCCAGCTGCTGCTCGACTCGACCGGCAAGGACTGGTCCTATGTTGACCGCGTCGCGGACCGGCTCGGCCACGACCTGCGCTACTCGGTGGACATCTCGAAGATTCAGGCCGAACTCGGCTATGCCCCCGAGGTTCCGTTCGAACAGGGCCTCGCCGATGTTGTGCAGTGGTACCGCGACAACCGCCAGTGGTGGGAACCGCTCAAGGCTCGTGCGGCGCTGAACTAACATGACCCGTTATTTGATCACCGGGGCCACCGGCATGCTGGGCCGCGACCTGCAGACGGCTCTGGCCGGACGCGACGTGACGGCCCTCGGCCGGAGCGACCTCGACGTGACCGATCTCGCCGCGGTCACGTCCGCCGTCGCCGGGCACGACGTCATCATCAACTGCGCCGCGTACACCAAGGTCGACGACGCCGAAACGAACGAAGACGAGGCCTACGCCGTGAACGCGGTGGGGCCGCGGAACCTGGCGGTGGCGGCATCCGCTGTGCCGGCGACGCTCGTGCAGATTTCAACGGACTACGTCTTTGACGGCAGCGCGACCACGCCCTTTGCCGAGAACACGCCGCACAGCCCGATCTCGGCCTACGGCCGCACCAAGGCGGCCGGTGAGGAGTTCGTGCTCGCTGAAAACGGCGCGCGCAGCTACATCGTGCGCACCGCCTGGCTGTACGGCAAGAATGGGCCTAACTTCGCCAAGACCATGCTCAAGGCCGCTGGCACGCGCGACACGCTGAACGTCGTCAACGACCAGGTAGGCCAGCCCACCTGGACGGTGGACTTGGCCGCGCAGATCGTGCTGCTGCTCGACTCCGACGCGCCCGCTGGCATCTACCACGGCACGAACTCCGGCATGGCGTCGAAGTTCGACCAGGCCCGAGACGTCTTCGCCCTCGCCGGACTCGACCCGGAGCGCGTGCTGCCGACCGACAGCTCGGCCTTTGTGCTTCCGGCACCGCGGCCGGCCTACTCGGTGCTCGGCCACGCCAATTGGGCTGGCGCCGGGCTGGCGCCGATGCGCAGCTGGCAGCAGGCCCAGGCTGCGGCCTTCGCCGCCGGAGTTTTCGAGACAGCATGATCACCCTGCGGGTAGTCGTCGACCAGATGGTCGCCCCGGTGCCGGGAGGCATCGGGCGTTACACCGAGGAACTCACCCGCGCGCTGATCGCTAGCGCTCCGGCCGAGTGTGACGTTGAGGGTATCGTCTCATCTTCGACCCCCGCACAGTACGAACTGATCGAAGCCGCCCTGCCCGGCCTGGGCAATCTGCACAAAACCACGCTGGCGCGCCGCGAGCTTGCCGCGGCCTGGGCGCTCGGCGTGACGGCATCGTCGGGCACCGGCCTTATCCACGCACCGGGGCTGCTTGCGCCGCTGCGCCGCCATAATCGTGCCGACGATGGCACCCAGATCGCGGTGACGCTGCACGACGTGCTCGCCTGGACGCATCCGTCGTCGCTGACCCCGGCAACCGTGGCCTGGACCAAGGGCATGCTCAAGCGCGCCCGCAAGCATGCCGACGCCATTGTCGTGCCGAGCCATGCCGTGGCACGCCAGCTGACCGAGATCATGGACCTCGGCGACCGCGTGCGAGTGATCGGCGGCGCCGTTGGACGCGGGCTCGCGTTGCCGGCCATTCCCCTGGTCGAGGAGCGCCTGCAGGCGCTGGGGCTGCCGTCGCAATATTTGCTGACCTCGGGGTCGCTCGACCCACGCAAGGCCGTGACCGCGTTGATCACGGCGCTCGGGCTACCGGGTGCGCCGGACCTGCCGCTGATCGTGCTCGGTCCCGATACCTGGGGCGAGCTCGACCTCGCGTCGGTCGCCGATGAAGCCGGGCTCGCACCGGGCCGTGTGCGTGCCCTGTCGGGGCTGAGCGACTCCGACCTGGCCGTGGTGATCGCCCGGGCAAGCGTCTTTGTGTATCCGAGCCTGGAAGAAGGCTTCGCGCTGCCGATCATCGAGGCGTTCCATCTCGGCACGCCCGTCGTGCACTCCGACGCCCCGGCCCTGCTCGAAGCAGCCGGTGACGCCGGTGTTGCGGTCGAGCGATCGGATCCGAAGGAATACCCCGGCCGGCTCATTGACGCGATCAACCGGGTGCTCGGCGACAGCGTGCTGCGGGGCCGCATGACTGTCTTTGGCGGCGACCGCTCGCGGGCGTTCAGCTGGCGGGACTCCGCCGAGCGGGTCTGGCAGTTGCACGCGGACCTGTAGTTCAAAGTGCGCTTCCTACGAGACCAGCGCGTGCGCTTTCTCGCGGTCGGAGCCACCAACACGCTCGTTGGCTACGTGGTCTTCTCGGCTTTCACCCTCTGGGTTTTCACGGATGTCTACCTCGGCTACCTGCTCAGCCTCGCGCTCTCGTACGTGGTCGGCATCACCCTCGCCTTCGTGCTGTACCGACGCTTCGTGTTCGTGGTGCATGGCCACCTGCTGCGAGACTTCGCCCGGTTCGTGAGCGTCTACCTGATTGCGATCGGCATCAACGCCGCTGCACTGCCGCTGCTGGTCGAGGTGGCCCGGGTGCCGCCGCTGCTGGCCCAGCTGATCATTCTCGCGTTCACGACGCTGCTGAGCTTCTTCGGGCACAAGAAGTTCTCGTTTCGCCGCAGTGAGCCGACCGACTAGCGGGCGTCGGGCTACGGGCGTCGGGCGTCGGGCGTCGGGCTACGAGCTACGGCGCGGGTGTGGCCCTGGGCGCTGGGGCCAGGGCCGCGGCGATCATGGCCTGGATGGCGGCATAGTCGGGGTCTTCGGGGTCGACGCCGTTCTCGGGAATCAACGGCACCGATTGCACCGGCAATTCCTTGGTCTTGGCGGCGAGATTCACGAAATAGCCGAGCATGCCCTGCGGCACGTCGGTCTTGACGACGCGGGTGCCTGCGGCGGCCACGCCCTGAAACTTGGTGAGCACGTTCGCCGGGCTGGCCTGCGCGAGCAGGGCCTCCTGCATCTGGGTCTGGCGCTGCATACGGTCGTAGTCGCTCGTGCCGTGCCGGGAGCGGGCAAACCAGAGGGCGTGGTAGCCGTCCATGTGCTGCATTCCCGGCTCAAACCAGAACAAGACTTCGCTGAAACTCTCGTCGGTGTGCACCGGCACGCGGTTCTGCACATCGATGTCGACGCCGCCGAGCGCGTCGATGAGGTCGGAGAAGCCCTGCATGTCGATGAGAACGAAGTATTGAATCGTCAGTCCGGTTATGCCCTGCGCCGCCTCGAGCGTGGCCTGAATGCCCGGGGAGCTGCCCTCGGCGGTCGCGTTCGGGTAGTACTCGGGGCGTTTCAACTCGGCCTCAGTGAAGATGGAGTTGAGCATGCAGGCCGATACGTCGCATCCGTCGATGGAACCGTAGCCCTCGGGGTAGAGCGCTCCGAGCGAGGAACCGGCCGAGAACGGCACGTCCTCCAGGTTGCGCGGCAGGCTGATGGTCGTGGCCTGTCCGGTCGTGGCGTCGATGCTGACCACGGAGAGGCTGTCGGGGCGGAGGCCGTCACGGTCTGCACCGGCGTCACCGCCGAGCAACAGGATGTTGTATCGACCGTCGACCGGAGGTTCGCTCGGGCCTGCAACGAAGACGGAGGAGAGGAATCCGCTCGCCGAGGTGGCGACGAAGGCACCGTAGCCCGCAGTGCCGCAGACAACGACCATGAGCGCCGCCGAAAATGCAGCGATGAGCGGGCGGGCGCCGGGCGCGGCCTTCACCAGGTTGATCAAGCCGAGGGTGTTGACGGTGAGCACGAGCCAGGTGAGCGCGTAGAACGCGAGCACCACGGCGGCCGCCCAGAGGCCAATGGTGTTCGTGAACACGGTGAGCACAACAGTGGGCCACAGCAGGTAGATAGCGCCAGCGATGATCGCGATGGTAATCAGAATGAGCGTGGCGCGAAGGCCGAACCGGCCGAGCCGACGGTTGCCAGCGAGTACCTGCGCCGACCCGGGGAGCACGAAATTGAGTACGACAAGCCACCACGCACGCGTTGTCATTATGCGCGTGGAGCCGGAATTCGGGTGCCGGATCGGGTCGGAAACACTACTCATAATCGCGTTTGAAGGTCCCGGTTCTTCTGCTCGACCAGGTCGGCGAGTGCTTTGGAATAGTCTTCGAGCTTCAGTCGCAGCCTGTCATCACTCGTAGCGAGAATTTTGATGGCGATGAGTGCGGCGTTCTTGGCCCCGCCGATCGACACGGTCGCGACGGGCACGCCGGCCGGCATCTGCACGATCGACAGCAGCGAGTCGAGGCCGTCGAGCAGCCCGAGCGGAACGGGCACCCCCACTACGGGCAGCGTCGTCATGGCGGCGAGCATGCCGGGCAGGTGCGCGGCTCCCCCGGCTCCGGCGATGATCACCTTGAGGCCGCGGGCCTGCGCGCTGCGGCCATAGTCGAGCATCTTTTCGGGGGTGCGGTGCGCCGAGACTACCTGCACCTCGTGCGCCACACCGAAGTCCTTGAGGGTTTGCACGGCTGCGCTCATGACGGTGAAGTCGGAGTCGCTGCCCATGACCAGGCCGACGAGCGGCGCGCCGGAGTTCGTGGGCACGCTGGAAGGCTCGAAATTGTCTGGCACGCAGATGATCCTATTACGCTTCTATTGGTGCAGTGTCCTGAAAGATTTGTGCCGTGGCACGCGCCTGGTAGGCAACTTCGTCGAGATCGTCGCCGCCCGCGGTGACGTGGCCCACCTTGCGGCCGGGCCGTGAGGCCTTGCCATAGTTGTGCACTTTCACGAGCGGATGCTGCGCCAGCGCGCTCGCATACCGGTCACTGAGCGAGCCGGACGCGGGCCCGCCGAAGATGTTGACCATGACCGTCCACGGGTCCCTGGCACCGGTCGCGCCGAGCGGCAGGTCGAGCACCGCCCGGAGGTGTTGCTCGAACTGGCTCGTCGTGGATCCGTCGATGGACCAGTGACCGCTGTTATGCGGACGCATCGCCAACTCGTTGATGAGGAGGCGCTCATCCGTTGTCTGAAACAGCTCCACGGCGAGCACCCCGGTGACGCCGATACCCTCGGCCACGGCCACGGCGATGTCGGTGGCGACGTCGGCGAGGCGACCGATGGATTGGGGGGCCGGCGCGATGACCTCGGCGCAGACGCCGTCTTTCTGCACGGTCTCGACGACCGGCCAGACGGCGATCTCCCCGCTCGGGCGGCGGGCGACCACCTGGGCCAGCTCGCGGCTGAAGTGCACGAGCTCTTCGACCAGCAGGGCACCGTCGTTGCCGTCTTCGGCGAGCGCCTGAAACCAGTCGTCGACGTCGTGTTCGTGGCTGACCACGCGCACGCCCTTACCGTCATAGCCGCCGCGGGCGGTCTTCACGACGGCCCGGCCGCCGTGGTCTTTCAAGAAGTCGGCGAGGCCGGCGGCATCCGTTATGCGCGCCCAGTCCGGCACGGGAAGGCCCATTTCGGCGAGTTTTTCGCGCATGAGCAGCTTGTCCTGCGCGTAGAGCAGTGCGTCGGGGCCGGGATGCACGGTGACGCCAGCGCGCACGAGTTCGCGCAGAATCTCTTGCGGCACGTGTTCGTGGTCGAAGGTGATCACGTCGACGGTCTTCGCGAAGGCGAGCACCGTGGGCAGGTCGCGATAGTCGCCGACGCTGACGGCGGCGAGCGCGGCCGACATGCCGTCGGCTTCGGCGAGAACCTTGAGCTCGATGCCGAGGTTCACGGCCGCAGGAATCATCATGCGGGCCAGCTGGCCCGCGCCAATCACACCGACGGTCAAAGCCATCTGTTCACCATTTTCTATGCCAGCGTTCAGCTAAACGCGCGTGGATACCCAGCCCGGGGGTTTTCAACAGCCGTAGACTGCGAGACTTCAGTGCTTTTCTACTTTACCGAACCTTCGGACGGACGCATGTCGATCACCCTGAAGCAGCGCCTGCTCAACTTTCTGAGCCAGGGCCTCAAGTTCGGTGCCGTCGGCGCGCTCGGCTTCGTGGTGGACTTCACCGTCTTCAACCTGCTGCGCACCAGCGTGCTCGACTCATCCGAGGTGCACGCCGGCCCCATCTACGCCAAGGTAATCTCGACCGTGCTGGCCATCCTGGTGAACTGGCTCGGCAACCGCTACTGGACCTTCAGCAAGAACCGGCAGGACCACACGGCGCGCGAGGGCCTGGAATTTCTCGCGGTGAGCCTCGTGGGCATGGGCATCGGCATCGGCTGCCTCTGGTTCAGCCACTACGTGCTCGGCTACACGAGCGTTCTCGCCGACAACATCGCCGGCAACGTCGTTGGACTGCTGCTCGGCGCGGTGTTCCGCTTCACGTTGTACCGCTATTGGGTATTCGCGCCGAGCCGGAGCGGCGCGCCAGCTGGTGCTGGGGCTGTCGCCGCGGCATCCGCTGTCTCGAGTGCGGTGCCCACGCGCACGGGGGCGATTCGCCTAGCGGCGACCCCAGAACGCTGACTCGGCGGCGAGGGCCGACTGCTCCTGGCGGCGGGAGCCCATGACGGTGCTCGCCTGCTCCATGAGGTCGTGCAGCGTGCTCTGCACGAGGTCGACGTTGGGTACGTCTCTCAGAACGAGCGGATGCTCCAGCCCCGAGTTGATCAGCACCGTACCCGAGTGGAACCCGGCCTGCACCCAGTTCTGCCGCACGCTCACGTCGTAGCCGCGGCTGTGCAGGAGCTCCTGCCGCGTGCGCACGAAGAATCCGTGGCGAAAGATAATGCGGCGGGTGGTGATCGTATAGCGCTTGGTGAGCCAGGCGGCGAACGGCAGGAGCCAGCCGAGAACGGCGAGCACGATGGCACCGGCGAGCAGGGCCGCGTTCTGCCAGGGCTCGGGCAGGTTGCCGAAGAAGTAGCCGGTGGCACCGGCCAGTACGAACAGCAACAGGGTGGGCCAGACGAGCACCCGGGCGTGCGGACGCAGGCGCGCAACGACCTTCTCAGGCCGACTCTCGCGGGCGTAGCCGGAGGGTTCGGTCTCGTTCGTCTCTTCGAGCGCTTTCTTCTTCTTCATTACCTCTATTAATACCGCAGGTGGGTGACATCGCCGGCGGCGACAGACCGTTCCTCACCATCGGCCTGGTTCACGACGGTCAGTCGGCCCTGGGCGTCGATGCCGGTGGCGGTTCCGACCAGGTCGGTGCCGCCGGGCAGCTCCACCCGCACGGCGCTGCCGAGGGTGCCGCAGAGCGCGGAAACCTCGGCGTGCAGGCCGCTCTGCTCTGCGTCGCCGTTTGCTTTCACGAAGGCTTCATAGAGTGTGACGAGCTCATGCAGATAGGCGGCGAGCACCGCGTCGGGGTCGGGCACGGTGCGGGTGACCAGCAGCAGGGAGGTAGAGGTGAGGGTCGGCAGGTCGTGTTCGTCGAGCGAAAGGTTGAGGCCAGCGCCGATGACGATGCCCTGAGCGTCGGGAAGCAGCTCACACAGAATTCCGCACACCTTGTAGCCGTCGATAAGCACGTCGTTGGGCCATTTGAGGGTTGTGTCGTGGCGGGGGGCCTCGGTCTCTTTGACGTCTTCGACCGGTTTTATGTAAGCCTCGACGACTGTTCTGACCGCCCGGGTCATGGCGGCGCCGGCCAGCAGGGGAAACCAGCCAAGGCTCGCCGTCGGTAACGAATTCCCGGTTTTGGTGCGCGGGCGCACGAGCACTGAGACGGCCAGGGCTTTGCCGGTCGGGGCCAGCCAGACGCGACCGAGCCGGCCACGCCCCTGGGTCTGGTTGTCGGTGACGATCACCGAGAGGTCGGGCCAGGCGGCGGCATCCGCTGTAGCGAGTTCTCTGAGCACATCGTTGGTCGAGGTGGCCTCGGACCGGTACTCGAACCGGCCCACCTCGGTGCGGCTGAGCGAAAACTCCATGGTGGCGACCCTCTCGTCGGCATAACTCATGCAATTCTGTCGAATGTGACCGCAAAACACCTATTTCGGGTGGTTTCTGACCACATTGCACGAGTTATGCCGGTGGGAGCGGGGTGACCTGGGGCTGGGGAGGGTTTAGAGAGGGGGAACGTGCAGGGTTGGCGGCAAAAGTTGTGGATTATCGTCAACGGGGAGCGGCCCAGGGGTGCCGGTAGAGTGAAACGGTGATTGATAAGACGCCCGCCGCGGCACCCGACCTGTATACGACGGCGGGAAAACTCGCTGACCTCAAGCTGCGCTATCACGAAGCCGTGACCGCCAGCGGGGCAACCGCAACCTCGAAGCAGCACGCCAAGGGCAAAATGACCGCCCGCGAGCGCGTCGACCTGCTGCTCGACCAGGGGTCCTTCGTGGAACTCGACGAGTTCGTCAGGCACCGCACCGTGGCCTTCGGCATGGAGAAGAAACGGCCCTATGGCGACGCGGTCGTCACCGGAACCGGCACCATCCACGGCCGCCAGGTGGCCGTGTACTCGCAGGACTTCACCATCTTCGGCGGCTCGCTTGGCGAGGTCGCCGGCGAGAAGATCATCAAGGTGATGGACCTCGCCCTGAAGACCGGCGTGCCCATCATTGGCATTCTCGACTCCGGCGGAGCGCGAATTCAGGAGGGCGTGGTGGCCCTCGGCAAGTATGGCGAGATTTTTCGTCGCAACACGGCCGCCTCCGGCGTCATCCCCCAGATTTCGATCATTTGCGGCCCGGCCGCCGGCGGCGCGGTCTATTCGCCCGCGCTGACCGACTTCGTGATCATGGTCGACAAGACTAGCCAGATGTTCGTCACCGGTCCCGACGTGATCAAGACCGTCACCGGCGAAGACGTCGGCATGGAAGAGCTTGGCGGCGCCCTCACCCACAACAAGGTGTCGGGCGTCTCGCACTACCTCGCAAGCGACGAGCCCGATGCGCTCGACTTCGCCCGCGCCCTGCTGAGCTACCTGCCCGACAACAACCTGGCCGAGCTGCCCGTGTTCGACAGCGAGGTAGAGCTCGAGACAACGGATGCCGACCGTCGCCTCAACACAATCATCCCCGATTCGCCCAACCAGCCCTACGACGTGAAAACGGTCATCGAGCACATCGTCGACAATGGCGAGTTCCTCGAAACGCAACCGTTGTACGCGCCGAACATCGTCGTCGGATTCGCCCGCGTCGAGGGCCGCTCGATCGGGATCGTCGCCAACCAGCCCAACGCCATGGCCGGCACGCTCAACATTGAGGCAGGCGAGAAGGCCGCCCGCTTCGTGCGGTTCTGCGACGCGTTCTCCATTCCCATTCTCACCCTCGTCGACGTGCCGGGCTTTCTGCCCGGCACCGACCAGGAATGGACCGGCATCATTCGTCGTGGGGCCAAGCTGCTCTACGCCTACGCCGAGGCCACCGTGCCGCTTGTCACCGTCATTCTGCGCAAGGCCTACGGCGGCGCGTACATCGTGATGGGTTCCAAGCAGCTCGGCGCCGACACCAACCTGGCCTGGCCGACCGCGGAGATCGCCGTCATGGGCGGGCAGGGCGCCGTGAACATTCTGTACCGCGCCGAGATCAAGGCGGCCGAGCTGGCTGGCGAAGACGTCGCCGCCGTGCGCACCCGCCTGGCCAACGAATACACCTACAACGTGGCGAGCCCCTTTCTCGCTGCGGAGCGCGGGGAGCTCGACGGCATCATCGAACCGGCCGCCACGCGCGTGTCGATCGTTAAGGCGCTACGGGCGCTGCGTACCAAGCGGGCCACGCTCCCCGCCAAGAAGCACGGGAACATCCCGCTCTAATGCCAACTTCGAAGCCCTCAGAGTTCGATCCGTCCGAGCTGGTTTTCGTGACCGGTCGTGTGAGTGACACCGAAGTGTCGGCGGTGAGCGCCGTCATCCGTGGTCTGTTGCGGGAAGAAACCGACGAGCGTCGGGCTGCGCCAGAACAGGGTCAGAGCGCTTGGCAGCAGAACCAGCGCCCCATCCGCACGCCGGTGCACCCCGGCATCGGCCGTTGGCGCGGTTTTACCGGCTGACTTCCTGCTGTCGCTCCACCCCTTCGCCCACCCCTTGTCGCCCTACCCCTTTTTCAGACGGAGCCCAGATCAAGAATTCGGGCGCAGTTCATAAACTGGGCCCAGAGAAGGCTCCCCGAACGCAGCATTGGGCAAAGGGCGTGACCACCGGCATGTCTGTCCTCCTAAATGCCGACTGTGCCGGCGGGAGCGGTAGTACAGACTAAGAGTGCTCGGTGACGCTCCTGGAGTTTCACCACCAATCATTCGCTAACTAGGGTAAGCGGGCGAATGTGTTGGGGGCGAGAACGGATGGCATTCGGGTTGTCGTCCTTTCTCGAATAGTCGTTAGGGGATCAGCTTCGGCTGGTCCCCTTTCGCGTTTGTCACGGCGCACGACGCGCGCCGCTACCCAGTCGCACATTCAGCCACTCGCGCCGCAAAGCCCGCGCACGTTCAGGCATTCGCCGCACCGCCTACTCGCGCCGCGAAGCAGCCACACCGGTTCCACTCGCACGGCAGCGCGCGCACCTTCAGGCAGAGGCGGCGGGCACAACCTGCCGGGGAATTTCCATCCACAGGTCGACCTCGTCATTGGAGGAGTCCGGTCCCAGTGCACTCACCGCAGGGTCGGGACTGCTCAGGCCCACCACGGTGACCGCGATGGTCGCACTGTCGGCCGACGTGCGGGCGATGATCTTGTCGGCGTTCGTGTGCGCGATAGCGGTCGCGAGAGTGTTGAGCACGGTCTCCAGGTCGGAACCGTTGAGGTCGTCGATGCCGCCTTCGTCGAGCAGGGTGACGCTCGCGCCGCGTCGCCGGGCAGTCATGACCTGCTCCCGTACCGCGTTGTTGAGCAGTCGCCGCCCGCGGATCTCGTCGCGAATGGCCGCTTCGAGCAACCGGCATTCCTGACGGTCTTCCTCACTCAGATCGCCGTTGCTCTCACTGATTCGTCGCAGCATCGGCATGGCCAGGCGCATGGTCTGCGTCAGCCGCACCTGACGCTCGTAGAGGTGCGCTTCCTGGGCGGCATGCCAGCCGCTTGCCTCACGCTCGGCCCGCCCATACTGGCGGGCATCCCGCCCGGCCTTCACGAGAGCCCGGGATAGCAGCCCCGCGGCCACCACCCAGACCACGCTGCCGATAACCCCCATGTGCCCCAGGTCGCCGACCCCGGCCCAGAGCACGCTGTGCACCACGAGGGCGCCGACACCCAGCAGGGCCAGCTGCGGGCGCTTGCGCGTGGCTGTGATCGTCATGAGGGTGCCGATGGCGGCGACGTACCAGGTGGCGTAGCCGAGGTTGCCGGATGACCCGTCGAGCTGGCTGCCCACGATCAGCGGAACCGCGATCGCGACCGCCACGTTGAACAGGGCCAGCGGCAACGACATACGCATCGGGCTGTTGGGCCAGAGGCTCGCGATCGTCGCCACCACGAACAACCCCATGGCCACCAGGATCGGCATCGAGGAGGCCGGTTCGTTGATCGAATACAGGCCGAGCAGCACGTGGTAGCCCGAAAAACAGGCCGCGACGATGAGGGTCAAAGTGCGGGAGACGACGACGACTCCGGTCATGATCGGGTGCCCCCGTCGCGTCCGGTGAGAGAGCCCGTGTTCTTGGCAGCCTCGTCCGTGCCCTGCACGTCGGGGCGCGGCCAGGTGAGGGTGATCGTCGTGCCGCGCCCGGGGCTCGTGCGCAGCTTGGCCACGCCGCCGGCGGTCGCTACTCGGTCATGGATCGAAACCCGCAAGCCCAGGCGGGCGCTGGCGACACCGGCCACCTCGAAACCGCGGCCGGTGTCGGTGACGGTGATGGTGCATCCGTTCTGGTCGTTGCCGCCGATGGTGAGCCGCCGCGATGGGGCGGGACCGGCATGCTGAACGCTGTTGACCATGGCCTGAACGCTGGCCGAGTACAGTGCCTCCGCCGCATGCTCCGGAATGCTCAGTCCGTCGACGTGCAGCTCGGTCACGGTGAACACGCCGGTCTCGGTCGCAGCCGCGCGAAGCCGCGCGGCAAGCTTGCCCACGGCGACCGAGGCGTCGTCGAGGCTGCGCTCCCCGCTCGCTTCCTGCAAGCGGATGATGGCGCTGCGAGCCATTGCGGCTGCCAGTTCGGCGCCCTTCTCGTTGCGCGCGCCCGCCGCGGAGAGCAGCGTCGCGAGCACACTGTCGTGCACGATGGAGTCGACCTCGACCCGTTCCACTTCGGTGGCATGGTGACGCACCGCCACCGAATATTTGGATAGGGCGTTGGACTGGGCGGTGTCGACCTTGGCCGTGGCCTCGCGCAGCACATAGATGATGATGAGCACGACGCCGCCGAGCAGCATGGCGTAGCAGGCGTCGAGCACGGCGAGCAGCGTCCCGGCTTCGCCACCGGAAGGGAGCACCCGCACCAGTCCGAAGGCAACCGGGGTTACCACCGTGTAGGCGGCGGCCCAAAACAACGGGAAGGCGATCGCCGCGCACGAGGTGGCCACCGCGCACAGGTACCAGAGCCAGGGTTTGTTGTCGAGCACGAGCGTGTGATCGCGCATGAGCAGCGGCCAGATGAGAAGCGCTACGAGGTAGACGACGGATACGGTTGCGGCCGCGAAGCGGATGCCCCGCCGGAACACGGTCTGAATCACAAAGATCAGGATCGACAGGCCGAGCAGGGCGGAAACGACGACGGCCGCGACGGTTTTACGGCCTTCCAGCTGCTCGAGCATGAACGGCAGGGTCTGCACGGCGAAGATCACCGCGACTGCGGCCACCGATCGGGACAGCGCGATTTCGATCTGCGCGTGGCTGATCGGGTTGCGCGGCTGCCGGGCGCGGCCGAACAGACTGCCCTCGACTTTGAGTTCGTCAATACCGATGGCGCTGAACGGCTGCGTCTCCGTCGCGACCAGGGTGCTCGTGGTGCGTCGGTCGCCCACACGGGCGGCCCGTTTAGACACCGCGGTCGGCTTCGGTGGTGTCGAGTCCCGGCAGGATTCCGTCTTCGACGGCACGGCGCAGCAGGTCGACCTTGGTCGGCGCAGGGCGGCCGACCTCGACGTACTTCACCCGAATGCGATCGAGGTATTCCCGAGCGGTGGAGTGCGCGATACCGAGTTGCATGGCGACCATCTTCAGCGGTAGGCCCGAAGCGTAGAGGTGCAGCACGTCGCGTTCGCGGCGGCCGAGCTGCGCCTTGGCAAAGTCCCGGTCGGCGTCGATTGCGGTGGCCCACTCGAGGTTGTTGAGCACATCGCCGCGGGCGACCGAGGCAACGGCAGCCATCACCGTGGTCGTCGGCGACGACTTGGGAATGACACCGGCCGCTCCGGCGGCGAGGGCCTCTCGCACCGAGGCGACCCGGTCGGCAATGCTGTGCACGAGTACGGCGGAACCGGTGGTTGCCACCAGGTGCACGTTGTCGGTCACGAGCGACCCGTCGCCAAGGGACAGGTCGAGCACGATCACGTCGCACTGACGCCCAGCGAGGCCGTCGACGAGGGCCTGCGCGGTGGCCGCCGCGAACAGCACCTCATAGCCGGCATTCTCGCAGGCGGCCTGCAGGCCCAGCCGCACCGACTCGTGGTCGTCGACGATACCGACGCGAACGGGAGCCGGGGTGGGGGTGAATGGTTCGGGATCAGTAGCTGCGTGACTCACGGTAGGGCTGCCTTCGGGTTGTCTAGTCTCAACGATAGCTATTTGCAGAGCAGTGCGACGGCTTCGACGTGATGTGTATTGGGGAACAGGTCGAAGGCGCGCAGGGTCTTCAGTTCGTAGCCCTGCTTGCGAAACAACGAGACGTCGCGGGCGAGCGCCACCGGGTCACAAGCCACATAGACGATTTGCTGCGGTGCGAGGGCGACCAGCTGGTCTACGACGGCCTTGCCGGCACCGGAGCGCGGCGGGTCGAGCACGACGGTCGCGGCGGCGAGGCGGGCGCGCTCGGCGGCATCGGCTTCGCGCAGCAGACGCTGCAGAAAGCGGTCGACCCGGTCGGCTTCGGCGGTGGCGCCGGCCCATTCCTTGAGGTTGCGGGCGGCGAAGGCCACCGCTTCCGGGTCGCTCTCCACCGAGGTGATGCGGGTCGTCGGGCCGAATTTGTCGCCGACAGCCGCGGCGAGCAGGCCGACGCCGCCGTAGAGGTCGAGGTTAGAGGCGCGCGGGTCGAACGTGGTGGGATCGATGATGTTCTGCACGGCGTGGTACAGGGTGTCGGCGGCCATCGAGTGCACCTGCCAGAAGCCGGAGCGGTCCAACTCGAACTCGCGATCGGCGACGATCTCATGAATTAGGCCGTGCGGCACCCGCTTGGGCTTGCCGTTGCCATCCCTGGCCGAGACCAGCACCTGAACGTCGCCCTTGCTCGGCGCGACCAGGTCGACCGAGGCGGCGTTGTGAAACAGGGTGTCGAGCGGGGCCCGCAATTCGAGCTCGTGCTCCGCGAGCGGCAGATCGTCGATGGGAATGACCCGGTGGCTGCGCGCGGCGTACGGGCCGATGGTTCCGTCGGCCGCCACGTGCAGGCTCACCCGGGTGCGCCATCCGGTTCCGTCCATCGCGTCGCCGGGACTGGCCTTCGCACTGACCGCGACCGGCTCCACGACGACATCAGTGGCGATCCCGGCCATGCGCTGCAGAGCGTCGGCGAGAACCTGTCGCTTGAGTTCGCGCTGGAAACCGAGCTCGATATGACCGAATTCAGCCCCGCCAGCGCGGTCCTCGGGAGCGCGATCAACGGATGCCGCGCCCCAGATATGCGGCTGCCGCTTCGGAGCCGCGTTGATAACGGCAACCGTCTCGGCGCGCCAGAAGCTCTTGTGGTTGGCCTCGGTGAGGCGAGCGCGCACGCGTTCGCCGGGCAGGGTATCGCTGACGAAAATGACGCGGCCCTCGTGGCGGGCGACGAAGATTCCGCCGTGGGCGACGTTGGTGATGTCCAGCTCAAGCTCATCGCCGACGGTCGCTGCGGTTGTCGGGGCGGGGCCCTGGGCCTGGTGACTCATGTTGCTCATCTAACGATGATCCCACACACCCTCCCCGACCGCCCTCTGCGCACCTGACTGGTGCAGTGGGCCTGATTGAATGGATGCTCCCCCTCCCGTTCACGAAGGACAGCATGCGCCTCTATCTGGCTTCCACGTCTCCGGCCCGCCTGGCCCTGCTGCGAACGTCCGGCATCGAACCGGTGCTGATCAACCCAGACGTCGATGAGGCCCGGGTCGTCGCCGACACCGAGGCGTTGCGCGGCGAGCCGCTCGAGCCCGGAGCGCTCGTCGAACTGCTGGCGCGGGCGAAAGCTGAGGCGGCGGCATCCGCTGCGCCAGCGAAGGCGCTGGACGGCTTGTTATTGGGGGGCGATTCGGTGTTCGTGCTGGACGGCGTCATCTACGGCAAGCCGCACACGGCTGAGGCTGCCAGGGAGCGATGGGAACGCCAACGCGGACGCACCGGAACGCTGTACTCGGGCCACTGGCTGATCGAACTCAACGGCGGCGTGCCCGGCCGGGCGATCGGCGCGGTCGCGCGGGCCGAGGTGACCTTCGCCGACGATCTCGACGATGCGGAGCTCGACGCCTATATTGCCACCGGTGAGCCCTTGTTCGTGGCCGGGGCGTTCACGATTGACAGCCTCGGTGCTCCCTTCATCACGAGCATCGTCGGCGATCCGTCGACCGTGGTAGGGCTGTCACTGCCAACCCTGCGACGGCTGGTGCGCGTCCTCGGGTACGAGTGGCCGACCCTGTGGAATCGGCCCGGAGCACTCTAATTGTAGGCATCCGCAAGATTCTGTCGGATCTTTTTGTGGGACAGAACCAAAAGGGATATGACGGTGGGCAATAGGCTATGGGATTGTGCCACTCATAACAAAGGTCCTCATCGCCAACCGAGGCGAGATCGCCGTTCGGGTCATCCGTGCCGCGAAAGACAGTGGACTTCTCTCTGTCGCCGTCTACGCCGACCAGGATCGTGATTCCCTGCACGCCCGTCTCGCCGACGAGGCGTACGGTCTCGATGGCACCAGCGGCGCCGAAACCTACCTCGTCATCGACAAGATCCTGTCGATCGCCCGGCGTTGCGGCGCTGACGCCGTGCACCCTGGCTACGGCTTTCTGGCCGAGAACGCCGACTTCGCCCGCGCCGTGATCGGGGCAGGCCTCACTTGGATTGGGCCATCACCCGAAGCGATCGAACAGCTCGGCGATAAGGTCTCGGCCCGGCACATCGCCGAGAAGGTCAACGCACCGATGGCGCCCGGCACGCTGAACCCGTGCATTGACGCCGCCGAGGTGCTTGCCTTCGTCGACGTGCACGGCCTGCCCGTGGCGATCAAGGCCGCTTTCGGTGGTGGCGGACGCGGCCTCAAGGTCGCCCGCACCCGCGACGAGGTCGCCGAAATGTTCGACTCCGCCACCCGCGAGGCCATCACCGCCTTCGGTCGCGGCGAATGCTTCGTGGAGAAGTACCTGGACTCGCCCCGCCACGTGGAAACCCAGTGCCTGGCCGACATGTACGGCAATGTCGTCGTCGTGTCGACCCGCGACTGCTCGCTGCAGCGCCGGCACCAGAAGCTTGTCGAAGAGGCGCCCGCGCCCTTTCTTACCGAGGCGCAGACAACCGAGATGTATCGCGCCTCCAAAGCTATTCTGAAGGAGGTCGGCTACCTCGGCGCCGGCACCTGCGAGTTTCTCATCGGTCAGGACGGAACGGTGTCGTTCCTCGAGGTCAACACCCGCCTGCAAGTCGAGCACACCGTCTCCGAAGAGGTCACCGGCATCGACCTGGTGCGTGAGCAGTTCCGCCTCGCTGAGGGTGGCGAGCTGACCTACGGCGACCCCGTTGCATGCGCTCACTCCTTTGAATTTCGAATCAACGGAGAGGATGCCGGCCGCGGTTTTCTCCCCGCGCCCGGCCCGGTGCACGTGTTCAAGCCCGCGGGCGGCCCCGGTGTGCGCGTCGACACCGGTGTGCAGTCCGGTGACGTCATCAGCGGATCGTTTGACTCACTCATCGCCAAGCTCATCGTCACCGGCGCCACCCGCGAAGAGGCGCTCGAGCGTTCGCGCCGGGCCCTCGACGAGTTCGAGGTGGCGGGTCTGCCGACCGTGCTGCCCTTTCACCGCAAGGTCGTGCGCGATCCCGCCTTCGCGCCGACCGATGGCAAGCCCTTCACGGTCTTCACCCGCTGGATCGAGACCGAGTTCGAGAACGACATCGAGCCGTGGAGCGGCAGCATGGAAGACGTCGTCGGTGCGCAGAAACGCCACAGCATCGTGGTCGAGGTGGAGGGGCGTCGCATCGAGGTGACCCTACCCACCCGCCTGCTGCCCGGCGGTGCGAGCGCCCGCTCCGTCGGCCCGGCGCCCAAGCGTCGCGGCGGCCTGCACGCCGTCGACACCGCCACCGGAGACGCCATCAAGGCGCCGATGCAGGCGACCATCGTCAAGCTGCTCGTCGCCGAGGGTGACACGGTCGTCAAGGGCGATCTGCTGCTCGTTCTCGAAGCCATGAAGATGGAGCAGCCGCTCGTCGCGCACCGCGACGGCACGGTCGGCAACGTCGCCGCGGTCGTCGGTGAGACGGTCTCCTCCGGCAGCGTGCTGCTGACGGTCTCCGACGCCGCCTGACGCAAGCACCAGGCAGGTGAACGGCCGCGAGGACTTTGGAACTAGAGGACGACGTGCATGGCGCGCGCGGCATCCGTTATGGAGCCGGTGAGCGAGGGGTAGACGGGGAAGGTGCGTGCGACTTCGTCGACCGTGAGGCGGTGTTCGACGGCGAGCGCGAGGGGAAAGATGAGCTCGCTCGCCTTGGGCGCCACGATGACGCCGCCGATGACCGTGCCGCTGCCGGTGCGAGCGAACAGCTTCACGAAGCCGTCCTTGATTCCCATCATTTTGGCCCGGGGGTTTGAGGAGAGCGGCAGCTTGTAGATCTCGCCCTGGGCGAGGCCGTCTTCGATCTGCTTCTGGGTGTAGCCGACGGTGGCGATTTCGGGCTGGGTGAAGATGTTCGCGGCCACGTTGCGAATCTCGATCGGGTTGACGATGTCGCCCATGGCGTGGAACACCGCGGTGCGCCCCATCATGGAAGCCACGGAGGCCAGCGGGATCTCGGTCGTGCAGTCCCCCGCCGCGTAGATGTTCGGGATCGAGGTGCGGGCGACCCGATTGACCTGGATGTGACCGGAGTCAGTGATCTGCACACCGGCCTGCTCGAGGCCGATGTTGGCCGTGTTCGGAATCGAGCCGACGGCGATGAGGCAGTGGCTGCCCTCGACCGTGCGTCCGTCGTCGAGGGTGGCGACGACTCCGGTCTTCGTGCGTTCGACCGAGGATGCCCGCGACTTGGAGAGCACGGTCATGCCGTTGCGCTTGAAGACGTTTTCGATCACGTTGGCCGCGTCGGCGTCTTCCCCGGGCAGAACCTGATCGCGGCTGGAGATGAGGGTGACCTTCGCGCCGAGGGCGCGGTAGGCCGAGGCGAACTCGGCACCGGTGACGCCTGAGCCGACGACGATGAGGTGCTCGGGGATGGCCTTGAGGTTGTAGAGCTGGGTCCAGGTGAGGATGCGCTCGCCGTCGGGCATCGCGGACGCCAGCACGCGTGGGCTGGCTCCCACGGAGACGACGAGGGTGTCGGCGTCGATGCGGTCGAAGTCGGTGGCTGTCGCGTCGCCGGAGGTCGCGACGATGATGCCCGTAGTGCCGTCGAGACGTCCGTGGCCCTGCACGAAGCGCACGCCGGCGCGAATGAGTGAGGCCTTCATGTCTTCGGATTGCTGGCGGGCGAGGGCGAGCAGGCGTTTGTTCACGGCGGCCAGGTTGATAGCCACCTCGGGACGCAGGGGCTTACCGGTGTCGCCGCGCACGAAGAACTGCACACCCAGATCGGTGGCCTCGCCGATCGAGTTCGACGCCTCAGCCGTGGCTATGAGGGATTTGGAAGGGACGACATCGGTGATCACAGCCGAACCGCCGACACCGACGCTTTCGATGAGGGTGACATCGGCACCCTGTTGTGCACCGGCGATGGCCGCTTCGTATCCGCCGGGCCCACCGCCTAATACTGCGATGCGCTGCTTGCGTTCGAACTCATAGGCCATGTAGTCCATTCTCCTGGCCCGCGCACCCCTCACAAAACCGTCTGCCCGCCCACGAGCCCCGCTCTGTGCCCTGAAAGGGGCGAATACGCACCGAATGATCGTCTCAGCGACCGTTCGGCGCGCCGATGGGCAGAATTCGCGCGGAATCTCCGCGCTCTCGGCCGGGGTTCTAGAGTAGTGAAATGTTCACGAACGAGATCAACCCGTTAGACCTGCCCGCAACAGATCCGTATGAGGCAGCACGGTCGGCCGCCGCGGAGATCGCGGGGATCACGGGAGTGCCCCGGCACGACATCGCTCTCACGCTCGGCAGCGGCTGGGCCAAGGCCGCGGACCTGATCGGCGAGACCACCCACACCGTGTCCGCCGCGGACATCACCGGGTTCAGCGCCCCCGCGCTGGCCGGCCACGCGGGCACGCTGCGTTCCGTTCTGCTGCCCGGCGGCAAGCGCGCTCTTGTGATCAGTGCACGCACTCACTACTACGAGGGCCACGGCGTACGGCGGGTCGTGCACAGCGTGCGCACGGCAGCGGCGACCGGAGCGACGACGATGATCCTGACCAACGGGGCGGGCGGCATCCGTGAATCGTGGACACCGGGCACCCCTGTGCTGATCAGCGACCACATCAACCTGACTTTTGATTCTCCAATCGAGGGCGCGAACTTCGTGGACCTGACCGACCTGTACTCGAAGCGGCTGCGCGACCTGGCACGCAGCATCGACCCGACGCTCGACGAGGGCGTGTACTGCCAGTTTCGCGGGCCGCAGTACGAAACCCCCGCCGAGGTGCAGATGGCTAAGGCGATCGGCGGTCACATCGTGGGCATGTCGACCGCGCTCGAGGCCATTGCAGCACGGCAGTCCGGCATGGAGGTGCTGGGCCTCTCGCTCGTCACCAACCTCGCCGCCGGCATTCAGAAGACCCCGCTCAGCCACGGCGAAGTCATCGAGGCCGGTGCGCTGGCCGAACCGGTGATCAGCGCACTCCTCGCCCGGATCGTGGCTGCACTGTGACCGGTCAGGGCGAGACTGGCTCCGACCATCCGGCCGAGCGCACCGGCGGCCGCCACTCCGGCCCTCCAGCGGATGCTGCGCCGGTCACTCCCGACGCCGCCCCGGACTCGGCTTCGACCGAAAACCCGTCGAGCGCCGAGGATGCCGCCGCTCGCGTCGCCGACGCGGCCGCGCCATCCGCTGATGATGAGGCCCCGACGCCGACCCGCACCCTGCCCATCGTGCCGAACAGCGACGACGCTGGCTCGGAGCCGACGGTCGCCATTCAGACCATCGCGCAGAACAACGACGACGATTTCGACCCGACGGTCGCCATTCAGACCATCACACCCGAGAGCGCAGGGGAGGACAACCTCGCCACCGCGCCGGTCGCCCACGAGACGCCGCTCGCCTCGACCGACCGCACCGCGGCGCTGCTGCAGGCGGCCAGGGCCTGGCTCAACCAGGATCCCGACCCGGAGACACAGGCGCAGCTGCGCGCGCTCATCAACGCCGTCGACGACGGCGACACCGTGGCCCTGTCGAACCTGCACTCGCGGTTCGACACCCGGCTCGCCTTCGGCACGGCCGGGCTGCGGGGCGAAATCTCCGCCGGACCGAACCGCATGAACCGGGTTCTTGTCTCGCAGGCCGCGGCCGGCCTCGCCACCTATTTGCGACGCCACGCCGCCCCCGGCGTGACGCCGTCGGTCGTCATCGGCTACGACGGCCGCAAGAATTCCCACGTCTTCGCGACCGACACGGCGACGATCATGGCGGGCGCGGGGGTGCGCGCCATCCTCTTACCGCGCCTGCTGCCGACGCCCGTGCTGGCCTTCGCGGTGCGGCACCTCGATGCGAGCTGCGGCGTAATGGTGACCGCCTCGCACAACCCGTCCAACGACAACGGCTACAAGGTCTACCTGGGCGGCGTGAATAACGGCGCCCAGATCGTCGCCCCCGACGACAAGGCCATCTCGGACGAGATTCTGCGCGTCGCCGCCGACGAACACGTGCCGCATTTGCCGCGCGGCAGCTACGAGACCGCCGACGAAGACGTCGTGCTCGCCTACATCGCTGCGACCGCCGGCATCGCCCACCGGCCGCGCGCACAGGTGAACGCGGTGTACACCGCCATGCACGGCGTCGGCTGGGACACCACCCGCCGGGTGCTCGAAAAGGCCGGATTCGACCTGCCGACCCTCGTCGACGCGCAGATCGCCCCCGACGCCGCTTTTCCAACGGTGGCATTTCCGAACCCGGAAGAACCCGGTGCGCTGGACCTCGCCTACGAGACCGCGCGCGAGGTGAACGCCGAACTCATCATCGCCAACGATCCGGATGCCGACCGCCTCGCCGTAGCCATCCCCGACCTCTCGAGCGCGAGCGGCTTTCGGCGGCTGAGCGGCAACGAGGTCGGCGCTATTCTCGGCTGGCGGGCCGCCGCGCTCGCCGGGGCAACCGATCTCGACGCCGATGGTGGCACCGACCTGAGCGGCAACGGCCTCGCCCTGAATACCGGCACGCTGGCCTGTTCGATCGTGTCGTCGCCGGCGCTACACGCGGTAGCGGATGCCTACGGCCTGCGTTTCACCGAGACCCTCACCGGATTCAAATGGGTGTCCCGGGTACCCAACCTGGTCTACGGCTTCGAAGAGGCGCTGGGCTACCTGGTCAACCCGGAGACCGTGCGCGACAAGGACGGCATCTCGGCTGCCGTCGCGCTGCTCTCGCTCGTGAGCGACCTCAAGTCGGAGGGCACGACCCTCGCCCGCTATCTCGACCGCTTCAGTGAGAGATTCGGGCACTACGCCTCGGGCCAGATCTCGGTGCGAGTCAGCGAACTGTCGACCATCGCACTCGTGATGACCCGCCTGCGGGAATCTCCACCGACCCACGTCGGCCGCATTCGCGTCGACGAGATCGATGACTTTCGCTGGGGGTTCGGCGAGCTGCCGCCGAGCGACGTGTTGCGCATCCGCTTGACGGATGGGTCCCGCGTGATGGTGCGCCCGAGCGGTACCGAGCCGAAGCTCAAGGTGTACATCGACACCCGCAGCAAAGTCGGCGCCCTGGTGGAACGTAAAGCGGCCGCCCAGGCCGCGCTCGACGAACTCGATCGCGGAATGCGCGCGCTGATCGCGTAGTTGCCGGGGTGCCGTTCGGCGAGCCGATGCCGCGGCGCCGCTAGCCGAGCAGGGAGACGGCGTGGGCGATGACGAGGGCCAGGAGCACGAAACCGCCGAAGGACTCGAGAGCCATGAGTGCCTTGGCCCGCAGGGACAGCGGCATCGTGTCGGTCGGACTGAACGCCATGGAGTTCGACAGCGAGAAATACACATAGTCGAAGAACGAGGCGACCCAGCCGATGCGCCGCGACGAGCGGGCGGCGACCTCCTCGATGGCGTCGTGATCTTCATCTTGGGGAAAGCGAAAATCAGCCGGGGGAAAGTCCTTGCGATCGGCATGCCGGCGCGAGACCGGGCCGCCGCGGTCGAGTTCCCAGTAGACGAGGGCGAAGGCGATGACGTTGGTCACCCAGACCTGCAGGGCCGCGAGCAACAGGGTCGCCCCGTCACCATTGCCGCCTGAGGTGAGTTGAATGACGAGTTGCACGAGCGCGACCTCGTTGGCCGCGACCAGCAGTAAGGCCTGGCCCGTGGCAACGTACTTCGACCAGCGGGTCTCACGATGCAGCCGGTACGGATTCAAAACGATGAGCGGAATCAGCAGTGCCAGCCCGATCGCGATAACCGTGTAGCGCAGGCCGGGCAGAAACGTACTCGGCAGCATGGAATACAGTCCGAGCGCGATCAGCAGGCCGAGCACGGCGGGCCAGCGATGCTCGGCCCCTACTCCCGGCTGCACAATGCCGCCTTCGTCGGCACTGTGATCGGCGCTGTGGTCGGCGCTGTGGTCGGCGCTGGCGCTGTGGTCGGCGCTGGCGCTGTGGTCGGCGCTGTCGCTGTGGTCGGCGCTGTCGCTCATGCGCTGAGCTTAGAGCCAACTCGACGTCGCACAAGGTCGCCGCACGCTGCCCGACCTTACACAGGCGTGCGGGGCGGAAATGGGTCCGGCGGAGCGGCATCCGTTCGCCGAGCTAACCTAACGGCCCTAGAAACGCTCAGGGGCCACGAGCAGAACGTGGAAGGCTAGGAACCCAGCGCGATCTCCAGCTTGGCGACGAGCTCGTCGACGTCGAAATAATTGTTGATCACGATCACGTCGGCGTTGGTCTTGCCGATCGCCTCGACGAGCTCTGACGAAGTCAGGATGACCTGGGCGTCGGCCGCAGCGGCGCGCACGCCGGCGACATCCGTTGCCTGCACGCTCGCGTCGATATCAAGACGTTCGAGGGCCCGCTCGGCGTTGACCTTGAGGATGGCCGAGGTGCCGAGCCCGATGCCACACATGACGACGATCTTCATGGGCATACCGTCGGCGCGGTCATGCGAGCGCTTCGGTCTGTCCGAACACGCCCTGCACGAATTCGGCGGTGGTCGCGCCGGCCAGTGCCGGAATCACCGCAGGATCGTTGAAGACGTTGGCGAGTTCTGCGACGAATTGCAGGTGGTCGTCGGCGCCGCTCACGGCCAGGCCGACGATCACACTGACCGGGTCATTGTGGGGGTGGCCGAAAGCGACCGGCTCGGCAAGGGTGACAACGCAGAGTCCGTCGGTAAGAACATCCGCTCCTGGGCGGGCATGCGCGAGCGCCAGGCCCGGCGCGATCACAATGTAGGCACCGAATTCGCGAATCACTTCGATCATGCGATCGGTATAAGCGGATGTCGTCGCGCCGGAACGCACGAGGGCGTCACCGGCCGCCGTGATGGCGGCCGGCCAGTCGTCAGCGAGCGCGCCGATGGTGATGGCATTGAGCGGGAGGTGCGGCAGTGGCATGATCACTTTCGGATAAGTGGAGTCGAACTCCATGAGTCGCGCAGGCACTCGCTGACTCGGCAGGCCGGCGTCAGGCGTCGCCGAAGCCGGCTTCGATGGCTTCGACGAGTTCTTCGCGGTCTTCCAGCGGCAGGAATGCGGCGTTTGCGGCGTTGAGCTGGAAGGTCTCGAGGTCGCCGAGATCGTAGCCAAAGGCGTCAGACAGCAGGGCGAGCTCCTGGGTGAGGGTCGTGTCGCTCATCAGACGGTTGTCGGTGTTGACGGTGACCTTGAAGCCGAGCTGGTAGAGCAGGTCGAACGGGTGGTCGAACAGTTCCTCGCCCCAAGCGGCGACCGCCCCGGTCTGCAGGTTCGAGGAGGGGCTCAGCTCGAGCGTGATCTCGCGATCGCGCACCCACTGGGCCACCGGGCCGAGGGTGACGAAAGTGTTGTCGTCGTCCTGGCGTTCGATGGTGACGTCCTCGGCGAGGCGCACCCCGTGGCCGAGGCGCAGCGCGCGGCCGTCAAACAGGGCGCCTCGAATGCTGTCGAGGCCATCGGCCTCGCCAGCATGCACGGTGACCGGCATGAATTCACGGGCCAGCAGGTCGAAGGCTGCGCGATGGTTGCCGGCCGGGAAGCCGGCCTCGGCGCCGGCGATGTCGAAGCCGACGACGCCGTCGAAGCGGTAGCGCACAGCGAGTTCGGCGATTTCCAGCGCGCGATCGGCGTGGCGCATGGCGGTGATGAGCTGGCCGATGCGGATGCTGCGGCCCGACTCTTCGACGTTCTCAATGCCGGCTTCGATGCCGTCCTGCACGGCTTCGACGACCTCGTTGAGGGTGAGGCCGCGAGCAAGGTGCTGTTCGGGAGCCCAGCGAATCTCACCGTAGATGACGCCGTCGTCGGCGAGGTCCTCGACGAATTCGCGGGCGACCCGACTGAGGCCCTCGCGGGTTTGCATCACGGCGGTGGTGACGTCGAAGGTCTTGAGGTATTCCACGAGCGAACCAGCATTGGATTGGGTGGAGAACCACTCGCCGAGCGCGTCGGCATTCGTTGTCGGGAGCTCGAATCCGATGGAGTCGGCCAGTTCGATGATGGACTGCGGGCGCAGGCCACCGTCGAGGTGGTCGTGCAGCGAAACCTTCGGCAGGGTGTTAATACTCGTGCCGCCGCCGGGCATGAGGAATTCCTCGATCAAAGTCATACGAACAAGCTCCTCGGTACGGGGGCGGATGTGAACTACAACCGCGCGCCCAGCTTATCGGAGCGGCTCTGCACGGAGCATGAGAGATGCGGCAAGCGGATGCCGCCGCTCGCGCCAAGCCCCGCGGCCAGCCCCCGCGCCGCCCCGGCCACGCCGCGCAGACTGCACGGGGCCCGAAATGCATCGGCGGTGAGCGAGGACCTACCCTGAACTGTGCCCACCAAAATCATTCTCGACTGCGACCCCGGCCACGACGATGCGATCGCGCTGCTGCTCGCGCACGGAAACCCCCAAATCGAACTCGTCGCCGTGACCACCGTAATGGGCAACCAGACCCTCGCCAAGGTCACCCGCAACGCCCTGTCGGTCGCCCGCGTGGCCGGCATCACCGGGGTTCCGTTCGCCGCCGGATGCGAGCGCCCACTGGTGCGGCAGATCGAGACGGCACCGACGATTCACGGCGAGTCGGGCCTCGACGGACCCGTGTTGCCCGAACCGAGCCTTGAGCTCGACCACCGGCACGCCGTCGACCTCATCATCGATACGATCATGGCGCACGAGCCGGGCGAGATCACCCTCGTGCCGACCGGCGCCCTGACCAATATCGCCCTTGCCGTCCGCAAGGAGCCGCGCATCGTCGAGCGGGTCAAGCAGGTCGTGCTTATGGGGGGTGGCTACCACGTGGGCAACTGGTCAGCCACAGCCGAGTTCAATATCGTCATCGACCCCGAAGCCGCCCACATCGTTTTCAACGAGAAGTGGCCGCTCACCATGATCGGGCTGGACCTGACCCACCAGGCCCTCGCCACCCCCGACGTCGCTCGCCGCATCGCGGCGGTCGGCACCGCGCCGGCCCGGTTCGTCGGCGAGCTGCTCGCGTTCTTCGCCGAAACCTACAAGGATGCCCAGGGTTTCGACTACCCACCCGTGCACGACCCGTGCGCGGTCGCGTTCGTGATCGACCCGAGCGTGATCACCGTGCGCAAGGCTCCCCTCGATGTGGAGCTGGCCGGCACCCTCACCCTCGGCATGACCGTGGCCGACTTTCGCGCGCCCGCTCCGGCGGACTGCACCACGCAGGTGGCCGTCGACCTCGACCACGAGAAGTTCTGGGCGCTCATCGTCGATGCCCTCGAGCGCATCGGTGACCCGCCGCAGCACTAGGCCGCCTGACCGCGCAGCCGTGAATCCGCCTCGGGCCCCCGACCGCCGCGTGACTTCCACCCTCCAAACGGGGTTGGATGGAGCTTTACGACAAATGGGAGACCCATGACCACGCGCGCCAAACACCTCCCCGACATCCAGATTCCCGACCTGCACGGCAAGCTTGCCGTCGTCACGGGCGCCAACAGCGGCCTCGGATTCGGCCTCACCGGCCGCCTCGCCCGCGCGGGCGCAGAGGTCATCCTCGCCGTGCGGAACGAGGAGAAGGGTGCCGCGGCCGTGAGACGCATTCGTGAGCAGATTCCGGAGGCGAGCGTCAGCATCCGGCATCTCGATCTGGCCTCGCTGTCGAGCACCACCGGATTCGGTGAGGAGCTCACGAAGGAAGGGCGCCCAATCGATATTCTGATCAACAACGCCGGTCTCATGATGCCGCCGGTGCGCGACGAGACCGAAGACGGCTTCGAGCTGCAATTCGGCACCAACCACCTCGGCCACTTCGCGCTCACCGCCCACCTGCTGCCGCTGCTGCGCGCCGCCACATTGAGCCGGGTCGTGAGTCTCTCAAGCCTGATCGCTCGCACCGGACGCCTCGATTTCGACGATCTGCAAGGCTTGCGCTACCGGCCGCACCGCGCCTACGCGCTCTCCAAGCTCGCCACGCTCATGTTCGCACGCGAACTCAACCGGCGCAGCATCGTCGGCGGCTGGGGCCTGCGCAGCATCGCCGCGCACCCGGGCGCGACCGTCACGAACCTGCAGATCACCGGCCCCACCCACAAGGGAGCCTCGGCCCGGGTCTTCCTCGCCGTCAACGAGGCCACCCACCAGATCGGCTGGATCTGGCAGCAGATCGACCAGGGCATCCTGCCGGTGCTTTACGCGGCGACGAGCCCGGCAGCAGCCGGCGGCGGCTACTACGGCCCCGGTGGATTCGGCGAACTCACCGGCGCCCCCGCGCCCGCCAGGCTGCCCCCGCGCTCGCTCGACGAAGCGGATGCCCGCCGTCTCTGGTCGCTGTCCGAGGAACTCACCGGCGCCATCTTCCCGGCCGTGTAGTTCAGCTGTCGATCACCTTCACGAGCACCCGCGCCAACCGCCGGCGAATGATGTGGTCGTTGGCCTCGACGCGGTGCATGGTGACGTGGCGCATCCGCTCGATAACGGTCATGCTGCCCTGCGCGATGAAGGCGTCGAGCGCGCCGTAGATCACGTCGACCGGCACGGTGAGGCTCGCCACGTCGCTCACCACGGTCTGCGACTCGATGCAGTGCTCCATCGACTTGATGAACGGGGTCCAGGTCTTCTCGGTTAGTTCGAAAATACCCTTGGGCAGCAGGCGCGACATGAAGGCCGCATTGGCGAGCGTGAATTCCTTGTTGGCACGCAGAAAATCGTAGGCACGCAGATAGGCGCTCACCCGGGCCTTGACCCGCGGGTCACCGATATCGCTTGGCGAGACGTAGACCGGCGGACCCACGAGCACCATGCGCGACACCGTACCGCGACCGGTCACCCGCCGCCGGAACGTCGCCACCCGGCCGTGCTGCTCCATGGCCGCATAGCGGGTACTGATCAGGCTGCCGAGCGAATGCCCGACCAGAACGAACGGCTCGCGCAGCTTCAACGACCGGATGGTCGCGGCCAGGGCTCCGACGTGATCCTCCAGCCGGTACTCACACCCCTCCGGTGCGGGGGATTGCCCGAACCCCAGAATGTCGACGGCGATCACCCGGTGATTCGGGGTCAACAACGGGATCACCTCGTAGAAGGTGACCGAGGACGACGCGATGCCGTGCACGAGAATCACGACCGGACCGGTCCCGGCATCCGTTGCCACGTGCAGCAGTGGTGGGCGAGGCCGACGCGTCCTGCGCATCCGCTTCGCCCACCAGGTCATACGCTAATTATTGTCGCGCAGGGTGGCCTTGAAGTCGTTCTTGGCCTCGGTGGCATTGCGTTCGGCCTCGGCGTGCTTGACCTCACCCTCAGCCTTCTTCACCTTGGCGTCGGCCTTGGCCTCGTCGGCCTTGTCTTCGATGCGGTCCTTGACGTCATCCACCGCGCGGCCGATTTTC
This sequence comes from Cryobacterium ruanii, assembly GCF_004404055.1. GTDB lineage: Bacteria > Actinomycetota > Actinomycetes > Actinomycetales > Microbacteriaceae > Cryobacterium > Cryobacterium ruanii. Next base: position 58,073 of record NZ_SOHK01000004.1, read on the forward strand.
TTACCGGTGGCGTCGAGTGCGTCCTTGGCGTCGTCTACGAATCCCATGTCGTCCTCCTGGTCGTTACGAGTCGAGCTGTTCCGCCGACCTCATGACCTTACTTCGGGGGGTAGGCGTCGAGTCCCAATTGTAATCCGACTCCCAGACTGCCTTCAGCGTGCTACGCCGACACGCTCGTACAGTGAAGCATGAGGCGAACCTGGGGTGTGATCGCGGTGCTCATGACGGCCGCGTTGTTGGCGGGGTGCACGGCGAACAGCGGTTCCGTGGGCACCGATTCGTCCGGCAGCGTGTCGGGCGGTGTCGTCCCGGACGAGGCCGCCCCTGACGTCACCGGAACCACGAGCGATCTGTACACCGCCAATCGAGACGTCATCACCACCGGGTCCCTTTCGATCACCGCGACCGACCCGGTCAAAGCGAGCGAATCGGCCGTGACCATCACCGAACAGGCTGGCGGCCGGGTCGACAGCCGCAGCGAAAACCCGGCGACCGATATTCAGCCGGCGAGCGCGAACCTGACCCTGCGCATTCCGTCCGACGAACTCGACCGCACGCTGATTGAGCTGAAGAAGCTCGGCCGGCTCAACTTCGTCTCACTCACCGCGCAGGACGTCACCCAGCAGAGCCAGGACCTCGACGCCCGCATCACCGCCCTGACCACCTCGGTCGACCGGCTGCTCGCGCTGATGGCCTCGGCGACGAGCACGACCGACCTGATCAGCATCGAAAGCGCGCTGTCGAGCCGGCAGAGTGAACTCGAAAGCCTGCAGTCCCAGCGCGACTTTCTGGCCGACCAGATCGACTACTCCACCGTGCAGCTCGAACTGGTCGCGGAGGGCACCGTCGCCGCGGGCGGGCCCGACACTTTCTGGACCGGCATCATCGCCGGCTGGACCGCCCTCGTCGCCGCCCTCGGCGGCCTGTTGATCGGCCTCGGAATGGCCATCCCCTGGCTGGGCGTACTGGCGATTTTCGGTGCAATTGTGCTTTTGATCGTGCGGTTGTTCGCGCGACGCCGCAAGGCTGCATAGGCTTGTCTGTGTGACCGAGTTTCTCCCGACTATGGCTCTGCCCGAAACAAGTCCGGCAGCGCCCGTTTCTGCACCCGACAACGATCAGAACAAGCCGTTGCTTTCTGACCGAACACTGGTCGGCATCCGCTCCAGGGCCGCGGGGTATGACCGGGCCAACGCGTTCTTCACCGAAGATCTGGCCGAGCTTGTCGCGGCCGGGTACCTGCGCGCCCTCGTGCCGACCCGGTTCGGCGGACTCGGCCGCACCCTGCAGCAAACCGTTCACGCGCAGACCCGGCTCGCCGCGCACGCCCCGGCCACCGCCCTCGCCGTGAACATGCACCTGATCTGGACCGGCGTCGCTGCAAGTCTGCACGCGCAGGGCGACCACTCGCTCGATTTTCTACTCGAGGAAGCCGGCCGCGGCGAAATCTTCGCCTTCGGCGTGAGCGAACCCGGGAACGATCTCGTGCTGTTCGGTTCCCAAACGGATGCCCGCCCCCAGCAAGGCGGTGGCTACCGGTTCACCGGCACCAAGGTTTTCACCTCGCTCTCCCCCGCCTGGACCCGACTCGGCACCCTCGGCCTCGACTCCTCAGACTTGGCTGACCCCGCGATCGTCTGGGCGTTCCTCGAAAGAGCGGATGCCGGCATCCGCTCGAAAGACGATTGGAACACCCTCGGCATGCGCGCCAGCCAGAGCCAGAGCACCGTGCTCGACGGCGCGCTGGCCCGCCCCGACCGGGTCGTGCGACGGCTGCCGGTCGGCCCGAACGGCGACCCGCTCGTCGCTGGAATCTTCGCCACCTTCGAGATCCTGCTCAGCGCGGTGTACACCGGCATCGGTCAGCGCGCGCTTGAACTCGCCGTAGCGGGCGCAAACCTGCGCACCTCGCTCAAGAACGATGGCCGCTCGCACGCGCAGGATCCGGTGGCGCGCTGGCGGGTAGGCGACCTCGTCATCGCGATGGACGGCATCTACCCGCAGATCGACGCCCTCGCCCGCACCGTCGACGAGCGTTCGTTCACGGTCGGACCGGCCTGGTTCGCCCAGCTGTCGGGGCTCAAGTACCGAGCCACCCAGAACGCGAAGTTCGTCGTCGACACCGCCGTGCAGATCGCCGGCGGTTCGGCCTACAGCGCCAGCTCCGAACTCGGGCGGCTCTACCGCGACGTGCTCGCGGGTTTGTTCCACCCCTCCGACGCGGATTCCGCGCACGCGACCGCCGCAGCATCCGTTCTAGGTCCCCTCGATTTGAGCACCAGTTGAATTTCAGCAAGACCACCGCCATCACCCTCGACCACGCCGGCTACACCCGAAGCGTTCTCGACCTCACCATGCGCCTCGCCGAGGTCATCTTCACCGCCGGCGCCGGCGCCGAAGATGCGACCGCCGCGATGATCGCGCTCACCCGCGCCTACGGGCTCAAGGGCACCGACGCGAACATCACGCACACGACCATCACACTCACGCAGGAAGATGCGTCGACGCACGAGTCGATCATCCGCAGCCGCAACGTGAAGTACCGCACGCTCGACTATTCCAAGCTCACGGCGACGTCGGAGCTCATTGCCGACATCATCGAGAAGCCGATCGAGGTCGCCGAAGCGCGTAAGATCCTCGCGACGATCGTCAGCTCCAAACCGCAAGTGCCCAAGCAGTGGCGCCGCATCGGCTGGAGCCTCGTCGGCGCGGGAGCCGCCGTGCTGATCGGCGCCGGGCTCACCGTGATCATCGCCGCGTTCATCGCCACCTGGATCATCGACTGGATCACCTCGGTGCTTGACCACCGCCAGGTTCCCCTGTTCTACCAAACCGTCGTCGGCGGAGCGATCGGCCCGATCGTCGCCGCGATCGTGCGGGTGATCGACCCCACGGCGAACCCTTCGCTCGTGGTGGTCGCCACCATCATCATGCTCCTCGCCGGAGTGACCACGTTCGGCGCCGTGCATGACACACTGTCGGGGTTCTACCTCACCGGCACCGCCCGAATGGTGGAGGCTCTGCTGATCACGGCCGGCCTGGTCACCGGAGTGTCCGGCTCCGCGCTTTTCCTGGCCCGGTTCGGCCTCATGCTCGAGATTGACTCGAACCCGATCGTGACGCTCGGCGTTCTGCCGGTGCTCCTCGTGGCCGCGATTGTGATCGTGATCGGATTCGCGCTCGCCGTGCAGGTACCGTGGCGCGCGGTCTGGGTGGTCTGCGTGCTCGGTGCACTCGCCGAATTTCTCTTTGTCGCGGCCATGGCCGGTGGGTTCGGCCTGGTCGGATCCTCGGCGGCGAGCGCCCTCGGCGTCGGGCTGCTGGCCGCTGTCACCGCCCGCATCGTGCGCACCCCGCCGCTCGTCATCATGGTGACAGCCCTCGTGCCGCTCGTACCCGGGCTCACCCTGTTTCGCGGACTGCTCATGCTATCGGAGGGCGACATCAACGGGCTGCTCTCCCTGCTCACCGCGGCGGGCATCGCCATGGCCCTCGCGGCCGGCGCGCTGCTGTCGCAGTACATCGTGCAGATCGTCTGGGGCCCGGCACGCCGCCTGCAGCGCCGCTTCGTGGGGCCGCTCATGGCGCTGCCGGTGCGGCTAGGCCGCGACGCCACCAAGCGCATCTAACACCAAGCGCATCTAACACCAAGCGCATCTAACACCAAGCGCATCTAACACCGCACGCATCTAACTCCAGCGCGGGTACGTTCACGTTCGGGACGACGGCATCCGCATATAAACGGATGCCGTCACCCCCGCGCCGAGACAAGCGCGGCAGGTCAGTTGGGAACGTCGGCCTCGCCGTCGGCTTCGGCGACGTCCTCCTCGACGAACCGGTACGGGATGGGTTCCTCGGTCTCGTGGCCGCGCTTGTAGGTGCGCGTGATCGTTTCGGTGTCCTCGACCGCCTCGAGCACGATCACGTTCTGGTAGACACCGTCGACATATTCAAGCTCCACCTCGGTTCCGGCGGCGATCGGGTTCGGTCCGAAGAGTACTGCCCGGTAGGTGGCGCTATGGCTCATGAGGGTGACCTTTCGACGGGGTGGGGTTCAGTGCAGCGACAGCATACGACACACCGGCAGTCATGCACAGGGTTGCTGCCGGGTTGACCGGTTCGGTCGGCCGCGCAAGATGACGTTTGCGGCAAACCCGCGTATTCTCGAGATGACGGGGCCCCACGGCTCGGCGCGAAGGAGTACACAATGGCTGATAAATCACCGAAAAAGGACGCAACCAAAAAGGTTGCCGACAAGTCCCTCAAGGAAAAAAGGGCCGACAAGAAGGCGAAGTCTGAAGAGACCGCTTCCCGGGCCCGCAAGAGCTAGGGGCCAACAAGCGCACGGGGTGCCGCCACGATCGTGACGGCACCCTTTTTCCTTGCCGGTTCTACTCACACCGCAGCATCCGCTCCACTGAACGGCCTGGCCGGTGCATCCACGCGTGCCCGGCGCAGCCGCCCGGCCGTCAGCATGCGTTTCGCGGCCTGCCGGCAGCACCGAAAGGACCAGCCATGACCCTGCCCAGCGAAGATACCCGCGTGCTGTACCCGAGCGGAGCCGTCGACCTGCAGGCGACCGTGTTGCACTCCGAACCGCTCGCCGACGGACGCTCGGCCGTGCTTCTCGACGCGACCTGCGTGCATCCGGTCGACGCCGGCTGGCCTGACCAGGGGCCCGACCTCGCGCTGCTGCACCACGGCGCCGCTTTCTGGCCGGTCGAGGACTGCATCGTGGGAGCCACCGACGGGTCGGCGTTGTATATCGGCGACGACATTCCGGTGGGCAAGGGAACGCCCGGCTGGGCCTTCGTCGTCGTGCACGTGGTCGACGCGGCCGGGCTCTCGGCCGGCGACACGGTCACCGTCGAGGTCGACGAAAGCCTGCGCGATGCCACAAGTGCCGGCCACACCAGCTGCCACCTCGCCTCACTAGCCCTCAACGACGCCCTCGCCGACCGCTGGAAGAAGGAGGTACGCCCCGACGCCCTCGGCCACCCCGACTTCGACGGCCTCGCCATCGACGAGTCGCTTATCGGCCAGAACGCCTCCGTCGACACGTACCGACTCGGCAAGTCGCTGCGCAAGAAGGGCTTCACGGTCGAGGGATTCGCCGAGGCGCTCGCCTCGATCGAAGCGGCCGTCAACGCGACCCTTCTTGTCTGGACCGAAACGGATGCCACGGTGCGCGTCGACCGCGACGGCGACTTGTTGACGGATCGCCGCTTCTGGGTCTGCGAGCTGCCGGACGCAAGTGTGCGCATCCCCTGCGGCGGAACCCACGTGAGCTCGCTCGGCACGCTCGGCGCCGTGACGGTGACGCTCGCCCTGCACGACCTGGACGGCACCGACGTGCTCACCATGAACACCTCCGCTACCCGCTAACATCGCGCATCGGGGGCAATCTGAGAGGTCTTACCGGGCAGTCCAGACGCACTATGCACGGTCTTCCGGCGAGAGATTGCGCAATTTTACGGATTGGCGCACAATTCAGGGGTACCAGGTCAGAGAGGACCAGCCATGAGCATCGCCGTTGACAGCCCGCAGATCGGCAGCACCGAAGCCTGCAGCCCCGAGTTCTACACCGGCCCGACCGCCGATTTCTTCTCCTACCAGGACCTGCTCGCCCCCGAGGAGCAGCAGCTCGTGGCCGAGGCCCGTGCGGTGCTCGAGCGCGACGTGCGGCCGATCGTGGCCGAGCACTGGAACAACGCGACGTTTCCGTTCGAGATCATTCCGACGCTCGCCGCCCTCAACCTCGTGGATCTGTGTGCGCGCGGCAACAACTTTCTGCTGCACGGTTTCATGACCGTCGAGCTCGCCCGGGTGGATGCCTCCATCTCCACCTTCGTCGGCGTGCACAGCGGCCTGTTCGCGGCGGCCATCGCACAGCTGGGCACCGACGACCAGCGCGACCGCTACCTGGCCGACGCCATCTCCCTGCGCAGAATCGGCGCGTTCGCGCTCACCGAACCGGACCACGGCTCCGACGTGTCCCGCAACATGGAGACGACCGCCACCCGCACCGGCGCATCGTGGACCCTGAACGGCGTCAAACGGTGGATCGGCAGTGGAACCTTCGCCGCCAACGTGTTGGTCTGGGCGCGCGACACCGCCGACGACCAGATCAAGGGGTTCATCGTCAGCTCGGCCCTGCAGGGGTTCACAGCGGAAAAGATCGAGAACAAGATCGCCCTCCGCATCGTGCAGAACGCCACGATCACCCTCGATAACGTCGTGGTCGCCGAGCGCGACCGCCTGCCCGGAGCCACGAGTTTTCGCGACACCAACCGGTTGCTCACCAATAGCCGCGTCTGGGTGGGCTGGCAGACCGTCGGGCTGCAGTTCGCCGCCTACGACTGCGCGCTGCGCTACGCCCTCGAACGCCGGCAGTTCGGCAAGCCGATCGCATCGTTCCAATTGGTGCAGGAGAAGCTCGTGCGCATCCTGGAGAACGCAACGACCTCCCTCGGCACGATGGTGCGCATCGCGCAGCTGCAGCAGGCCGGCACGTTGCGGCCCGAGCACGCCGCGATGGCCAAGGCCTCGGCGAGCGGGCGCATGCGGGAATCCGTGGCGCTCGGCCGTTCGGTGCTCGGCGGCAACGGCATCTCCACCGATTTCGGTATGGCCCGCGTCTTCGCCGACGCCGAAGCGCTCTTCACCTACGAGGGCAGCTACGAGATCAACACCCTCGTCGTCGGCCGGGCCATCACGGGCATCTCCGCGTTCCAGTAGCGGCTCGCCTCCGGCCATCCGCTCGCCAAGCAGTCATGCACTGTCTGGCATAACAAATATGCGCGATCGCGATTTCGACATGGTTGGCGAAACGCATGCTGTTACGCGCGCTCGAAGACGGCCGCAAGTCCTTGCCCGCCGCCGATACACATGGTTTCGAGCAGGTAGCGGCCCTCGGTGCGCTGTAGGTGGCGGCTCGCGGTGGCGAGAATGCGGGCGCCGGTCGCGCCGACCGGGTGGCCGAGCGAGATGCCGGAGCCATTGACGTTGGTGCGTGCCCAGTCTTCCAGGGTGAAGTTCCACTCCCGGCTGACCGCGAGCACCTGAGCGGCGAAGGCCTCGTTGAGCTCGATCAGGTCGATGTCGGCGAGAGTGAGTCCGGCACGCTCGAGCGCGAGCTTCGTCGCGGGCACCGGGCCGAGGCCCATGCGTGAGGGTTCGACGCCGGCGCGCGCCCAAGAGACGAGGCGCACGACCGGGGTGAGGCCGAGCGCGGCGGCGCGTTCCGGGGTGGTCACGATGCACGCGGCGGCCGCATCGTTTTGCCCGCTCGCGTTGCCGGCGGTGACGGTGGCGGCGGCATCCGCTTTGCCCATGATCGGTTTGAGGCCGGCGAGGGCCTCGAGGGTGGTTTCGCGGGGGGTCTCGTCAACGGACACGACGACGGGACCCTTGCGGCCGGGCACGGTGACCGGCACGATCTCATCGAGAAAGCGGCCGTCCGCGACGGCGGCGAGGGCGCGACGCTGAGATTCCACGGCGAGTTCGTCTTGTTCGACGCGGTCGAGGGAGTAGTCGCGGCGCAGGTTCTCAGCGGTTTCGAGCATACCGCCGGGAACCGGGTAATGGCGTCCGCCGGCGGTTTCCCGGCCGCGGCCGAGGGCGTCGCGCAGCAGCACACCGGCGGTTCCAGCCAGACCCCAGCGGGAATCGACCGTGTACAGCGGGGCCTGGCTCATGACGTCGACGCCGCCGGCGATGAGCAGGTCACTCACGCCGGTCTGCACCTGCATAGCGGCGTCGAGGATGGCCTGCAGGCCGCTGCCGCAACGCCGGTCGACCTGCACGCCTCCGACGGTGACGGGCAGGCCGGCGTTCAGGGCGGCGACACGGGCAACCGGCGCGGCCTCGGCCGAGGGATAGGCCTGGCCGAAGATGACGTCGTCGACGAGGGCGCCGTTCAGATTAGTGCGTTCGATCAGCGCGGTGATGACCGCTGCGGCGAGATCGGCCGGCGCGACGGTCTTGAACGCGCCGCCGAAACGCCCGATCGGGGTGCGGAGCGGTTCGCAGATGACGACCCGTCGCAGCGCGGTCGGCGTCATTCGGCCGCTCGTATCAGCGTCGTGATCGTGGTCGGCGGCGTCGGCACGAGCAGGGCCGCCTCGGTCGCGGCCTGCACGTCGTCGACGGTGACGCCGGGCGCGACCTCGCGCAGCACGAGGCCCCCGGGGGTAACGTCGATGACGGCGAGGTCGGTGATGATGCGGGTGACGACGGCTTTGCCGGTGAGCGGCAGGTCGCAGATCTTCTTGATCTTGAAGTCGCCGGATTTGGTCACGTGTTCCATCACGACAATAACGGTGTCGGCGCCGTGCACGAGGTCCATCGCGCCGCCCATGCCCTTGATCATCTTGCCGGGCACCGCCCAGTTGGCGATATCACCCGCGACGCTCACTTGCATGGCACCGAGCACAGCAACGTCGATGAGGCCGCCGCGGATCATTCCAAAACTCTGCGCCGAATCGAAGTAGGCCGCGCCCGGGTTGACGGTGACGGTTTCCTTGCCGGCGTTGATCAGTTTGGGATCGGCCTCACCCTCCCACGGGTAGGGTCCGACGCCGAGCACACCGTTTTCGGAGTGCAATACGACGTGTATGCCCTCGGGTAGGAAGTTCGGAATGAGCGTCGGCAGACCAATGCCCAAATTGACATAGGAGTCGGGGGCGAGTTCCTGGGCGGCGCGGGCCGCCATCTCGTTGCGGGTGAGGGCCATCAGTTCGCTCCAACTTCTGTTGCCGGCCGCGGCCGCGTCGTGGTCTTCTCGATCGGCAGGTCGGCGGCGTCCACCGCGCCGAGCTGCACGATGCGGTTCACATAGATGCCGGCGAGGTGCACCTGGTCGGGGTCGATCTGGCCGGGTTCGACCAGTTCGTCGACCTCGGCGATGGTGATGCGGCCAGCCATGCCGGCGACCGGGTTGAAGTTGCGAGCCGATTTCTCGAACACGAGGTTGCCGTGCCGGTCGCCCTTGGCTGCGCGCACGAGGGCGTAGTCGGTGACGATGGCCTCTTCGAGAACGTATTCCTTCTCACTGCCGAGCGAGGAGAAGCGGCGGGTTTCCTTCGGCGGGCTCGACACGGTCACCGTGCCGTCGGGGCCGTAGCGCCAGGGCAGTCCGCCGTCGGCGACCATGGTGCCGACGCCGCTCGCGGTGAAGAACGCCGGAATTCCGGTGCCACCGGCCCGCAGCCGCTCGGCGAGGGTGCCCTGCGGGCTGAGCTCGACCTCGAGTTCACCACCGAGGTAACGGCGAGCGAAGTCCTTGTTCTCGCCAATGTAGGAGGCGATCACCCGGGCGATGCGACCCTCGCGCAGCAGTTCGCCGAGCCCCCAGCCGTCGACGCCGCAGTTGTTCGACGCGACGTGCAGGTTGGTGCTGCCGAGAGCGAGCAGCGCTCGAATGAGCACGATCGGCACGCCGACCAAGCCGAAACCGCCAACGGCGAGCGAGGCACCGTCGGGAATATCGGCGACGGCGGCCGCGGCGGAGGGGTAGGTCTTATCCATATGCTGGTCCTTTAGCTCGGCCGAATGGCAGTGTCGTCGGAATCGTCGGGTGTGGAGCCACGACCGGGGTCGGGCGAAGCAGCCGCGGCTGCGGCATCAAGCCCCGCGAAGGTCGTGCGGGCCACGGCGAAGGCGGCATTGGCGGCCGGCACGCCCGCGTAGATCGCGGTGTGCATAATGGCCTCGCTGATCTCGGCGCGGGTCAGCCCGTTGGTCAGGGCGGAACGCACGTGCAGCGCAAGCTCGACTTCGTGCCCGCCGGTAACGAGCGCGGCGATGGTCAAAAAACTGCGGGTGCGCCGGTCAAGGCCCGGCCTGGTCCAGATCTCACCCCAGGCATAGCGGGTGATGAAGTCCTGGAACGCCGCGGTTTCGGGGGTGATCGCGGCGTTGGCCGCATCGACGTGGGTGTCGCCGAGTACCGCGCGGCGCACCACCATGCCGTCAGCATAAGCGGATGTTGCGGTGCGGCTCGCCGGCAGCGGTTCGGCCGGCTGCGTCGCCGCAAATCCGATGCCAGCACCGGGCGCCCCCGCCACCCACTCCCCCAGCAGCGCGGCGACCTCTGCCGGACGCTCGAGCGACGGCAGGTGCGCGGCACCGGCCAGCTCGATGGCGCGGGCGCCGACGATGCGCGCAGCCAGCTCCTGCAGCTGCGCGGTCGGTGTCACCGAATCGAACTCGCCGGAGATGCACAGCACGGGCGTGCGGATGCCGCTGAGGGCATCGGTTTGGTCGAACAGAGCGAGCGCTTCGCAGGCGAGCGCGTAGGATTCGTCGTCGATGTCGAGCAACTGGTTGAGCGCATGGGCGCCGGCCTGAGGATCGCGGCCGAGAAAGTCGGGGGCGAACCAGCGGGCGGCGCTGCCTGCCACGAGCGAGGGGGTACCGCTCGCCCGCACCCCGGCAGCCCGTTCGGTCCACGCATCGAAGGTGCCGATCTTCGCGCCGGAGCAGAACACCGCGAGGCTCGCGAGGCGCGCCGGATGGTTGACGGCGAGGGCGAGGCCGATAGCGCCGCCCAACGAGATTCCGGCATAAGAGAAGGTGTCGACATCGATCGAATTGATCAGGCCGACGACGGCGTCGGCGACCTCCTCGATCGTGAAGGCGGTAGACGCTTTCGGGCTGAACCCGTGCCCGGGCAGGTTGAAGCAGAGTACCCGGTGGGTTGCGGCGAGCACCGGCACGACACCGGCCCAAAGGTCGGTGGTGGTGCCGAGCGAAGGCCCGAGCACGATCAGGGGTGCGTTGGCGTCGCCGTTTCGCGCCAGCTCGATGGTGCACAGAATGACGGGCTGGCTCATGCGATCCTCACGTCGTTGGACAAGGGGCCTGCTTCGACGATACCGTCTCGGTCTGACACGGCCGCTCGTTGGCGAAAGCTGCGCACGACCCGGTCGATGCCAGCCGTGGACTGGCCCGGCTCGCCCTCGTAGCTGAAGGCCGCCCAGATCTGGGCACGCAGCGCGTCGGTGCAGCCCTCGGCGATGAGGATGCTCGCGAGCACGACCTGCAGCGGCCGGTTGGTGACGAAGGCTTCCTGCGAGGCACGTTCCACGAGCGCGAAGGCGGTGGTCTTGCCGACAGCGCCGGCCAGAATCGTAGTGACCCGCTCGCTAAACACGAGCCCGTCGGTGAGGTCGAGGTTGGCGCGCATCCGATCCGGGTCGACGTCGAGGCGGGCCGCGAGCGACGCCGCACCGGTCACCGCCGAGATGGTGAGCCGTTCGAGCACCCGAAGCGACTGCCATTCGGCATGCCAGGCCCCGCTCGGGCGCTGGTCTTCGGCCAGCATGCTGCCATAGAGGGTGGATGCGAGGCCCGGCGTCTGCAGCGCCGCTGCCGTGATCAGCACGGCCGAGACCGGGTTGCGTTTGTGCGGCATGGCACTGGATCCGCCCTGGCCGGGAGCCAGGCGCTCGCTGAGCTCGGCGATCTCGGTGCGGGAGAGCACCGACACGTCGAGCGCGATAGTGCCGGCGACACCGGTCGCGGCCGCGAGCACAGAGGCGAGTTCGGAGATGACGACGCGGTTGGTGTGCCAGCTCAGGCGCGGTACGACCAGGCCGGTGTGGTGGGCAAACCGCTCCAGAACGGAGTCGAGAACGTCGGCGGTGACCGCGTCGCTGCGGCGGGTCCTGGCGATTTCGGTGATCACGGCAAGGTTGCCGACCGCGCCGCCGAGCTGCACGGGTAGGGTATCGCGCATTCCGTCCAGGCGGGTGACGATGAGCAACACGGCGTCGAGCCAGCCGGCCGCGACGAAGCCGAAGCTCGTCGGCGAGGCCTGCTGACCGAGGGTGCGACCACTCATCACGGTGCCACGGTGTTCATCGGCGAGGTCGGCGAGCGTTCCTCCGAGGGAATCGAGCTGATGGATCAGCTCGCAGGTCACCCGGTGTGCCACGATCATGGCGGCCGTGTCGAGTATGTCCTGGCTGGTCGCGCCGACGTGGATGTGGTCGGACGCCCCGGCCCGCACCTTCTCGGCCGCGCGTCCGAGGTGTTTCACGAACGGGATCACTGGGTTTCCGCCGTTTCGGGCTTCGGCGGCGATCGCGCCGAGGTCGAACTGATCAGCGTCGGCGAGCACGTCGCAGACCGCGAGCATCCACTTGGGGGCCAGTTCGGCGTCGACGAGCGCGCGGGTGAGCGCGAGCTCGGCGTCCACCATCGCCTGCAGCCACGCCTGGTCGCTAGTCAGCTCTGACTCCCGGGTGCCGTGGCTCAGCGGGTTGAGCAGCCCGGCATCAAAACTGTAGTTAGGCATCGAAGTCCAGAAAAACGGTCTCGTTCTCGCCCTGCACGCGAATGTCGAAGCGGTACGACTCGGCCCCCCCGACGATTCCCTCTGACACGCAGATGAGCGTGTCGCGGCGTTCGGCGGGCAGAGCGCCCAGCACGGCGTCGGTCTGGTGCAGTGCGGCATCCTCGGCGAAGTAGGCACGGGTGAACAGGTGGTGGGTGATTCCGCGGGCGAACAGGGTCACCAGAATGTAGGGCGCTGCCGCCCCGGCGGCCCCGGGCTTGAGCGTCGTGAAGGTGTAGTGGCCGCCGATCGTGGTGGCGCAGCGCCCGAACCCGGTGAAAGTGAAGCCGTCGCGGTCGATGCTGCTGAGTTCTCGGCTGAGCGTACCGCTCTCGTCGGCTTGCCAGATCTCGAGCAGGGCGTCGAGGATCGGCTCGCCATCGCCGTCGGTGATAGTACCGTGAAAGCGGATGGCGCGGGGATGGTACCCGGGAACCAGTTGCGGTCCGCCGTCATAGGGCAGGGCGTAGCCGTAGAACGGGCCGACCGTCTGCGAGGGGGTCTGCAGCGCTGGCTTCTGCGGGGCGGGAGTAGGCACGGCGGCAGCCACTTCGACGAAATCAGTCATGGTCTTCTTCGCTTTCCATCCAGGTCGACTTGGGTCCGGTGAGCACGATGTCCCAGCGGTATCCGAGCGAGAACTCGGGCACGCTCAGGCTGTGGTCGTACTGCCCGACCAGGCGCGCGCGAGCATCAGCATCGGCGATCGACTGGTAGATCGGGTCGAGCGCGAACAGCGGGTCACCGGGAAAGTACATCTGCGTGATCAGGCGCTGCGTGAACGCGGTGCCAAACAGCGAGAAGTGGATGTGCGCGGGTCGCCACGCATTCATGTGGTTTTTCCACGGGTACGGTCCGGGCTTGATCGTGGTGAACGAGTACTCTCCCATGGAGCCGGTGATGGCACGGCCGACCCCGGTGAAATTGGGGTCGAGCGGAGCCGGGTGCTGGTCGCGTTTGTGCACGTAGCGGCCGCCGGCGTTGGCCTGCCACACTTCGATCAGCTGGTGCCGCACGGCACGGCCCTCACCGTCGAGCACCCGGCCACTCACGGTCATCCGTTCGCCGATCGGTTCGCCGGCGTGCTGAATGGTGAGGTCGCTCTCGAGCACGTTGACGTCGGTATGGCCGAATGCGGGCGAGACGCGTTCGACCTCTTCCGGATCGACGCGCACGAGCTCGTGGGTGGGGTACCGCAGCAGGGAACTGCGGTACGGGGCGTAGTCGCGGCGCGGCTGCAGCTCGGGCGAGCCACCGGCGGCGACGCGCGCTGCGGCATCCGCTTCGATCGTTTCGATCTCGGCGGTGATCTCGTTCTGGGTCGCCGGGCCGGTGCCGGGGCGTGAGGCGGTGTGGCTCATGGTGTCCTCGATTTCTACTGGAGCAGGAGGCCGGTGTACTGCTCGGCTAACATGCGCTGGGCAAGCGGGGAATGGGTGACATAGTCGAGCTGGCCGAGCTGGCTGCGGTAGTCGAAGGCTCCGGTCTGCAGGTCACCGGGGCTGGTATGCAGCATCTCCGTCATCCAACGGGAGAACTGCTGCACCCGCCATTGCCGGGCCAGCGCGGTCTCGCTGTAGCTGCTGAGCAGGGTTTCGTTGTTCGCGTAGAACGCGGTGAGCGCCGCGGCAAGCTGGGTGACGTCGGAGATGGCCGAGTTGAGGCCCTTCGCGCCGGTCGGCGGCACGATGTGGCCGGCGTCGCCGACCAGGAACAGGTTGCCGTAGGCGAGACGGGAGGCGACGAAGCTGCGCATCGGGGTGATCGACTTGTCGGTGATCGGGCCTTCATTCAGGGTCCAGCCCGGGGTGCTGAGCCGGGTGTGCAGCGCCTCCCAGATGCGGGAATCGGACCACTGCGCGATATCGTCGGCCGGGTCGACCTGCAGGTACAGGCGGGAGACGACCGGCGAGCGCATCGAGAGCATCGCGAACCCGTCTTCGTGCAGGGCATAGACCAACTCGTCGGAGGACGGGGCGACGTCGGCAAGGATTCCGAGCCAGGCGTAGGGATAGCTGCGGTCGAACAGGGTGATCTCTTCGGTGGGGATCGACGCGCGGCAGATGCCATGAAAACCGTCGGCGCCCACGACGAAGTCGGCGTCGATGGTGTGCTGCGCGCCATCGTGCACGAACGTCACACATGGGTGCTTGGTCAGGAGGCCATCGACGGCCACATCGGACGCTTCGTAGTAGATCGTCGACCCGGCGGCGGCGTGCGCGGTGGCGAGGTCTTTCACGACCTGCTGCTGGCCGTACACAGTGACGGTGCGGCCGATCAGCTCGTTGAAGTTCACGTTGTGTCGCTCGCCGGCGTACTGCAGAAAGATGCCGTCGTGCTGCAGGCCCTCAGATGCGAGGCGGTCGCCTAGCCCGAGGCGGGTGAGCGTTTCGACCGAGCCCTGTTCCAGTACACCGGCCCGGATGCGGGCGAGCACGTACTCCTGCGAGCGGTTTTCGACGACGATCGAATCGATGCCGGCTTCGCGAAGGGCCCAGCTCAGGAGAAGGCCTGCGGGACCGGCGCCGATGATGGCGACGCGGGTGGTTTCGTGGGGCACAGGTTCTCCAAGCGACGATGACAGGGGTGTTGTGATCAGTGTGCTGCGCTGCGCGCGGGCGCGTTGCAATGTTTCCACTCAGTGAAAATGTCGACAATCCATCACTGCTGGGCACGCCGGTATCCCAACGCCCGGCTGACCCCCTGCGCAGCCAGACGTACGGCTTGCTCCTGCTCTGGGTCGACCGTGTCGGTGGTGCGGGTCACGACGGACACGGCCGCTACCACTTGGCCGGTGCGGTCACGAATGGGGGCAGCGAGAGAACTCGAGCCGGCGGTCATCTCCTCGGACATGCGAGCGATGCCCAGCAAGCGAATCTCGGCGAGCCGCTTTCGCACTGCCTCTGGCTCGGTGACCGTGCGCGGCAGAAAGCGCTGCAGGCTCGTGGCGAGATATTCCTGCACCACATCGGTCGGCGCATAGGCCAACAGCACCAGCCCAACCCCGGTCGAGTGCAGCGGCAGGCGCGCACCGACCCGCGAAATCAGGCGCACTGCGTGATGGCCCGAGAGCTTCTCCAGGTACAGCGCGTCACGCCCGTCGAGAATAGCGAGGTGCACGTGTTCGCGCGTCGTCTCATAGAGGTCCTCCAGGTAGGGCAGCGCGATGGTGCGCAGGTTACGAGCGGTCGGGGTCTGCACGCCGACTTCCCACAGCTTCATGCCGAGTGAGTATTGGCCGTTCTCGTGTTTGCTCAGGCCGCCCCAGCTGACCCACTCGGCCACGAGACGATGTGTGGTCGAAAGCGGCAGGCCAGCGCGTTGAGCGATGGCTGTCAGGGTGAGGGTAAGTGAGGTCGCTCCAGCGGGCGCGGCGAAGGCGTCGAGAATGGCGAAGAGCCGGGCCGCGACGGATCGATCGTCGACGGCGGCACTGTGCCCGTCTACCCCGTCGTCGTTGGTGCGCTTCTGTACTGGTTTTCCGCTCATTACCCGCCACGCTACCGGGATCCGCCCAGTACTTCCACTGGACGGAAGCGCATGTTTTCGGGGTGAAATCCATGGCTAATCTCCAATTAGAGCCGATCAGTCTTTCTGACCCATGCTTACAGCGCCCAAACACCCACAGCAGCACGATTCGCACCACCACACAATGGAGTGACATGAAGAAAATGCTCGTGATCGGATTTGCCGCGGCATCCGTCATCGCCCTCAGCGCCTGCTCGGCCGGCGCCGACACCGCAGCCCCCGCCGGCAGCGACGAATTCACCCCCATCACGGTGGGGGTCATCCCCATCGCCGACACTGCGCCCCTTTACCTGGGCCTCGAACAGGGCTTCTTCGAAGATGAGGGACTCGACCTCACAATTGAAACCGCCACCGGCGGCGCCGCCATCGTTCCCGCTGTCGTCAGCGGCGACTACCAGTTCGGCTTCAGCAACCTCGGCTCGCTCATGGTCGCCAACGATAAAGGCCTACCGCTCAAGCTGGTCAATTCAGCCGTCGCGTCGACCGGGGACGTCACCAGCGACATGGGCGCCATCGTCGTCAGCGGCGATTCGGCCATTGAGACCCTCGCCGACTTGAACGGCAAGACCGTTTCGACCAACAGCCTCAATAATCTCCTCGATACCGTCGCACGCAGCACGATTGACAGCGCCGGTGGCGACTCGTCGACCGTCTCGTTCGTCGAGATCCCCTTCCCTGATGCCAGCGCCGCCGTGGAAAACAGCCAGGTCGACGCCGCCTTCGTCGTTGAGCCGTTCGTCACGGCAGCAGTGGAAAACGGCAACCGCGTTCTCGCCTACAGTTTCTCGGAATTTGAAGCCGACCTCGACATCGCCGCCTATTTCTCCTCTGCCGCAACCGTTGAGAGCGACCCGGAACTCGTGGACAAGTTTCAGGCAGCGATGAAGAAGTCGCTGCAATACGCTCAGGCCAACCCCGACGCCGTGCGGGCGATCATCGCGACTTACACCAAGACGCCGCCCGAGGTGCTCGCAAAGATCGTGCTGCCGAAGTTCCCCACCGAGTTCAACGTGGACGCCGTCACGGCGCTTGGCCAGGCGGCCCTCAAGTACGGCGTGGTCGAGACCGCGCCCGACATGAGCAGCTTCCTGCCGTAATCGACAGCATCCATTTGAGTCGCACCGACCACGAGGAAGTGGCTTGCCAGTATGAGAAAGCAACCTAGCGCTGCTGCCGGGCCCAGGGCGAAAGCTTTGGGCCTGGGCATCGGCGGAATTATCCTGTTCTTCCTGATCTGGGAAGCCACTCCCCGCCTCGGCCTGGTTAGCGACCGCTATCTACCGCCGGCGAGCGAGGTACTCGTGCGCCTCGGCCAGTACCTCACCGAAGCCGCATTCTGGAAGGATGTCGCCGACACTATGACGAGCTGGGCCCTGGGCCTTGCCATCGCCACGGTCGCCGCGATCATCGTGGGACTCATCATCGGTTCCAGCCGGTTTCTGCGCCGCGCCACCCACACCACAATCGAGTTTTTGCGCCCGATCCCGTCGGTCGCACTGATTCCGCTCGCCGTGCTGATCTTCGGTACCAGCATCGAGTCGACGCTGCTGCTGGTCGTCTACGCCTCCTTCTGGCAGGTGCTGCTGCAACTGCTTTACGGCATCGCCGATGTGGATGCCGTAGCCAACGACACCGCCAAGAGTTACGGCCTCGGCCGTCTCGCTCGGGTGCGCTATGTGATCTGGCCCACCGCCTTGCCCTATCTGATGACCGGGTTGCGCTTGGCCGCGGCAGTCGCCCTGATTTTGGCGATCACCGCCGAACTCATCATCGGCACCCCGGGCCTGGGCAAGCAGATCGCGCTCACCCAATCCGGCGGCGCCATCTCTTCGATGTATGCCCTCGTGCTGGCCACCGGCATGATCGGCGTTCTCATCAATCTTGCCGCCCGCATCCTTGAAAAACGGGTGTTGTCCTGGCATCCCTCCGTAAGAGGGGAGGTCGTACTGTGAGTCCCCTCAAGCGTGTCGCCTACTTTTTCGGTCTGCCCATTCTGCTTATCGTGCTCTGGTGGGCGCTCTCGTTCGGGTCGACGAACTTCTTCGTGCCCAAGCCCATCGAACTCGCCCAGACTCTGTGGACCACTTGGATCGGTGACCGCTTCGTCGAAGACGTGCTGCCAAGCCTCGGCCGCCTCGCGGTCGGCTTGTTCTTCGCGATCGGCCTCGGCATCGTGCTCGGCCTGCTCATCGGATCCACGCGCTGGCTGCGCAACCTGCTCGAGCCACTCCTCGAATTCTTTCGCGCCATCCCACCGCCGGTGCTCGTGCCACTGCTCATGCTGCTCATCGGCGTCAACGACAGCATGAAGGTTGCCGTCATCATCTCCGGCTCGATCTGGCCAGTGCTGCTCAACACCGTCGAGGGCGTGCGCGCCGTCGACTCCGTGCTGAACGACAGCTGCCGCAGCTTCGGTATTCGCGGTTTCGCGCGCATCCGCTATTTCGTGCTTCCCGCAGTGACACCGCAGATCATGGCCGGAGTGCGCCAATCACTGTCGATCGGCCTGATTCTCATGGTGATCAGCGAAATGTTTGCCTCCTCCTCGGGACTGGGCTTCACCATCGTGCAGTTCCAGCGCAACTTCGCCATCCCCGAGATGTGGAGCGGAATCGTCGTGCTCGGCCTGATCGGCCTGGGCCTGGCCATCATCTTTCAATTCGTCGAACGACGGGTACTGCACTGGTACCACGGTCTGAAGGAGATCACTCATGACAGTTAACGAGCCCACCAAGAACCAGCCCGTCGAAACCGTGCCAATGCTCTCAGTGCGCGGCCTGCAAAAGATCTACGCGGTACCCGGCGGTGAAGTCGAGGCCGTGCGCGACCTCACCTTCGACCTCGCCGAGGGCGAACTGGTTTGCCTCGTCGGGCCCTCCGGTTCGGGCAAGACCACGCTGCTCAAGTGCATCTCCGGCCTGATGGAACAGACCAGCGGCACCGTCGAGTTGAACGGCAGCAGCGTCACCGGTCCGCCGAAATCGATGGCCGTCGTCTTTCAGGAATACGGCCGCAGCCTCTTTCCTTGGATGACCGTGCACGCGAACGTGGAACTGCCACTGAAGAACCAGAAAGTTCCCAAGGCCGAACGCGCCGCGCTGGTTGACGCCGCCCTCAAGTCGGTCGGACTCGACCATGTGCCCAAAAGTTACCCGTGGCAGCTGTCGGGCGGCATGCAGCAGCGCGTCGCGATCGCCCGCGCCGTCGCCTACCGCCCTCAGGTGCTGCTCATGGATGAGCCCTTCGCGGCCGTCGACGCGCAAACTCGCGCCGATCTTGAAGACCTCATCCGCACCATCTGGAAACAGCTTGGCGTGACGATTTTGTTCGTCACCCACGACATTGACGAGTCCGTCTATCTCGGCGAGCGCGTCATCGTGCTCTCGAGCTCGCCGACCGTCGTGCAGGAAGACCTCAAAATCGACCTGCCCGCCGAGCGCGACCAGCTCAACACGCGCGCCCTGCCCCGCTTCATGCAACTGCGCTCCCACGTCTACGCCGAGATCCAGCGCGCCAAGCTCGGCCCGGTCACCGAGCAGATCACCGCGCAGCGTAGAACCGCCGTCAAATGACCAACCCCCGTGAAGCGGATGCCCCGGCGACAGCCGCGGAGGCAGCCATTTTTGCGTCCGCATCGCACTGACTGCGGCGGATCAAGCAGGCCGAGCACGAGATCTACTGGGCCAAGCGGGGGGGCCTGCGCCCAGCAACGTGCTCAACACGGTGGATCCACGGCGCCGCCAGCAGACTGAACAGCGCGAGGCATCCCACCACTACGAAACCGCATAGGTAATCCGTAGGTCGGCCGTGCAGATCTCACCGCGCGCGGCATCTCGGCCACGCTTGCTGGGGCATGGGCGCCGCGATCTTCGACCGGAGCGGCCGCCCCGGCTAGGCGCTCTCGCTCACCGGAATCGAGCCGCGATTCAAGCCCGAGCGGCAGAAGATTCTGGGCCAGCTACTGCTCGACGAGGCCAGCCGCATCACCCAGCCCCTGCAGCGCCCCCCGATCGTCTAGCGGGCTGAACGGGGAATGAGAAAAGTCCCGACCGTGGCCGGGACTTTTCTCACAGAGTGGTGGAGCTAAGGAGATTCGAACTCCTGACCTTCTCATTGCGAACGAGACGCGCTACCAACTGCGCCATAGCCCCAAACTGCCTTTGAACAATATCACGGGCTAGCCGTCAGTTTATCCGCTTCCGGCGCGATGAGCTGATCAGACCGCGCGAATCAGACCGCGCGTCGACGACGCAGCACGGCGTCAAGGTCGGTCATGCCCGGGCTGGTCTCACCGACGATGCCCATTGACGCAAACCGGCTCGGCACCGCATCTGCTGTCGGTCGCGAGATCGGTGTGACCGCGCGGTTGGCCTCGTCGGCCAGCGCGGCGGCGCGTCGAGTGACCTCCGCCTCGGCGGCGGCCTTGCGCAATTGGTTGGCCGCTTCAACGGATGCCATCGCCGTCTGTGCGATCGATCCGCGCGAGAGATGCAGCGCACGTGGCACCGGTTGCGGCGTCCAGGTCGCCGGAGCGACCGGAGCCTCGTCGAGTTGCACGGGTTCAAACGGCTGCCCGATGAGCACGGGCAACTCCACCGGGGCTTGCACTCGCACGACGCGAGCGGAACGGGCGACCGTGGCCAGCCGCCCGAGGATGCCGAACGCGGCCACCATGACGACCCCGCCAGCGACCAGCGCGGTGAACGAGCCAGCGACGGCCGGAGCGACCCCGGCGACCGTCAGCACGAAGCCGAGCAACAAAGCCAGCGAGACCAGGGCGCGGAACCGACGAAGGCGTCGAAGTTTCTTGCCCGGCGACTCCGGCAGGCGCTGTGCGGCCGCGGCGGCCACCGCGGCGGCGGCGCGGCGCACCGAGGTGGCGGCATTTGCTACCGCCTGCGCTTCAGCCCGGGCATCATGTTCGGCCCGGGCCAGAATACGCTGCTGCTCAGCCACGGTGCGGGCAGTCGCTTCGAGCCGCACTTGCTGCGGCACCTCAGCGGTTTCCGCCAGAATACGCAGCGTCTGCTGCAATCGAACCGCATTTCGCTCGGTCGCCTGGTACTGCTTGCGACGTGACCAGGTTGGCATCAGGTAGGCCACCCAGAGCACAGCAGCCACCGCCACCATGACCCCACCACCCAATGCTTCACTACTCATGTTGACAACGGTAGGAGCCCCGAACACATCCGCCGAGGATTACTCCCGGTGTGTCACCCAAGTTAATACACTGATTCCGCCCCCGAACTGGGAAATTCTTCGCCGTCATCGGGTAATGACACGCACTGGATGCGTGGCTGACTCGAGATCTGCCGCGGTGACGCTCGCGGTATCCGCTGGAACCAGGCCGTCGTGCCAGCGGCGCATGACGCCCTGCGTGAGTTCTTCGGCCACAAGGCCGAAGCAGAAATGGTCGCGCCAGTCACCGTTGATATGAATGTAGCGACGGCGCAACCCCTCATAGCGAAAGCCTAGCTTTTCGACGACCCTCAGGCTCGCCTTGTTCTCCGGGCGAATGCAGATCTCCATGCGATGCAGCCCGAGCTGGTAGAAGCAGTAATCGGTCGCGAGCGCGACGGCCGTCGGGGTCACCGACTGGCCGGCGAACTTTTCGCTCACCCAGTAGCCGATGGTTGCCGACGACAGCGATCCCCAGGTGATCGACGACACGTTGAGCTGCCCGGCCAGTTCACCGTTCTGTTCCACGATGAATGGCAGTCCATTGCCCGTGCGGGAGTGGGTCAGCAGGCTCCGGATGCTCGCCCGCGTGTCGAACGACATCGGCGCGTAGGGGTTCGTGGCCTCCCACTTACGCAACCACGATCGGTTGGCCAGCAACTCACCCTCGAGCGCCCGCGCATCACGCAAGCGGATGGGGCGCAG
The DNA here is from genome assembly GCF_004404055.1 of Cryobacterium ruanii. Lineage (GTDB taxonomy): Bacteria > Actinomycetota > Actinomycetes > Actinomycetales > Microbacteriaceae > Cryobacterium > Cryobacterium ruanii. The sequence goes on from NZ_SOHK01000004.1 coordinate 79,824, forward strand.
GGTGACGGCACCCTCACGAAGGGTCGGAATTGCGATCGGCACGGTTCGCCTGTCTGTCGTGGGCGGGTAAGCCCGGTGGGGCTGGGTAGGGCGTTAGTCGAGCGTTGCGACGAATTCGTGCAGCCAGGGCTTGAGGTCGGCGCCGAGGTCGTCACGATCGACGGCGAGCTGCACGATGGCCTTGATGTAGTCGAGCCGGTCACCGGTGTCGTAGCGACGACCGCGAAAGATGAGTCCGTACACGCCGCCGGTGCTCTGCGGGTTGACGGCCATCTCCTGCAGGGCATCGGTGAGCTGAATCTCGTTGCCCTTGCCGGGAGGCGTGTGTTCGAGGATATCGAAGACTTCGGGGCGCAGGACGTACCGGCCGATGATGGCCAGGTTGGACGGCGCATCTTCGCTACTGGGCTTCTCGACCAGGCCGGTGATGCGCACGACATCGGGATCGTCGGTGGCCTCGACCGCGGCCGCGCCATACATGTGAATCTGCGAGGGGTCGACCTCGAGCAGCGCCACGATGCTCGCACCGCGCTTGACCTGCTCCTCGAGCATGCGGGTCAGCAGCGGGTCGCGGGCATCGATGATGTCGTCACCGAGCAGCACCGCGAACGGCTCGTTGCCCACGTGCATACGCGAGCGGAGCACGGCGTGGCCGAGGCCGCGCGGGTCACCCTGCCGTACGTAGTGGATGTCGGCGAGCTCGTTGGATTCGCGCACCTTGGCGAGCCGGGTCTGATCGCCCTTGCGTTCGAGCATCGCCTCGAGCTCGGTCATGCGGTCGAAGTGGTTCTCCAGGGCGTTCTTGTTGCGCCCGGTCACCATCAGTACGTCGCTGAGGCCGGCCGCGACGGCCTCTTCGACGACGTATTGAATGGCCGGCTTGTCGACAACGGGCAACATCTCCTTCGGCATCGCCTTGGTGGCCGGGAGGAAGCGTGTTCCGAGTCCAGCTGCGGGAATGACGGCTTTAGTTATCGGGGTACCCATGGCCACTAGGTTAGCGGCAAGTAGGATGCCTTATATGGACTCCGACACAGGTCATCGAAAGCGTGCGCTGAGAGCGGAACTACGCGAACGTCGCCAGAACCTGACCTCCTCGGAACGCGAAGCGGCTACGGCGGGCTTCACCGAAAACTTGCAAAGCCTCGTTCTCGACCTGTCAGCGCGGTCGATCTCCTGCTACCTGTCAGCACGCAATGAACCGGATACTCGACCTTTTCTCAACTGGGCCACGGCAGAAGGCATCCGTATTCTGTTTCCAATTTCGCGCGAAGACGGCCTGCTCGATTGGACCGTCGGGACGAATGAGGAAGAATTCATGGGGATTTCCGGCATGCCCGAAGCCGTGGGCACACTGCTCGGCCCGATCGCCATCAATGACGTCGACCTCATCATTGTTCCGGCGGCGGCCGTCGACGAGTCTGGCCTGCGCATGGGTTGGGGTCGCGGCTATTTCGACAAGACCCTCGGCTCGATGGAGAGATGCCCGCCGGTTTACGCCGTCGTGTTCGACAGCGAATACCTCGAGGAAGTTCCCCGCGAGGTGCACGACCAGCCGGTCAACGGCCTCGTGACGCCGACTCGAATCATTGCTTTCTGACCGTTTTTATCGCCGGTGACACCCGTTCTGAACCGGTGGGGGCTCCGGCGCGCATAACCTTAGTTCTGGCAGGCGTTTGCCTGTCGGCTCAACCAGCTGGAGATTCAGTGCCTACTTACTCTTACCGTTGCACCGAGTGCGACACCGCCTTCGACATCCAGCAGGCCTTCACCGACCACTCGCTCACGGTGTGCCCCAGCTGCCAGGGAAAATTGCGCAAGGTGTTCTCCTCGATCGGCGTGACTTTCAGCGGCTCAGGTTTCTACAGCAACGACTCCAAGTCGGATTCCAAGCGGTCCAACCCGAATCTCGACCACAAGCCGAGCGAGAAATCCGCCGAGAAGGGCGACTCGTCGGCGAGCAAGCCCGCCGAGAAGACGTCCAAGAGCACCCCCGCCAAGACGGAGTCCTCATCGCCTTCCTCCGTTCCGACCGCAAAGGCGTCTTAGAGCATGGCGCTGACCAAGACGGTCTCCCAGGTCATTCGATTGGAGCACCCTGTGATCAACGGTTTCAAAGAATTCATCATGCGCGGCAACGTCATCGATCTTTCTGTCGCCGTCGTCATCGGTACGGCGTTCACCGCGCTCGTCACCGCCATCGTCACGAGCGTCTTCAACCCGCTCATCGCCGCGATCTTCAGCGCCGACTCGCTGGCCGGTGCCCTCGTGGTCACGTTGCCGAACAAGAGCGCGATTCTCTTTGGCGCCGTCATCGGCGCGCTCATCAATTTTCTGCTGATCGCCGCCGTCGTCTACTTCGTGATCGTGTTGCCGCTCAACAAGCTCAAGGAAGCACAGGATCGGCGGCGCGCCGCCGGTGTCCCATCCGCTGTGGTGCCCCACCCAACCACCGAACTCGACCTGCTCACCGAGATTCGCGACCTGCTGGCTCAGAACGCCGCAGCGGCTCCCGAGCAGGGGCCCAAGCACTAGCGACTACCAGTGCGGCGGGCGATCCTGCCGCAACCGTGCCTCGTTCGCGCTGGGTGCGCTTCCGGTGTGCGCCACGCCTCCCTCTTCACGCAGCACCGGCGGGTGCGGGTTGGGATCGGTATCCGGTGCCGGCAGCAGCTTGGCGCGCCGAGCGTTGCCCGCAGCTTTCACGACCGGCTGGCGTGCCGTGCCCAGGCGCGGCACGGCATCAGGAGTGGTCACGCGCCGGGCCGTTTCGGGGCGATCGTGGGAGCATCACCACTGGCGAACGCGCGGGGGGCGGCGTCCGCTTGAGGAACGCCCGCGATCGCGGCCACGCGTGCCGCGACGGCGTCGGGGTTGCTGAACAGTTCGAAGCTGTGCACGCGCAGGTAGTGCCAGCCGAGGCGGCGCAGCACTTCGGGCCGCAGCCGCAGGGACTCGCGCAGGCTCGCGCGATTGACGACGGCATCCGTTTCGACGACGATCGCTCGGGTGCCGTAGGAAGCGGCGAGAGCGAGCTTGCCGCGGTGGCCGAGGCGCACGGTGAGGCCCAGCTTTCTGAGGCGACCACCGAGGTCGACGAGCATGGCCTCACTCGCGTCGGGAACCTGCACCTCGTCACGACGAGCTTCGGTTTCGCTCAGCACCTGCGACAGCGCGAGAATTCCGTGGCGCTGACGATCCTCGTCGATATCGGCCGGGCGAAAGCACGAGACGATGTCGAGCGCACGGCGAGCGCGGGTCATGCCGATCGCGAGCAGGCGTTCGCCGCCGGGCTCGCCGAGCGATCCGAAGTTCGACAGCAGGCGCCCGTGCGGGGTGCGGCCGTAGCCAATCGAGAAGATGACCCGGTCGCGGCTCTGCGCTACGGCCTGCTCGAGGGTGAGCACCGTGAACGGTTCGCTGCGGTCCTTCAGTATGAAGTCCGAGAGGTCGGTTCGCTTCGCGAACGCGGCCAGCACGGCCTGCTGCACGCGCACGGCGTGGCGGGTGCTCGCGGTGATCACCATGAGGGATTCGCGAGGGCGTTTCGACGCGTGGTCGAGTACGAGGTCGACGACCTTCACGACTTCTGCGTCAACACTCTCGATGGCGCCGCTGTCGGCGTCGGGCATGCCGCGGCCGCCGGCTACATAGTTGATGGTGAGGCTGCCGTGACCGAGAAAGCTGCCGGCCCAGGGCAGGGAATCGATGCGTCCGCCGTAGAAGCGGTGATTGACGAGCTCGGCGAGGTCTTCCCCGCCGGCCCGGTAGCTGCGGGTGAGCGTGAGAGTCGGCAGCAGTTCGCCGAGGCGGGCCAGGGCGGAGTCGGCGTGCAGGGCGTCGACCGACACCTCGGGAGCCGTGGTCTCCCCCGAGCCGATAATGCCGGTCTCGAACGATGACGGGGTCTGGGTGACCGGGTCGCCGAACGCCACGATCTGGCGGCCGCGGCGAATGGCGCCGACGTTTTCGGCGAGGGTCGTGGCGCCGGCGTCGACCAGCAGCACGGTGTCGAAGGTGATCTGGTCGCTTATGCCGGCGATTTCGTAGGGCGAGGCAAGCCAGACCGGGGCGAGCACACGGCCAAGATGCGGGGCGACTTCGTTGAGCCGGGCCGGGGTCGCGCGGTCGGCGCGCAGCAGTCGACGCAGCTGGTCGGCCTCCTCGGGAAAGTCGACGACGCCGATCTTCCAGGTCTCGGCAAGCAGCCAGGCCAGCAGCTTGCCGGTAGCGGATGCGTGAGCCTCGTCGACGAGTTTGAAATCGGCTTCGAGGCGGTCCAGTACCTGGGTGTTGGCGTTCAGCAGCGCTCGGTCGCTCGCGAGCATGATCTCGAGAACGGACTGCCACCACGCCAGTTCCAGCTCGGCGGCCACGTTCTCCTCCGAGACGTGGCGATGGGACAGATCGGTCATGAGCGGGTCGAGGTTGTGCTCGCGTAACGTCGCCAGCAGCGCCGTGCGCTCGTGCAGGTTGGCGAGCACCTCGCTTTCCGCGGCGAGACCGGAGATCATCGAGACGAGCTCGCCGATCTGGCGCCCGGCCAGGGCGCGCGACGTTCCACTGGCGCCGAGCGGAATGTCGAGCAGGCCAAGGTCTTCGGAGACGCGTTGAAAAGCGACGTGCACATCGTTGATGCCGACCGGCACCTCGGGGGTGACGCCGGCGGCCGCGTAGCGCTGCCAGAGCGTGCGCTGGTTTTGAATGCGGCGCAGGCTCTCGTTCATGTCGGTGACCCGCACGCCGGGGCGCTGGTACTCCTCGGCGAGCTTGCGCAGCCGACGCCGGCTGGCCGAACTCATCTCGGACGATTCGCGGCGCGATGAGGTGGCGGCGATCAGCTCGGTGAGCGACCGGTCGAATACACCGGGCTGGAATTTGTCGAGGGTCTCCCGAATGTCCAGCAGCAGGCGCAGGTAGATGCCGAGTTCGTTGATCGTCTCGAACGGGCGCAGCCGGGTTTGCCCGATCAGGCCGTTGGCCCGTTCGAGCAGCCGCGGCAGTTCGATCTGGTTGATGCGCTTGGCAAGCTGGTGCGAGTTGGAGGCATCCGCTGTGGAGGTGAATGAGGCGCCATACCAGGGCGAGTCGCCGGGACCATAGCGGAATTCGCCGAGAATGGCGGCCTTGATCAGCGTGTCGGCGGCCGCCGAACGAGAGTGGGCGAGCAGTTCGAGGGCGTGCCGGTCGAGGCGGGCCGTCGTCGACGGCGGTTCGGGCAGCTGGGCGAGCCGGGCGAGTTCACCGAGGGCGTCGAGCACCGAAACGCCGAGGGCAGAGTCGCGGCGGGTAAGGGCTGACCGATAGTCGAGCAGCACCTTGCGCAGGCGAACGAGCGCATCGTCGACGTCGCCAACCCGTGGCTGGGCGGCTTTCTCGTTTCGGGTGATGGACTGGATCAGGTCGCGGCGCAGGGTGCGCGGGGTCACGGCGATGCCGGGCAGACCTACCTGCACGAGGCGGCCGTGGATGCCGTCAAGGCTCGACCGGCGGGCGCTCACTACGAGCACACGCTTGTGCTGGGCTACAAGCGAGCCGATCGCGTTGACGATGGTCTGGGTGCCGCCGGTACCCGGCAGTGTCTTCACGACGAGGGAGTTGCCGGCCGCGATCTGCGCGACGACGTTCTCCTGCTCGGGGTCGGCGTCGCCGAGCAGCGTGTCGGTGGCCGGCGGGCGGGCATCCTGCCCGATCGGAACCACCGGGTTGTAGGCCGTCTCGATATTGCGCTTCGCGGTCATGTTGCCGGCGACGGCGTCGAGCAGCGGATGGTCGAGGTTGGACGCGTCAGCGGCCAGCGCCTGCCCGCAAGAGGCGAATGACGACACGACGAGGCGGGGCACGACGTTGAACCAGGGAAGGTGCGAGGTCAGGCCGCGCAGGCGGTCGATGACGGGCTGCGGTTTGAACGCACCGTTGGTCACGGCGAGCGCCACGAATGCATCAGCATCGAGCACGATCTGAAACTGGTCTTTCAGGGCGCGGGCGAGTTCGGGGTTGAGAAAGGGCTGGCCCTTGAGCTTGAGCTCGTAGTCGCGGCCGTACCGACGGATGGCAAGGGGGCGCAACAGCACCGGGGCGCTGTAATCGACGTCCTGATAGCGCCACTCGGCGAGTCCGATGGCAAGATTGACCGATTCGATGCCGCGCATGGAGCGCAGTTCGATGCCCTTCTGGGTGATCTCGTTCGCGGCCAGGCGGGCGTTGCGCAGCGCGAGTTCGTCACGAATGAGGTTGGACAGCAGGGTGGTCTTGCCGATGATGAACTGCGGCAGTCCACCGGGATGCGTGGCGCTGAGCTCGATGCGGGTGCGGGCTTCGTCGGTGAAGTGCAGCAGCGGGGAACGGCCGCCGAGCGCCGCAAGCTCGTCGCGCCAGCGCTGCCAGACCGGCTCGGCGATGTTCCCGGCAGTGAAGGCCGGGTCGCCCAGACTGAGGTTGTGTGGACTGGTCACGTTTTGCGGGTCGACGACGGGCACGTCCAGGTACTTGGAAAGCACGTCGTCGTCGTCTTGTTTTCTATCGAGGTGCCACACAGGGCTACCCTAAGTGGCAAAACACCGGTTTGCCCTGAGGCGGCCGGGGTTTCGCGCGTTTGTGCCCCAATCTGGCGGTTCATAGCCAGTCCCGTCGTTTGAACACCACATACAGGCTGACACCCATCGCGAGCATCAGACCGAGGGCGAAGGGATAGCCCAGGGTCCAGTGCAACTCGGGCATATGGTCGAAATTCATGCCGTAAACGGTGCCGACCAGCGTCGGTGCGAACAGAATGGCGGCCCAGCTGGAGATCTTCTTGACCTCTTCACTCTGGGCCAGGCTGGTCTCCGACAGGTGCCGCATCTCGTCGTTCTGCCGCTGGCCGACCAGGGTGCTGTGCACGGTGAGTGCGTTCTGCAGCAGTTGTCGAAACGCGTCGCCCCGCTCCACGACCCGCAGGGTGTGGTCGAGCACGTCACGCAGGTGCCGGTGCAGTTCCAAATCGACGTTGTATTTATCGAAGCCGCGCTGCATCGACTCGAACATGGTCACCAGCGGCTGGGTGGCCCGCTGAAACTCGATCACCTCACGGGACAGGGCGTAGATGCGCCGGGAAACCTCCGGGTCACCGTCGAACAGCTGGTCTTCGATCTCATCGATGTCGTTTTCGAGACCAGCCACGACCGGCCCGTACTCGTCGACGACTTGGTCGAGAATGGCGTAGAGCACTGCTTCCGGACCGAGGGCGAGCAGATGCGGCGTCTGCTCCATACGCTCCCGCACCTGCGCGAGGTTGGGCGATTCTGCATGGCGAATGGTCACGACGAAATCCGGACCGACGAACACGTGTAGCTCACCGAACTCGACGCGTTCCTCGTCGTCCACATAACGGGCCGGGCGCAGCACTACAAACAGGATGTCGCCGTAGCGCTCGATTTTCGACCTCTGGTGACCGGCCAGCGCGTCTTCCACGGCCAAATGGTGCAGGCTAAATTCGGTGGCGACGGCCCGCACCTCCTTCTCGCTTGGCCGGTACAGCCCGATCCAGGCAAAACCCTCGTTCTCCTTCATGACTTCGAAGGTTTCATCGAGAGAGTGGGGGGTGGATACTCGATGCCCATCTACATAGACCGCGTTATCAACCAGCGCCATCGGCTCTCCTTGTTCGATCCTCTAGTGTGCCACCCGAGCGGGCTCCCCGGTAACGTTCAAGGGTGACGCAAACGGATGTCTTCCTTTTCGTGGCTCCGCGCGCGCCGCTCCCCGAGGCCGATCGTCTACGGCTCGCCGCCGCCGTCGCCCTGGCCTGTCCGGAGCGCGGCCCGGTCGCCATCGAACAGCGCTGCGAGCGCTGCGGTGGTTCTCATGGCCGCCCGCTGGTGCTCGCGCCGAGCGGAGTCCAGCTCAGTCTGAGCCGGGCCGGCGATGTCGTGGTCGTGGCCGTGTCGCTGAGCGGGCCGATCGGCGTCGACGTTGAGAGCATCGGGGCGGTCGGCCGCGCCGGGTTCGACGATGTCGCGTTCAACGACCTCGAACGGGTAGCGCTGCACTCGGTTCCCGCGCACGCACGCGACCAGGCGCGCGCCGAACTCTGGACGGCGAAGGAAGCGGTGCTCAAGCTGTCCGGTCGGGGGCTGACGGTGGACCCGCGAGAGCTGACCGTGGAGTTGCGGGGCGGCGCGGCATCCGCTGTGCTGAGCTGGCCGGGAACCACCCTCGATCTCGGCCAGTTGCACCTCGAGAGCTTCGACGCGGGCCCCGGTCTGGTCGGCACGCTCGCCGTGCTCGGCGCAACACCGCCGCAGCTCGAACTGCGCCGAGAGGTGTGAGGCTCGGCGGCGTGCGCCAGCCACGGCAACGGATGCCGGCCCGATCGCAACCACCCGTTTCACGCTGCGCGGAAGTTGAGCGCAGCAGTGCGGCCGCGGCGGCACTGCTTCACGCTTAGAGGCTCGGGAGGGCGGTCTGCTGCACCCAGCGGGCGACAAAACCACCGATCACCCGGCTGCCGGTGTGTTCGGCAAAGAACTCCACAAAGTCGTCGGTCGACACGTGCCCGTGCCGCCTGTCCGCGGTGTAGGCGCGCAGGGCGGCGAAAAAGGCGTCATCACCGAGCGACTTGCGAATGGCGTGCAGGGCGAGCGCGCCGCGTTTGTAGACGCGGTCGTCGAACATGTCGTGCGGGCCCGGGTCGCCGACCACGATGTCTCGCGGCAGCGCCTGAACCTTACCGCGGTGCAGGGCGGCCAGCTGATCGACCGTGCGCCCGCCGCGCTGCTCCTCCCACAACCATTCGGCGTAACAGGCGAAGCCCTCCTGCAGCCAGATGTCCTGCCAGCGGGCCACGGTGAGGCTATTGCCGTACCACTGGTGTGCCAGCTCGTGCGCGATCAGTCGGTCGCTGCCGTGATTGCCGTCGACGTGGTTGCTGCCGAACACGGCCAGCCCGTGCGCTTCGAGCGGAATCTCCAGCTCGTCGTCGGTGACGACGACCGAATACGACGCGAACGGATACGGTCCGAAACGGTCGGCGAAGAATGCGATCATCTCGGTCAGTCGGGCGAAGTCCGTGCCGACGCGGGTCGCCAGCCGGGCAGGAAAGTACAGGCTGTGGGCGACCGGCGCGGCCGCCAGGTCGCGGCGGCGGTAGCGACCGATAAGCACCGTGGCGAGGTAGGTCGCCATCGGCTCGCGCACGTCGAAGGTCCAGCTGGTGCGGCCCGAACGACTCGACCGCGCCGACAACGCCCCGTTCGACACCACGGTGTAACCCGATTCGCAGGCGATCGTGATGCGATAGCTGGCCTTGTTGCTTGGGTGGTCGTTGCACGGGAACCAGGACGCGGCCCCGCACGGCTGCCCCGAGACGAGAACGCCGTCGTCGAGTTCTTCCCAGCCGACATCGCCCCAATTGCTGCGCACCGCATGCGGCGCCCCGCGATAGCGCACCATCACCTTGAACTCCGCCCCGGCCTCGATGGTCGTGGCGAGGCTGATCACGAGTTTGCGGGCGCTGTGCGTGACCTTGCTGGCTCGCTCGCCGTTCACCGTGACTTTCTCCATGCTCAGCCCGGCAAAATCGAGGCTGAACCGGTCAAGGCGCATGAGGGCCCGCGCGGTGATGATCGCGGTCGCGTTCAACCGATTTGTGGCCACCCGGTAATCCAGGCTCAGGTCGTAGTGTTCGGCGAGGTAGCCGCCGTTGCCGCCGGTGGGAATATAGGGGTCGCCGGCGCTGGCTGAACCGAAGGTCGTCTGCAGAGTCTGGGCCATCGCTTTACTATTCCACGCCTAACGGGTCCACGGCGGCTGGTGCCACGGTGTGATCGGGTTGCCCGACCAGAGCGAACCGGTAGGCACCCGTTCGCCGCGCATCACCAGCGAACCGGGTCCCACGGTCGCTCCCGCGTCGATCGACGCCGCCGGCAGGATGACGCCGTTCGGCCCGAGCGTCGCGCCGTCGGCGAGCACGACCGCGTCGAGCTGCATGATGCGATCGTGAAACAGGTGCGTCTGCACGACACAGCCGCGGTTCACGGTGCTGCCGGCGCCGAGCCGCACCAGGTCAGCTTCGGGCAGCCAGTACGTTTCGCACCACACACCTTTTCCCACGGACGCACCGAGGGTGCGCAGCCACACGGCGAGCGCCGGTGTGCCAGAGGCTTTCTCAGCGAACCAGGGTCGGGCGACCATCTCGACGAAACTGTCGGAAACCTCGTTGCGCCAGATGAATGAGGACCAAAGCGGATGCTCCGACGCGTCAATGCGCCCGACCAGCGTCCACTTGACCACCGTCGTGACCCCGGCCGCGACCGCGCCGGCCGCGAGCATGACAACGCCTGACAGGGCGATCGCCGCGCCGAGGCCTAGCTGGAGCCAGAGCAGGTTGAGCATTGCGAGCACGAGCAGGGCGATCCAGGCCGTCGTGAAGCCGGCCACGATGCGCAGCAGCTCCCACAACGATCGCGCTATTTTCAGGCGGACGGGAGGGTGGAACGTGCGGGAGTCGTCGGCATCCGTTTGCTTGCGCCGCAGTCGGGCTGGCGGGTTGCCCAGCCAGCTCGACCCGCGTTTGGCCTTGCGCGGCGTCGACGACAGCACCGCGACGAGCCCGTTGCGTGGCACGGTGCGGCCGGGGCCGGCCATGCCGCTGTTGCCGAGGAACGCCCGACGACCCACCTTGACCGGACCGATGTGCATCCAGCCGCCGCCGAGTTCGTAGCAGGCGACCATGGTGTCATCGGCGAGGAACGCGGCGGGCGCGATGGTGGTGAGCGAGGGCAGCAGCAGCACGGTCGACGCCTCGACGTCGGCGCCGACCTTGGCTCCCAGCAGCCGCAGCCAGGTCGGTGTGAGCAGGCTCGCGTAGACCGGGAACAACACGGTGCGTGCGCCGTCGAGAATGCGTTCGGTCATCCAGACCTGCCAGCCGATGCGGCTGCGCACGGGGTAGTAACCTTCGCGCAGGCCCACGCCGAGGGCACGCACGAATGCGATCACGAGCAGCGCGTAGGCAAGGCCGCCGGCGATGACGGCGACCGGCAGGATCAGGGCGGCCCGCAGCACGGCGACGCCGAGGGTGGCGGCATCGCCGACCACTGCGCCGACGATGACCGCACCAAGCAGGAGGGCGATCGTGGGGATCGCGGTCATCGCCACCGAGCCGGTGGCGAAGGCGCCGAGCCAGCGGCTGGCCCGTGCCGGGCGTTCGGCCGGCCATGGGCGGCGAGCCGAGCCGACGCGGCGAGCCGGGGAACCGGCCCAGCGCTCCCCCGCCGGAACGCGCGACGAGACCGCGGCGCCGGGTTCGATCTCGGCGCCGTTGCCCACGTGGGCCCCGCCGAGCACGGTNGGCGCCGTTGCCCACGTGGGCCCCGCCGAGCACGGTGCTGCGGGAGCCGATCCGGGCGTCGGCTCCGACGTGCAGGTGGCCGATGCGCAGCACGTCGCCGTCGATCCAGTACCCGGCCAGGTCGACCTCCGGTTCGATCGATGCCTGGGCTCCGATGGTGAGCAGGCCCGTCACCGGTGGCAGCGAGTGCAGATCGACGTCGGGACCGATCTCCGCGCCGAGGGCCCGGGCGTAATAGCTGATCCAGGGGGCACCGGCGAGGCTCGCGGCATCGACGAGCAACGCGATCTGTTCGGCGAGCCACAACCTCAAATGCACGGAGCCACCGCGGGGGTAGTTGCCGGGCAGCACGTCATGCAGCAGGAGTCGGGCCGCAATGACGGCGATGAACATCTTTCCGGGAGGCGTCACGAACAGCACGAATCCCAGCGCCACCCACCACCACGACAGGGTCGGGGCGAACGTCGCGCCGGCCACGCTGAGCAAATTGTTGGCGATGGCGAGGTAGACCAGCCAGCGCGCACCACTCAGCACGTGCAGCGGAATACCGAGCAGGGTCTGGGCGAGCTGGCTGCCGGCCGGCGTCGGCAGTACCTGCCGCACCACGGGTGGCGTCACGGGGGTGCGAGCGTCGAGTTCCTCGGCGAGCGACCCGATGCGCGGGTGGTCGTACAGGTCGGCGACGGTGGTTTCGGGGTAGCGGGCGCGTATGGCCGACACGAACTGCGCGGCCGAGAGTGAGCCGCCGCCCTGGGCGAAGAAGTCATCGTCGGGCCCGTTGACCGGCACTCCCAAAATGGATGCCCACGCTTCCGCCAGCCATGCCGCCGTCGGTGACAGCGCCGCGGCGTCGTCGTCCGAGGCGGGAAGGGGCCAGGGCAGCGCCGCCCGGTCGACCTTGCCCGAGGTTCGGGTCGGCAACGCATCGACGACGGCCAGCAGCGGCACGAGTGCGGCCGGCAGTTCGTCGCGCAGCCGTGCTATCGCGGTCTGCCGGTCGAACGGCCCGCCCGCGCTGGTGAGGGCGATATAACCGACCAGGATATGGTTGCCGGCCGGGGTGGTCTGCACCACGGCGGCGCCCCCGGCCACGCCGGGAAGAGCGTTGAGAGCGGCATCCACTTCACCGAGTTCGATGCGGCGGCCGCCGAGTTTGACTTGGTCGTCGGCGCGGCCGGCGAAAACCAGGCCGGCGCGATCGAACCTTACAAGGTCGCCGCTGCGGTAGGCGCGCGGCCAACCCAGTTGCGCGTGCGGAGCGTACTTCTCAGCGTCTTTCTCGGCATCGAGGTAGCGGGCCAGCCCGACGCCGCCGATGATGAGTTCGCCGGTTTCTCCCTCGACCACCCGCTCGCCGTGGGCGTCGACGACGGCAAGGTTCCAGCCGTCGAGCGGCAGGCCGATCCGCATCTCGCCCACGCCGTCGACGAGGGCACCGCAGGCCACGACGGTGGCTTCGGTTGGGCCGTAGGTATTCCAGACTTCCCGGCCGCGGGTCGCGATGCGGGCGACGAGTTCGGGCGGGCAGGCCTCGCCCCCGAAGATCAGCAGGCGCACGGCCTCGAGGGATTCTTCCGGCCAGAGCGCGGCGAGGGTCGGCACGGTCGAAACGACGGTGATGCCGTGTGTGATGAGCCAGGGGCCGAGGTCGGCGCCGCTGCGCACCAGGGACCGCGGGGCTGGCACCAGGCAAGCACCGTTGCGCCAGGCCAGCCACATCTCTTCGCAACTCGCATCGAAGGCCACCGACAGGCCGGCGAGCACCCGGTCACCGGTTCCAATCGGTTCTTCTCGCAAAAACAGGCTGGCCTCGGCGTCGACGAACGCGGCTGCTGAGCGGTGGGTGACGGCGACCCCCTTCGGCACGCCGGTCGACCCAGAGGTGAAAATGACCCAGGCGTCGTCGTCGGGCGTGGGAATGTTGTCGGCGGGAAAGACGAGCGCAGGGTCGTCGTGCGGCGACACCGGCCGCCCCTGCAAGACCTGCACGTCGAGGGCTTCACGCGGCGCGAACACACTGTCTTCGCCGATAACACCGACCACGTGTGCCTCGGAGAAGACCAGCCGGGCGCGTTCCTCCGGGTCGTCGGCGTCGACTGGAACGTAGGCTGCTCCCACGAACAGGGTCGCCAGAATCGACACATAGAGATCACGGGTGCCCGAGGGTATGCGAATACCCACGGTGTCGCCACGGCGCACTCCGGCGAGGCCGAGCGCGGTCGACTGCGCCTGCACTCGTTGCAGCAGGCCGCGGTAACTGATCGTGCCGGCCGCATCTTCCAGGGCCAAGGCGTCCGGATGCTGCGCCGCGGTTTCCGCAAGAATGTCGGCGAGGGTGCGGGCTGGCTTGGCGCGGTGCCCCGCAGCGAGCACGGACTGCGCATGCACGCTCTCGCCGGATGGACTGTGTTGGTGCTCGCTCACACGACTCCTCGATCAGGTCGTGGCCGCCTGGCTCGCCGCGAAAATATCAGTCTAGATCTCAAAGGTAACGCGGAGGTGAACCTTCCGGCCGACAGCGTCCGGCGCATGCTCCGCTATCGTAGGCCGGGCCTGAGTCGTTGCCTGCTCGATCATGAATGTGCGCTCGACGATCCGCTGATCAGGGGCCCGCGGGGGGCGAACGAAGCGCTAGACAGGGAAACATGTATCGAACGCCACGTGGGAACGACTGAATCAAGAGTCGGCCGTTCACCTCTATGGTGAGCTGCACAAGGTCACGCACGAGACCATCGCGGTGCAAGTAACCGTGGATTCTTTCCGGCTGGTGCCCCTGGAGGGATTCGAACCCCCGGCCATTTCCTTAGGACGGAATTGCTCTTCCACTGAGCTACAGAGGCTGGTCCAGTAAGTTTAGCCGGTCACGCCGGTCGGCCCGCTCAATGGACCAGCGGCCTGGCCGCTAAGCAGCCGGAGCCAGGTAGGCGTCCCACTCCTGCTCTGGCCGCTCGACGCCGCGCACGACCCAGGTTGTGCCTTGCGGCATCCGTGGGGTGAAGCGCAGTTTCCAGCCCATTTCGGCCGGCGTGTGGTCGCTCTTGAGGTTGTTGCAGCGCAGGCAGCACGCGGCGAGATTGTCCCAGGTGTCGCGGCCGCCGCGTGACCGCGGCAACACGTGGTCAATCGTGGCCGCCGACTTGCCGCAATAGCAGCAGCGGTGGTCGTCGCGGCGCAACACTCCCCGACGGCTCACCGGCACGAGACGCGACATCGGAATGCGCACGTATCGCGTGAGCAGTATGACACTCGGGCGATCCCACGAGCCGGACGTCGCGAAAACGGGGTGGTTCTGATCTGACTGCACGATCGTCGCCTTCTGGTTCATCACCAGGATGAGTGCTCGTTTGAACGAGACGACGGCGAGGGGCTCATAGCCCGCGTTGAGTACCAGTGTGCGCATGCGCTCCCTTTCGAAGGAGGCTGGACGGCTTCCAGCCATTCGAACTACATCCGATGCGTAAAGAACAGGAGCGCGTCGGGGCGAAAGAGGGTACAAAAAAAGACGCCGTCACAATGACAACGCCTTCTGGCTGCTCACGCAGCTCTTCTCGCTCTGACAACTATGCCGAAAGCACTCGCGACCGCGCACATCCATGGTGTGGATAGTGCGTCGCTCATGCATGGGCTCTCCTTGCGGACTTACAACTACATCAGGGCTATAGGTTAACCCACAAATGGCGCAACAGGTGAACCTGTATGCGCCATTTGTGCGAGCTGTTACCCAGCGTTCAGCGCACGGGTGAGTTAGATGCCGATCCGAACGATGTAGTAGTCGCTGGTCCAGATCGGTTGGATCCGCACGGATTGGCCGGTGTACGGCGCGTGCAGGATGTTTCCATTGCCGGCATAGAAGCCGTCGTGACCGTCCATGATCACGAGGTCGCCTGGCACGGCATCCTCGATCGCGATTCTGGTCCCGGCCGCGCCCTGTCCGACGGAGGAGTGGGGAAGGCTGATGCCGAACTGCGCGTACACGTACATGATGAAGCCGGAGCAGTCGAAGCCAGCCGGGGTGGCGCCGCCGAAGACATACGGTGTGCCCTGATATTGCGAGGCCACATTGAAAACGGATGCGAGGTCAAAATTCGGGTAGGCCGGGTTGGCCAGGTAGTCGGCCACGCTCGGTCCGGAGTAGCTCGCGGCGTATGAGGTCATCTGCGCGGCAACCTCGACGCGGCGGGTTTCCGCGGCCGCGGCCGCTACTGCGGCGGCAAGTTCTTCCGGGGTAGTGGCGGTGAAACCTTCACGAGCGACGCTGACCGTTGCCGACTGGGCATCGACTTCGACGGCTTGCGCCTGGGCCTTGGACATCTCGGTGGATTCGCTGGCCTTGAATGCCGCATCCTTCGACCCGGGAGCGAACGCATAGGCCGGGAGGGCCATTGTGGCAACCAGGCCGGTAGCAAGGGCCATGACGACGATGTTGGCGACACCGCCACGACGCTTTTTCGGGGCCGCACGCGGCAGGGTTCGGTGGGCGTGTACCGACGATTCCACTTTTTCCAGGGAATCATTTGTCGGGCTCAGCCCGCGTCGGGACCTTCTCGTTTCTAATGCAGCCAAAGTTTTAACCTCCGGCGCCTCGACAACTCTCGGTCGTTGTCCCGTCCACTTCGCTGATCGCGGGTGTGTTCATAAATCAAGAGACGGGGCAAGAAGGCGTCTTGACTAGAGTCCTTCGACCTTTTCTGGTCTGTGGGACATCCCCGAGGTTACAAGAAGCCCGCCCATTTGTCACCATGAAGTGGCACTTTTCTAACGGATTGGTAACGGGCCGCGCAAAAGCGCAAGACAACTGGCTCGATTTACCACTGGGTGAATCCCGCGCAATGTCAGTGAGTGAGCGGGATGTAGTCGGTTGGCGTGGTGACGAAGATGTGGCTGGCCACCTCATTGGGAAGCTCCAGACCAGCACCAAAACCCTCGACCTGTACTAGAACGTATGATCCTGCGGCCGAGAACTCCCCGGTCGCGCCCGGCATGACCCCGCTCTGCTTGAGCTGCAGCAGCAACTCGGGATCGAACTGAACCGGCTCGCCGAGACGACGGATGACCGCGGTCACCGGCACGGTCGAACTCGCCACTACCGACAGCACGTTGGTCACCCCCGCCATGAAGGCGACCGCCGGCGAATCGCCGAGCTCGTCGAGACCCGGGATCGGATTGCCGTAGGGAGATTCGGTCGGGTGTCCGAGCATCTCCAAGATCTTGCGTTCGACTTGCTCGCTCATCACGTGTTCCCAGCGGCAGGCTTCGTCGTGTACGAACTCCCACTCCAGCCCGATCACGTCGCTCAGTAGGCGTTCGGCCAGGCGGTGCTTGCGCATCACGTGCACGGCCTTACTGCGGCCGGCCGGGGTCAGCTCGAGGTGCCGGTCACCAGATACGACGACAAGGCCGTCGCGTTCCATGCGCGCGACGGTCTGCGAGACCGTCGGTCCGGAATGACCGAGACGCTCGGAGATCCGTGCACGCAGTGGCACGATCTGTTCTTCCTCGAGGTCGAGGATCGTGCGGAGATACATTTCGGTTGTGTCGATCAGGTCGCTCATCCGCAGCCCTTCATTCGGCTCGTGCGCGCACCATTCGTCAGAAGACTGAAAGGTGCTTCGTCAGCGGCCTCGGCAATGGCCCGCACAGCGTCACAAGCTTACCCGTCTGTAGCGGGGCAACTAGAATCGCCGTATGGCCGACCTTCTCATACCCACCGATCTGCTCCCCCTCGACGGACGATTCGGCTGCGGCCCGTCGAAAATCCGGCGCGAACAGCTCGACCACCTGCTCGGATTCGGCACCGGAGTGCTCGGCACCTCGCACCGTCAGGCACCAGTAAAAGATCTCGTCGGTCGCGTGCGCGACGGCCTGGGCGAACTGTTCCACATTCCCGACGGCTATGAAGTCGTGCTCGGCAACGGCGGTTCGACCGCCTTCTGGGACGCCGCAGCCTTCTCTCTCATTGAGAAGCGCGCCCAGAACCTCGTCTTCGGCGAGTTCGGCGGCAAATTCGCCAAGGCTGCCGCCGCCCCGTGGCTCGAAGCGCCCGACGTGATCAAGGCCGACACCGGTTCACGCAGTGACGTCGTCGTGCGCGACGGCATCGACGTCTACGCCTGGCCCCAGAACGAAACCTCGACCGGCGTCATGGCCCCGGTCACCCGGGTCGACGGCGATGCCGGCGCCCTCACCGTCATCGACGCGACGAGCGCCGCCGCCGGCATCGATTTCGACGCGAGCCAGGCGGATGTCTACTACTTCGCCCCGCAGAAAAACCTCGCCTCCGATGGCGGCCTGTGGATCGCGTTGTTCTCCCCGGCTGCTCTCGAGCGGGTTGAACGCATCGCTGCGAGCGGCCGGTACATTCCGGAGTTCCTCAGTCTGAAGAACGCCGTGAACAACTCGCGCCTGAACCAGACGCTCAACACGCCGGCCCTGAGCACGCTGTTGCTGATGGAGAACCAAATCGACTGGATCAACCAGAGCGGCGGGCTGGCGTGGGCGTCCGCGCGAACGCAGGCGTCGTCATCCGTTCTGTATGACTGGGCGGCCGGCGTCGACTACGCGACCCCGTTCGTGGCAGACCCGGCACACCGCTCGCAGGTCGTTGTGACAATTGACTTCGACGACGCCATCGACGCCTCAGCGATCAGCAAAACTCTCCGGGCCAACGGAATCGTCGACACGGAGCCGTACCGCAAGCTCGGCCGCAACCAGCTGCGCATCGCGACCTTCACCGCGATCGACCCCGAAGACGTCACTAAGCTCGTGGCATCGATCGAGTACGTCGTCGGCCACCTCGGCAACTAGCAGAACACGTAAGGAATCGGGTCATGCGTCTCTGGTTGAAAGACAGCGAACGTCGGCCCGATCCGCTGCCCGCAAGAACGGATGCCCGCAAGGCACTGTTCGCCGGCACCCTGCTCTGGCTGGTTGCTCTCGGCGCCGCCCTCGTCACCCAGTGGACGGTGCCGGAGGCGTCAGGGGCGGCGAGCGCGCCGGGAGCGGGTTGGTGGCTGTGGTGCACTGTGATCGGCGTCGCCCTCGGCCTCGTTGGTCTCGCCTGGGTTCAGTTCCGCCGCCGCTAGCGCCTCATCGAAATCGATGCCGTCGAGGGCATCCAGGGCGTCGAGCTCGTCATCCTCGTCGTCGTCGACGGACTCCGGGTCGTCGTCCAGGTCGTCGTCGTCCGAGTCGTTGTCGTCCGAGTCGTCGTCATCCGCGTCGTCATCGTCCGAGTCGTCGTCGTCCGAGTCGTCATCGTCCGAGTCGTCGTCGTCATAGTCGGTGTCGTCGGCATCCACCGCGGTGTCGTCGTCCACCAGACGATCCGACCACGGTACCCACTCGGGCGCGAGCAGCGAGTCGTCGCCGGGGGTGAGTTCGGTTTCAAGAACCTTCGGCTCAGAACTCTCGTCGACCCGCGCCAGGCTGACGGTCCAGCGCCAACCTGGGTAGCCGGTCATCAAGCAGTCGAACAGCAGGGACGCAACGAGGTCACCCTCGTCGATGTGTCCGACGACCTCACCGATCGTGTCATCGGTCGTGATCTCCAGCAGTGCCGTGCGGGCCAGGTCAACGGCCGCGAGCAGGGTGGCGTCGGTCGGCTTGCTCGTCCGCGCGTCGGTCGCCTCAGGCATCCAGTTCCTCGGCGACCTTACGCAGCATCGCCGCGATCTTCTTGCTGTGGCTCGACTCGGGGTAGCGACCGCGCTTGAGGTTGGTGCCGATCCCGTCGAGCAGCTTCACCAGGTCTTCCACGATGATGGCCATGTCGTCGGCTGGTTTTCGGTTGAACTTGCTCAGGCTCGGTGGCGCCTCGATCACGCGCACCGAGAGTGCTTGGGCGCCGCGTTTGCCGTCGGCGATACCGAATTCGAGCTTCGCGCCGGCCTTGACAGTTACGCCGGAGGGCAGGGCGGAAGCGTGGAGGAAGACCTCTTGACCGTCATCGGACGAGATGAAGCCAAAGCCTTTTTCCTCGTCGTAAAACTTGACCTTGCCGGTGGGCATCTGAACCTCACTGAGTTTCGGGCGCACAAAAAGGCGCGGGGTGTGTTACCAGCATATTCGGTTGCGGCTCCGGCGTGCCCGTATCCTTAGTATGTGACCAATCAAACTCCACAGCCCGTCAGCCGGCTTGAACGCGTTCTCGCCTATATGGTGGCGAGCGTGGTGGGGCTGTCGATTCTTGCGTTCGCCGCGGTGATCATCGCAACGGCGATGGGTGTCGGGGAGAATGACGGGTTCAGCCGCGGTATCTGGCCGCCGATCTTCATCTTGCCGCTCTACGGGCTGCCCGCCGGTTTCCTTCTCATCATCTCACTCATGGTCTCTGTGGGAGTTCGCCGCAGCCGCGAAGCTCGACGAGACCGCGAGTAATGCTCGGCCTCGCGTCGAGACTTCGGGCCATGCCCGATGCCGAGCTGCGGCACGTGATCGGGGCGCGCGGGGTGACGACGAACGGCATCCACGACTTCTTCGATCTCGCCGAGGCCCTACTTGATCCGAGCAATGTACAACTGGCTCTGAGCCACCTGGACCGCGGGACGCTCGCCGTTCTGGCCGTTTCCGGGCAGCTCACGAGCAGTAATTCCGTGCCGTCCCTGAACGCTGTGGCCAGCCGACTGTCCGAGTTGGGATCAACAGAGGTCGCGCTCACCGATGTGGCCCGCCGGGTAGATGTCCTGCACGCCCTGCTGCTGGCAGAGCACACCGACGGATGCTGCATCCCCTACGACGCCGTCTCGGCCCACCTCACGACGTGGCCGGCCCAGGGCCTGCCGGGTGCCGCCGAACTCGCGACGGCGCTCCCCCCGACTGCCCTGGCCGCCGTGCCGGACTCCGAGATCACGTTCATCGACCAGCTGGCCTCCGAACGCGCCTTCGCCGTGGTGTCGTCGATCGCCGAGCTCGTCAACGAGCTGAGCCGGGAGCCCGCCCGGCAGCTCAGCCGCGGCGGACTCGGCCTACCCGATACCAAACGCCTGGCCGCCGTCATGACCGCCGCGCCCGACCTGGTGGCCCCAATCCTGGATCTCGCGGCCAGAGCTGACCTGCTGGCCCGCTCCGACGGGTATTGGATGGAGACCGAAGCCGGCGAAGCGTGGCTGCTCGAGCGAACGACGGTGCGCTGGGCCACGCTGGCCGCCGCCTGGCGCACGGCGCTCCCGCCGATCGTGGCCGACATTCTGCCCGGGCAGGCCGGCCTGCACTGGGGTGAGGGTCTCAGCGCGTTCATTGCGTGGCTCTACCCGGCCGGCGGCGAGTGGATGCTGTCCCAGCTGACCGAGTTCGCCCGCGACGCCGAGTTGCTCGGCATCACGGCCCACGACACGACCAGCACGGCCGGCGCCAGCGTGCTGTGCGGCGATCCGGAGGCGGCCGCAGCCACCATGGCGACCGCCCTGCCGGCCGAAGTCGGTGCTGTCTATCTGCAGCACGACCTGTCTATCGTCGCACCCGGTCCGCTCGCGCCGTCGATCGATTCCCGGCTGCGCGGCCTCGCCGATGTGGAAAGTCGCGAGCTGGCGACGAGTTATCGCATCACCGCGGCATCCGTAAATCGCGCACTCGCCGCGGGTGAGAACGCCGAAACGCTGCTCGCCTTTCTGGCGTCGATCTCACTCACCGGAATTCCGCAGCCGGTCGATTACCTCATCAACGAATCGGCGTCGCGGTATGGTCGGGTGCGGGTCGGCAGACTCGCGGGCGGAGCGAACGCGCCGATCGCGCCGATCGGCGACGACACCGTCTTTCTGAGCTACGTTTCCTCGGCCGATGCTGCGATGCTCGGCACCATCGCGGTCGACCAGACGCTCGCGCCGATCGGGCTGGTGCGCGCAGCCGACGGCGAACACCTGCTCAGCCGTTTCGCCGGTGATGCCGTGTTCTGGGCGCTCAGCGATGCACGCTATCCAGTCGCCGCCGAAGACGACCTCGGCGAGATCGTGCACCTGCGCCGGCACCAGATTGCCCGGGTCGTGGTCGCCCCGACAGTCGATACCGCCCGAAACCTGGTCGAGAAGCTGCGGCTCGGCGCCGAGAGCGGTGTTTCGGTGGCGGATGCCTGGCTCGCCCGCCAGCTCGGCACCGCCATCAAAGCCAAGCAGGCCATTCTGGTCAGCATCGCCATGCCCGGCGGCGCCGTCGTGGATTACCTGCTCGAACCGGCCAGCGTGAGCAACGGACGCTTTCGGGCCCGCGACCGGCGGGCAGATATCGAGCGCACCCTGCCGCTCAAGAGCATCCTCAGCATTACTCCATTGCCCTAGACGGGCGCGCACAACCCGCCGCGTGCCGGGGCTCATGCCGGACGGGCGTCGTGCCTGCGTGCGCGGTAGCCCCCGCGCGTGTCAGGGCTGGTGCCGGACGGGCGTAGAATTGGGGGCTATGTCTGATGGCCCCCTGATTGTGCAAAGTGACCGCACGGTGTTGCTCGAAGTCGCCCACCCTCTTGCCGAGGATGCTCGTCACGACCTCGCCGTGTTCGCCGAGCTGGAACGCGCCCCCGAGCACATCCACACCTACCGCATCACGCGGCTCGGGCTGTGGAATGCCCGGGCGGCCGGGCACGACGCGTCGGACATGCTCGCGACCCTCGAGAAGTATTCCAAATTCGCCATACCGCAGACGGTCAGCGTGGACATCACCGAGACGGTCGGTCGCTACGGCCGGCTCGTCATCGAACGCGACTCCGAGGGCGCGCTCGTGCTGCACAGTAGCGACCAGGCCGTACTGACCGAGATTGCAGGGGCCAAGCGCATCGCACCCCTGCTGATCGGGCATCCGTCACCGGAGACGTACCTCGTGGAGGCGTGGGCCCGCGGCCAGCTCAAGCAGGAGCTCGTGAAGCTCGGTTGGCCGGCCGAGGACCTCGCCGGGTACACACCGGGCACCCCGCACGACATTGCCCTGAAGGAAGACGGTTGGGCGCTGCGGGACTACCAGAACAAGGCAGTCGCCAGCTTCTTCGACGGCGGCAGCGGCGTGGTCGTGCTGCCCTGTGGCGCCGGCAAGACCCTCGTCGGCGCCGGGGCGATGGCCACCGCTAAGACCAACACGCTCATTCTGGTGACCAACACCGTCTCAGCCCGGCAGTGGCGGGACGAGTTGCTCAAGCGCACGACGCTGACTCCGGAGGAGATCGGCGAGTACTCCGGCCAGGTGAAAGAGGTCAAGCCGGTCACCATCGCGACCTACCAGATTCTCACCGCGAAGCGCAAGGGCGAGTACGCCCACCTCGAATTGCTCGACGCTATGGACTGGGGCCTCGTAATCTATGACGAGGTGCACCTGCTGCCCGCGCCCGTGTTCAAGCTCACCGCTGAGCTGCAGGCGCGTCGCCGCCTCGGCCTCACCGCCACCCTGGTGCGGGAAGACGGCCGCGAAGGCGACGTGTTCAGTCTCATCGGCCCGAAACGGTTCGACGCCCCGTGGAAGGAGATCGAGGCCCAGGGCTTCATCTCGCCCGCCAACTGCTACGAGGTGCGCATCGACCTGCCGCAGTCCGAGCGGCTCAGTTACGCCGCCGCGGCAGACGATGAGCGCTACCGCATGGCGGCGACCGCGCCGGCCAAGCTCGGCGTGGTGCAGGCGCTGATCAAGAAGCATGAGGGCGAACGCATCCTGGTGATCGGCCAGTATCTCGACCAGATCGACGAGCTCGCCGAAGTGTTGCAAGCTCCGCAACTCACCGGGGCCACGCCGATCGACGAACGCGAACGGCTGTACCAGGCGTTCCGGGTGGGCGAGGTGAAGGTGCTCGTCGTGTCGAAGGTCGCGAACTTCTCGGTCGACCTGCCTGAGGCGACCGTGGCCATCCAGGTGTCAGGCTCGTTCGGCTCACGCCAGGAAGAGGCCCAACGCCTCGGTCGGCTGCTGCGCCCCAAGGAGTCCGGCCTGTCAGCGAACTTCTACACCCTCGTCGCCCGCGACACCGTCGACCAGGATTTTGCGCAGAACCGGCAGCGTTTTCTCGCCGAACAGGGCTACAGCTACACGATCCTCGACGCGCAGAGCCTCAACCCGCAGTCCCTGGCCGTCTGACCAGACCCTCGCAGCCCTCGCGGCGCGAGCCGGTCCGCAGGCTTGCGCCGCCGGGCCCAGGCGTTCGGGGCCGTGTCAGGCGTTCGGGGCCGTGGCCCCGTCCGTGGGCCCAGGTTAGAAACTAGGCCCAGGTTTTTATTGTGGGCCCAGCGGCTGCCATCCGCCCGCGTCAGGATTGCTGGCGGGCATAGCGCAGGAACAGCATGTCGCCGGCGCGCAGCACGTGCAGCAGCTCCATGGCGCGGGTCGCTCCGGTCGCCCCGACGGCGATGCGCCCGGCGCCACCGCCCTCGAGCAGGGGGCTGAGGCTCAGGCAGAGTTCGTCGACCCGGTCGGCCGCGACGAGGTCGCCGAACAGGTGAGGGCCGCCCTCGCAGAGAATCTGGGGCAGGCCGCGGGCGGCGAGCGCCGCCACGAGCAGGTGCGGGTCGATCGCGTGCTCGCCGCAGTCGATCACGTCGGCTACCGCTGAGAGCGCGACCCGCCGGTCGGCCGGCGCCGCAGCATGGGTCAGCACGATCGGTCGGGTCGCGGCCTCCGTGAAAACCGGATGCCCCGGCTCGAGATCCAGGCGCCCCGACACGATCGCCACGGGCAGCTGGGGGGAGAGTCCGTGGGCGACTCGCCAGGCGGCATCCTCTGGGGACATTTGAATGCCGCCGTATCCCTCGGCGCGCACCGTTCCGGCGCCAACGAGGATTACGTCGGTGAGCAGCCGCAGAGTGTCGAAGACGATCTTGTCATCGGCGTTGTTGAGCCCGCCACTGAGCCCCTCGTGCGTTGCCGCACCGTCGAGGCTCGCGATGAAGTTGACGCGTACCCGAGGCTTGAGACGATCCGGTACCCGGTAGCGCTCGATCAGTTGGGCCCGTTGGGGCAGCTGGGCGCGCATCAGGTGAGGTTGTGGCGTTCGTAGGCGGGCTCGCGAAAACCGAGGATGGCCTCGGTCATGCGCACGGCGTCGACCGCGGCCCGCACGTTGTGCATGCGCACGATGCGGGCGCCCTGCAGGATGCAGACCGTCATAGCCGCGAGTGAACCCTCGACCCGCTCGCCGCGCGGCCGGTCCAGGCTCTCCCCCACGAAGTCCTTATTGGAGACGGCAACGAGGGTGGGCAGGCCGAGGGCGGTGATCTCGTCGAGCCGCCGGGTCAGTTCGAGGGAGTGCCGGGTGGTCTTGTTGAGGTCGTGCCCCGGGTCGATGATGATGCGCTCCCGCAGAACACCGTGTTCGACGGCGCGCGCGACCCGTGCCAGCAGAAAGGCGGCGACCTCGGCGACGACATCGTCGTATTGCGGCGCCGGATAGGGCATCCGCGGCGCCGCCAGGCTGTGCGTGATCACGAGAGTGGCGTCACTGTCGGCGACGACATCGGCCATCGCCGGATCGTGCACCCCCGTGGTGTCGTTGATCACGTGCGCGCCGGCGGCGATACTCGCGGCAGCCACTGCGGGGTGAAAGGTATCGACCGAGATGACCACGCCCGCACCACGCAGCGCCTCAACCACGGGCACCACGCGATCGATCTCCTGCTCGACCGGCACGGCCGGCCCGGGCGCGAACTTCGCCCCGCCGATGTCGATCCAGTCTGCGCCATCGGCAACGGCCTGATGGGCCGCCACAACGGATGCGTCGAGCGCAAACGTCGCGCCCTGGTCGTAGAACGAGTCCGGCGTGCGATTGATGATGGCCATCACGGCCACTTCGCGATCGAAATCGAAGGTGCGGCCGCCGATTAGCCGGCGCGGGGCATCCATTTGAGGCAGCGTCAGTGCCGTGCCGGTTCTCATTTGGGTCATTGCGGTCCTTTTCTGTGAAACTGATTGACCGTGCTCTTCCATCATGTCGGTAATCGCGGCCGCACCACGATCATCGAACGTCGGTCTCGGTATACTCCGCCCACTATCAGCAAAGCTCCAGCTAACGCGCAGATACTGGGGGCATGACTGACGGCCCCCGCATCCTTATCGTCGATGACGAACCAAATATCCGCGACCTCCTCACCACCAGCCTCCGTTTCGCCGGCTTCGCCGTGCGTGCTGTGGGCAATGGTGCACAGGCCATCTCCGCCGTACTCGAGGAGGAACCCGACCTCATCATCCTCGACGTCATGCTCCCCGACATGAACGGTTTCGGCGTTACCAAGCGCCTGCGTTCAGCCGGCTACACCGCACCCATCCTCTTTCTCACCGCCAAAGACGACACCGAAGACAAGATCACTGGCCTCACGGTCGGCGGCGACGACTACGTGACCAAGCCGTTCAGCCTCGACGAGATCGTCGCCCGCATTAAGGCCATCCTGCGTCGTACTATGCACGCCGACGAAGACGCCGTGATCCGCGCCGGCGAACTCACCATGGATCAGGACACCCACGAAGTCCTCGTGGGCACCGAAGCCATCGAATTGAGCCCGACCGAGTTCAAGCTGCTGCGCTACCTTATGCTCAACCCCAACCGGGTGCTGTCGAAGGCGCAGATCCTCGATCACGTCTGGGAATACGACTTCAACGGTGATGCGGGAATCGTGGAGAGCTACATCTCCTACCTGCGTCGCAAAGTTGACGTGCACTCGAGCGAACCGCTCATCCAGACCAAGCGTGGTTTCGGTTACATGCTCAAGGCTGCCAAGGCTTAGTCACAGAGAGCTTTCGTACACTAGATCCCTCATGCACGAAACCCTGTCCAGGCGGTGGAGCAGCATCTCCCTCCGTTCGAAGATCACCGGTGTCACGGTGCTGATGCTCACGCTCGGCCTGCTCGTTTCGGGAATCGGCACCATGGCCATGCTCAAGCAGTACGTGGTCACCCAGGTCGACACGCAATTGCAGGTGGATACTCAGACCGCGCTCAGCGGTTACTCGTCGAGCGTCTTCTCGCAGGGTGATACCGAGGGCGTCGCCTCGGACTACTTCGTGGCGCTGTACGACCAGGACGGCGCCCTGATCACCCGAACCTGGCAGGAACGCGACCACGCGGAACTGCCCGTGGTCGGGATGCCGCTCGACCTGAAGCGGGTGTCGCAACTCGACGGGCAGATTCAAACCCTGTGGGATGCCGCCCACGACACCGAATTCCACGCGATCATGGTGCCCGTGGTGATCAGCCCCACCGGCACCTACGGCACGCTCGTCATGGCGGTGTCCCTGCGGCCGACGGAGAACACCATGGCCACCTATCTCACGATCTTTCTGGGCTTCGGCGCCGGGGTCGTGCTGATCGGCGCCATGCTCACCCGGGTGCTCGTCACGACCACGTTCGTGCCACTGCGGGAGGCCGAGCAGACCGCCGCCGCGATCGCCGACGGCGACTTCAGCCAGCGGCTTGGCGGCGCCACCCCGAACACCGAGGTTGGTCGCCTCAACCGTTCACTCAACATCATGCTCAGCCGCATCGACCGGGCCTTCAAGGATCGCGCCCGCACCATCGACCAGATGCGCCGCTTCGTCGGAGATGCGAGCCACGAGTTGCGCACCCCCCTCGTCTCGGTGCGCGGCTATGCCGAGCTGTACCGCATGGGTGCACTGCAGACCCCGGAAGACGTCGCACAGGCGATGGAACGCATCGAGAAGGAAGCCATTCGCATGGGCGGCCTGGTCGAAGACCTACTCGAACTGGCCCGCCTCGACGAGACCAAGCCGCTCGCCCCGACCCCGGTCGACCTCGTTCCGCTTGCTCGGGACGCCGCCCTCGATGCCATGGCCAGTTCCCCGGGCCGCCAGGTTACCGTGCTCACTCCCCCGCTGGTGTTCGGGCCGAGGGTCGACGACGTCGACCACGACGCACATTCTGAATTCGGCGACTCCGGTGAGGTCACGGCGTCCGACCACGACGCGGTGGAGAGCGTCACGACGGGCGCGATCACGCGTCCATCGGGAACGGGAACCCCGACCGGGGCCATCGCCTTCGCCGGCGCCACACTGGCGCGGCTGCGTACGCGCAAGCCGCGTCGGGGCACCGCCGTTCTGCCGGACGCCGAGCCGACCGTGCTGCCGGTCGACGCGCAACTTCCGCCGATCGTGATGGCCGAAGAGAACAAGATTCGCCAGGTCATCACCAACCTCATGGGCAACGCGATGCGCTTTACGTCCTCGGACAGTCCGATCGAACTCGAGGTCATGGTCGACCCGCGCACCCAGCGAGCCTCCATAGCCATAGTCGATCACGGCGACGGCATCCCCCCGCAGATTCGCGAGAAGATCTTCCAGCGCTTCTGGCGGGCGGACTCCTCTCGTGCCCGCGAAACCGGCGGCAGCGGCCTCGGGCTCGCCATCGTCGCCGCAATCGTCGCGAGCCACAACGGCACCGTCGACGTCGTCGAAACTCCGGGTGGCGGCGCCACCTTCCGCGTCTCGCTCCCCCTGGCCGGCACGCCGAGCGCCCCGCAGCACGCCCAGCCCGTCGTCCCATAGGCGACTCCTCCCCCGGTTGAGAGGGCAGCCATAGCTCACAGATTCAGGAGTGGCAAGTGGATGCTCTCGCCCGCCTTCTACGCTCACAGTCACCAACCACTGTTATGTAGGAGAAGGGCACACCATGACGAGCTTCCAGGTCGACAGCGAGGCGGTGCAGAGCACCGCGAGTACTGCCCGCGGTACTATCGCGCGGGTGCAGGCGGATGTCGGTGAACTGAACGCCCAGCTGACCAGCCTGGAAGGTTTCTGGACCGGTCAGGCCTCGGCTGCTTTTCAGGGCGCGTTCGCCGAGTGGCGCGGCATGCACCAACAGCTGGAGGAGAGCCTGACCCTGCTCAACCAGGCGTTGAGCGTGGCCGGGCAGCAGTACGCCGAGACCGAGCAGGCCAACACCCGGTTGTTCGCGCGCTAGGCGGGCACACAAATGTTCGCGCGCTAGGCGGGCACACAAATGTTCGCGCGCTGGGCGGGCACACAAATGTTCGCGCGCTAGGCGGGCACACAAATGTTCGCGCGCTAGGCGGGCACACAAAAGTGGGCGCCTCCCGAAGGAGACGCCCACTCTTCTTAGTGCTGGTGCTGCTGGCTGGACTTAGAAGTCCATGCCACCCGAGGGGTCGCCGGCCGGAGCCGAGTTCTTCTCGGGCTTGTCGGCAACGACGGCCTCGGTGGTGAGGAACAGTCCGGCAATCGACGCGGCGTTGAGCAGCGCGGAGCGGGTGACCTTCACCGGGTCATTGATGCCGGCAGCGATCATGTCGACGTACTCGCCGGTGGCGGCGTTGAGGCCCCATCCGACGGGCAGGTTGCGCACCTTGTCGGCGACAACGCCCGGCTCCATGCCGGCATTGAGCGCGATCTGCTTGAGCGGGGCGTCGATGGCAACGCGCACGATGTTCGCGCCAGTGGCCTCGTCGCCGACGAGGTCAAGGACTGCCTTGCTCTCGAATGCGGTCTTGCCGGCCTGGATGAGTGCAACGCCACCACCGGCGACGATGCCCTCTTCGACGGCAGCCTTGGCGTTACGCACTGCATCTTCGATGCGGTGCTTGCGCTCCTTGAGCTCAACCTCCGTTGCGGCTCCGGCCTTGATGACAGCAACGCCGCCAGCAAGCTTGGCGAGGCGCTCCTGGAGCTTCTCGCGGTCGTAGTCGCTGTCGGTGTTCTCGATCTCGGCACGGATCTGCGAAACGCGACCGGCGATGGCTTCGACGTCGCCGGCACCCTCAACGATCGTGGTCTCGTCCTTGGTGATGACGACCTTGCGGGCGTTACCAAGCAGGTCGAGCGTGACGTTCTCGAGCTTGAGGCCGACTTCTTCCGAAATGACCTGTCCACCGGTGAGGATGGCGATGTCCTGCAGCTGGGCCTTGCGACGGTCTCCGAAGCCCGGGGCCTTGACGGCGACGGACTTGAAAATGCCACGGATCTTGTTCACAACGAGCGTGGCCAGGGCCTCGCCGTCGACGTCTTCCGCGATGATGAGGAGCTGCTTGCCGGTCTGGATGACCTTGTCCACGATGGGGAGAAGGTCCTTGATGTTGGAGACCTTGGAGTTGACGATCAGGATGTAGGGGTCTTCGAAGACCGCTTCCTGACGGTCGGGGTCGGTGACGAAGTACGCCGACAGGAAGCCCTTGTCGAAGCGCATGCCTTCGGTGAGCTCAAGCTCGGTGCCGAAGGTGTTCGACTCCTCAACGGTGACGACACCTTCCTTGCCGACCTTGTCGATGGCCTCGGCGATGATCGCGCCGATTTCGGTGTCGCCGGCAGAGATGGACGCGGTCGCGGCGATCTCTTCCTTGGTCTCGATCTCCTTGGCGCTGGCGATGAGCTCGGCGATGACAGCTGCCGTGGCCTTCTCGATGCCGCGCTTGAGGCTGATCGGGTCAGCGCCGGCAGCGACGTTGCGCAGGCCTTCGCGAACCAGGGCCTGGGCGAGCACGGTTGCGGTGGTCGTGCCGTCGCCGGCTACGTCATCCGTCTTCTTGGCGACCTCTTTGACGAGTTCCGCACCGATCTTCTCGTACGGGTCGTCGAGCTCGATCTCCTTGGCGATGGACACACCGTCGTTGGTGATCGTGGGGGCGCCCCACTTCTTCTCCAAAACGACGTTGCGGCCGCGCGGGCCGAGGGTGACCTTGACGGTGTCGGCGAGAATGTTCAGGCCGCGCTCAAGCCCACGACGGGCCTCTTCATTGAATGCAATGATTTTTGCCATATGTGTAACTCGTCCCTCCCGGACGTTCCAAACGATGATGGGGTTAGCACTCAGATGACGAGAGTGCTAAAAATGATTCTGGCACTCTAGGGTCGAGAGTGCAAGCGAGCATCGGGGGTGGCCAGCGGCTCCCGGTCGACGGTCAGGGAACGAGGTCGGCCGAGCCCGTGCCATTGGGCACGAGTTGAAACCAGGTATTGCCCGGTGCCAGCCGAATTGTCACTCCATTGCCATCGACGAGGCGGATCGGCGCGCTCTGGGAGTCCTTGCTCCAGGTGGCCGAAATGGTCTTGCCGCCGGACGAGATCGACGCTTCGCCCGAGGCGATGAGCTCGGTCTTGGGGATGCTCTGGGAGACGGTGACATCCACCCGCAGCACGATGACGTTGGTTGCCTTGAGCTGGGTGCCCTCCGGAGTAAGGTCGGCCGCGCCGTCTTGCGCGCGGAGGTAGGCGGCCGCTTCCGCATTCCAAGTCCAGCTGCGGGCGCTCGAGTTGGAGAACCGGGTGTTGATCACCGAGATCGGCGTGCCGTCCACCACTGCGGAGGCTCCGGCAAGCGTGGCCGCATAGGCGTACTGCTGCGCGGGCGGCGCGACCGAGGCATTGCGGTTGACGAATTCTGCGGCGGCGAGAATGACGTTGTGCGGGGCGGCCGTCGCCTTGGAACGGGAGAACAGGCCCGTCGTGTCGTAGTCGAAGATGGCGCTGATCTGGCCGGTAGCGTTCATCGCGTCGACGAACCGTTGCTGGCCGCCCGAAAAAGCCACGAGGCCGCCGAACGGGGCGATGATGTCGGGGTCCATCGGCCGGATCGATCGCACCGGCCCGACCTGGTCGGGAATGCCGGACTGCCACACCGCGACGTAGCGGGTGATTCCGCCCTCGACCAGTTCTTCGAAGACCAGGTCGGTGCGGTCGATGGCGATCTGCGGGCGGGCCGCAACATGGTTGTCGACCTTAGCGGCGAGGGACGGGTGGGCCGAGGATCCGGCCGCCACGGCGGCCCCCGTCAGCGGAGCGGTTTCGGTCGCTGCGGGAGTGACATAGCTCGAAGTCCAGACGGCGCCTTTCGGCGAGGCGGACGGGGTCGGGGTCGTGCCGGTGCATCCGCTCAGCAGCAGTGCCGGCGCGATCAAAACGAGCAGCCCGGCGGTCTTGAGCCCTCGCGTGGTGCGGGCTGTGTTTTTCTTGGTCACCGGTAAACACTAACGCCGCCCGTTGCAGCGGGCGGCGTTAGGTGGGGGACAGACCCCATTGTGGGGTAGGTCAGGCCGGTCGAACCGATTCAGCCTGAGGGCCTTTCGCTCCGGCACCGACCTCGAAGACGACCTGCTGGCCTTCTTCGAGAACCTTGTACCCGCTCATGTCAATGGCGGAGTAGTGGACGAAGACGTCCTGCCCTCCACCGTCGACAGTGATGAAGCCGAAACCCTTTTCAGCGTTGAACCACTTAACGGTTCCGTTCGCCATGTGTTACTCCTTGCTCAATTTCGACGGCAACCGCCCGTTGGCTGTTCCGGGCCCTGCCGCAGAGACTGCGTCATCCCGTGCGAGCAGCAAATCCCCGAGAGCAAGTCTTCTGTTTCAAGTTACCTACTGGTGCAAGTTACCTTGGGCGAGCGTTCTTGATCCGGGCGGGTATTGCCCGAACAAAATGTGTGACCAAGACCAGATGTTACTGAAGTCACCGCAGAAGAAAAGGGGCTTGACGAATCAGAAAACGCCCACTAAGTATTAACGTTCGACTGTGAATCAGCCCACCGGCAGAACGTAGTCGTTGCCGACGACGACGGTCAGGGCAGCGCCTGACTCGACAAAGACGGTCGAGACGACGATCTTCGAGCCGGGCAGCGAGGCGGCGATTCCGCGGGCGGCACCTTCCTGACCCGCATCGGCGTAATAGATCACGGTGGTCGCCTCGGTGTCGGTGCTGGCGTTGCCGGTGGCACTGACCACCCAGCCGGCAGCGGTGAGCGTGTCGCTGACGGATGCCGCGACACCGTCATTCGCGGAGCCGTTCAGCACGTTCACGGTCAGCGCCGGGTCGACCGTGGCTTCGGCGGTGGGAATGACGGTCTCGGTGGGAATCGGCGTCGAACTGGCCGAGGCCAGCCCCGGAAGGTTGGAGAAGTTCAGACGATCGTTGATCACGAAGATACCGACGACGCCAGTGACGATCAGCAGCACGGTGGCGCCGAGCGCCCACCAGAACCCGATCCAGCCGCGGCCCCTCTTGCCGGGGGCACGGTGGGCACCCACCCGGTCGAGGGCATGCGTGTGGGTATCGAAACGATCTTTCGCAAATTTTCGCGCCATGTTGGTTGAATCCTTGGTTGGCCAGCCGGGCCGGAATCGGACGATGACGAAGGCCCCGTGCTGGCGGAATGCGGTCGGGTGCTAGTCGTCTGCGGGCCGCGAACGACTGGCGCGTGCCTCGGATCGCGCGGAGCGCATCCGCTGCAGCCGTTTTACGAGCATCGGGTCGAAGGCCAGTGCGAGCGGTGAGTCGACCAAAGCCCCCAATATTTGATAGTACCGGGCGGCCGAGAGGCTGAAGGTAGCGCGGATGGCCTCCTCCTTGGCGCCGACGTGCCGCCACCACTGCCGTTCGAAGGAGAGCACGGCTTCGTCGCGCTCGCTCAGCCGGGGTGGCTTCTTGGACGTGGTGCCGGCGGGCGCCGCTGTGGTTGGTAGCTCCGTCGTCGGTGTTCTCTCACTCATTGACGCATCTCCCCCAGGCAGTTTCGACGGGTGGTCCGCCGCGCTCATCTTATTTGCGGGCGGCTGGATGTTGCCTCCGGCGCGCCCGCGTCGGCGCAGCCTTCGGGTAGGGGGCCGTGCAAACGCTGCGAAACGGTGAAGCCCGGAATGCGCGTGCGGCCGCACGAGTTTAGGCTGGGTAGACGCTGTTCGGTTATCCGGGCGGCCGGATCGAAGGGATATCCACCATGGACTATGCAATCAAAAAATCAAACAGCGAGTGGCGCTCGGAACTGGGCCCGGAGAAGTTCGCGGTGCTGCGTGAAGCCGGCACCGAACGCCCCGGAACCGGCGAACTACTCGACGAAGAGCGCGCTGGCACCTACACCTGCGGCGCGTGTAACGCCGAGCTGTTCAAAAGCGGCACAAAGTTCGATTCCGGCTGCGGCTGGCCGAGCTTCTACGAGTCGGTGCGGCCCGAAGCAGTCGAATTGCTCGAAGACCGCTCGCTCGGCAGCGTGCGTACCGAGGTGCGCTGCGCCAATTGCGGTTCGCACCTGGGGCACGTTTTTCCCGACGGATTCGGCACTCCGACCGGCGACCGGTACTGCATGAACTCAATCTCGCTCAACTTCACGCCCGCAGAGTAGCGCGGTGCCCTCCTCGGCGGTCTTCCACGCCGTCAACTGCCGGCGCAGCTACTCGCGGGTGACGTCATTCGCACCCACCCGCGAGGAGCTGCTGCCGCTCGTAGCGGCGGCAGCTCGGGTGGCCGATCACGGAGCGTTGCGGCCGTGGCGCCTGCTCGAACTGCGGGGCGCGGCGCGGGAGCGGCTGGGAGCGGCGTTTGTGGCGGCATCCGCTTGTGTAGGCGATGATGCTCTGAAGCTGGCCGGCAAGCCGCTGCGGGCACCGCTGCTGCTGGCGGTCATCGTCTCCCGGCGGGTGAGCGTCAAGGTGGCCGACTGGGAGCAGGATGCGGTGGCGGCGGGCGTCGCGCACCTGCTGACGCTGCTGCTTGAAGACGCCGATTGGGGCGCGATGTGGCGCACCGGACCGCTCGTGCGCTCGGCGGCCGTGCGGGAGTTGCACGGCCTTGGCGACGGCGAAGAGCTGCTCGGCTGGCTGTATGTCGGCGGTGTTCCGGCTGACTGTAAGCCGGGCGTGCGTTTGTCGATCGATCCGGAGGAGTTTCTGGGGGCTTTGTAGGTTCTACCGGGCGTGGGCGCGGCCGGGCCGGCGCCAGCGCACCGCGGCGATGACGACGGCCACGAGGGCGAGTGCGGTGCCGACGATGGTCGTCAGGCCGAGCGGATGCCCCTGGGTTGGCGCGAGCAGGTCAAGCGCGAGGGCGCAGACCAGCTGACCGGCGACGATGCAGAGACCGAGCATGAGCACCCCCGTGGTGCGTACGACGAGCGCAGCGCCGGCAATGAAGATGCAGCCGATGAGGCCGCCGGTGTAGAGCCAGGGGTTGCCGGGAAGGTCGAGCGCGAAGCCGACCAGCAGGCCGTGTACGAGGGCGGCGAGAACGAGCGCGATGGTGCCGGAGAGAAAGTTTAGAAACGTGGCCGTGAGCGCACTCTGGGCGGTGACCCGCACCTGACCGTTGACGGCTTGCTGCCAGCCCTGGCCGATGCCGGCGATCAGCGGGAGTGCGAGCAGCCAGAGTGCGTCACTGCCACGCAGTTCACCGCTGACGGTGAAGGCTACGGCGACCAGGGCGAGCCCGGCGCCGACGATCTTGGAGGCGTGCAGTTTTCGTCGGCCGCCCGGTCCGATGCCAAAGCGGTCCATGAGCACGCCGCTCACCGTCTGGCCAGCCACCACGGCAACGGTGAACAGCGCGATGCCGAGGGGCGCGGCGACAAGACCCTGGGAGAGCACGAACAGGGCGCCAGCCAGGCCGCCGAGCAGGTGCCACCAGGACAGGCGTTTCGCTTTCACGCCGCGGGCGACGAGTTGCAAGCCGCGACGTCCGCGGCGGAACACGATGAGTCCGAGGCTGAGGATGACGAGGCCGGAGCCGAAGGAGATGACGGCGGCGGTGAATCCGTCACCGATCTGGTGCCCGAGCTCGCCGTTCACCCGGGATTGGACGGCGTACAGGGCGCCGATCAACACCGAGAAGACGAGAGCAAGCCAGACCGGCGCGCCGGCATTCGTCAGATGTGGTGCACGGGTCGAGGTCACGTGGCAATTTTACGATGCTGCGTCGGCGCCGCGGACCGCGCGCGGGCCGCCAGTGCGGCCGGGCCCACCGTATGGCCCCGGGCCCAGTTTATAAACCGGGCCCACGTTCCGGGCCGAAGCCCCGCCTGGAGGAAGGACAGAAGCGGTGGGGCATCAGGCAGCGCGTACCTCGATCTCGCCGGGGGCGGCCCCGTCACTGCCGAAGACCAGGCGGCGATTGGCGATCTTGTCGGTGAAGAACCGGTCGTGACTGACGACCACGACGGCGCCGGGAAAGTGCACGAGGGCGCGTTCCATCACCTGCGTGCTCGACATGTCGAGGTGGTTGGTCGGTTCGTCGAGCAGCAGCACCGACGCGCCGGAGAGCAGACACTGGGCCATGGCCACGCGAGCACGCTGGCCGCCCGAGAGGTTGCCGATCTTCTGTTTGAGGTCAGCCTCGCTGAACTGGAACATGGTCAGAAAACGGTTGACCGATTTCTTCGTCGCGGTGAGGGCGAGGCTGCCGGGCATGGCGTTGACGGCGTGGCTGACCGTGTCACTCTCGTCGAGTTCGGCGAGGATCTGGTTGTACGAGACGACGCCGGCACCGCTGGCCCAGGCGACGTCGCCGCGATCGGCAGTTTCCTCGCCGGTGAGCACCCGCAGCAGGGTGGTCTTGCCGCTGCCGTTGCTGCCGAGCACGACGATGCGGTTGCCGCGGCGCACCTCGAAGCTGAGGTTCTCGAACAAGACTTTGTCCCCGTAGCTTTTGGCCAGGCCGTCGATTCGGCAGAGCACGTCTTTGACGTGCAGCTTGCCGTAGATCTCGGTGATGATCTGGTCGACCGGGCGCGGCGTGCGCGACTTCTTGATATGCGCGAGCTGGTTACCGAGCTGGCGGCTCTCCGCCTTGGCGGCCGCTCGGCGGTCGGCGATCCCCTCGGCCTCGAAGGCCAGCAGCTCCGATTCGTGCACGAACTGGGTCTCGAGGGTCTTGAGCCGAAACTGCTTCTGCACGATGTACTCGCCGAAATTGCCGGGGTACTCGTGCAGGTGAAAGTTCTCGACTTCGATGATGCGGGTGACGACGGCGTCCAAAAATTTGCGGTCGTGCGAGACAACGATGGCGGCACCTGTGAAACTCTTGAACCAGGCTTCGAGCCATTCGACGCCGGCCACGTCGAGGTAGTTGGTGGGCTCGTCGAGCAGCAGCACATCGGGGGCTTCGAGCACGATCTTGGCCAGGGCCGCCCGGTTGCGCCAGCCGCCGGAGAGCTCATCGATGGCGCAGACGCGGTGGGCCTCGTTGAAGCCGAGGGTGGTCAGGGCCGTATCGATGTGACGTTTGTAGTCCCAACCGTCCAAGCGGTCCATCTCTTCGAACAGCTCACCCTGGCGGCCGATCAACCGGTCGAGTTCGGCGCTGGCCGAGGAATCGACGGCGATCGCCGCGTCGATCGCCGCGAGTTCGGCCAGGGCCGCCTTCACCGCCACGAACAGGTCATCGAGCACCTCGGTGATGGTCTGCGCGCCGTTGAGCTCGGAGAACTGGGAGAAGTAGCCGACCCGGATGCCGTCCTCGAGGGTAACCTCGCCGGTGTCGGGCGAGACCTGGTCGAGGATGAGCTTGAGAATGGTGGACTTGCCCGAGCCGTTCCTGCCGATCAGGCCGACCCGGTCACCGGGTTCGAGGCGAAAGAACGCTTCGCGCAGAATCTGCGTGTTCTCAAAGCGGATGCTGACGTCGTTCAGCCGGATCAGGCTCATGCGTGTTTCCTCTCGGGGAGCGCGGGGCAGTCATCCGCTCTTAAAACCCCAGCCATCAGTGTACGTGGCGGGTCGTGCGGCCGGCGGGGCCGAGCTTCCCGGGCGCGGAAAAGCCCCTGCCTCCCGGTCGGGAGTAGGGGCTAAAGGGCCGGCCACGGGACTTGAACCCGTAACCCCCACTTTACAAGAGTGGTGCGCTACCAATTGCGCCAGGCCGGCATGAGGCCACAGGCCTCGAAAGTCCATCCTAAATGATTTCCGCGCCACCCCGGGCAACAGCGCAGAGGATGCGCACGGTGCGAGCCGGCGCGTTCGCTCTGCGCAGCTATTAACCGCCGGGCGGCGGGGTCGGTGTCGGTGTCGAGGTGGAGTAGGTCTCGCCGAGCGCCTGCTGCACGAAGGAGGCGAACTCTTTGGGATCTTCAAGCGAACCGGTGTACGGCTTGCCATTGACCAGGATGGTGGGCGTTCCGATGATGGATTTCATTGAGGAGTTGGGAATGGGGCCGTCAAGCGCGCGGTCGGTAGCGGCCTTGACCCATGATTCGTAGGTGCCGTTGTCGATGCAGGAATCGATGCTGGAGAGCGCCGTGCTAACGCCGGCCTCTCTTACGACGGTCTTGATCTCGTCGTTGCTGCGACCGGGCGAGGTCTCTTCCGGCTGGTCGACGAACAGTGCGGAACTGAAGTCGAAGAAGTCGTCGGCCGAGTAGTTGGCGACGCAGGCTGCGGCGTTGGCCGCCCGCAGGGAGTACTTGGTACCGGCCGACTTGCTCGTGAGGATGGCGACCGGGTGGATTTCGACCGTTGCCGCTCCCGAGTCGACCCACTGGGCGATCTGCTCGGTGTTGGCCTCTTCGAAGTCGCCACAGAGGGGGCACAGGTAGTCGACGTAGATGCGGATGTTCGCGACGGCGCCGGTGGGATCGGGTTCGGATGCTCGCGGACTGGCGTCGGGCTGCAGCGCCGGCGTGAGGGCGGTGATCATGCCCTCGCCGATGAGCGCCCCTCCGCTGGCCATGTTTTTAGGACCGGGACCGGCCGGTTTGATCGAGTTCACGATGATGACGGAGACGAGAACGACGATGGCGATGGCGGCGATGCCGATGCCACCCTGCAGGAAAACCCTGTTGCGGCGGTCCTTCTTCTTCTGGCTGACTCGAAGCTGCTTCGCCTTCACCCGGGCGGCGTCACGCCGGCGATTCTTTGAGGGACTACTGTCGCTGGTTCCGCCAATAGTCATAGAGAATCGCTTTCGAGAAGGAGGGGCGCGCCTGAAGGCACTTTTGGAATAGTAGGTCCCCTGACTGGGAAACGACCAAACGGGCGCAGACCCGCGCCGGGGCATCCGTAGTGTAATAATGGTAAGGTCTCGCGCTTCGGCGCCCGACGCACAAATCCTATTCACAACGGATCGTCCGGCACGTTCCTGCCGGTGAAGGAGAAATAATCATGGCTTCAGTGACCTTTGACAAAGCGACCCGGCTGTACCCGGGTTCCACTCGACCGGCTGTTGACCAGCTCGACCTGCAGGTCGCCGATGGCGAATTCCTGGTTTTGGTCGGCCCGTCCGGCTGCGGAAAGTCCACCTCCCTGCGCATGCTCGCCGGGCTTGAAGAGGTCAACGACGGCAATATTTTCATCGGTGAGCGTAATGTGACGGATGTTCCGCCGAAAGACCGCGACATCGCCATGGTCTTTCAGAACTACGCGCTGTACCCGCACATGACCGTCGCCGAGAACATGGGTTTCGCGCTCAAGATCGCCGGCATCAACAAGGACGAGCGCGCCGCGCGCGTGCTCGAAGCCGCCAAGCTGCTCGACCTGGAGCCGTACCTCAGCCGCAAGCCGAAGGCGCTCTCCGGTGGCCAGCGTCAGCGCGTGGCTATGGGCCGCGCCATCGTGCGCCAGCCCCAGGTGTTCCTGATGGACGAGCCGCTGTCGAACCTCGACGCGAAGCTGCGCGTGCAGACGCGTACGCAGATCGCGTCGCTGCAGCGTCGACTCGGCGTCACGACCGTCTATGTGACCCACGACCAGACCGAGGCGCTCACCATGGGTGACCGGATTGCGGTCCTGAAGGACGGCATCCTGCAGCAGGTCGGTTCGCCCCGCGATCTCTACGCGAAACCGCAAAACGTCTTCGTGGCCGGCTTCATCGGCAGCCCCGCGATGAACCTGTTCCTCGCTGACACCGTCGACGGCGGCATCAAGTTCGGCACCGCGACCGTTCCCGTGCAGCGCGAAACCCTCGCCAGCTCCACCGGCAAGAAGGTCACCGTGGGCATTCGCCCGGAGGACATCCAGATGTCGTCCATCGCGGGTGATGGCCTGCAGATCGAAGTCGACCTGGTCGAGGAACTCGGCGCCGACGGCTACCTCTACGGTCACTCCACGATCGAAGGCAAGCGCACCGATATCGTCGCTCGCGTCGACGGCCGCTCGCACCCGAACGCCGGCGAGACGGTGTACCTCACGGCCACACCGAACCACCTGCACGTGTTCGACGCCGAAACCGGCCTGCGCCTCGGCGGCGCCGTCACCGACTAGTCCACTTTCTGACCGGTGTTTTTTGAACGGCTGGTCGTGACCGGCTGGTCGTGACCGGCTGGTCGTGAACTACTGGTCGGTTTTTTTGGAACGGCCGGAGGGAGTTCGCTCCCTTCGGCCGTTTTTTTCGTAAGTTAGGGTCAAAACATGAGCGGTTCCCTCAATATCACCTCGGCTACGGCCGATCCTGCCCTGCTCGATCTGCCGTGGCAGCTGCCCCTCGACGCCTGGCCGAATGAGAACATCGCCTCACTACCCAAGGGCATCTCGCGCCACCTCGTGCGGTTCGCGCATTTGAG
Organism: Cryobacterium ruanii; assembly: GCF_004404055.1. GTDB lineage: Bacteria > Actinomycetota > Actinomycetes > Actinomycetales > Microbacteriaceae > Cryobacterium > Cryobacterium ruanii. The sequence goes on from NZ_SOHK01000004.1 coordinate 119,325, forward strand.
TGGACGGGTGGTCGCCATCAAGGAGACCACGAGCGAGATGGCCAAGCGCGAATACGACATGCTGCGTACCCTCGCCAACCTCGAGATTCCCTGCGTCGAACCGGTCGCCGTCATCACCAACAGAACGGATGCCGCGGAAGAGCCGCTCAATTCGGTTCTAGTCACGCGTCACCTCAAGTTTTCCCTCCCCTACCGGGCACTGTATTCGCACGCCCTGCGCCCGGATACCGCGACCCGACTGGTCGACGCCCTCGCCGTGCTCCTGGTGCGGCTGCACATGATCGGGTTCTTCTGGGGTGACGTGTCACTGTCGAATACCCTGTTCCGGCGCGATGCCGGGGCGTTCGCCGCCTACCTCGTTGATGCTGAGACCGGGCAGTTGTACTCTGGCGGGCTCTCGAACGGCCAGCGTGAGAACGACCTCGAAATTGCCCGGGTGAACATTGCCGGCGAGCTTATGGACCTCGAGGCCGGCGGCCGTGTCGCCGACGAACTCGACCCGATTCGGGTGAGCAACGGGATCGTCGCCGCGTACCGGCTGCTCTGGAAGGAGCTCACCGGTTCGGAGTCGTTCTCGAATTCCGAACGGTGGCGCATCGCCCAGCGGGTGCAACGCCTCAACGACCTCGGCTTCGACATCGAGGAGCTTGCGATCAAGACCGACAGTACCGGTTCGAGTGTGCGCATCCAGCCGAAGGTCGTCGACGCCGGGCATCACCAACGCCGGCTGCTGCGCCTGACCGGGCTGGACGCCGAAGAGAACCAGGCCCGCCGCCTGCTGAACGACCTCGACTCGTATCGGGCTGCCTATGGGGATCCGGGCGCCGATGAGGAGATGGTGGCGCACGAGTGGCTGGTGAGGGTGTTCGAGCCGGTCGTGCGAGCCATCCCCGAGGAGCTGCGTGGCAAACTCGAGCGTGCTCAGGTATTTCACCAACTGCTCGATCACCGCTGGTATATGGCACAGAACCAGTCGCGGGACATTCCGCTAGCCGAGGCCGTGACCTCGTACGTGCAGGACGTACTGAGGCACCGACGCGACGAGGCGACCGTGATCGACCCCCTCACCGGCTCGATCACGCTGCCGATTCGGGTACAGCTCGGGGAAGACACGTCGGCGGACCCCGACGATGCCGACGACTGGATGCTCAAGGTCTAGCAGGCGCCCGTTCGGACGAGTGCGGCTGGCGCACCGGCCGCACTCGTCCGAACGGGCAACAGTCGTCTTAGAGCTTGGCGGCCTTCGCTGCCTTGATCTGGGCTCGAAGACGGGCCACTTCGTACAGGGTGACTCCGGCGGCGATTCCGGCATTGAGCGACTCGGTCGCGGCGCTGATGGGAATCGAGACGATCGCGTCGCAGGTCTCGGTGACGAGGCGGGACAGACCCTTGCCCTCGCTGCCGACGACGATCACGATGGGCCGCTCGGCGAAGCCGGTGCCGAGGTCGGGCAGCGATACGTCGCCGTCGCCGTCGAGACCGAGCACGAACACGCCCTGCGCCTTGAGCGCCTTCAGGGTCTGGGTGAGGTTGCTCGCCATCGCGACGGGCGTGCGCGCTGCCGCGCCAGCACTGGTCTTCCAGGCTGAAGCCGTGACGCCGACCGAGCGGCGCTGCGGCACGATGATTCCGTGACCGCCGAACGCAGCGGTCGAGCGGATGATCGCACCCAGGTTGCGCGGGTCGGTGATGCCGTCGAGGGCCACGAACAACGGCTTATGGCCGCGGCTGATGGTGAGCTCGAGCAGCTCCATCGGGTGCGCGTACTCGTAGGCGGGAACCTTGAGCGCCAGACCCTGGTGTACCGCGTCGCGACCGGCGAGACGGTCCAGTTCGGGGCGCATGACCTCGAGAATGGGGATGTTGCGGCTCGTCGCCATCAGCAACACCTCTTTGACCCGCTCATCCATTTCGATGCGCGCGGCGATGTAGAGCGTCAGCGCGGGAATCTTCGCACGCAGCGCCTCGAGCACCGAGTTGCGGCCGGTGACGATCTCGTGCTCGTCGATCTGCTTCGCACGACGCGTCGAGGATCCGCCGCCGCCGCTGTTTCCGGTGCCGCGCTGGGGTGCCTGCGAGGCGCCGCGGGTGCCACCACGAGGCGTTCCGCCGCGGGCTGCCCCGGCCGGGCCGCCGCGGGACGAACCGCGGTTGGCGGAAGCATCCGCTGCTGGACGCGAGTTGAAACCGCCCGCCGCGGTGAACCGCTCGGCGGCCGCCTTGCGCTTACCGGCGGGGTGATACGGACGGTCTTCGGCCTTGGGGGTGGGCTTCTTGCCCTCGAGCGCCTGGCGGCCCTGGCCGCCGGAGCCGACCTGCGCTCCGCGGCTGCCCTTACGCACCGCTCCGGTGCGCGATTTGCGGTCTAGATTTTTCATCAGTCAAAGCTCCAATGGGCACCCGACGGGGTGTCTTCGATGGTGATTCCGGCGGCGACGAGTTCGTCCCGGATTCGGTCGGCAGCCGCATAGTCGCGGTTTTCCCTGGCGAGGTTGCGGTCGCCGAGCAGTCGCTCGACCAACGCACTCAGGGCCACCATGGCCGGTTCGTCTGTTGCCACGGCCCAGCCGGGCGACAAAGGGTTTATTCCCAGCACTTCGCTCATCGCGAGCACTTCACTGCGAGCGGATGCCGCAGCGTGCAGGTCTTCGGCATCCAGCGCGGCGTTGCCGGCGCGCACGGTGTCGTGGAGCACACCCAGCGCCTGCGGAACGGCGAGGTCGTCATCCATGGCAGTCGCGAAATCCTCGGGCACGACCTCGACGCCGCTCCCGGCGAACCGGGTGCCAGCCAGCCGGCGATCGGCCCGGTCGAGAAAGCTTTCGACGCGCTCGAGGGCCGCTTCGGCCTCGGCGAGCGATCCGTCGCTGTAGTCGATGGTGGAGCGATAATGGGCGGCGCCCAGAAAATAGCGCACGACGATGGCGCGAGCCTGGTCGAGCAGCTCGGCCGCGAACACCGAGTTGCCGAGCGACTTGGACATCTTCTGCCCGTTCACGTTGACCAGACCGTTGTGCACCCAGTAGTTCGCGAAGTCGCTGCCGGCCGCAGTCGACTGCGCCAGCTCATTCTCGTGGTGCGGAAAGCGCAGGTCGAGGCCGCCGCCGTGAATGTCGAAGTGGTCGCCGAGGTACCGGGCGGCCATGGCCGAGCATTCGATGTGCCAGCCCGGTCGGCCCTGGCCCCACGGCGAGGTCCACGCGGCCGAGGCGGGTTCGTCGGCCTTGTAACCCTTCCACAGGGCGAAGTCGCGCGTGTCGCGTTTGGCGCGGGGCGAGGCATCAGTCGCGGCCTCCATATTGGCGGGCGACTGGTGGGTGAGCGCGCCGTAGGCTGGCCAGCTCGCGCTGTCGAAGTAGACGTCGCCGGATGCGTCGGGGGCAGCGTAGGCGTGGCCGCGTTCGATCAAGGTGGCGATGATGGCCTGCATCTCGGAGATGCTCGCCGTGGCGCGCGGCTCGTAGGTCGGCGCGAGAATGCCGAGGCGCTGGTAGCCGGCGGTGAACTCCAGCTCAAAGCGGTAGGCGAGGGCCCACCACTGCTCGCTCGAGCCCTTGGCGTTGATCAGGATCTTGTCGTCGATGTCGGTGACATTGCGTACGAACGTGACGTTCAGGCCGCGGTAGCTGAGCCAGCGGCGCAGCTGGTCGTAGACCAGGGCGCTGCGCAGGTGTCCGATGTGCGGGCTGGACTGCACGGTGGGCCCACACACGTACATCGAGACCCGGCCCGCTTCGAGGGGGACGAAGTCACGCAAGGCCTGGGCCTTCGAATCGTACAGTTGCATGGTCACGCCTCCCAGTTTAGGTCAGGGGTCTGACCCGGCCCGGCGGGCGCGGGACCCGGGCATGGACTCATGCTGATACAATTTGAGTCTACGTCACGCCAGCGGGCGATCTGACCCAGGGAGCCACCAATGCCCAGCCCACGCGAGCAGGAAATGTTTGTTCGCGCGGCGACTCTGTACTACATCGAGGGCAAGTCCCAAGCCGAAGTTGCCACCGAACTGGGCATTTCTCGTTCCAACGTGTCGAGGGTTCTCACGAGCGCCCGCGCCAATGGGATTGTCGATATCCGAATCAACGCTCCGTTTCGGCGAGATTCGAAGCTGGAACGCGACCTGATCGAAAAATACGGACTCCAGGAAGCACGTGTCGCGCCAAGCGGAGCACCAGAAATGCAGCTAGCACGTGTGGGCGAATTGGGCGCTCAGTGGCTCATGGATCACCTCCCCCTCGAAGGATCGATCGCGGTGTCCTGGGGGTCGGCTGTTCAGGCAGTGGTGGAGGAAACCGCGCGCGATCCCACACACTCCACCCTCGAAATTCTTCCACTGGTTGGCGGACTGTCGATCGTGGATGCGGCCCGAGACGGGAATGTTCTCGTTCGAGCACTCGCGATCAAGTTGGGCGCCCGCCATCGGCGCTTGTACGCGCCGGCCGTGGTTGAATCCACGACAGCCCGCACGGCGTTCCTCACCGAAACGTCGATTCGAACGGTGTTGGAAGCAGCCAGCGAAGCCCAGGTGGCCATTGTCGGCATCGGCAGCGTTGGCGAGGGCGCATCCTCCGCAATCATCGATTCAATGTCGCTGTCAGCCACCGAACTTGCCCAGTTCCGTGATTCCGGTGCCGTGGGTGACTGCTGCACACGTTATTTCGACGGCAGCGGCCGGCCCGTTGATTCGTCCGTCAATGACCACGTTATTGCGATCGACCTCGCGAGTCTGCGCAAGATTCCCAAGGTGGTCGGCGTCGCTGCCGGCGTACAGAAAGCGGCGGGAACCCATGGAGCACTCAAGGGCAAGCTACTGCACTCGCTGGTGGTCGATTCCGCTTTGGCCACAGCGCTTCTCGCTCTGGACTAAGCACTCGCTTCCTGGGCGAGCAGGTCGCCGAAGACGGAAATCAGATTGTTCAGGCCGGCGGCGTGCTCGAGGCGGTCGGACTTGTCGGGTCACTGATCTAATGTGCCGGCTCAGCAGAGCAATCGGCTAGCCGGGATTCTTCACCAAAGCCATGGCAACGACCCGGGCACCGACCGGCTTAGCCGCGCCTCCCGGCGGCAGTAGCTGCCGGGAACGGCGTTTAGGCACGACTCGTTCACGGCACGAAGAGGCGGCTCTTTGAACTCCCCCTTTCTCCGTGCCGCTATTGCGTGCTAGAGCGAGTTCGCTACGAAGTCCCGAGCTAAGGCGCGTGCTTCGGCCGCACTGGAAGCTCCGAGAACACGGGCGGCGAGTTGCGCGGCTTCGACACGCGTGTATCGCAGAAGTTCGGCCCGAACATCCGCCAGGGCTGCCGCGGTCATCGAGAGCGACGTCGCACCGAGGCCGACCAGCACAACGGACAAGAGGGGGTCGCTGGCAGCTTCACCACAGACACCGATCGGCCTGCCAGCGCCCGTACCAGCGTCGCCGATGAGCTTGACCAATCGCAGCACGGCAGGGTGCCAGGGGTCCTGATACGACGCGACGGAGCCCAGCATGCGGTCGGCAGCCATCGTGTACTGCGTGAGATCGTTCGTTCCAATGCTCACGAAGTCACAGGCGAGTACTACCTGATCGGCCATCAGCGCGAGGGAAGGAATCTCGGCCATCACTCCGGCCACACGAACGCCCAGCTTTCGGGCGAGCTCAACAAAATATCTGGTCTCCGCCAGATCCGTGACCATCGGCGCCATCACCCAGAGTTCGGCGCTGGTAGCGCGCTCGGCACCAGCGAGGGCGGTGAGTTGATCGCGCAGCACTTCTTCATTGGCCCGCAGCGCCCGGAGCCCGCGAAGGCCCAGGGCCGGATTCTCCTCCCGGCCCCCGTGCAGAAACTTCAACGGCTTATCGGCACCGGCGTCGAGGCATCGCACGACCACTTTCTGCCCCGGAAAGGCCGCCAAGACGGACGTGTAGTGCGCCTGCTGCTCGGCAACCGTAGGCGCGGTCTGGGAGTCCAAGAAGAGGAATTCCGTGCGAAACAGCCCAACTCCCTCGGCCCCTAAGCGCACGGCCTGGGCGCAGTCCGCGCTGGATCCCAGATTGGCCAGCAATGGCAACAACTCTCCATCGCGCAGCGCACCGGGGGCAAGCTCGATGTGTTGTTCTGCGGCAAGTGCCCCTATTCGAGCCTCCGCAGCGGCAAGCTCCACGCTCCCCGGGCCAACCGTGATCCGGCCGGTTGCAGCATCGACGATGATTGTGGTGCCCTCCAGTAGCTCATCCGCGCCGTCGACGCCAACGACGGCCGGAAGGGAGAGAGAGCGCGCCAGAATCGCTGTGTGCGAGGTCGGTCCACCGTCACTCGTGACGAGCGCAAGCACCAGGAGCGGGTCCAAAAGCACCGTGTCGGCCGGGGCCAGATCCCGCGCCACGAGAATATACGGCGTCTGCGATTTCGGCAGGCCCGGTGCGGGTACCCCCCGCAACACAGCGATGATCCGCTGCGCGACGTCGTGCAGGTCGGCGGCTCGTTCAGCCAGGTATCCGCCCAGCTCCGTGAGACGGGCGGCAAATTCAGTAAAAGCTTCAAAGACCGCGCGTTCTCCGGTACTGCCAGCGTCGATCCGCGCGTTCACCTCATCGACGAGCGCCGGGTCCTGCGCCATCATCGACTGTGCTTCCAACACGTCCTGCGCTACACCGCTCGCTGCTTCACCGCGCTGGAGCAAATCGGCCGAGACCGTGGCGAGCGCACTGCCGACCAGGCGCTGTTCGGCCCGGGCATCAGTAGTGCGAAGAGCCAGCTCCGGTTCCGACAGGGCGGCCGGCATGCGTAACACCGGGCCGAGCGCCATGGTCCGACCGACGCCAATACCGCACAGTTCCTTCACGGAAGTACTCCTCTTGTTCAACGTTCAACCATCTCGTTAACCCGCAAAGCCGGACATCACAGCTCATTGGGGAACGGTGATGTCCGGCGATCTAGCCGGTCGCTATTTGATCAGCGACAGCAGCTGGGTATCTTCAAGGAGTCCATCGGTCAGCAGCGCATCCTGCAGCTTGCGCAGGATCACGATCGTCTTGGTCTCGTCGAGCGTGACGTCGTCGTAGGTGATCGGGGTGCCTTGCGCCACGTTGCGACGCAGCGTGGCAGCGGATGCAAGACCAATCGGCAGTTCGCGACCAGCGCGGGCCTCGACGGCAGAGACGGCATCACCATAAACGTGTTCGCCACCGATGCCATCAATCTTCTCGCCCACGACGAGGTCACGCTTGGCCATCGCCGACACGTCGGCGTTCCAGGCGGCCGGAGCGAGCGACGCCTGGCGATCGATGATGACCTCACCGATCGAGAGCACGGCCTCAACGCTCGCGAGGTGGTATGGGCGGTAGAAGGAGAAGTACGGGCCGTCGCCGAGCTTGAGGTAGCGAAGCTCTTCCCGCACGACGTCGTCATCAGCCTTGGCAACGACGAAGACACCGGGAGCGACGGGGCCGGTCGCGTAATCGACGACTCCATTCGCGGGAAGGATGCCGCCGTCGCTCTTAGGCTTGAAAATGTCGTGCAGGGTTGGAACGGTGGCCGGCGGTCCATTCATGGAACGCTTGCTCAGCTGCAGGTCGGCGGCATTCGCGAGGGCCGCCATCTCGATCATGGTCTTGGTGCCGTCCACGAAGCTGCACAGCATTCGCGGGTTCATGCCCTTGGCGGCCGCTTCCTCGACCAGCATGGCGGGAGTGGCTGCGCTGTTTAATGGATTGTTCTTGCCCTTGCCCGCACACACAACTTCGAGTCCGATGTCCTGCACGTATTCCACCAGCTTGAGGCATTCCACCGGCTCATCGCCGCGGCAAACCGTGTAGATATTTCCGGTCTGGGCGGCAATGCGCGCCAAGAGCAATCCGACAGTCACGTCAGCCTCGACGGTCATCAGTGCAACGTCTTTGCCGGCCAGCAGGGAGGCCAACGCAACCTTCGCCGCGATCTCCGGAACACCAGAGCATTCGATGACGAGGTCGATCGGGAGCTTTGTGAGGGCCAGTGCGTCGTTTACGACGACGTGGCGACCCGCCTCGATCGCCTGGCTCAACACTGAAACATCGCTGTCCTGAACGACGTCGTCGATACCAGCGTTGTGCAGGGCGGCGATCGCTTTCTCGACCGCGACGTCAGCGACGGCGGTGATGTCCACGCCCTTCTGGCGTGCGATCTGTGCGATGAAACCCGATCCCATCTGACCGGCACCGACCAGACCAACCCGGACCGGGCGACCGAGTTTCGCTTCTCGTTCAAGCAGTTTGCGTGTGTAGCCCATCAGATCCTCCAGTAATAATTGAATTTCATGCATGTATGTGCTCGAAATTCTCACTTATGTGAACACATTAATGCGTGAGCGTGGTCCCAACGACGCCGGCGAATCGCCCGCTGCGGCGAAAGAATGCGGCGCGAACCGGGCTTAGGCGGGTTCGGTGCGCGCCGGTCCCGAACGACTCGGCGCCCGATTGCCGGCCCCCTTGCGGCGCACGATCTCGGCCTGTTCCAGGCAGCCCTGAACGGCCTTCTTCACGCTCTTGCCCGTGGCACGTTCAACGACCGTGACGGAGGACCCCAGAAGTTCCGCCCGTACGCGAAACTTGGCCAGCACACTTCGGCCAACCATGGCCTCGGCAGCCAGCACTTCTCGTGCGCTCGTATCGATAACGAGGACGACGACTGCACCGCGGAGGATACCCTTGCTGCGGCCGGAAACGAGAACGTGGGTGCTATTGCCGGCGAACTGCTGCGCCAGTCGCCGGGTCACTCCGGTATAGGCGCGCTGCTGAAAGTAGCTAAACAGGCCGCTCAACAGCAGCGCGCCCAATAGAAACAGAGCGAATCTTCCGGTGTCCACTTAGGCACCCACAATCAGTTCGATCGTGGCGCCCGGTTGCGGAAGGCCCAAATTGCCCTGCGCGTGCAGAGCACCGGGAAGGAGGTTCGTTCCGAGCTCGGGGTTGCAGTAGACCACGATGTGGCCCAGCTGCCGCAGGTTGTCTCCTGCGCGTTCCCCAACCGCAGTGACGGTGACTTGAGCATCGCCGACCCGCAACACGTCTCCCGGCTGGGGATCGCGCTGCGGGTCATGCGCGATGGACTTGTGCACGATGCTCACTTCGGCCAGTTCCGCCGGACACGGTTCCCCGAAGAAGATGACTACACCGCCCTCGACCATTTCAATAGCGTCTTCGCCAATCGAGACGACCTCGCTGTGAAAGTACTGCTCCATGGGAATGCTCACTATCTATCCGGTGGTGACGAAGGCTGGAGTGCCGCGATTGGACTTGCGAAGGACTACAGCAGGAAGCTGACCAACCAGGCGATGATGACCGCGATCGGTGAGGTGATCAGGCGGGAGAACAAGACCGCAGGAACACCGACGGCAATTGTCTCTGGCTTGGCCTCGCCGAGGGCCAGGCCGACCGGCACGAAGTCACACCCGACCTGTCCGTTGATGGCGAAGAGCGTCGGCAGGGCATAGGCAATCGGCAGAGCACCCGTGGCGATCTGAGTACCCATGAGCACACCGACGACCTGCGCGATTGCCGCTCCCGGCCCAAGGATGGGCGACAGAAAGGGCAGCGCGGTGATCACACCGAGCAGAATCAGACCCCATGGGCTGGACGTAAGCGGAGTCACAGCATTGGCGATCCAGGTGGAGATTCCGGTGAACGTGACGAACCCGATGAGCAGGCTCACGTAAGCCATGAACGGAAGGATTGTCTGGAGGGTTAATTGAATGGCCTGGCGACCCGACGACAACAGGGTGTTGATGATGTTTCCCACGATGGCACCGAAGCCCGCCGCCGCGGCGGAAAACGCCCCGACGACACCCTTCCTGCCGCCGCGTTGCGGCTGCACCCGGATTCGCTCCTGGGGAACGACGGTTGGGCGCGAGCTGCTGACATGAGCACTGGCCGGTGCTTCTGCCACGGGAGCGGCCGCCAGCGCACCGTCGATTATGGCAACGTTGCTCACTCCGACGGCCGAGACGAAAAGGTCTTCGGTGATGTATTTAGCCAGCGGGCCCGAAGGCTCACCGGGGAACACATCAACGGTTAGGAGCTTCTTCTTTGGGTAGACGCCGATTCTGGCCGTGCCTCCGCAGTTAATGACGACGACCGCAACTCGAGCGTCGTCCATCCCCGTCGTGAATCCATCAACCGCTTCTGCTCCGGAAAGTTCAGCGATTCGAGCGGCGACGGGATGAATGCCTCCCCCGGTGACCGACAGCACAACGTTTCGCTCGTTGGTGGGACTGACCAGAAGTCCGGCACCCCATCCGCCGTTGCCAGCGCTGACAAATACATCATTGTATTGAGTTTTCAACATGGTTAAGCCATCCCATCGATGGGCGCAAGAGTGGTCTTTTTGGAGGAACGTGACGCGGCGGATGCCGCGGCAAAGGCCCGGTCATAGTTGTCGAAGACCTCGGTGAGCCCCTCGCGCTGAATGAGCATCTTGGTGATCCGCTCCGTAACCACGCCGCGAATGAAGATCACCACAATCCCGGTGACGAAGTAGAGCAGTGCCAGTTGCGCGTAGGAGCCCGGGCTGACCTTGAGGACTCCAGCGGCGACACCCGTCCAGACAAAAATCTCGCCGGCGTTAGCGTGCGGAAAGAAGGCCGTTACGGGGTGCACGAACGACACGGCCGAATCGTAGAACGCCGGCTTCTGACGTTCCGGAAGATACATTCCGAAGGAGTAGCACATGGGGTTGGTCAACACGATGACGGCGATCACGGGCATGACCGTGTAGCGGGTGATTGCCCATCGGGCCGACCACTGCACGGCACGTGTCATTCGTGCTTCACCGATCCAGGTCGTGACTGCGTACATCAGCGTCAACAGCACGATCAGGGTGGGAAGGATTCCGGTGACGAGCCCCATGAAGGCAGCGCCCGAAGCATTAAACAACCCGATGAACTGCTCGGCGCCCCACGTGAATGCCATCAGAACGGGGTTGTCGCCTGATGGAACGGGAGGTGCCGGGTCGACCACGCTGGCGACCAGGTCCAAGATACCGATCATTGTTCTACCTCTCTAAGCCGCAACAGGGTTGTCGGCATTGGATGAATTGCCGACTCCTGAGACCAGGAAAGTGTCATCATCGACTGTGTTCTTTTAGATCATAATCACATATGTGATGTTTTACTACACTTTTGTTTGGAAAGTAGGCGGAGCATGCCACGGCGGCGGAGCCACCCGTGACGCTTAGTCCGAACGCCCGAGCAACTCCACCAGCTCGTCGAGGATCGCGTCGGCTCCGTCGCCGCTCGCCTCGATCGACACTTCTTCGCCGCACATGACGCCCAGAGAGATCACACCGAGAATGCTTGCGGCGTTGGCGGACTTGTCCCCCCTGGTGACCGTCACGGCGACGCCACTACGGTTGACGGCTTTTGTGAAAAGCGAGGCAGGGCGCGCGTGCAGACCGTGTTCGGAGGCCACGCGTACAGTTCGTTGAGTCATTTTCCATCCATTGGCTTGGTCTCCGAGCGGAGAAAGGTACGACGCCTCCGATTGGAGAAAGGTACCGGGTTGTTCAAGAAACGATGCCATCCAGCAAGCGTTGTGGAGTGGAAACTATTTCCTTGAGACTAGCGAGAAAACGAGCGGCGTCTCCACCATCGGCGACTCGATGGTCGACTGTGATTCCCACGATGCAGGTCAGACGGGCACCAAAAGCGCCGTCGGTGATGACTATCCGATCCTTCACTGCTCCCGCCGAGAGGGCCGTCGCCTGCGGCGGTGTCAGCAGGGCATTGAACGAGTCCACGCCAAGCCCTCCGAGGTTGGAGAACACGCTCGTACCGCCGGTGAGCCGCGATGGGTCGGTCTTACCGTCCCGGGCCGCGACGATGACCTCGTTGATCTCTCGCACCAGCTCCGCAAGTGGGACTGCGTCCGGATTTCTCAGGACGGGCGCCAGGAGGCCGTTCGGCGCATCTATGGCGAGGGCAATCCCGATGTCGTCCTTGGGCACGGCACCGTCGGTCGTCCACGTGGCATTGAGCTGCGGCAGCCCGCGGAGGGCGAGTGCCTGCGCGCGCACCAAAAGAGCGGTCCAACTGGCCCCGCCGAGTTCGGTCTTGCGCACACGCGCCAATTTCGACAGGTCCAGTTCGAGAAAGGCGGTGAACTGGGGTACCAGTGCCGAAGCCGTCATAACCCGGGCGACCTGCAGCCGGGTGCGACGGCGGCGGCCGGCGGCCGCATCGATCGATGGGGCATCGGCTGCCGGTGCCACAACCGCCTCTGGTACTGGTGCGGGTGCGGGTGCGGGTGCCACAATATGCGCTGGAACGGCGCGCGCGATCGGCGCACCAGTGGTTCCGAAAATTGCACCCTCGACATCCGCTACCCGGATCGTTCCCCACGGCCCGGTTGGCATGATCGTGCGCAGCTCGAGGCCGTGTTCGCGCGCGATGACGCGGGCGAGCGGAACAGCAGGCATCCACTCTGCGGTGGCAGCGGATGCCGCGGTTACGACGGGGGCGGGCGTGGCTGCGAGCGTCGCAGCGACGGGAGTGCTGGCCGGTACCGCGAGAATGGCAGCCGCCTCCGGCGCAACTATGGCCGACTTGATCGGGCGGACGGGCTCGACGTATGCCTCCGGCACCGGCTCGTCGAAGACTCCACCGAGCAGGTCATCGGCGTCAGTGGTGATCATGCCGATGGCGACACCCACCTTGATCACATCATTTTCAAAGGCCATGATCCGGGCGAGCGTACCGTCGAAGGGCGACTCGACCTCCATATCGACCTTATCGGTGGCCACCTCGCAAATTGCCTCGCCGGCCTTCACGAAGTCGCCCTCGTTCTTCAGCCAGGCGACCATGGTGCCTTCCTCCATGGTCATGGACATCTTCGGCATGGTCAGTGGCAGGTCAACCATCTTACCACTCCCGAACAAGATCGGTGGCAGCGCGCACGATGTCTTCGACCTGTGGCACGGCAGCGCGTTCGAGCTTCGGTGCATAGGGGATGGGGATATCGAGGCCGGCTAGGCGCTTAATCGGGGCACGCAGGTGGGTGAAGGCATCGGACTCGGCGATGATCGCCGAGATTTCCGACATGAACCCGAGGGTGCGCACGGCTTCCTGCACGAGCAGTACTCGACCGGTGGCCTTGACCGTGCGCAGAATGGTGTCGGTGTCCAGCGGCTTGAGCGTGCGCGGGTCGACGACCATGGCGCTGATGCCAATCTTGGCCAGCTCCTCGGCCGCCTCCATCGACCGGCTGACCTCGATGCCGGTGGCGATGATGGTGAGGTCGGTTCCTTGTCGGCGCACTGCGGCGACTCCGAGGGGAATTCGGGCGTTCCCGACGCTGACGTCGCCGGTGGTCTTGTAGAGGAGCTTGTGCTCTAGGAACATCACCGGATTCGGGTCGTCGATGGCAGCCAGCAACAGCCCCTTGGCATCATCCGCCGTAGCCGGCATGACCACCTTGAGTCCAGGAACGTGCACGAACCAGGCCTCCAGGCTCTGCGAGTGCTGGGCAGCCGCACCGGTACCGGATCCGCCGGGTGCGCGGATCACCATGGGAACGTTGACGGCACCGCCGAGCATGAAGTGGATTTTCGCGGCCTGATTGGCAATCTGATCCATCGCCTGTGCCGTGAAGTCGGAGAACTGAATCTCAACGATCGGACGCATACCCGTCATGGCGGCACCGACACCGAGGCCGACGATGCCCAGCTCACTGATAGTCGTGTCACGGATTCGGTCAGCACCGACCGTATGCATCAGCTCGCCGGTCACGCCGAAGGCGCCACCATAGGTTCCGACATCCTCACCCATGAGGAAGACAGCCGGGTCGGCGGCCATGGCGAGAGCGAGAGCTTCACGAATTGCTTCGGCGTAGGTCATGACCGTAGTCTCGACGGCGGCAAGGGTTGATTGTGTGGGCGTCATGGCCATTACCTCGCGTAAACGGCGGAGAGCAGGTCATCCGCGGTGGCATCGGGAGCAGCATTCGCGCGCTGTACAGCGGTGCGCAGCTCGGTTCGAACGTTGGTGCGGATTGCTTCGAGGTCGTCGTCGGTGAGCGTGCCGGCCGCACGGACGATGTCCTCGAACTTGGGGATCGGGTCCCGCAAGCGCCATTCTTCGATCTCTTCTCGCGTGCGGTAGAGATTCTTGTCGGACTTCGAGTGCCCCCTCCAGCGGTAGGTCTTGGCCTCGATGAAGGTTGGACCGCCCCCATCCCTGGCCCGGTCGACGGCCTCCTGGGTCGCTTCGTAGACTGCCTGGATGTCGTTGCCATCGACGGTTACTCCGGGAATTCCGTAGCCCTTGGCGCGATCGGACAGCTTCTCAAGGTTGAAGGCCGCAGCGGCCGGCATCGACATACCGTACATGTTGTTCTCACACAGAAAGACCACGGGGAGTTGCCACATGGCCGCGAGGATGACGCCTTCGTGCCAGGCTCCCTCGCCCATGGCGCCGTCTCCATGGAACGACACTGCAACCTGCTTGGTTCCGCGCATTTTGGCGGATAACGCTGCTCCCGCAGCGATCGGTATGCCTCCGGCGACGATGCCGTTGGCCCCCAGGTTTCCCGTAGCGGTATCCGCGATGTGCATCGAACCGCCACGACCACGGCAGTAACCTGTTTCCTTCGCGAGGAGCTCGGCCATCATGCGCTCCATGTCGGCGCCCTTGGCAATGCAGTGACCGTGTCCGCGGTGGGTCGAGGTGATGTAGTCGTCGATGTTCAAAGCCAGGCAGGCGGCCGTCGGCACTGCTTCCTGCCCGATGGAGAGGTGCATGGTTCCGTGCATGAGTCCACGACCATAGAGATCTTCTACTGCTTCTTCGAAACGACGGATCTTCCACATTGTGCGCAGTACGGACACAGATAATTCAGGATCAACGGCGATCTGTTTCATGATGCGCGCCCTTCCGGAGCGGTAAGTAGGAATCTTGGTTTACCCAAGAGCACCCACAGCTGTGGCTCCGTAAATGAGGGACGCGCACCTTTGTGAGTAGCATATTCACGTTTGTGCCAAGTATGCACGTATGTTCAGAGGCGCGCAAGTCGTGAAAAGCTATCGGGGTGGCCGGCCCGACGATTACACGGCGATGGCCGGTTCCGCCGCTGTGCGAGCATGCAAGAGCACCGTCGCGATGGCGGCCATACCCTCGCCTCGTCCGGTAAAACCCAGGGAATCGGTCGTCGTCGCCGAAATGCTGACGGTCGCGTTGAGAAGGTGACTGAGGAGCCATTCGGATTCGAGACGACGCGGTGCGAATTTCGGTCTGTTCCCCACCAGCTGCACGGAGACGTTGCCGACAACAAACCCAACGTCCTTGACGAGGGCCAGCGTTTCACGAAGGAATACTTCACCCCGCGCACCAGCCAGCCGCGGCTCCGTCGTGCCGAAAACACTTCCCATGTCGCCGAGTCGCACTGCGGACAGCATGGCATCACAGATGGCATGGCAGACGACATCGCCGTCACTATGCCCTTTTAGTCCCGCTACTCCGGGCCAGAACAGTCCCCCCAACCACATGGGGGTGCCATCGTCGTACGCATGAGCATCCGTCCCGGTTCCCACGCGAATCCCCGCGGCAGCGGATCCACTGAAAAGCTGTTCAGCGCGGCGCAACTCCCAGGCGGTTGTGATCTTGAACGCGAGCGAGTCGCCGGCGATGACCGACACAGCGTAGCCCGCAGCAGCGACCAGAGCAGAGTCATCGGTGAATTCGCCGTCGGCCAGCGCGTGGGCGCGGACCAACTCGTCGCGCGGAAACCCCTGCGGAGTCTGAACGGCGGTGAGCTCTGATCGATCCACGGTTTCGACGACGAGGCCGGACTCATCAATGCGCTTGATTGTGTCGGCCACCGGAAGGCCGGGCACCACAGCTGCCTTCGTGCGTTGCACCTCTGCGGCGATGGAGTCGAACAGCACGCTCGGGGTCAGCGGCCGGGCCGCGTCATGAACCAGAACGATCTCGACCGATGGCGCCAATTCCAGCAGTGCCGCAGCGACCGATTGTTGCCGCGTTGAACCGCCGACAACGACGGTGACCGAGTCGCCGACGTTACCCGGAACGGCCCGTGCCAGCTCGATGGCCATAGGTACGAACGACTGCGGAACGGTCACGATGATCTGCGGCGATTCCCGCATTCCGAAAACGGCCTCAAGGGCGTGACTGAGGGTGGGGCGCCCCGCCAGGTGCACGAACGCTTTGGGCTCTGCGCGTCCGAGGCGCGTACCGTTTCCGGCCCCCAAAACGATTACGGCGATTTGGGGAAGTTTTGGTTGACTCATAGGTTATAGGGATCTCCGAGAAACCAAAGCATCGGGTGGTTGCTGTGCAGTTTCATGCCTTGCAGAGGTTACTTCATTCACATCCGAATCGCACCGTCGCAGGCAAGTTGACAGTCTGAAGCGACGTCGGCAGCGCGACCCATCAGTTAAGAAGCAAGAACCTCGTCGAGAACGGTGGAAGCCTTCTCTTCATCGGTCTTTTCGGCCAGGGCCAACTCGCTGATGAGAATCTGGCGGGCCTTGGCCAACATGCGTTTCTCACCGGCGGACAGGCCGCGGTCCTGGTCGCGACGCCACAGGTCGCGCACGACCTCTGACACCTTGATCACATCACCGCTGGCCAGTTTTTCAAGATTGGCCTTATACCGGCGAGACCAATTGGTGGGCTCTTCGGTGAACGGTGCGCGCAGCACTTCGAAGACCCGATCAAGGCCTTCCCTGCCGATCACATCGCGCACGCCGACAAGGTCGACGTTCTCAGCGGGAACCTCAATAGTGAGATCGCCCTGAGTGACGTTCAGCTTGAGGTACAGCTTCTCCTCACCTTTGATGATGCGGGTTTTCACCTCGGTGATCATCGCAGCGCCGTGGTGGGGATAAACAACGGTTTCGCCAACCTCAAACAGCATGAACGTCATCCCTTCAGCGAGCTCTAGGTTACCACAGCTTAGAGGTGCTACAGTACGCGCGCCCCCGCGAGGCAGGCTGTCGACATTCGCGTGCGCAAACACGCCGCTAAGCTAAGAACAGAGCGAATTTCTGCAGCGACGGCTCACCGTCGAACGCTGCTTCAGTAGTGGAGGTTTTGTGAGAGCGCGCATCGCTGCATCCGTTGTATTGACGGCTGGCATTCTGTTGGGCACGAGCGCATGCGGGTTCTTCGCATCGCCGGCCACCTCGATCGCCTATGACGCCAGCGACGGCGTCAGTGGCGAAGTGGGCGAGCTGCACATTCGCAACGGCATCCTGTTCTCTACCGATGGTCAACTGGCCAGCCTGGTCGTCACCGTCGTGAACCCGACAGACACGCTCACGAGCGTGCTCGTGCAGTACGAGTCCAGCACCGGCAAGGTCTCACAGAGCGTGCCCGTCGAGGCGAACACGACCGTGACGTTCGGCACGGCCGGCGCCCCGTCGGTCATTCTTGAGAACATGGACAGCCAGCCCGGCTCGCTATTCCCGGTGTTCTTCCAGTATGGCGAGGAGACAGGGACCGAGCTGTTGCTGCCCGTACTGACCGGCTTCCAGGCCGAATACGACGGATTGCTGCCCACGCTCGCGCCGACCGAGACGCCGACGCCGTCGGCCACACCCGCCGCGTAACCCGCCAAGAAACGAATCAGGCCGCCATCCCCTCGGGGACGGCGGCCTAATTTTTTCTATGCTTCGAAGCGGTAGCCGAGGCCGCGCACGGTGACGAGCATGACCGGCTCGGAGGGGGCAGCTTCGATGCGGGAGCGGATGCGTTTGATGTGCACGTCGAGCGTTTTGGTGTCACCGAAGTAGTCGGTGCCCCAGACCCGGTCGATGAGCTGGCCGCGGGTGAGCACCCGCCCGGCGTTGCGCAGCAGAAACTCGAGCAGTTCGAACTCTTTCAAGGGCATGTTCACGAGCTCGCCGGAGACCGTCACGGCGTGCCGCTCCACATCCATGCGTACCGTGCCGGCCGACAGCATGCTGTCGACGTCGGACGCACTCTGATCCTCGTGACGGCGCAACACCGCGCGAATGCGGGCGACGAGTTCGCGGGTTGAATACGGCTTGGTGACGTAGTCATCAGCGCCGAGTTCAAGCCCGACGACGATGTCGATCTCGGAATCCTTCGCGGTGAGCATGATGATGGGCACGGTCGAGCGGGTGCGGATCTCCCGACACACCTCGGTGCCCGGAATGCCGGGCAGCATGAGATCGAGCAGCATCAGGTCGGTGCCATTCTGGTCGAATTCGTTGATCGCGCTCGGCCCGTCTTCGGCCACGACAACCTCGTAGCCCTCACGTTCAAGTAGAAAGCTCAACGGCTCGCTCAAAGCGCTCTCATCTTCAACCAAGAGGATGCGTGTCATAGTGTGTCTCCTGCAGCCGCACGAGCGACCGGTCGCGGTTTGTTCGGGCGGGGTTCGATGATGGGCTCAGCCGCCTCGGGAAGGCGGATGGTGAAGGTGGATCCGCTGCCAGGCTGCGACCAGACGCGAATGTCACCGCCGTGGTTCTGCACGACGTGTTTGACGATGGACAGGCCGAGGCCGGTACCCCCGGTGTGCCGGGACCTGGCCTGGTCGACGCGGAAGAACCGCTCGAAGACACGGTCGAGATCGGCTTCCGCGATGCCGACGCCCTGGTCGGTCACGGTGATCTCCACGATGCCTTTCTGCAGGCGCACACCGACGCCGACCCGCGACCCTTCGAGGGAATAGTTCACCGCATTGGCGACGAGGTTGTGCACGGCGACGGTGAGCAGGGCTTCGTCGCCGAAGACCCGGGCGCCGGACTTTTTGCCGATGACGATCGTGATGCGCTCAGCCTCGGCGACGACGCGGCTCTGGTCCACTGCGGCGGCGACGATGTCGTCGACGCTGAGATTCTCCGGTTCGGCCAGGGCGTCCTGCGCCTGCAGCCGGGACAGTTCGATGATCTCCTGGGTCATCCGGCCGAGCCTGGCCGACTCTGTCGTCAACCGGTTGGCGAAGCGGCGAACCTGCTCCGGCTCATCCGCTGCCTTGTCGAGGGCCTCAGCGAGGAGACCAACGGACGCGATGGGGGTTTTGAGCTCGTGGCTGATGTTGGCTACAAAGTCACGGCGCACCTCGTCGAGGCGGAAAGCTTCGGTTCGGTCTTCGGCCAGCAGCAGCACGTAGCGGGTGCCGAGCCGAGCCAGGCGCACCCGAAAGCGCATGCTCGCGTCGCCGAACGGGCCGCGGGACAGCACGAGGTCTTCACTGATCGGCTCACCGGTCTGCCGCACCTGCCGGGCGAGTTCGAGCAGTTCGGGATGCACGAGCTGCTGGTGCCAGACCAGGCCCAGGGTGAGTGCGCCGGGGCTGGTCTTGATGACGTTGTTCGACGGGTCGAGCACGACCCCGGCGGTCTCGAGGGCGTCGAGCACCTGGTCGATACCGTCGGGCACGGCCGGATTGACGACCTCGGAGGCGCGACGCCCGTGACGCTCGGCTACGTGCAGCAGCAGCACGAATCCGGCACCGACACCGAGTCCGAGTGCCAGTGACAGCAACACCAGCCACGTCGATTCCATCTCTACAGATTACTGACAGTATCTGCCCGTCGTTTGCACGGCTCCGCACCAGGCCCTGTACTTTGGTAAGTGTTCAAGTGGGCAGCACCTGCCGTTAACCTGAATTCGTCATCATAATCCGGGGCCACGCTGGCCTCACAGATCGTGCGTGTTTGCGCGGCAAGGAAGGATCACCCCCATGCGCGATGTTTTCCAACAAGAACTCGCCGAAGTTCAACAACGTATCGTCGAAATCTCGCGCCTCGTCGCGATCTCGATGGACAAGGCCACCCGCGCCTTCAACGACAGCGACGTGAGCCTCGCCGAAGAAGCCATCACCGAAGACGAGAAGATCGACGAATTGTCGGTGCAGCTCGACGAACTCGCCATCACCATCCTCGCCCGTCAACAGCCAGTGGCCCGCGACCTGCGCATCGTCGTCAGCGCGTTGCGCATCAGCGCCTCCCTCGAACGGATGGGTGACCTCGCCACCCACATCGCTCAGCTGGCCCGCTACCGTTTTCCCGATAAGGTCATTCCGCAGAGCCTGCGCGGCACGTTCGCCAAAATGGGCTCGCTCGACGTGGGCATCGCGAACATGCTCACCGAACTGTTGACCAACCAGAACATGAACCTCGCCGAGACCATTCGCAACGAGGACGACAAGGTCGACGCCCTGCACCTGAGCGTGTTCGACGCCGTACTCGGGGAGACCTGGAAGGGCCTCGCGGCCGACACCGTCGACGCGACCCTCGCCAGCCGCTACCACGAGCGTTTCGCCGACCACGCGGTCTCGATTGCCAAAAAGGTGCAGTACCTCGGCACCGGGGCCTGGCACCAAGACGACCACGCCTGATTTCTGGCATTTAGAAGGCCCCGGAGCAGCTACTCCGGGGCCTTCTTTTGTGGGCTTATTGCGGCGCCACGCGCACAACTCTTGCAATTTGCACCGGCACAATTCTTTAGCACCGGAATCACGCGGGACTTTCTACCGCGTCTGAGAATTTGCAGGAGTTATGCGCACAGACCGGCCCACTCGGCGCCTTAGCGCGGGTGGGCGGCTACTTCTTGTTGCCCTGGGCGGCTACCGCGGCCGCGCCGGCAGCCGCGGCCGCGGGGTCGAGGTACTGGCCGGGGCCGAGCGGCATGAGGTCTTCGCCGAGCCGGTAGACGAGCGGGATTCCGGTGGGAATGTTCAGCTCGGCGATGTCGGCGTCGCTGATGCCGTCGAGGTGCTTGACCAGGGCGCGCAGGGAGTTGCCGTGCGCCGTCACCAGGACGGTTTTCCCCGCGCGAAGGTCGGGCGCGATATCGGACTGCCAGTAGGGCAGCATGCGCTCGACGACGTCTTTGAGGCACTCGGTGCGCGGCAGGTCGGGGCCGAGGTCGGCGTAGCGCGGGTCGTGCGCCTGCGAGAACTCGCTCGAGTCGTCGAGCACGGGCGGCGGGGTGTCGTAGGAGCGGCGCCAGAGCATGAACTGTTCCTGGCCGAATTTTGCCTGGGTAGCCGCCTTGTCGAGGCCCTGCAGCCCGCCGTAGTGGCGTTCGTTGAGGCGCCAGGAGCGCTTCACCGGGATCCACGAGCGGCCGGCCTCTTCGAGCGCGAGGTTCGCAGTCTGGATGGCACGCGAGAGCAGGCTGGTGTGCAGCACGTCGGGCAGCAGGCCGGCATCCTTGAGCAGCACGCCGGCGCGGGCAGCTTCGGTGGCGCCCTGTTCGCTAAGGCGAACGTCTACCCAGCCGGTGAACAGGTTCTGCTGGTTCCAGGTGCTTTGGCCGTGACGGAGGAGGACGAGTGTATAAGGGGCAGACATGTGCCCACTCTATCGGGGGGCGGGGCTAGTGGCCCGGGGTGCGGATGCCCAGGCGCGGCAAACGGGGGATGTCGGCGACGGAGCCGGCCGACTGCGGCACGATGATCTCCTGGCTGGCCGAGATGGCGATGCCCTCGGACTGCACGTAGAGCGTCGACGCGGCCGGAATGGTGCGCTTGATGACCGCGAGCGCGATCGGGCCGAGCTCGTAATGTATGGCGCTCGACGTGATGGCGCCAACCGTGACGCGTTCGGCTTCCGATTCGGGCCGTGACCGGTCGGCCTGCACCGGGTCGCCGGGGGCGGGCAGCACGCCCTCCGACCCGTCGAGGTGCAGCATGACCAGGCGGCGCGGCGGGTGGCCGAGATTGTGCACCTTCGCCACGGTTTCCTGCCCGCGGTAGCAGCCCTTGTTGAGGTGCACGGCGGTGCGCAGCCAGTCCAGCTCGTGCGGGATGCTCTTCTCGTCGACCTCACGGGCCCGGCGCGGACGCCAGGCGGCGATGCGCAGGGCTTCGAGGGCGAGCAGACCGGCGGGGGTGACTTTCGCGTTCGAAGCGGATGCGGCGCCGCCGGCGGCGAGGGCTCCGGCAGCGAGGGCGTCGCGCAGGGTTGGCAGGCTGGCCCGGGGTACGAGGGTCTCGGTGTAGGTCCAGAGGATTCCGGGGTGCTCTGGGGTTTCCGCGTACTGGTAGCCACCGCGCGTGACTTCGGCCCAGGGGTCGAGCCAGGTGAGCGGAACGTCGTTCGGGGCGGCGGGGGCGAGGCCGACGGTGGCGGGGGCACCCGTCATGGCGCCGATTGTGGCGTATGCGAGGGTATGGTCGACGACCTGCACGCGGAGCATAAATTTCATGCGGTCGAGGAACGTGTGCAGGCCTGGCAGCTCGGCTGCTTCGACCAGGAGCCAGGTTTCGACGCCGTCGTCGAGCACGCGGATGGCGTATTCGAGGCGTCCGGTGGGGTCGAGCAGCAGCATCTCGGTGGAGGCGCCGGGTGTAAGGCTCTTAAGTTCTTGACTGGCGATGGAATTGAGCCAGGTGAGGCGGTCGGGACCGGAGACGGAGAGCACACCGCGGTGGGAGAGGTCGACGATGGAGCGGCCGGCGGCAAGGGAACGCTGCTCGATCATGGGGTTGCCGTAGTGGGCAGCGACGCCGGTGTCGATTCCGTCGGCCTGGACCGCGCCTTGCAGGTCGAGCAGCGGGGAGGTGGGCTGTGCCGGGTTAGTCATGTCGCTCAATTCTGCCGGCCGGGGGCGGGTCGGCGATCGTGCTTCGGGGCGTGGTTCATCGGTACCAACAGTACGGCCGCGGGATTTATTCGGTGGCGGGGCGGACTCATGGCGCGACCGGGCCCACCTAACGAACGCGGGCCCCGTCTCTAAACCGGGCCTGGGCACCGTTCATACAGTGGGGGCTACTGCACGCGGGCGAGGCGGCCGGAGGCGTGGGTGCGCAGGTTTTGGCCGAGAGCGGCGATGTCCCAGGCCCAGAGCAGGTGATTGTCGACGAGGCCGTAGAGGCGGGTGGCGGCCGCGTACGGTTTCGCACCCGCGGTGCGCAGCACGGCGTCCGTTGCGAGGTCGATGCGCGGCCCCTTGACCTGGCCGAGGTAAAGCTCGACGACACCGCCGGGATGCACGAGGCTGACCTCGATATCGAAGCCACCGTCGCGGTTGCGCAACGTTTCCACGGCCGCGGCCGAGGTGAACGGTTGCTCGCCGGTTCCGGGCAGCATGCCAGGCCCCGGGTCGCCGTCGCCCTGGTGACGGCTAAGCCGCCAGTAGCCGGTTTCCGTGACCAACGGGGTTCTCTCGTCGGACATCGACCCAGGAGGCAGGTTCAACGCGCCTGCTTGAGCGGATGCCGCGGCGTCCGTTCCCGGGACAGCGTCCGTTTCGGCGGCGGCGTGCGCGGGAGAGGCGGCACCCGCGGGAGGAGCGGCGAGGGCGGTATCCGTTGCGGGGGCGGCAGCATCCGCTTCGGAGAGACTGGGCGAGGGCGCCACGGGTTCGAGCCAGGTGTAGGAACTGTAGTTCAGGTGCGGCAGGCCGTCGTGGCTGAAGCTGATGCGGTGGCCGAAGGTGCGGCTGACCGACTCGTCGCCGATTTTATATTCGAGTACGCCCGACCCTTCCCAGACTCCGATCAACCAGGAGAGTGGAACGAGTTCGGACGGCAAGTCGACCGGAAGGTCAAACATGCGTGCCTACCGCTGCCCCCGGAAGAGCTTGTAAACGACCATGCCGGACACCCAGGCGATCGACAAGCTGGCCAGTCCAAGCAGGCCGAGGAAGAAAAGTTCTAGTGCTAACAGATCCATGCTGCGAGTCTAGTGCGAGCGGTTAGAACAGGGCGACGATGACGGTCGCGACCACGAGGATGACGATGGCTCCCGTGATGCTCATCGTGATCCTTTTGACGTATCCCTCTTTGGAGCCCGTCGCGATCTGCAGGCCCAGCGTGACCAGGGTGCAGACTGCCAGGGTGAGACTGATCCAACCGATCGCCGAGTCATCAGTGGTCAGGATTGCCGTGAGAAGGGCGCCCACAATCGCCAGCACCCACACGGTCGCGATCGTTTTCCAGTGCCAGTTCACGTCTCTATTGTGCCTGACCGCCCGCATTCCATGGCACGCTAGTATGAAATTCGAGATGCTTGGAGGGCGCCCGTGGCGCAGTTGTTGATCCTGACCTCGGCGGCCAACAATGACGTGCTCCCCGCCCTGGCGTTGCTGTCGCACAGCGCTCGGCTGATTCCCGCCCAGGCAGACCAGCTCATCAACGCGCCCGATTCGGACCTCATTTTGGTCGACGCGCGCAGCAACCTCGCTGCGGCCAAGTCGCTCTGCCAGATTCTGCGCACCATGGGCAGCTCCATTCCCCTGTTGCTCGTGATCACCGAGGGCGGCCTCGCGGCCGTCAGTCCGGACTGGGGCGTCGATGATGTCATCCTCGACACGGCCGGCCCCGCCGAGGTGGATGCCCGCATCCGCTTGACCGCTGGCCGGTTCGCCCGCACCGAACCGTCGAACACGATTCGCGCGGCCGGCGTTGTCATCGACGAGGCGAGCTATTCGGCGAAGGTGCACGGCAAACCGCTCGACCTCACCTATAAGGAGTTCGAGCTGCTGCGGTTTCTGGCGGCGCACCCGTCGCGGGTGTTCACCCGCGAACAGCTGCTGAGCGAGGTCTGGGGCTACGACTACTTCGGCGGCACCCGCACGGTCGACGTGCACGTGCGGCGCCTGCGCGCCAAGTTGGGCGATCAGGAGTCGCTCATCGGCACGGTGCGCAACGTCGGATACCGGTTCAACGTGCACGAAGAGAACGATGAGCGGGTGCCGAATTCTACGCGCGTTTAAGCCAGCGGATGCCGCGGGGCTGGCCGAGTTTCACCGCGTCGCCGCTTCGGCGCTCGCTTTCGACGGGTATGCGCCGTTCAACGAGCAGGCGCTGTTTGACCTGCAGTCCGGCCGTCGGACGGCCTATCTGGTTCTGACGGATGAACTCGTCGTCGGGGCGGCGCTCGGCGGACGCGGGGAGATCGACCTCGTGATCAGTCCGGAATATCGGCGACGCGGGTACGGCCGTGAGGCCATTCGTGAATTGGCCGCGCCCGAACCGAACGGCCTGACCGTCTGGTCCCACGGCGATCACCCGGCAGCGCGCGCCCTCGCGACCGAGCTTCGATTTGTCGCCGCTCGTACGTTGCTGGAGCTGCGCAAGCCGCTGGTTGCCGCAGGCGAAACGGCGAAAGCGGGGGCATCCGCTCTGGTGGGGGGCGAGAGCATCTCGGCGTTTCGAGTCGGGATCGACGACGCCGAATGGGTGGCGCTGAATGCGCTCGTGTTCGCGACGCACCCGGAGCAGGGCGCGATGACCGGGGTCGACCTCACGGCGCGGCAGGCCGAATCGTGGTTCAACGCCGAAGACTTTCTGATTCTGCGCGACGCCGACCGGCGCATGATCGGCTACAACTGGCTCAAGGTCGACGGGACGATCGGCGAGATCTACGTGGTCGGCGTGCATGCGGATGCCGCCGGACGCGGCCTCGGGCGCGCGCTCATGCAAGCCGGCCTGCAGCGCCTGGCCGACGCCGGCTGCACCATTGCCGCGCTCTACGTGGAGGCCGACAGCCTCGGCCCGGTGCACCTGTATCGGTCGCTCGGTTTCGTCGACCACACGGTCGATGTGCAGTACCGCCGCCTGACCGACTGACTGAGCCGCACAGAACGTGACCGTCATCACTTTGAGGTCACGACGCACCGAAAAAGCAAGGCCCCTGAGATTATTTCGTCTGACGTTCACCCGGTTCGTCGCGGTGGCGTGACCAAGGGTGTCAGGATGGTCAGATGGATGGCGAAACTACCCAAGCAGACTCGGGTCTCACAGACTTCGACGATGACTTTGACCCACTTTTCGAGAAGCTTGACCCGGCGCTGCCCGACGACCGCTACCTCGACCGGGAGCTGAGCTGGCTCGCCTTCAACCAGCGGGTGCTGGAACTGGCCGAGGACGAGTCGCTGCCGGTGCTCGAGCGCACCAACTTTCTCGCCATCTTCGCGAATAACCTCGATGAATTCTTCATGGTGCGAGTCGCGGGCCTGAAGCGCCGCATCCTCACCGGCCTGGCCGTACCGACCAACGTTGGCCGTGCCCCGCAAGACGTTCTGAGCGACATCTCGGCGGCCGCCCACGCGCTGCAGGACCGCCACGCGCTCGCCTTTCAAAGCCTCGTGCGCCCCGCCCTCGCCGCGGCCGGCGTTGACGTCGTCGCCTGGCAGAGCCTCGGCGACGCCGACCGTCGCTCGCTGCGCACCTACTTCTCGAACCAGATCTTTCCGGTGCTGATGCCCCTCGCGGTCGACCCGGCGCATCCGTTCCCTTATATATCGGGACTGTCGCTGAACCTGGCCGTGCGCGTGCGCAACACCAAGACCGGCAAACAGGAGTTCGCCCGGCTCAAGGTGCCGCCGATGCTGCCGCGCTTTGTGCGGGTGGATCGCAACGAGTCGGTGGACCGCATCCGCTATATCGCGCTGGAAGACCTCATCGCCAACCAGCTCAGCGATCTATTTCCGGGCATGGAGATTCTGGAACACCACGTGTTTCGGGTGACCCGCAACGAAGACGTCGAGATCGACGAAGACGAGACCGAAAACCTGATCAAGGCGCTCGAGAAGGAGTTGCTGCGACGCCGGTTCGGCCCGCCCATTCGGTTGGAGATCACCGAGGACATGGACGAGGTCACCCTCGGCCTGCTCGTGCGCGAGCTCGACGTGACCGAGCAGGAGGTCTACCACCTGCCAGCGCCGCTCGACCTCGGCGGACTGTTCGACCTGCGCATCGACCGGCCCGACCTGCACTTCGTCAAGCATGTGCCGACCACGGCGGCCCAGCTACTGCCGAGCGAGCCGAACGCCGAGCAGAATATCTTCGCGGCGGTCGCGCGGCACGACGTGCTGCTGCACCACCCCTACGAGTCGTTCGCGACGAGTGTGCAGGCGTTTCTGGAGCAGGCCGCGGCCGACCCGAACGTGCTCGCCATCAAGCAGACGCTGTACCGCACCTCCGGTGACAGCCCCATCGTCGAGGCGCTCATCGCCGCCGCCGACAGCGGCAAGCAGGTGCTCGCGCTGGTGGAGATCAAGGCCCGCTTCGACGAGCAGGCGAACATCACCTGGGCGCGCAAGCTCGAGAAGGCCGGCGTGCACGTGGTCTACGGCCTGGTCGGCCTGAAGACGCACTGCAAGCTCGCCCTCGTGGTGCGCTACGAGAAGGGCGTGCTGCGGCACTACAGCCACATCGGCACCGGAAACTACAACCCGAAAACCAGCCGCATCTACGAAGACCTCGGCCTTCTCACAGCGGATGCGCAGGTCGGCAAAGACCTCACCCGCCTGTTCAACGAGTTGTCGGGTTACGCGATTGAGAAGAAGTTCAAGCGCCTGCTGGTGGCCCCGCTGCACCTGCGTAAGGCCCTGCTCAAGCAGATCCAGGCGGAAACCGAGAACGCGCTCGAGGGCAAGACCAGCGGAATCCGCATCAAGGTCAACTCGATGGTCGACGAGGACATCATCGACGCGTTGTACCGGGCCAGCCAGGCCGGCGTGCACGTCGACGTCTGGGTGCGCGGCATCTGCAGCCTCAAGCCGGGCGTCGCCGGCATGAGCGAGAACATCAGGGTGCGGTCGATTCTCGGCCGGTACCTCGAGCACTCGCGCCTCTTCTCCTTTCACAACCTGGGCGACACGCAGGTGTATATCGGCAGCGCCGACATGATGCACCGCAACCTCGACCGCCGGGTCGAGGCGCTCGTGCGGCTGGTCGAGCCAGCCCACCTGCTCGAGATCGAGGCACTGTTCGAACGGGCGATGGATCCGCGCACGTCGAGCTGGTGGCTCGACGAAACCGGCCAGTGGACCCGGCACGACCTCGACGAGCACGGCGTGCACCTGAGCGATATGCAGAACAAGCTGATGCAGCAGATCAGTGCGCGCAAGCGGCCAGTTGGGCGTCGATGATGGCGAAGGTCGCTGACCCGGCCGTTTATGCCGCCGGGGCGGTCTGCTGGCGCATGATCGACGGCCGCATGCACGTGCTGCTCATTCACCGCACGATGCACGGCGACGTGACCATTCCCAAGGGCAAGGTGGACCCGGGCGAGTCGCTACCCCGCACCGCGGTGCGTGAGGTCGAGGAGGAGACCGGGCTCGGGGTGGCGCTCGGGGTTCCTCTCGGAATCTCGCACTACGCCATGCCCGACGGTCGCACCAAGATCGTGCACTACTGGGCCGCTGAGATCACGCCGGAGGCGATCGCGAAGTCGACCTTCGTGCCGAACGGCGAGGTCGCCGCGATCGAATGGGTCACCATCAAGAAGGCCCGCACCTATTTGAGCTACCCGGCGGACGTCGATATTCTCGAAACCTTTTCTGCGTTGGTCGATGCCGGGGTGACCCGCACCTTCGCCCTGATCGCGTTGCGGCACGGCAAGGCGGCAGCGCGCACCGGTGCCGGGCCCGACGCGCGTCGTCCATTGACCGCCCGCGGGGTGTCGCAGGCGGCGAGCCTGGTCGACACGATCACCGCGTGGCGCCCGCTGCGCATCATCTCCAGTACTGCAACGCGGTGTGTTACGACGGTGGCTCCGCTGGCCGCCGCCACGGGCATCCCGATCAAGCAGACCGAAATGATCAGCCAGGACGCCCTCGAGAGCGGCGAAGCGGATGTTCGCACCATCGTCGGCAAGCGGGTGCGGGCCCGCAAGACCACCGTTTTGTGCAGCCACGGCCCGGTACTGCCAGAGATCATGCGGGAGATCGCGCTGGCGACCGGTTCGCAGCCGTCGGCGGCACTGTCGGACGCAGCGGTTTTAGACACCGGAGGGTTCTCGATCGTGCACCTGTCGTCGGAGAACCCGGCTGCGGGCATCCTGGCAATTGAGACGTACCCCACGACGATCTAATTCTTCGTTGTACCGCGGCAAGCGTTATCTGGCGTTTACCTTCCGTTTACCAACAGGTCGGTAGGCGGTTACTTCACCTGTTTAGCCTCTTCATGGGCCGGCACCGGCCCGCCACCGAGCAATCACAGACTTGTCAAACCCTCGAAAGGGACTACACGTGAACTTCAAGCGTTTCGGCCGTCCGGCGATCATCGCCATCGTTGCAGGCCTCGCACTGTCCTCCTGTGCAGCAAATGAAGGCGATGTCGCCACGACCGGCGACGAAGCAGCCAGCACGCTTTCCGGCACGATCAACGGCGC
Source organism: Cryobacterium ruanii (assembly GCF_004404055.1). Taxonomy (GTDB): domain Bacteria; phylum Actinomycetota; class Actinomycetes; order Actinomycetales; family Microbacteriaceae; genus Cryobacterium; species Cryobacterium ruanii. Next base: position 148,394 of record NZ_SOHK01000004.1, read on the forward strand.
CGGCGCCTCCTCGATGGGTGCAGCACAGGAAGCCTGGCGCGCCGGGTTCCAGACCGCCAACCCCGACGTCACCGTCAACTATGACCCCACCGGCTCCGGCGCGGGCCGCGAAGCTTTCATTGCCGGCGGCACCGACTTCGCCGGCAGCGACTCCTACATGAGCGACGAGGAGCTGGCCGGCACCTTCGCCGCCTGCGCCCCCGACAGCAAGGCTGTCGACCTGCCCGTCTACATCTCCCCCATCGCCGTGATCTTCAACGTCGACGGCGTTGACGAGCTCAACATCGATGCCGACACGCTCGCCAAGATCTTCGCTGGCACCATCACGAGCTGGGACGACGCCGCGATCGCAGCGCTGAACCCCGACGCGACCCTGCCAGCTACCCCGATCACCGCCGTGCACCGCTCGGACGACTCGGGTACCACGAAGAACTTCTCTGACTACCTCGGCCAGACCGCACCCGACGTGTGGACCGCAGAGGCTTCGGACACCTTCCCGTTCCAGAGCGGTGAAGGCGCGCAGGGCACCTCGGGTGTCGTTGACGCGGTCACCAACGGCGTTGGCACCATCGGCTACGCCGACGCTTCGCAGGCCGGCACGCTCAGCACCGCCAAGCTCATGGTCGGCACCGACTTCGTGGCGTACACCCCCGAGGCCGCGGCCGAGGTTGTCGCCGGATCGCCCCTCGTGGCCGACCGCGCTGCCGATGACCTCGCGCTCGAGCTGAACCGCACGACCACCAACCCGGCCGAATACCCGCTGGTCCTGGTAAGCTACGCCATCGTCTGCAACGAGTACGCGGATGCCGCCCAGGGCGAACTCGTCAAGGCCTACATCGGGTACATCGCCAGCGCCGCCGGCCAGGCTGTTGCTGAAGAAGCCGCCGGTATTGCACCGCTGACGAGCGAGCTCGAAGCCAACGTCGCCACGGTTCTCGCGACCGTCAAGTAACACCCAATCACACCTGCCCGGTTCACTCTTGCACAACTGCAAGAGTGGATCGGGCAGACTGGGTGTACGGCAACTTGCGTCCAGCCGTCACCCACCGCATTTCTACACAATCTGACCAGCTCGACGCTGCAGTTTCGTCGCTATTTAGGAGACCGGCATGACAACCGCTGCCGCCACGACCATCAAGGCCAGGCAACGCCCCGGCGACCGCATCTTCTCGTCGGCCACCGTCATCGCTGGCAGCCTTATCCTGGCCGTGCTCGCCGCCGTCGCCATTTTTCTGCTGGTCGAAAGTCTTCCGGCCTTCGTCGCCGACCCCGCCGCCTTTGACGGCGATACCACCAATTTCTGGTCTTATGTCGGCCCGCTCGTCTTCGGCACGATCTACGCGGCAATTCTGGCACTGATCATGGCCGTTCCGGTTGCCATCGGCATCGCCCTCTTCATCTCGCACTTCGCCCCACGCAAACTCGCGCAAGGCCTCGGTTACCTCATCGATCTGCTCGCCGCCGTGCCGTCCGTCGTGTTCGGCCTCTGGGGCATCGGCGTGCTGGCCCCCCTCGTTCAGCCGTTCTACACCACCCTCGTGGACTGGTTCGGCTGGTTCACCCCCTTCGCCGGCCCCGTGTCGGGCACCGGTCGCACCATTTTCACCGTCGCCATCGTGCTAGCCGTCATGATTTTGCCGATCATCACCGCCATCTGCCGCGAGATTTTTCTGCAGACCCCGCTGCTGCACGAAGAAGCCGCCCTCGCTCTCGGTGCCACACGCTGGGAAATGATTCGCATGGCCGTGCTGCCGTTCGGCCTGCCCGGCATCATCTCGGCATCGATGCTCGGCCTGGGCCGCGCGCTCGGCGAAACCATGGCCGTCGCCATGGTGCTCTCCCCCAGCAGGGAAGTGATCTTTCAGCTCCTCACCTCACAGAATTCCACGACAATCGCTGCCAATATTGCGCTGAACTTTCCCGAGGCGCACGGCGTGGGCGTGAACATTCTGCTCGCGACCGGCCTCATGCTCTTCGTGGTCACCCTGCTCGTGAACATGCTGGCCCGTGCCATCATCAACAGCCGTAAGGCATTTTCGGGAGCCAACTGATGACATCCGTCACCGAAGCCACGCCGCTCACCAATTCGCTCACCGCGGGCAAGCTGCCCCGGCGGTCGGCGCTCTGGGTACTCCTGGCAAGCTGGGCGGTTTCGGCCGCCTTCTTCGCGATGCTCTACCTCTCGGGAACGGTCGACGGCTTCAACCTCGTCGGCACGGCCGTACTCGGCACTGTGCTCTACTGCGTGGCCATCTACGTGCTCTCCCGCCTCGTCGAAGGCTCGCGTAAGGCCATGGACCGGCTGATGACGGCGCTCGTGACCACGGCGTTCGTCATAGCCCTGCTGCCGCTCATTTCGATCATCTACACCACCGTCGTGAATGGGCTGCCGGCGTTTCTCACGCCGACATTCTTCACCTCCTCGCAGCGCAACGTGGTTGGCGCCGGAGGCGGCGTGCTGCACGCCATCACGGGCACGCTCATGGTGACCGGGGTGGCAACGCTCATCTCGGTGCCCATTGGCCTGCTCGCCTCGATCTACCTGGTGGAATATGGCCGCGGCCGGCTGGCCCGCGCCATCACCTTCTTTGTCGACGTGATGACCGGGATCCCCTCGATCGTGGCCGGGCTGTTCGCCTTCGCGCTGTTCGCGCTGTTGTTCAACGACCCAGGCATCCGATTTGGGTTCGGTGGGTCGATCGCGCTCTCCGTGCTGATGATTCCCGTTGTCGTGCGCTCGAGCGAAGAGATGCTCAAGCTCGTGCCGAACGAACTGCGGGAGGCGGCTTTTGCGCTGGGGGTGCCGAAGTGGCTGACCATTCTCAAGGTCGTGCTGCCGACATCCATTGCGGGAATCGTGACCGGTGTGATGCTGTCGATCGCCCGTGTGATCGGCGAGACGGCGCCGCTGCTGATCATTGCCGGCTTCACGTCGAGCATGAACTACGACCTGTTCAGCGAGCGCATGATGACGCTGCCGGTGTTCGTGTACACGCAGTACGCCAACCAGGGAGCAGATGCGCAGGCGTATGTGGATCGCGCGTGGGCGGGCGCGCTCACCCTGATCGTGATCGTCATGCTGCTCAACGGGCTCGCTCGCCTGATCGCCTACTGGTTCTCGCCCAAACTGGGCCGCTAATTTTTCAACCTCGCTTTTAGAAAGGGACTTATGTCCAAGCGCATCGAAGTCAACGACCTCAACGTGTACTACAGCAATTTTTTGGCCGTCGAGGGCGTCTCGATCGTCATCGAGCCACGCACGGTGACCGCGTTCATCGGGCCGAGTGGTTGCGGTAAGTCAACGTTCATCCGCACGCTCAACCGCATGCACGAGGTCATTCCCGGCGCGCGCGTCGAGGGCGAAGTGCTCATCGACGGCAACAACCTGTACGGCCCGGGCGTGGACCCGGTGCTCGTGCGCCGCCAGGTGGGCATGGTCTTTCAGCGGCCTAACCCGTTTCCGACCATGTCGATTCAAGACAACGTGCTGGCCGGCGTGAAGCTCAACAACCGTCGCATGTCGAAAACGGATGCCGACGACCTCACCGAAAAGGCCCTTCGCGGCGCCAACCTGTGGAATGAAGTGAAGGATCGCCTGGCGCGCCCCGGATCGGGGCTCTCGGGCGGGCAGCAGCAGCGCCTCTGCATCGCCCGCGCTATCGCGGTCGAGCCCGACGTGATTTTGATGGACGAGCCGTGTTCGGCGCTCGACCCCATCTCGACGCTCGCGATCGAAGACCTCATCGAGGAGATGAAGAGCGACTACACGATCGTGATCGTGACGCACAACATGCAGCAGGCCTCGCGGGTGTCGGACCGCACGGCGTTCTTCAACATCGCAGGCACCGGCAAGCCGGGCAAGCTCATCGAGTACAACGACACCACGACCATCTTCTCGAACCCGAGCGTGCAGGCGACCGAGGATTACGTATCGGGGCGCTTCGGTTAGGTCACTCTCAGGGGGCCAGGAGGGCGGCGCCGTGGGTGGCCCGACCGGCTAGCAGGGTCGCGGCCACGGGCATCCGTTCGAAGGTGGCGTTGCAGACCGTGAACGGATCACCGTCGAGCACCGCGATGTCGGCGACATCGCCGGTCCGCAGGCGGGTGCGTCCGCGGGCTGAGGCTGAGAGTGCCTGGCTGCGGGTGATGACCTGGTCGGGGCGCCAGGGTTCGCGGCCGTCGCTGCGGGCGCGGCACGACGCGGCGCTCATGGCGGTGAAGGGGTCGAGAGGGGCCACGGGGGCGTCGGATCCGAAGGCGAGGGTGGCGCCGGCGTCAAGCAGCGAGCGCAGGGCGAAGACGCGGTTGGCGCCGCCGGGCCAGTTGAGCTCGACCGTATCGCGGTCGTCGAGCGCATGCTCGGGCTGCACACTCGCGATGACCCCGAGGCGGGCGAACCGTGCGAAGTCCGTCGGCTGAAGAAACTGGGCGTGTTCGATGCGGCCGGCAGCGGCGCGGCGCTCGTTCAGACTGGCGCGATCGGTGGCTCGCGCCTGGCCGATGCGGCCGTCAACGGCGGCGGGGTCAAAGCGGCCCGGCGCGAAGTCGGCGCGGGCGAAAGCGTTCAGGGCTACGGAGTTGGCGGCGTCTCCGATGGCGTGCACGGCGGGAAAGAGCCCGACTTCTCGCGCTGTCAGCAAGATGTCAGTGAGCTCGTCTTCGCTCACGGTGAGCACACCGTGCCCGCCGAGCGGATACTCGTCGACGCAGAATGCCGTTCGGGTGTTCAGCGAACCGTCGATGAGCAGCTTGAGCGGGCCGACCGTGAGCAGGTCGCGGGTGTCTGCGATCGGCTGGCCGGTGCGCATCCGCTCGCCTATTGCGCGGTCGAGGTCGGCGAGGTAGACGCCGGCCTCGATTCTCAGGGCGTCGAACCCGGCGGCGATGCGGCGCTGCCAGACGTCACGGTTCCAGGTCATCTCGAAGTCGACGACGCCGACCACGCCGCGGGCGGCGGCGCGCGCTCCGGCCCGGGTGGCGAGCGCGTCGACCTCGGCGTCGGGCAGCTGGCCGAGGGCGCTCGTGAGGTCAAATGCGGCCTGTTCGCGCAGCAACCCGGTCGCGTCGACGTGCACGTTGAACCGCTCGGCGGCTGCGCTGTTGAGCCAGACGCAGTGCAGGTCGTGGCTGATCAACGCGGTCGGATGCCCCTGGGTCACCTCATCGAGACCGCGCAGGGTGGGTGCGTCAGCCCAGATGGCATCGCGAAAGCGAACTCCGATCAATGGGGTCGGCCTGGCCGTCGCGGCGACCTGCGCGCGCACGAATTCGAGGGCTTCGCGGGCTGACGCAGCCGCGGAGAGGTCGATGCGCGCGCCGGCGAGCGCCCACTGGGTCATGTGAACGTGCTCGTCCCAGAGGCCGGGAATGACGGTGCGGCCGTCGAGGTCGACGGTGGGAGCATGCGTTGTGGTGGTTCGCGGCACGATCTGCGTGATGATGCCGTCGGAGATGTGCAGGTCGCTGGGCGTGGTGTCGCCGGGCTGCGAGACACCGCGCAGAACGAGATCGGGCATGGTGCGTCTTTCGGTGGAGGGGGTCCTGTCACCTTACAGGCGGGTGTAGCGCCGGCTCCGCAGTCATCGCCCTAGTTGCCGGCGCACGCACACCAGCTAGATAGCCAACCATTCGAGGTCGATCACCGAGACGGTACTGTCGCCACAATCCGCCACGTAGGCGGCGGTGCCGTCGGGGCTGATCGCCACCGCGACCGGTCGCAGGCCCACGGCGACCGTGTCGCGCACGGTGCGGGTCGCGACGTCGACCACCGAGACGGTGTCATCGTTCTGGTTGGTGACGAGAAGCGTGCGCTCGTCGGGGCTCACCGCGAGACCGCAGGGTCCGCTGCCCACGGTGATCTCGCATTCAACCGCGCCCGCGCCAACATCGATGACCGAGACTCGGCCCCCGCCGTGCGCGACGAAAGCCGTACCACCGGCAAAGGCAATCGCACTCGGAAACCCGCCGGGGACGGTGATCGTGTGGCAGATCGCGCCGGCCTCAACGTCGATGATCGACACCGTGCCCACCCGAAAGTTGGCCACGCAGGCGCGCGTGCCGTTCGGGCTGAAGGCGAGGGCCCGGGGCTCGTCACCGACCGCGATGGATGCCACGGCCTGGCGCGAAGCGATATCAACGATCGAGACACTGTGGGCGCCGGAATTCGTGACATAGGCGACGCCCGGGCCAAAGGCCACCGAAGTGGGAAAATGGCCGACAGCGATGGGAGCCAGCAGGGTGCCGGTGGCCAGGTCGATGACCGCGACGCTGTTCCTGGTTGACAGGGTCACCCAGGCTTGGGCGCCATCGGCGCTGACCGCAATCTTGCGCGGAGATTCCTTCAGCGCGATGGTGCCGACCACCAGCCCGCTCGCCACGTCGATGACCGACACGTTCTGGGTCACGGCGTTCACCACGTAGACGCGGCGGCCATCGGGGCTGAAGGCAACGTCGCACGGCAGCGTTCCCACCGCAACGCCGGCGCTGACCGGTGTGGTCGCTTCTTCGGCCCTGGCCATAAAAACGGATGCCCCCAGCGTCATCACCGCGCCCGCGGCGATTCTGGCAAATGCTTTGTTCATGAGCGTTGCTTTCAGCAAGGAGTTCGACCTAAATGCGTTCTTCCAGCCTCCCCGCATCACCTCAGGATTAACGGCAGATTTGGAGGCACAACCCGCAAGATTTGCCTAGTTTTCAACATGCTCGGTCGGTAGGCTACGACAAGGGGGAAAAATGGTACAGCATTATGAAGGCTACGGTCGTTCCCTGCTGGAGTTTCAGATCGTAGTGTTCGGGGCGCTGATCGTCGTGGGCACGGCGGTGCTGCTCAGCCATCCGCACGCCCTCGATTTATCCATCTACATCGTCGGCGCCAGCATCGTCGCGCTGGTCACCCTGGTCACCGCTATCTGGCGTAACCGGCCGGTTCTTAAACGATTCTCGGTGCTGCTGCCGCTCGCCGATCTTCTCGGCATTCGGTTCACCGCGCACGCGGAAGGCGCAACGCTTTCGGGCGGCGCCCTGCTGCTGATCTTGCCCATGATCTGGCTCGCCTACTCCTTCAGCGTGAGCGGTGTACTGGCCGGCATCACCCTGATTTTGATCACGAGCCCGGTGGGGCTGTTGCAGACCTACGCCGGCGACATCGACCCCGACAACTTCACCCGCACCGTCGCCTACCCGCTGACGCTGCTCATTCTGGCGGCGGCGGCGGGGGTGACGGGTGCGCGCATGCGTCGAAAAAGGGTGCAGCTCGCGGAGCAGACCGCGCTCACCGAGCAGGCGGTGCGCGACCGTGACGACCTGATCGAAGCGGTCACGCACGAGCTGCGCACTCCGCTCACGTCGATTCTGGGCAACGCCGAGCTGGTGCTCGAAGCCAGCGAGCAGCCGCAGACGGTGGCGCGACGGGCCGGGGTGATCGTGCGCAGCGCCGAGCAGATGGAGGCGATTCTCACCGATCTGCTGCACGCGCGCAGCACGGGCACGGCGCTGCTCGGGCTGCACACCGCGGCCACCGATCTGCGCGGACTCATCGAGAACTGCCTCGCGGCGAGTCGCGCGGCAGCCGATGCGCGCGAGGTGACGCTGCACCTGACCGTGTCAGACACGCTGTGGGCCGAGGTCGACCCCAACCGCATGCGCCAGGTACTCGACAACTTGCTGACCAACGCCATCAAGTACAACCGTGTGGGCGGTACGGTGCTGGTGAGCGAGACGCTCACGGCCAACACGATGACCTTAGCCATCACCGACAGCGGATGCGGGATCGCCCCCGCCGACCGCACGCTCGTGTTCGAGCCGTACTATCGCACCGACTCCGCCCATCGGTCGGCGCAGGGGGGCACGGGCCTCGGCCTCGGCATCAGCCGCGACATCACCCGGAGGCACGGCGGCGACCTGCGCCTGGTCACCTCGTCGGCGGCCGGCAGCCGCTTCGAGCTGACCCTGCCGCTCGCGATTTCTGGTCGCGCGGTCGCGGTACCTGATCGCGAAGGCACGGCAAAAACTCCTGGTCGCGAGGGCGGCAACGTTGGTGCTTGAGCACCCGTGCAGCAACGTTTCTTGCTCTCGCGGGCGCCGGTTCAGTGAGCAGAGCTTCGTACATTGGGGGCACCGTGAACTCTGACCGCATCGCGGTGGTCATCGAAGACGATGCAGATGTGCGCGAATTGATCGAAACCATCCTCATCGAGGCCGGCTTCGAGGTGAAGCTCGCCGGCACGGGAGCCGAGGGCATCGAGCTGGTACGCATCCATACCCCGACGCTCACCACCCTTGACGTGAACATGCCCGGCATGGACGGCTTTGAAACCCTCAAGCGCATTCGACTGCTCACGGCGAGCAGCATCATCATGATCTCGGCGCGCTTCGACGAGATCGATGTCGTGCAGGGTCTCAGCGCTGGCGCCGACGACTTCGTGGCCAAGCCGTTTCGCACCGGCGAGCTGCGCGCCCGCATCGAGGCGGTGCTGCGGCGGGCGCCAGCCACGTCTGCGCTCGAGTCGAGCGGATGGCTGCACCACGACGGTCTGCGCCTTGACCCGACGAGGCGCGTGGTCGAGATGGCGGGGGTAGCAGTGCTGCTGACCCGCAGTGAATTCGACCTGCTCGCGCGGCTGCTGCAGCCGGTTGACCGGGTGCACAGCAAGGCCGAGCTGATTCTCGAGGTGCGCAGTGACCGCTATGCGAGCGCGCTGGTGACGAAGGCCGACGAGCGCTCCCTCGAGGTGCACGTGGCCAACCTGCGCAAGAAGATCGGGCCCGCCGACCGCATCGAAACGGTGCGCGGCGTGGGCTACCGTCTCGCTGCTGGCGGCACTGGCCAGTTCTGACCGCTAACACGTGGCACGCCAGCTCTGCCGTACCTGCCGGCAAATGCCGCTCCTTACGCTGAGCGTGCGATTCTCCGACTGCGAGCGCCCTCGACCATCGACCGAGCGGCTCAGTATCGCTCCTTCAGCCGGGTGAGCCCGTCGACGGAGTCGACGAACGCCGGCCAGCGGCAGATGCGGGTGCACCGATATATGCAGGTACACGTACCCCAAACTGCTCGTCTCCCCCCCTCAATGGGGAAACCCCATTTATGTAAACTGATGTAGCGGTTCATTTCCGCACTTTCGGGGAAGGGGATCGCACTTGTCGAACACGACGCGCACGCGAAAAGTGGCCAACCGCACCCAAGACTGGCACGCCATCTACTCGGCCCGCCTCACACTTACCGACCTGCTCGTGCTCATCTGGGTGGTCTTCGGCGTGCAAATCACCTGGTTCGGCTTCGACAGCGCCAACCTCGCCGTGCCAAGCGCTGACCTCGCCGTCTCGTACACCTCTGTGTCGGTCATTCTTATCGCCAGCTGGATGGCCGCGCTCACCATCTACGGCACCCGCAACGACCGCGTGCTCGGCACGGGGTTTGACGAGTACAAGCTCATCGCCGGGGCCTCCATTCGACTGTTCGGCATGCTCGCCATCGTCGCCTACCTCTTCAAGGTCGACGTGGCCCGCGGCTACATTCTGCTGGCGTTCCCCCTCGGCATCGTCGTGCTCATTTTCTCACGGTGGATGTGGCGCCAATGGCTCGTGGCGCAGCGCTCGCGCGGCCAGTTCACCTCCCGCGTCATCTTAATCGGCACCCAGGAATCCTCCGCCCGCATCGCCGACGAGCTCAGAACCCGCCTCGGCGCCGGCTACCTCGTCGTCGGCGCCTGCGTCACGTCGGGTGAAGTCAGCGCCTATCTCTCCGGCGGCACCGTGCCCGTGGTGGGCGACATCGACGATATGCACACCGCCCTCGATTCGTTCAACGCCGACACAGTCATCATCACCAGCAGCGATGACATCTCTCCGACCCGCATGCGCGAGCTCAGCTGGAGCCTCGAGCCCGGCCGTCACCACCTCATCATGGTGCCGCGCCTCATCGACGTGGGCGGCCCCCGCATTCATACCCGGCCGGTCGCCGGGTTGCCTCTCATTCACGTGGAAACCCCCCGCTACGAAGGTCACACCCTCTTCACCAAGCGCGCCTTCGATATCATCGTGGCTGCCCTGCTCATCGCGCTGCTCTCCCCCGCCCTTGCCGCCATCGCCCTCGCGGTGCGGTTGAGCGGGGCGGGCCCGGTGTTCTTTAGCCAGCAACGCGTCGGCCACAACGGCACCCGTTTCAAGATGCTCAAGTTTCGATCGATGGTAGCGGACGCCGAAGCGCGCCTCGCCGGTCTGCAAGACACCCCCCGCGTCGTCGGCAACACCGTCATGTTTAAGATGCAGAACGACCCCCGCGTCACCCGCGCCGGCCGGTTTCTGCGCCGCTACAGCCTCGACGAACTGCCCCAATTGTTCAACGTGCTCGCCGGAACCATGTCACTCGTTGGCCCTCGCCCGCCCCTCGAAACCGAGGTCAGCGAATACGAGCTGCACGTGCACCGCCGCTTTCTCGTGAAGCCCGGGGTCACCGGCCTCTGGCAGGTCAGCGGCCGCTCCAACCTCACCTGGAACGAAACCGTGCGCCTCGACCTCTACTACGTGGAGAACTGGTCGCTCACCGGCGACCTCGTCATCCTCTGGCGCACCACCAAAGCCGTGCTGGCCCGCGATGGCGCCTTCTAGAACGCCTACTCCGCAAGCGGATGCCGCAGATCGCACGAAAATTTACCCATAATGGGCATTAGAATGGTGTTGACGAAATGCCGTGCTGAGTCAGACGGCGCACAGGGGGAACCACGCAAATGAAGTCGACATCAGGGACCAGAATTATGATCGCGTCGGCGCTGTAATGGCTGGACTCATCGCGCACGAATGGATAGAAACTCGAGGCGGCGCGGAGCGCGTGCTCGACAACATGGTGGCGGAATACTCGACAGCAGATATCGCTTGTTTGTGGGACGACGCTCCCAGTCGCTATCCCGATAATCGAGTTCTGCAAAGCTGGATGTCCGCAAGCCCGCTGAGAAAAAACAAGGCACTCGCTCTGCCACTCATGTCGGCAACCTGGCGCAACTGGCGCGCAGACCAAAATTATGACTGGGTACTCGCGAGTTCGTACGTATTCGCCCACCACGCTCAATTCACGACTAAAACGCACAGCCCTCTGAAATTTTCCTACGTGCATACGCCGGCGCGGTATCTCTGGGCGCCAGAGCTCGATCCTCGCGGACGCCGTGCAATCGCTCGAGCAACATCACCGCTGCTCCGCGCAATCGACCGGCGCGCGGCAAGCGCCGACAGCTACCTCGCAGCCAATAGCGAGTTCGTGCGGGAACGAATTCTTCGGTCGTGGAATCGTGACTCCCGCGTTATTTATCCGCCGGTCGACGTCAATCGGATCATGAGCGTGCGTGACTGGACCAGTGAGATTTCGGAGAAAGAAACGCGCCTCATCGAAGGCCTGCCGCAGACCTTTCTGCTTGGCGCGTCGCGTTTCGTGGAATACAAGGGTCTCGACATCGTCATCAGAGCCGGTGAGCGCGCACGGCTCCCCGTGGTAATTGCTGGGAATGGTCCTCTGGCCGATAAGTTGCGCGCCCAGGCCGAAACCGCCTCAGTTCCTGTCACCATCATTCAATCGCCGAGTGACAGCTTACTGTATTGCCTCTATCAGCGAGCTTTAGCCTACGTTTTTCCACCAATCGAGGACTTTGGCATTATGCCCATCGAGGCAATGGCCGCCGGATGCCCCGTTCTCGTCAATACCGTGGGCGGCACGAGCGAATCAGTCACCCATGGAATATCGGGGTTTCAACTCGATCGATTCGACGGAGAGGACCTAATCCGCGCCATCGATGCCGCTTCCTCGCTCGACCGGGGCGCAGTGCAAGAATCGGCGAGACGTTTCGATTCAGTTCTTTTTCGATCTGAGTTGCAGAGTTGGGTGAACCATGGACTGCGGGGAGAAACTAGTTTCGAAGCCACCCAGCAATCGACACGATTAGGCACGGGCGTACTTCTGTAACTGTCGGGGGCCCAGGGAACAATTTTGAGAGTTGGCACTGTTCCGGTACCAAACTCAATCGTGCCGCGACGATTCCCCGGCCAAGAGATCCAGGTCGTGGAGGGCCATGCGCATAACGAGTTGCTCGAAATCAACGGCGGGTTCCCATCCGAGCGCCGACTGAATTTTCGAAGCATCGCCCCGCATCTCGTGCGCATCGGCCGGACGCACAAAACGCTGGTCGATGCCAACAACCGGTTCCCAGTCATCAATGCCGACGGCTTTAAAGGCCGCCACCACAAAATCTCTCACAGAGTGCGACTTTCCCGTAGCTATAACGTAGTCATCTGCCACCACAGCATTGCTCATAAGCAAAAGAGCGTCGACGTAGTCAGGCGCCCACCCCCAGTCACGCTTCAATTCGAGGTTGCCTAGGAAGAGCTTCTCCGATGCGCCACTGGCAATCGCAGCGGCCGCCATCGTAATCTTGCGCGTCACAAATGTCGGCGGTCGCCGCGGGGACTCATGGTTGTACAAAATGCCCGAAGAAGCATGCATTCCTTTATAGCGGTACATTGCCACCGCCTGATGAGCATAGGTCTTGGCGAGGCCGTACGGTGAAATTGGCACAAGGGGCGTGCGTTCGGTTTGCGGTACCTCGCGAGTGTCTCCAAATATTTCGGAACTTGACGCTTGCACAAAGCGCACATCACGCCCGGAACGCTCCTGAAAGCTCCAGGCGGCTTCCAGGAGGGCAACGGCTGCGAGGCCACTTATCTGGCCGGTCGCGACAGGCATCTCCCAGGAATACGCCACAGAGCTGATACCACCGAGATTGAATATTACATTTGGCTCGGTGTCGTTCACGAGACGCTCCAAGCCTGCGGCATCGGCAAGGTCGCCCACATGTGTTGTCACCGAGAGCAAGCCCGGCTGCGGGACACTCAAGTCGTCCGCACGAACCAAAGCATGGACGTCCCAGCCCAAGGCCTGAAGCCTCTCCGAAAGATAGCTGCCATCCTGACCTGTGATTCCTGTGACCAGCGCCCGAGGCGACGTCATTCTCTAGTGCACCAGCACAGACTGCTCAGCCAAGTCGTTCTCGACCATCATCTGAACCAACGTTTTGAACGAAACCGTCGGCGTCCACCCAAGCACGTCGCGTGCTTTTTTCGGATCGCCGATCAGCAGGTCGACCTCAGCCGGTCGCATAAATCTCGGGTCCTGTTTCACATACGGGCTCCAATCTTCAATGCCGACAGCCTCAAATGCCACATCCAACAATTCTCGGATGGAATGGGTTTCGCCGGTGGAGATTACATAGTCATCAGCTACCGGTTGTTGCAGCATGCGCCACATTGCATCTACGTAGTCGCCAGCGAAACCCCAGTCGCGCTTCGCATCGAGATTACCCAAAGTCAGTTCAGATTGAAGGCCCAGCTTGATGCGACTCACCGCTTGCGATACTTTGCGTGTGACAAACTCCGGCCCACGACGAGGCGACTCATGGTTGAAAAGGATGCCGCTGCTCGCGTGCATGCCGTAGGACTCGCGGTAGTTGATAGTCATGTAGTGCCCGAACACCTTGGCCACTCCGTACGGGGACCGCGGCCATAGGAGCGTGGTTTCACGCTGCGGCACCTCTTGAACCTTGCCAAACATCTCCGATGAGGAAGCCTGGTAAAAACGCACTTTGGCGATGTCATTACCGGCGTAGAGGCGCGTAGCTTCAAGAATATTGAGCACGCCCTTCCCTGTAACATCCGAGGTCATAGACGAATTTTCCCAGGAGTAGGCCACAAACGAGATAGCCCCCAGGTTATACACCTCGTCGGGCTGGGCGATGTTGAGCACGCGGGTAAGGCTGGAAACGTCGGTTAGGTCACCGTTGATCAGTTTTACCTCCGGTACTGTCTGACGTATAAGATCTAGTTTCGGATTGTTCTGTCCTCGGATAAGGCCATAGACCGCGTACCCCTTGCTGAGCAGAAGTTCCGAAAGATACATACCATCCTGTCCGGTGATTCCAGTAATCAGGGCACGGGGCATAGCAGGTTCCATTCTGTGCACGACGGTGAGTGTAGAAAGTCACGACGACCACCACATCCCTTACAAGGCATGGCGCAGGGTTCGTTTCATTTCCGCCCCACTGCGACACTAGTACATCAACGACCACCGCACGCCCGACCATGTCGGAGAATTCCTTACTGCCTCACCTACCGTATAAGGAGCGCGGGGTTCGACGAACAACGTGTCGTCATCGAATGGGTGACCGCATACTTTTTCTTTAGTATTTAGTTGCCACTAACCGATATTTCATTGTATCGACCATGTTTCGGATTCAGGCCCACTGAGGGTGACCCGCAAAAGCGCCAACGTTAGCCAACCGAAACCGTCTAGGTTCGTTTGATGGCGGACGTTGAAAAAAGACACATAGCTGCCAAGAACTTACGGTGCATGTGCCGAAAAACAAAAGGAAGATCAGACAGACCCAGTTGGATTTGGGATGCGAAGCGACTTTTCGCAATCAGGAGTGTATTCAGGGTCGGAATCCGCCGGCCTGAAGGAGCGAGCGGGCGATGTATGGTGCGTCAGGTTCGGGAAGCCAAGGCTGTGCAGCAGAGGCGCTCTAGCCGTCCGTTGATAGCCTCAGTCTGGCCGTTCGAGGATCCCTGCGTCTCGACGAAGGCGAGGATGTCGACGGCGCGCTGTTACAGAGTCCGGGCGAGACGGCGGATCTCTACCAGGAGCCTTGGGACGTCGTGACTTATCGAGCCGATCACCGCTTGCATCATGGCCTTTCCGATCTTCTTGTCGGCGTTTCGGTAGGCGGCGATGATGCGCTGGTAGATCCCTCAGGTCACCTGAACCTCGAGGTACGTGTCCTCTTGGGAGTAGGCGGCCAGCCAACATTGTTGCTTATCGGTGACGAGACCACGACCGGTTTGCAGGGTTTGGCCTTGACCCCCATTAGTGGACAACTCGCAAGAGAGAATGTTCATCATGTGAAACACACGCCGGGAGTGCACTCCTGAGTTCAAAGACGAGGACGTCAAGCTGGTGAATCACACCGGTCGCGCGGTGGCAACTGTCGCCCGCGAGATCGGAGTCAACGAAGCCACTCTGGGACGGTGGGTGAACCTGTTCAAAGCCAGCCAAACCGCCGGCGAAGCCGGGATCACGGAGACCGAGAAGGCCGAACTGCTGCGGCTGCATAAAGAGAACGCGGACCTGAAACTGGATCGAGCGTTCCTAAAAAAGCCTCCCTCATCTTCGCCCAGGAAGCCTCGGATACGAACGCCAAGCGTTCGCACAGATGCTGACGGAGAAGAACAACTTCAGCATGGTCCGCCTCCTCGCCGTTTCCCGGTCGGGCTACTACGCCTGGCTGGGCCGCAGCCAGTCTGAGAGGGCAGTCTGGTGGGAGAACATGAGCAGAGGGTCGCGTGCGACTCAGACGAGATCTACGGGTCCCCGCGGATCCTCGCCGACCTCCGCGCCGACGGCGAGATCATCTCCAGCAAGACCGTGGCCACGACTATGCGCCGCCTGGGATTGGTGGACATCAGCCCGAAACGCTGGCGCACCACCACGGTCAGCCAAGCCGAGGATGCCTACCCGGTCGACGCCGTCAAACGGCAGTGGGACACCGGGGCCCTGAACCGGGCCTCGGTCGACGACATCACCTACCTGAGGACCTGGGAAGGGTGGCTGTATATGGCCACCGTCATCGACGCGCACTCGCGCCGCGTGATTGGCTGGGCAATCCCCGACCACATGCGCACCGACCTGATCCAGGACGCCTTGGTCATGGCGATGGCTCTCCACGGTGAACGGCCCAAGCAGGTCATCTTTCACTCGGATCGTGGCACCCAAGGCAGATTCAACGGGTGGAAGCAACACCTCGAATATGGAGGTGGATTATGGGACGTCCAAAAGGTTGGATGGCCACACAGCTGGGGCGTAAACCGATGCGATCGCCGGGCCGACCGCCGGGGTGGCGTCGGG
>NZ_SOHK01000017.1 GCF_004404055.1 Cryobacterium ruanii
GCCTGCGCCGGCTCCGGCAGCCGCACTGGCGCCCGCGGCTCCCGCGGTGGCGGTCGCTGCCCGGCTGGCACCGAGCGTCACGCCATCACCGGCTGCACCGGTGCCGGCTGGCGCAGCGGCGCGGTTGCCGATGACCTCCGACAGGCTCCCCGGAGCTGTCGAGGATTCCGAGACGCGCTCGGTCGTGGAATCCGTGGACTCCTTTGTCGTTGTCGAGGTGGCCCGTTCTGCGGTGGAGGGTTGGCCGTAGCGTTCGGTGGCTTCGGTCATGTTCTGGGCGCCGATGTGCTTCCCGACGTCCACGGACGGACCGGTGGTGCCGCCGAAAGCCATGGGAATGATCGGCGCGAACTTCATCAGTAGCAGCGGCGAGAGCGCGGCCATCAGCAGACCGATGATGGCCACCATCAGCGACACCATCGATTGCAGACCGAAGTTGTTGCCAAACGCGCTGATCTGATTTGCCGTCATCGAAAAGGCCAGGCCCAGCAACAGGAACAGCAGCGGGTGAGCCGCGAGAATCCCAATCCAGAGCGCGGCGATCTTCAAGCCGAAGGAGCGCTTGTTCTTATCGATGATCCACACCAGCCCGAGCGGTAGCAGTACCCCGGTGAAGTAAAGCGTCACCAGCTGCACCAACAACATGAGCAGCACCAGGAAGAGTGCAAGGATCATGCAGATCATCAGGATGACGCCCATGACGATTCCGCCGGTGATGCCGACTGGGTCGGCCTGCTCAATCATGGAGCTGAACTGCACGGTGACGGTCGTCGCCGTGCCAGTCAGGCCGGCGGCGACGAAGACGTCCGTCAGGGAGTGGAAGAAGTTGATCAGCATGATCCCGAACATTGGGCCGAACATGGCCCCGACTAGAAATGTTCCAAAGTACAGTCCGACAGACTCGACCAGGTCGCGGCCCGCTTGGGCGCCGCGCGCCGTTCGCACGGCCTGCGGGATCAGCAGCAGCACGGCGACGAAGATCGCCGTAGCAAAGCTAATCTTGTAGGCGCTGATGAACCAGTCCGCCGTCAGATCCGGAAGCGTCGCACTGGTCAACGCCGGCATGATGTCCCGACTCATCCCCTCCGCCGTATCGCGGAGCATCTTGAAGGTATTTCCCCACGGGTCCGACCAATACGACACCACACCCGCTGCACCATTGATGGCATTACCGATGCCGCCCACGAGATCCCCGAAAAATCCTGGGTCATCGCCGGGCTTGGTCGCCATGCCCAGCATTGTCAGCACCCGCTCGTAAAGGGTGCACCGATGGAGAACAAGTCCTCTGTCGTGCGAGTCCCTTCAGACTTCGCAAATTTCCACTCGCCGTTTTCCCAGCGGACGGTCACGGTAATTGATCCTTTCAACGTCGGGCTCATGGCCCCCTGTTGGACGAGCCCCGTGCCGATCGTGGCGACGACTTCATCGTTCGACGCCGATTCGATGTGCCACACGCCGGGAATGGTCGACAGATAGTATTCCGTCGTGTCCGGCACGAGCCCGCCCGAGACGTTGGGATTGTTTGCAAAAAACTTTCGCAAATCCTTGGTCGGAATATCTGCAGCGAGAGCGCTAGTCGCGACAGTGTCTGCATCGTCCGACGACGGGTAGGGGTACTGGTGTAGCCACCGTACGAAGGCCGCGGCGTACTCCACTGCCCCTGTGCTTGTGTGCGGTGCAGCTTGTTGCGCAGCGAGGACCATGGCTGCGTCTCGCGTTTCACCGCCGAGGCATCCGGTCGGCTCCGTGTCGACCGGTGCGGTGCTCGGCGACGGCGTGCTGCTCGCTCTCGGCGTTGTCGGCTCGGGTGTGGGTGTGACAGTGCCAGCTTGGCTGCCGAAGTAGACGGCGCCGGCGATGATGAGTGCGCCGATGAGGATGGCGGTGCTAACGATCCAGGGCCAGGTGCGGCGGGTGGGTGGTGCGGTCGCGTGCACGAGCGCTCCTATCCGAAGACGGCGAGGATGGCGCCGACGATCACGGCGAGGGCGGCGAGCACCCCGAGGGAGATACCAGCCCACATGGCTTGGTTGCGGGCGGTTTTGTATTCGTTGGGGTTGCCACCGCTGGAGGCGCTGGCCATTTTGATGATGCCGATGATTAGGAACACGATCGCCAGGATGATGCCGATCCCCCATACCCCGGCGAGGAGCTTCTGCCAGAGCAGGGTGAATTCCGCCCCGAAGATGGTGAAGTCCGGCAGGATGCCGTCGAGCGGATTGTCGATCGTTCGCACCACGGTGCCCACGAGGGTCTGCAGGGATTCTGTGAGCATGACGGTTCGCCTTTCGCTGCTATCGGACGGTGGCTTGCAGGGTACGCACGACGCCCGCCGCCGCTGCGGTGAACGCCCGTCGCGTCTGCGGGGCGAGATGCCCGAGGGTGATCTGCCCGCGCTCGGCAATGTGCGGGTCATACGGGATAGTGAACACCTGCTCGACACCCGCGTCAGCGATAATCTGATCGACCCGGTCGACGACCTGCCGGTTCTCCGGCCGCCCATCCGTCAGCCGCAGGATCGTCGCGTGCTCGGCCAAGCTCGCCGCCTTCCCGCCGGCCGACCGCAGTACATCGAGCAGCGCGACCGCCTCCAACACCGCATCCCCGGCGTTGAACACCGGAATCACCAACGCATCGGCGGTATCGACGGCGCCCTGGAACGCTGAGGAGGAGGGCTGGTTGCCGCTGTCCATAATGCGGATGCCGAAGTACTGATCGACGACCGCCGCGACCGCAGTCACATCGTCATGGGTCAGGCGCGGCCGGCGACGCACGGTGCCGATCACGGACGCGAACGAGGTTTGAGGCGCGGTGTAGCCGGCGAGCTGCCCGGCGCTGGTGATGGTGTCGACGTCGCGGACGAGTTCTCCCATGCCGCGGGCTGGGTTTCCCTCCGCCCGGAACGACAATGCGCCGGGGTCGTCGGATACCTCGAGGATGCACACCGATCCGCCGCGGGCGGCGGCAAGGACTCCACCGGCGATGATCGCCGACGGCGTCTTCCCGACGCCGCCCTTCTGGTTGGCGACCAACACGCTCACCGCGCGAGTCCATGTTGCCTGCCGGATCGTTTCCTCATCCCGCCGCAAGGCTTCCGTCTGTTCGCGCTCGGCCAGCTCTGCCGGTCCGGGCGTCATCGGCAGCCCGAGGCGGGAGAGCACACCGCGCAGGCCGCGCTGCGCACCCTGCGCCTGCGGCGCGGTGGAGAGCAGTCCGAGGTCGTGATCGGAACCGCCAAACAGATCGGCCAGAGCCGGCTCAGACGGGATTCCTACCGGCCGCTGCGGCATCGCGCTGGCCGGTGCACCACTCTCGTCGACAGCTTGGCGTTCCGGAAGCGGGACAACCGGACGTTCGGGAGTGGGGGCATCCGCTTCGATGTAGCCCTGGGCACGTGACGCACCGCGAAACACGGTACTCGCGGGTGGGTCAGTGTGCTGGTTCGTGGTCTGTGATGTTGCCTGATTCTGACTGGACACAAGCAAATCTCCCTCTCTAGGACTCCATACGGTGCTCGACAATCACCACAACGACACAAGACACGGAATCGGTCAGCAGGTTGGCCGAGCGTCGGCGGATTGTGGCAACAGCCGGGCATATTCCTGCCAGCCATGCTGTCGTATCCGTTCGAGCGGACCGGGTGTGCACCGTCACGATTCCCTTTCTGTGCGGCGTCGTTGCCGTCTAAGTCGAGAGTAATGCTCACCTCCGACATTGAATGCGACACACCGCCAAGAAGACACGAAATGCCCTCAAAAAGTCCCGGCCACAACAGCGGTCCCGTGACCGAGCAGTCGCCCACGCCTTGGCAAGTGCTCGCCAGTTCGCAAGCGCAAGGACCTGTGCGGAAGCGGCTACGCCGCTGCGAACCTCAAATAATGAGCCGCGTTCGCGACCTGTTTTCACGGGCTTGTTTGACCTTTCCGGCCGGTCATCGTAGCTCGCTTCGCGCCTGCGTTCCCAGATTCTCAGACGCGGTCGCACGCTCCCTTATTTCGCCTGAGATTCTGGGCACTACAGCTCTCCCGCTCGCTATCGATTTCTCTCGCCGGAAGGCAAACAAAATATTCGGTCCAGGAGAGGGAGCCACCATCATGACCATCGCTGCGGTTATCGACACCATCAGCACCGACACCACCGTAAGCAGTCCCATCAGCCACGACACCATCGCCCGCACCGCCTGGGCCACCATCGCCGAACCGGGCGACCCCCACGTTTGCGCACTCATCGCAGGGTATGGGGCCGAAGCAGCCCTGAACGCCCTCCTCAGCCTCGACCCCGATACAGCCAGTGGCAGAGACGGGACCATCGCGCAGCTGCGATCGACCAGCCTGCCTCGGTACTCGGTCAACCGGGTCGTCGACGCGATCCGTCTCACCGTCGCAGGCGGGTACGAGCTGCTCACGCCATCACATTCGAACTGGCCGGCATCCGTTGCCGACCTCGGAGAGGCAGGACCGTTTGCTCTCTGGGTGCGCGGGGACGCTTTGCTTCTGAGCGCGCCGAGCGTGGCGTTGACGGGCACGCAGTTCGCGACCCCGTACGGCAGGCACCTTTGCGTGGACCTGGCCTCCGGTCTAATCGAGCGCGGCTGGGCGATTGCCTCCGGCGCCGCTCGCGGCATCGACACCGCCGCCCTCGCCACCGGTCGGGCATTCGCCGGCCGCAACGTGGTTGTTCTCCCCACGGGCATGGACGACACTTGCCCTGCGGAAAACGCGGAGCTGGTCGACGCAGTCGCGACGCGCGGTGTCATCGTGAGTGAAATCCCACCGGGACGCACGCCCTCGGCGTGGCAGTTCCAAGGCGGCAACCGACTCCTCGCTGCGCTCGCAACCAAGACCGTCATCGTCGAAGCGGAATACGAGTCCGGGGACCTGCACACCGCGGTGACCGCCATGGAACTGGGCCGGCCGTGCGGTGCCGTGCGCGGGTTGGCTGCGACCGTGGCCAATGCGGGATGCGACCGGCTCATCCGTCAGTACGGCGCCCAACTTGTCGCCACCATTGACGACGCCGACCGACTCTGACCCTGGCGAGAGCGCCGCCCGCATCGGTCAGGCGGCGCTCCCGGATTCATCCGTCTCGACGACGTCGAGCCGCACGACCTCCGCGTCACGACCACGCTCGACGTCAGCCGGCGCCGGCGCCGGCACCGGTGTAAGCGGCGCGGATGGTGGTGTCTGCAGTTGCCGGTTGGGCAGTGCTCGGAACGGAGCGATCGCGCCGCCCTGCACGATCCAGAACGCTCCGTCCGCCGCTTCCCGCACATCTTGCGGTGGGATGACGTAGGTGTGTTGGGCGCGGGCGCTGCCGAGTTCCTCGCCGGTGGCGCGGCCGGCGGATTCCATCCGCATCACCGTCCCGGCATACTTCACCACATCTTCCGGGTCTTTGGATCGGCCAAAGATCAGCGCAGCGCCACTCGTGAGTGCACGGCGACGGCGGACCTCATCGTTAGATAGGCCCGCCGGGCTCTGCGTCGCGAGGACTAAGCCGACGCCGGCGCTGCGCGCCGTCTCAAACAGGCTCCCCGCAGTATCACCCGGGTCCTGCGACCCTGTCACCAGCTGGGGGAATTCGTCAACGATGACGACCACCGGGGACTTGTCGCGACGCTCCAACCGGGTGGCGAGAAAGTTCCGCAAGTCCAGCAGGAGCAGATCACCCAGCCGCGCCTGAGCATCGTCGACCGGCGACAGCGGAATGACCGTCACGTCAGCTTTCGGCGCGTTGTAGGACCAGCCGTCCTGGCCGATCCAGCGTTGCATCGGCCGCAGCGCCACCAGTAGGCTCTGCAACGCCCGTGCTCCCGCGGTCGACCCGTCTCGCTCCACGCGCTTGTTGATCAGCGGCAGGTCGTCGGTGTCGTCGACGAACCGGGCTGGGTAGGTCAACCGCTCGCGCAGGTCATCGATGCTGCTCAGCGGAGACCTGCCTTGCACCATTTGCAGCACCCCACGAATCTCATCGAGATAATGCTGGTTCGCGCCGTCAGGTACGGGCATCAGCCGCATCAGCTTCGCCGTGATCTGGTCGCCGGTGCCGTTAAAAAGGTTCCACGTACCGCCGGTTGTCGCGGTGCGACCATAGGTCTGCGCCACGGCGACCAGGTTCTCGGCGTCAGCCGGGTCGCCTTTCGCGTCTATGACGAACACGGGCCACCCGTATTCCAATGCACACAGTACGAGTCCGTTGATCAGGACGGTTTTGCCGCTGCCGGACTCCGCGATGATCAGTGCCCGCACCGACGATGCCGTCGGCGGCAGTACCAGGTATTTTCCGGTTGCATCGACCCAGTCGCGCACGCGGCGCATGTCATAGAAGCGGTCAGCGAGGGTTCGAATCGTCACCCGGCTCGTCACCCCGAATGCCTGCCGCTGATCTCCCACGGCCAGCGGCACGGTGACCGCTTGGCGGGTGGTGCCGACGATGCGGCCTGTCTCGGCCTCGAGGCGCACGCCGATGCGGCGGGCCACGCTGCTGTCGGCGGCACGCTTGCGTGCGGTCTCAATCTTCTCCTGCCGCACCACGTTCGATACTCGCCGGGACCGAACCTGCTCGGCGATTTTCCGCCGCCGCAACGACCACGCGGCCGGCAGCAACAGCACCCCGGCAAAGAAATTCGCCACCACCCACGGACCAAACATCGACCAGAGCTGCGCCCACCACTCAGCGTCGTCAAAGAACTCGGTCGCGGCCCCCGAGCGGATCCAGTCCGCCAGCAGGATTGCCTCCCAAGTGAGGAGCGCGGCTACGAGGAGGATGCCGACCGTATTAACCGTCCACTGCCACCGCCACACCACCCAGAACCGGGTCTTCGTCGCGATAACGTCGCCGGCAAGCCGGCTCACCACGACCGGCACGACCAGCGGCAACGCAATCAAGACCATGACGACCGCGAACGCGGCGCCGAGCAGCCGCGCGATCGTGTCGCTGGTGGCGTCCGTCTCTACCGGAACGGCCGTCTCGCTCATGCGCGGACCCGCGTCGACTCGCCCCACCCGCTGCTGCTCTCGAGCTCCACCACGTGGGCGGCTCGTCCGTGTGCGGTCGCGTAGGCGCCGGCGCCCAGCTCGGCGCCGGTCCAGTACCCGCGTGCGTCGAGGGAGTGTTGGGAAACGAAACGGGGTCGGTCGGTGCGGACCAGGTGCTTGTCCGCCTCCCGTGTTACCGCCCGATCAGCGTCCGCCGTGCAGAAATACACCACCCGATCAATCCCCTCATGCGCCAAGCGATACGCGTGGCTCTGACAAATCGACTGATACCGCTGCCACGTCTTCGGCGTCAACTCCACCTCCACCAACTCGACAACCCCGTCACGCTCGGCCACCCCATCAGCCTGATGCTCGCGCACGCTGTTCGGTTTGCGGTCCCGCCGCCACGTGAACCCCTGCGCCAGATAGCGCGCCGACACCGTCGCAACCGCTACCTCATGCCGCGTCGTCTGCCGAAACAGATTCGGCGCCGGCTTCCCAATCGCCAGATACGTGGCCCACACTATCGACCCGTCCCGATACGCAACCCGGCCCCGGCCCAGCAATCCAGTCCCGATCATCCGCGCAGCCCACTGCTGCGCCCGGCGCAACGACACCGGCTCACCAACACCAGACAGGGCGCCCAACGCCCACCGCACGGCGTCCATATCCGCCAACCGAACAACGTCCAACCATGCCAGAAGTGCCTCGTCGCGCTCCGTCACCTGCACCATCACCCAGCTCCAAACTGACAACGTTTCAGCTTTCCACCACGATTCTGCACCCAGCCACCGACACAGCCCCGCATGCCACACCGCACATCGTCCACTTCAACTCATCGACCTCACCGCTTCTGCTCGTCGTTTTTCTTATCCGATTGCTTCCTACTCTCTGCCGTCAGCTCCCACATTTTCTGCCGGCTTTACCTAGCTTTTCTCGTCACTTTTTTCACTTCTTCTCTGTCTTCTCTTCTTGTTCTCCCTATTTTTTTCTTTTCAGTTTTTTCTTTTTTGTTTTTGTACTTCTGTTTTTTTCTTCTACCTTTTTCTTCTCTTTCCCTGTCCCACCACCACCCCTTTACTTCCCAACCTCCTACACACTGAGGAACGATGGGTGTGGGAGGTTGGGAAGCGAGCGCAGCGAGGGGGCGGCGGTGGGACAGGGAAAGAGACCCCCTACCCATTCGTTTACCTATTCGCTGCCAGTGAATAGGTGGACGAATACCCGCGCAGGCTTGTGGCGCTCTTCGTGCGTCAAATTCGTGACGGACGACGTGGTGCCTGCGACCGATCTTTGGCCCCTCTGCTGCGCATCTAGCAGTCGCCCGCACTGGACCTGCTCCGCCGGGCGAAGCCGAAATGGGGGCCCGGATATTGATGGCGTCCTGTGACGCTGGACCCGCGGAAGCGTCGACGCGAGCGGCCAAATCTTGTCGGCTCTATGTCGTTTCAGCCGTCGAGGCATGAACAACTCGATGTGCGATCACGGGCCGTTCCGTCACCGGAATCAGCTCGTTACGACAAGCGCCGGAATCGTTCCACGCTGTCGAACCAGCGGACGACGCTGTTGGCGTTGTGGGCTTGCATGAGGGCATCTTCGACGATGCCG
Organism: Cryobacterium ruanii; assembly: GCF_004404055.1. GTDB lineage: Bacteria > Actinomycetota > Actinomycetes > Actinomycetales > Microbacteriaceae > Cryobacterium > Cryobacterium ruanii. Next base: position 8,586 of record NZ_SOHK01000017.1, read on the forward strand.
GCGAATTGGGCGGCATCGCGAAGGCCGAGTTCAGCCCGAGCGACTCCGGGCGCGCAGCCGGCGCCGCAGCCGTCTTCGCCGTTGCACTCGACGCCGTCGACGACGGTGCTGTGCCAGTTGGCGAGCTGGTCGTACACCTGGCCGAGGGAGCGCTGGGTGGCGGTCAGACACCCGAGCAGCAGGTACGAGTCGTAGGGCCGTTCGATCGCACGAGTCGCGTGCGCCAGGCTGCGTGCGATGTCGGCCAGCTCGTTCGCCCGGCTGATCAATTCGCTGTCGTGGTCGTTCATGGTGGTGCTCCTTTCATGAGGTATTCAGGGTGGGCCGCGCGTGCGGCCCACCCTGAATAGCTATTCGGTGTCAGGCTTGGAGTTGCGGCGAACGGTGGCGACGGCGCGGTTGAGGTCGGGTCCGACGTTGTCGGCGTCGATGACGCGGCCGTATTGGCGTGTCTGCTCGTCGCCCCAGCTGTCAGTGTGTTCGCGGCCGACGACGATGACGGGGTCGCCCTTATGCAAGGTGGCGGCGACGTTTTGGCCGAGCTCGAACTTAGCTTCCACGAAATGCGTGGTTGCGGCGTCGTGGGCGAGCCATTTGCCGCCGCGGTACTCGCCTGTGTTCTCGATGACTCGCAGCTTGGTGATCTGAATGCTGCCGGCTGTGACGACCTCGGGGTCCAGAGCCAGGTTGCCGATGATGGTGCGTGTGGACATGAGTGCTTCTCCTTCGATGGGTGGTGCGTTGAATTGCGGTGGGGAGTCGTTGGCTTTGGGTTCTTCGACCAACTATTTTTTGTGCCGTCCGGCGAGAAGAATCGATAGCGAGCGGGAGCGCTGGGAGTGCCCCGAATTTCAGGCGAGATAAGGGAGCCAGCGACCGCGTCTGAGAATCTGGGAACGGGAGGCGCGTAGCGAGCTACGGTGATCGGCCGGACAGGTCACAAATTGCGTTTCACGCGGTGGGGATGCGCGCCGATTGCGGCCGCGATCAAGGGGCCTTTGCCCGACGTTGCTGGCAAGTTATCCACAGGTGTTTTTCGCGCGCGCGTACTGTTAATTTTTTGTTTGTCCTGTTAGTACTGTTAGGGGGGCCGATCAGTGGCCCCCTATAGGGCCAGATCTGGCCCCCTATCGGTACGCTAAACGGCCCCCTACGGAGGCCGCTCACCGGCCCCCAAACCTCCGCGTCGAAGCATCGGAATGACGTTGGTCTCGTACCGTCGGTGACCGCCCGGTCTCGTGCTGTCGACGAGCAGATTGAACTCGGCATTGTGGCCACGGTGGCCAGCACTGACTCGCTCGATAGCGCCGCTGGCGACGAGTTCCGCGATCGCCCGCTTGACCGAGTGATACGCCGACTCTGATCCGTTGTCCGGAGCCAGATAGCCCAGGGCGATCGCCGAGGATTCTCGGGATGCGAAGTACCGTCGCGGCGGTTGATTACCGGGGTTGTCGTTGTCGTCCCAGGTTTCCAAGGCCATGTGCACGAGCAGCCGGGTTGCCGCGTGCCCCAGGCCCAGGCGTGCAGCTGCGAGAACCGCGCCCTTAGCCGCATATAGGCCCACAGTGCTCTCACCCACCGGATCGGGTGCGAGGCGTTGCGAGATGGCAAAATTTCAGTATTCTGGACATAGATCAGATCCTTTGCGGGTGTTCGATCCTTGCCCCGGGGTGCAACCCGGGGCTTTATCTTTGGCCTGCCGCGAGCCGACGATTTGGTCGCCTGCAACAGGAGGCGCGGCCTCACCGCGTCACGAGGGCGCGTTTGCCCGTCTGCGTCTGTGCGCTCGCCTCGACCCAGGCGATCACTTCGGCCCGCTTGTACAAGACTTTCTTCGGCGTCGGCTTGTAGAAGCGCGGTCCCCGACCCAAGTAGCGCAGGTGGGCCAGCCCGCCGACGGTCAGTCCGGTGAGTTCGGCGACGACGACGGGGAGGATGAATTCTTCGGTCATGATTACGTCCCTTCGGTGACACGAGACACTCATTGCTTCGTGTTGCGATCACAATAAAACGCTTTTCGCTGTTTGACAAGGACCAATAGCTGTACGGTGTCGGCATGACAGGTTTTGTGAGGCAGTCCGGAATTGGCGAGCGGATTCAAGCCATCCGGAAACGGCACGGCATCCGCTCCGCCAAGGACCTCGCCGACCTCATGCCCGGCGGCAATGTCACCGAGGCGATCCTGCAAAACCTTGAAGCCGGCCGCAAGCAGGACCTCTCGGTCAGCCAACTCCTGAACATCTCCCACGCGCTGCGCGTTCCACCGGTTTTTCTCCTTGCACCAATCGGGCGCCCGCATGACGCGCTCGACCTGGTAAACCTCAGCAATACCTTCGAGGGAATGACCGTCGCTGAATTCGATGCCTGGATCTCCGGGGAAACGAATGGCACCTACCGGTGGCGTGACCTCACCGAGCGCACGGAACGCTCGCAGCTCGAGGCCATGCGCCAGCTCATTGCCAGCCTGCGCGAGCGCCGCCGTCTCACCACCAACGCGGCCATCGAAGCGGAACTCACGCCGCCGGGTGAGGTCAACACGGACCCCGCGATCTGGGATACCACGCAGGAACGACTTGCCGAGGCAAACCGGCGCATCGAACAACTCAGCAGCTATCTCACCGACGCGGGCTGGGACCTCGAAGGATGGGTCAAGTAGACCGCTGAGCCCGGGCCGAATAACTATCGTCCGCGTGTGAGCGGTCGAGGTATCGCCCTTGAGTTGCACTCTGTGCGCGTGATGAATTTCCTGGCGCAGGCTGGGATCGGCGACCGCATTCAAGCGATTCGCAAGCAGCACGCCATCCGTTCGGCTAGCGCCCGCGCCGATCTCATCCTAGGCGACAATGTCACCGAATCGATCGTGCAGAATATCGAGGCTGGCGGCAAGGACGACCTTCTCGTCAGCCAACTGCTCAACATCGCCAAGGCCCTACGCGTCTCGCCAATCTTCCTCCTCGCCCCCGTCGCCACACCCTCGGCCCGGTTCGACATCGCCAACCTCAGCTCGAGCTTCGATAACATGACCGTGGTCCAGTTCGATGCCTGGATCTTGAGCGCGGTCGACGGCGCTTACCACTGGGCCACCAACGACGAACACTCCGAACGCGCCCAGCTCTTGGCGACGCCGGAGCTCCACACGCAGCTCCGCGAGCGAAGTCGTTTGGCTGTAAAAGTCGAGGGCGAGCGATTCGTAGAGTCCGCTGACAAAATCGCTGCGACTACTGCATTCGACACCACCGAAGTGCGCCTCCCTAAATTCAGCCGGCGTATCAAACAACTCACTAGATATCTGGCCGCGGCTGGCTGAGAAACAGAGGGATGGTCTTACTGACTTCGCCCAGCCCAATGTCGGTGGGCGAGAGGAGAGTGGATCCAGCACAATCACTGACGATCCCGAGGTGAGATCATGGGCAGCATCTACTCGTATCTAACGAAGGCCGGTAAGCGCTACCGAGTCGTCTATCGCAAGCCGGACCACGATCAAGCACAGAAACGCGGCTTTACGACGAAACGGGATGCCGCGCTCTTTCTCTCAACGGTCGAAGTCACCAAGGCGAACGGCGATTTCATCGAGGCCTCAGCTGGTCGATTGACCATTGCGACATTGGGTGCTCAATGGCTCCACCACCAGTCACATCTCAAGCCCTCCAGCCTGCGCCCGGTTGAAATCGCGTGGCGCCTCTACGTGAAGCCAGCTTGGGGCACCCGAACTGTGGGCGAAATTCGTCACAGTGACGTTCAGTCGTGGGTGACTGAACTTACCGCGGTAAAGGGCGCGACGACTGTCCTCCGCGCCTACGGCGTCCTCGCTTCGACCCTCGACGTTGCCGTCAAGGACAAGCGAATCACCTCGAATCCGGCGCGCGGCGTGAACCTGCCTCGCAAGATTGCCAAGGAGCACACCTACCTGTCACACAGACAGGTCGCAGCGCTGGCGACCGCCTCCGGCGACCGTGCAACTCTCGTTCTCATAATGGCGTATTGCGGCCTCCGCTGGGGCGAAGCCATCGGGCTTCAGGTCAAGGACATCGACTTTCTCAAGCGCAGAATCAACGTCAATCGCAACGCTGTTGAGGTCGGTTCGCAGATAGAGGTCGGAACTCCGAAGTCCTACAAAGTGCGCTCGGTGCCCTTCCCCGCGTTCCTACTCCCCGGACTGAGTGACGAATGTCGAGACAAGCCGGCAACGGCACTCGTCTTCGCCGATCGATTCGGAAACCACCTCAAACGCACCCGGGTAAGCCTGGGCACGCGGAGCTGGTTTCTGACGGCACTTACGACGGCAGGCCTACCACGGATGACAATTCACGACCTCCGCCACACGGCCGCAAGTCTCGCAGTGAGCGTCGGCGCAAACGTCAAAGCGGTGCAACGGATGCTCGGTCATGCCTCCGCAGCGGTGACCCTCGACACCTACGCGGACCTCTTCGATGACGACCTGGACGCCGTTGCAGACCGTTTGAATCAGGCCGCTATTTTTTCAAATGTTGCCAAAATGTTGCCAAAACAGAATTTTGGGGCAAAGGAAAACCCCTGACTCCCAGTGTTCATATGGGATTCAGGGGTTCAAATGGCTGCGGAGACGGTGGGATTTGAACCCACGGTACCCCGTAAAGGGTACTCCACCTTAGCAGGGTGGTGCACTAAGCCGAACTATGCGACGTCTCCTTGGAGTTCGCTTGCGCAAACACACGGTCTTATCTTAGCCGTACCACGGGCATCCGCTTTCACCATGAAACTCTCGGTCAGAAAAGCGGATGCCCGCGCCCGGCTACTGGTCCTGCAGGGTTCGGCCGGCCGTGCAGGTGTAGTCACCAGCGGTCTGGCCGGTCACCGACTCCGACAGGACGACTCCGGGGGCCTCCGTGGCCACCGGCGCATCGGTCGCGGCCGGCGCCTCGGTCGCGGCCGGCGCCTCGGTCGCGGCCGGATCCGTGGTCGCGGCCGGCGCAGGAACAGCCTCAACGGGAGCATTGGGGTCGGCAACCGTGCCACGGCCGGTTGTTCCGCTCAGCGCGAGGGGCTGATCTGCTGCAACGGCCTCGAACAGGTTGTCGAAGGCTGGCTGGACGGGCTTGACCCCTCCGGTCGTGCTGCCGGTCGGCACTTGGGCGAAGACGACCTGGTCAAGATCGATGTCCTTCAGCGCGATGGCGATCGAGGCGAGGGTGGTCACGCTGTTGAGACTGTCCGACAGGCGCATATTGGCTGTAACCGCCTTGGCCAGGGCGTATACCTTGGTCGGGTCGGAGAGCGTGTCAGCGCTCTTGATGGTGCGCACGAGCGAGGACATGAACAGCTGCTGGTTGTTGATGCGGGTCAGGTCGCCGCCATCGCCGACTCCGTGGCGGGTGCGCAAAAACTGCAGCGCGTCATACCCGGAAAGCACGTGCTCGCCCGGGTCAAGGAACGTTCCGGTGTATTCGTCCTCGATGCGGCTGGCCACGCAAACCGGCACGCCGCCGACGGCGGAGGACATGTCCATGACGCCGCTGAACTGCACCTCGGCCGCGAACGGAATGTCGAGACCCGTGAGCTTCTCGACGGTCAGCACGGTGCAGGCGAGGCCCCCGTAGCTGAGCGTGGTGTTGATCTTCTGGCTGCTCATGGCGCTGAACGAGCCACCATCGGGGTCGGGGCAGGAGGGGATGGAGACGAACATGTCACGGGGAAAACTGATGACCGAGGCGTTGCTGTGGTCCTCCGAGATGTGCAGCAACATCGTCACGTCGTTGAGGTCGCCGGTGGAGTCCTCCGGCCCGAATGCTGCGTCCTGGCCGACCCTGCTGTCGCTGCCGACGATGAGCATGTTCACGCCGCCGTCGATGGCGCCGATCGAGGGTACCGGACCGTTGGACTCATTGGCGAGGTGCACGCTGGGCTGCACACTCGAAGCGACGTCGTAGGTGGCGATGGCAGCGACGGAGAACCCGCTGACCAGGACGACCGCCACGCTGCCCGCAAGGACCTTCGCCACGGCAACGGCAGCGTTCGACTTCTTCAGTCGGCCGTGACGGGCAATGGTTTTGAGGTCCCTGGAACCGGCGCGGCGGGGGCGAAGTTGGTCGCTCACTCGTGTCCTCTCATCGGGTTATCAGCTTGGTCGGCCTGAGGCGACAATCATTGTGCGCCGGTGGTTTTGCGTTGCACGGGTGCTGCGGAGGGCGTGGGATTCGAACCCACGAGACATTTCTGCCCACCAGTTTTCAAGACTGGCTCCATCGGCCGCTCGGACAGCCCTCCCGGTTGCCCATTCTCCACACGAAATACTGCGCGGAAGAATTGGGCGAACTGGGCCGATTCTAGCCGATGGCAGACCCTACAGGCTGACAGAGGGTCCTGGTAAACGGCTGGATGGCGGTCAGAGCGTGCGCAAAACCGTGGCGAGGCCGTCGATGGTCACGTTGCCGGTGATCTCCGATCCGGCGGCGAGAACGTCGCCTGGCGACTCCCCCATGGCCACGCCGCGACCGAATTCGGCGGCCCATTGCAGCATGTCGATGTCGTTGCGGCCATCACCGACGGCCATCACCCGCTCGCGCGGCACACCCATCGCCACGCGCACCCGCTCCATGGCCGTTGACTTGTTGACGCCGTCGGGGGCGATGTCGAGCCAGGCCGTCCACCCAATGGCGTAACTCACCCGGTTCAGGCCCATACGCTCGACGACGTGAAGGAACTCTTCCATGTCGTGGTCGGGCGAGATGACGACCACCCGGGTCGCCTGATGCTTCAGCAGTTCATCGAAGTCGACCCGTTCGCTGTCCATGCCGATCGTGGCATCGGGGATCGGTTCGGTGTAGCGGTAGAAACCATGCTCGTCTTCGACGGCGAACCGGGCCGAGCCGAGGTGTGCCCGAATCGAGGTGAGCACGTCGCTCGGGTCGAAAGTTTCGACCCATTCGCGGCGGTATCCCATGGGCGCCGTCGCGTCGCGGTGCATCGTAATGGCCCCATTGGAACAGACCACGTAGCGCGGCGAGATACCAAGCCGGTCGAGCACCGGCAGAGCGGCAGCAGCGGAACGCCCGGTGGCGAGCATGACCTCGTGTCCGGCCGCGGCGAGCCGGGCGACCTCATCGATCACGGCCTGGCTGATCGAGCCGTCTTCGTGCATGGTCGTACCGTCGATGTCGAGGGCGACGAGCCACGGCTCGGTGGTGACGTCAAAAGTCATTTCGCTCCCTTCACCGGAAGGGGCGTGAGCACCTCGAGGCCACCGAGGTAGGGCCGGAGCGCCTCGGGGACGCGCACCGAGCCATCCGCTTGCTGGTGTGTTTCGAGCATGGCGACGAGCCACCGGGTGGTCGCGAGGGTGCCGTTGAGGGTCGCGACCGGCGCGGTCTTGCCCGATTCGGTGCGATAGCGGATGTCCAGCCTGCGTGCCTGGTAGGTGGTGCAGTTGCTCGTGCTGGTGAGCTCTCGGAAGGCGTTCTGGGTGGGCACCCAGGCCTCGATGTCGAATTTGCGGGCAGCGCTCGAACCAAGATCCCCGGCGGCAACGTCGATCACTCGGTAGCTGAGGCCGAGGGACTGCAGCATGCCCTCCTGCAGAGCGACGAGATTGGCGTGTTCAGCTTCGGCGTTCTCGGGCAACACGTAGGTGAACATCTCAAGCTTGTTGAACTGGTGCACGCGAATGATGCCGCGGGTGTCTTTACCGCCCGAGCCGGCCTCACGGCGGTAGCAGGTGCTCCAACCGGCGTAGCGCAGGGGTTCCTCGGAGAGGTCGAGGATCTCGTCTTTGTGGTAGCCGGCGAGCGCGACCTCGCTCGTGCCGGTCAGGTAGAGGTCGTCGGCGGGCAGGTAATAGACCTCGTCGTTGTGTTCGCCGAGAAAACCGGTGCCGTCCATGATTTCGGGGCGCACCAGGGTGGGGGTGATGAGCGGCACGAAGCCGGCTTCGAGCGCCCGATCGAGCGCCATGTTCATGAGAGCGATCTCGAGGCGGGCACCGATGCCCTTCAGGAAGTAGAAGCGGGTACCGGAGACCTTGGCACCTCGGGCCATATCGATGGCGCCGAGCAGTTCGCCGAGTTCAAGGTGGTCGCGCGGCTCAAATTCGAAGACCGGGGCTTCATCGTGGGTGCGCAGGATCGCGAAGTTTTCTTCGGCACCGGCCGGAACGCCGTCGATGATGGGATTCGCGATGGTCTTCACGACCTTTGTGAAGCGTTCCTCGGCCTCAGCGGCCGCGGCACCGGCAGCCTTGACGTTCGCGGCGAGACCGCGCGCTTCGGCAACGAGGGCCTTCTTCTGCTCGGGCGAAGCCCGAGCCACCGTCTTACCGAAAAGGTTCTGCGTGGCGCGCAGGTCTTCAAACGCCGTGATGGATGCGCGTCGGCTCGCGTCGGCGGCGAGCGCGGCATCCACCACCTCAACGGAGTCGCCACGGGCCTCCTGCGAACGCTTGAAGAGGTCAGGGTTTTCGCGTAACAGCACCGGATCAATCACCCGGCCAGTCTACAAGCGCCTGCCGCTGGGCAACCGCGGAGGCAACCGCGGAGGCGACCGCGTAGCCTAGGCCTCGTGACCGCCTCCGAACGACTCAACCAGCACGCCGCCGTCGTCTACAACCCGGTGAAAGTCGACCTCGCCAAGCTGCGCGCGAGCGTGACCGCGGCCGAGCAGTCCGCCGGCTGGGCCGAAACGGAATGGTTCGAAACCAGCCGTGACGACGTCGGCCAGGCCGCTACGAAGCAGGCACTCGACGCTGGCGCATCGATGGTGCTCTCGGCAGGCGGCGACGGCACGGTTCGCGCCGTTGCCGAGGCCCTGCGTGACTCCGGGGTGCGCATGGCGATCGTGCCGTCGGGCACCGGTAACCTGCTGGCCCGCAACCTCGAGCTGCCGCTCGGCAGCATCGATGCCGCCACAACGATCGCGTTCAGCGGGGTCGACAAGCCCATCGACCTCGGCGTGGCGAGCGTCACGACCGACGCTGGCGCGGTCGAGGAACACGTCTTCCTGGTTATGGCCGGTCTCGGCCTCGACGCGCAGATGATCGCCCACACCCGCGATGACCTGAAGAAACAGGTGGGCTGGCTCGCCTACGTCGACGGCGTGGCGCGGGCGCTGCCCAAAGCCAAGCCATTTCGCATCCGTTACAGCGTTGCCGGGCGGGTCGACCGGCCGGCCCAGGTGAGCGCCATTCTTGTCGCCAACTGCGGGCTCCTGCCGGGCAACCTGCAGTTTCTGCCCGATGCACGCCTCGACGACGGCATTCTCGACATTGCCGTGCTGCAGCCCAAGGGTGTGCTCGGCTGGCTGACCATTTGGCGGCGGGTGACCTGGGAGAACGGGGTGCTGCGCCGCTCGGCAGTGGGTCGCCGCATGATTCAGGCGACCGAATCATCGAATGAACGAGTGATGACGACCCTGCGGGGGCCAGACATTCGCATCGCGCTCGAGCAACCGCAGGATTTCGAACTCGACGGCGACGAGTTCGGGCTGGTGCGCAAGGTGCGGCTGCACGCCGACGCGGGCGCGCTCATCGTGCGCGTGCCGGCCGAGTAGCGCATCATTTCTGTTGTTCACCGCCGGTTTCAGGTGGTTTTGCGACCCCTCACTCGCCAAATTGGCGGGTCTTATCGGCGGGTTGACCGGGAGCGCCAGCGCAGGGCATGGAAAAACAGAAGCCCGACGACAGTGGCCAGGCCGGTTGCGGTCATTGCGGGTGCGAGAGTCCAGATCAACTGCTGCATAACCATTTCGAGCGGCACCTCGGTGCTCGAGGATCCCGCGAAGCCCGAGCTGAAATAGGTGCTAAGAATCGTGCGCGCTTGCAGGATCAGCCCGCCGATGATGAGGACTGGCCCAATTATCCACAGGGCAACGATGAACGGATTACCCGGCTCAAATTGGTCGAGAGGCTCGTCGGCGTCGGGTGTGGGCACCGAACCGACATCGGTTGGTCCAACGAAGTTTGTCGGCGGGCTGTCTGCGGCGGGCGACAGAATCGCCGGTATGTCCGACGCAGCGGGATCCGCAAGGTTACCGGGCTCATAGCCACGCTGATAGCGGGCATCGTGTTCCGGGTCAAAGCGCGGCTCGGTCATGCGGCGGGTTCCCCATCGATCAAGCCGCGCAACCAGTCGCGGGCTTCGATGAAGATGCCATCGTCGTAACGCGAGGTGAACTCGATCGGGCGCTTATCAGCCCGCGGATACGATCCGAGAAAGATCACCTCGGGGCTGAACCGGCGAAGTCCCAGCAGGGCGTCGGCGACGCGCTCGTCGAGAATATGACCGTCAGCGTCGACGACGAAGCGGTAGCGGCCGAGGGAATCACCGATCGGCCGGGACTGAATCAGGCTGAGGTTCACGCCACGGGTGGCGAACTGCTCGAGCATGTCGAGCAGGGCACCGGAGCGGTCGCTCGGCAGCTCGATGATGAGGCTGGTCTTGTCGGCGCCGGTCGGCGCAGTCAGCTGGTTGCCGCGGCCGACAAGCACGAACCGGGTCACCGCGTTCGGGTTGTCGCCGATTTCTGACGCCAGAACAATGAGGTCGTGGTGCTTGTCGATACCAGGCGGGGCGATCGCGGCATCCGCTTGATCAGTTTCTAGCAGGGCAGCTGCGGCAGCGACGTTGCTCGACGCGGGAATGTGCCCGTGGCTCGGCAGGGCGCGTTCGAGCCAGTTGCGGCACTGCCCATAGGCGACCGGATGCGCGTTGACGACCCGCACATCTTCCAGCGTGGTGCCGGGGCGGGCGACGAGCACGAAGTTGACCGGCACGAGGTATTCGCCGATGATGCGCAGGTTCGGCACGCTCGCGAGGGCGTCTTGCGTGGCCGTGACGCCGCCGTCGACCGAGTTCTCGATGGCGATCATCGCCGCGAGGCTGCGACCCGAGATCACGTCGGCGAAGGCCTCGCCCACGTTATTGACCGGGCGCCAGATTTGACCGCGCGCCTCGGCCACCTGGGCGAGTGCCGCCTCGGTAAACGTGCCGGCCGGGCCGAGATAGCTGTAGGTCTGGGCCTGGTGCGGATTCGGCGAGTCGGGCATGGCTCACAGCCTACCGGGGGTGCCAGACTGTGCTCATGAGCCAACGAGCAGGAACCCCCGCCCAGGAATCTGATTTGATCGACGTTGATGGGCTGGTCAATGCCTATTACAACCTGAAACCGGATGTCACGGTGCCAGCCCAAAGGGTCGTCTTCGGCACCTCCGGGCACCGCGGCAGTTCGCTGAACACCGCGTTCAACGAGGATCACATCAGTGCCACGACGCAGGCGATCGTGGAATACCGCGCCGGCCAGGGCATCACCGGCCCGCTCTTCATCGGCACCGATCCGCACGCCCTGAGCGGCCCGGCCTACACGACCGCCCTCGAGGTGCTCGTCGCCAATGGTGTGCGCGTGCTCGTGGACGAGTTCGACGACTACGTACCCACCCCTTCCCTGTCCCACGCGATTCTGGCCTACAACCGCGCCGAGCACGGCGACCTAGCCGACGGCATCGTCGTCACCCCGAGCCACAACCCGCCCATGGACGGTGGCTTCAAATACAATCCGCCGCACGGCGGTCCGGCCGACAGCGACGCCACCTCATGGATCGCCAACCGCGCCAACGAGCTCATCGCCGGCGGTCTGGTCGGCGTTCTACGGAGCGAGCCGAGCGCCGTCGAGACCTACGACTTTCGCGGTCACTACGTGAATGACCTCGAGAACATCATCGACATGCAGGCCATCCGTACCAGCGGGATCCGCATCGGGGCCGACCCGCTCGGCGGCGCGAGCGTCGGCTATTGGGGTGCTATCCGCGACCGGTACGAGATCGACCTCGTCGTGGTCAACCCGAAAGTCGACCCGACCTGGCGCTTCATGACCCTGGACTGGGATGAGAAGATCCGCATGGATCCGTCGAGTGCCTCGGTGATGGCATCCGTTGTCGCGCACAAGGACGAGTACGACATCCTCACCGGTAACGACGCCGACGCCGACCGGCACGGCATCGTCACGCCCGACGGTGGCCTGATGAACCCGAACCACTTTCTGGCCGTCGCCATCGACTACCTCTACAGCCACCGCGAAGGCTGGAAACCCGACTCCGCTGTCGGCAAGACCCTCGTCTCGTCGACGATGATCGACCGAGTCACCGGCTTTCTCGGGCGCGACCTGTGGGAAGTTCCGGTCGGCTTCAAGTGGTTCGTGCCGGGCCTGATCGACGGCTCGGTGGCCTTCGGCGGCGAGGAAAGCGCCGGAGCAAGCTTCGTGCGCTTCGACGGCACCGTCTGGACCACCGACAAGGACGGCATCCTGCTGGCCCTGCTCGCCTCCGAGATTCTCGCCGTCACCGGCAAGACCCCGAGCCAGCGCTACGCCGAGCTCGCCGAGCACTTCGGTGCCCCCTCCTATGCCCGAGTGGATGCCGCGGCCACGCCAGCCCAAAAAGCCGCGCTGGCCAAGCTCGACGGCTCGATGATCACGGCCACCGAGCTCGCCGGCGAGAAGATCACCGGCGCGTTCAGTGTGGCCCCCGGCAACGGTGCGGCCATCGGCGGCGTCAAGGTGACGACCGAGAACGCGTGGTTCGCAGCCCGGCCGAGCGGCACCGAGGACGTCTACAAGATCTATGCCGAGTCCTTTCTGGGCCCGGACCACCTCGCACAGGTTCAGCTCGAGGCCAAGGCGATCGTGGACGACGCTATCGCCTAGGGAACACTCCAGTAGTAGGCCGTGCCACCGGGGTGGTCAACCGTGATGGCCGTGTCGACCGAGCGGTAGTCGGAATCTAAAGTGTGCCCGGCGAACGAGATGGTGATGGTCTCGCCGACCTTCTCCACCCTGGTGACGATGCCGGTGTGATCGCGGTCGCCGGTGTTGTCCCAGTCGAACTGCACGATGTCGCCGACCTTCACCTGATCGCGCTGCTGGTCGGTCAGCGCCGTGGCCTTGCCGGTCGACGCGATGTACTTCATGAAGGCGGTCGAACTTCGCCAGGCCGCCGAGGCATCGTAGGCATTGCCATTCTTCGGGCTCGACCAGACGGAGTCCATTGTCCAACCGCGCACGATCATGGCCTGGCTGGCGAAGTTGACACAGTCATTCTCGCCGAGCACACCCCACTCGGCCGAGTTGTAATTTTCCAGCTGCCAGTGCGCGAGGAGATAGTCCAGCTGTGCGGCGACGGGAGCGCTGAGAACCGGCGCCGCTTCGACCTCTACCGCAGCGGCCGGTTCGGTCGGGGTGACTCGAGCCGGGTCGTCCGTTGCGGCGGGAGTGGCGGCATCCGTTGCCTGGGCGGTCTTCGCCGGCTCAGGGGAACCCTCGAGAGCCTGCACGACGATCGCGGTGGCGCCGACCGCGAGCACCGCTCCGACGGCCGTGGTCAGGCCGAGTCGCTGCCACCGGGTCAACTGCACAATGTACCTACTTCGTTTGGAGGAACTGCCTAAACGCTCATGGCGGCGCTCAGGTAGAGCGCGATCGCCGCGAGGGCGACAAGCACTCCGACGATGAGAACGCCGATCAGAAACCGGCGTCGGATGCGCCGCTGGTCGGCCTCCGTGGGTTCGTTATTCTGCAGCATGATTCGAGCTTAGCCGCGACCAATATCGCAAGTCCTGAATGCCGAGTGCACAACCGCGGAGATCGTGTTTGTCGGGGCCGATAACGCGCGATTCACGGCGATATCCGACCCGATATCCGCGTTTGCATACTTGGGCGCTGGCGGACATCCGAAGCTCTGGTCGAATGCGCCGTTGCGGGGTACCGTCGTGTCATGTCGCAGATCGAACCCACACCGTTCACCTGGCCGCACGGATTTATCTGGGGGTCGGCGACGGCCGCCGCCCAAATTGAGGGAGCCGGCCATGCGGGCGGCAAGGAAGACTCGATCTGGGACGCATTCGCGCGAGTTCCGGGTGCCATCGCGGGCGGTGACGACCTCGAAACCGCCGTGGATCACTACCATCGCATGCCCGCCGACGTGGCGCTCATGGCCTCGCTCGGCCTCGATGCCTACCGCTTTTCCATCAGTTGGGCCCGGGTGCGCCCCTGCGATCGCGCCCTGAACCCGGAGGGACTCGACTTCTACTCCCGACTGGTCGACGAGCTTCTCGGCGCCGGTATTCTGCCCTGGCTCACGCTTTATCACTGGGACCTGCCGCAGGCCCTCGAAGAAAAGGACGGCTGGGCCAACCGCGAGACCGCCTACCGTTTCGTCGAGTATGCGACGGATGTCTACGCTGCGCTCGGCGATCGGGTCACCCACTGGACCACCTTCAACGAGCCCTTCTGCTCTTCACTGCTCGGTTACGGATCGGGCGTGCACGCGCCGGGTCGGCAGGACGGCGGGGCGGCGGTCGCCGCCGTGCACCACCAGCACCTCGCCCATGGGCTTGCCGTGAACGCGCTGCGTTCGGCCGGAGCCCAGCACCTCGGGATCACGCTCAACCTCACCAATGCTGTGCCACGCGACGCCACCGACCCGGTCGACGTCGAGGCGGCCCGTCGGCTCGACTCGCTCGCCAACCGCATCTTCCTCGAGCCGCTGCTGCGCGGCGCCTACCCGGTGGACACCCTGCACGACCTGGAGCCGTTCGGCCTAGCCGAGGTCATCCACTCAGATGACCTGTCAATCATCAGCGCTCCGCTCGATTTTCTCGGCGTCAACCACTATCACGACGACCTCGTGAGCGGGCATGCTGACGCCTCGGCGAGCGACTCACACGCCGGCGGCGCTGCGCGTTCGGTCGGGTCGCCGTGGATCGGCTCGGAGTACATCACCTTTCCCAGCCGCGGACTGCCGCGCACCGCTATGGACTGGGAAGTCAACGCTGACGGGCTGCGCCTGCTGCTCGTGCGCCTCGGCGAGGAGTACGAGCAGCTCCCGCCGCTCTATGTCACCGAGAACGGCGCGGCCTACGACGACACGGTGAGCGCCGACGGCAGCGTGCACGACTCCGAACGCACCGATTACATCGTCTCGCACATCAACAAGGTGGCCGAGGCGATCGCGGCCGGTGCCGACGTGCGCGGGTACTTCGTCTGGTCTCTGCTCGACAACTTCGAGTGGTCGTACGGCTACGAAAAGCGCTTCGGCATCGTGCGGGTCGACTTTGACACCCTTCAGCGCACGGTAAAAGACAGCGGGCGCAGGTATGCCGCGCACATTCGGGCCGTGCACGCGGCCTGAGCCTTCCGGCCCTCCCCCGCCAAGCGGATGCCGTCAGTTGGGTCTCGCGGTACCCGCTATCGACTGCGGCAGCTTTTGCTGGGATGCCCGCTTCCTCAACGAGGGCTGCGAGCCCACCGCGTCATTCTCAGGTCTCTCCTCGGTCAAATCAGAAAAGTCGATGCCGGCGACCAGCTCGAACCGCACCCGCATCACGGCGAGCGCCTCGGGATTCTGGTCGATGAGCACGAATCGCCGGCCGAGTGCGTTTGCGACCGCGCCGGTGGTGCCGCTGCCGGCGAAGAAATCGAGCACCCAGTCGCCCTCGCGACTGGAGGCCTGGATGATACGGCGCAGAATTCCGACCGGTTTCTGGGTGGGGTAGCCGGTCTTCTCCTTGCCCGTGGGCGAGACAATCGTGTGCCACCAGACATCCGTTGGAAGCTTTCCCTTGGCGACCTTTTCAGGTGTGACCAGCCCGGGAGCCATATACGGCTCGCGGTCGACGGTGGTTGAGTCAAAGTAATACCGGGCCGGGTTCTTCACGTAGACCAGGATCGTGTCGTGCTTGGTTGGCCACTTGTTCTTGGACTTCGCCCCGTAGTCATAGGCCCAGATGAGCTCGTTGAGAAAGCACTCCCGGCCGAAGAGGGCGTCGAGCAGCACCTTGGCGTAGTGAGCTTCGCGGTAGTCGAGGTGCAGGTAGAGGGTTCCGTCGTCGGCGAGCAGCCGCCAGGCCTCGATCAGTCGCGGCTCCAGAAAAGCCCAATAGTCTTCGAACTGGTCGTCATAGCCGAGCAGGTCACCCTTGATGCGCTCGTACCGCTGACCCTTGAAGCCGGTGATCGTGCCGGCCGCGTGCGAGCCGTCGACGGCGACCGACCGCACCGAGGTGGTGCTCTGCCGTTTCTGCGACCGGCCGGTGTTAAACGGCGGGTCGAGGTAGATCAGGGTGAAGGCGCCGTCAGGGAGGCCTGGCAGCACCTCGAGGTTGTTTGCGTGGATGACACGGCTCGGGCTGGTCGGCGTCCACGCATTTTGCATTTGTCCATTCTTTCAGCCCGCGCGCCGTCTATCGGCTTAGTCTGTCAAGATGACTGCTGAATCGACGACCATCCACTCGCAGGAGCTGGCTGAAACCGGCACTCTGCAGGTGCGCCATAACCCCGAGCAGAGCCGCTACACGGTGTTGCTCGGCGAAGAACTAGTCGGCCAGGCCGACTACATCACGACGGCGACCGCCGTGCATTTCACGCACACCGAGGTCGATCCGGCACAGCGTGCCCACGGTTTGGCGAGCATTCTGGTCGAGCAGGCACTTGACGACGTGCGCGTGCGCACCGACCTCGCCGTGGTGCCCGACTGCTCCTACGTGGCGCACTGGATCGACCGGCACGCGGAATATCAGGACCTGCTGACGCGAGGAGGGTAGCCCGAGCGCAGGCGCGCGATAAGCGGATGCCCTCGGCGAGCCGCCGGCATCCGCTTATCGCGTCTTCACGGAACCCGGGTCAGCCAGGCCTCGGTGCTGAACTTATTCGCGACGAGCTCGATTGCCTTGGCGTATTCCTCGACGGTAACGTCACTCGCGGTAGCACCGTAGAGGCCGGTGAAGGTCTCTTTCATGCGGTCGATGATAGCGGCGCGGCTCAGGCCGGTCTGGCTGCGCAGCGGATCGACGCGTTTGGCGGCGCTCGTGATGCCCTTGTCGCTGAGCTTTTCGCGGCCGATGCGCAGCACCTGCACCATCTTTTCGCCGTCCATGTCGTAGCTCATGGTGACGTGGTGCAGCACGGCGCCGCTGCCGAGGCGTTTCTGCGCGGCTCCGCCGATCTTGCCGGTCGGGCTGGTGATGTCGTTGAGCGGCTGGTAGCGCGCGTCGATGCCGAGCGATTTGAGCGCTTCGATGACCCACTCGTCGAGAAACGCGTACGAATCGGCGAAGCTCATGCCCTGCACGAGGTCCGTCGGCGCGTAGATCGAGTAGGTGATGACCGAGCCAGCCTCCATGAACATGGCGCCGCCGCCGCTGATGCGCCGCACCACGGTGAAGCCGTACTTGGCGGCGTTCTCCGGGTCGACCTCGTTTTTCAGCGACTGAAAGCTGCCGATGACGACGGCCGGCTCGTTCCACTCCCAGATGCGCAGGGTCGGTTGGCGTCGTCCTTCGCCGACCTCGGTCGCGAGCACCTCGTCGAGAGCCATCTGCAGCACGGGTGCGACGGGCTTCTGCGAGTGGATGATCTGCCAGTCGTAGTCCTGCCAGGTGCTCGCCTGCGCGAGCGACCGGCGAATCGCGACGGCCACGGCCTCGGGTGAGAAGCCGAGCAGAATGGCCCGAGTGGGCAGTGCCCGGCGCACGGCTGAGGCGATCGCGGCGGCGGAGCTACCGGCGGGCAGGCCGGTCACCGCCGCATTGATGTCCTCGAGGGCATTGTCGGGTTCCAAGAAGAAATCCCCGGCCAGACGAAAGTTGGTGATGACATCATCGACAACATCGAGATCGACGACGACCAGTTTGCCGCCCGGAACCTTATATTCACCATGCATGGTTTCAGCCTACGGCTTGCCGGGAAACCGCTCGTCGAGCCAGGACACGAGATCGCCGATCACCTCGTCGCGATTGGTCTCGTTGAAGACTTCGTGCCGCGCACCCGGATAGACGATCAGGCGCACGTCGCGCAGTCCGGAACGCTTGACATAGGCGTTCACCAGTTTCAGGACACTGCGCTCTCCGCCAACCGTGTCGTCACCGCCGACCAGTGCGAGCAGCGGCAGGTCGATCGGTAGGTCCTTGGCCGGCCGACCGAACAGGCGGGCGGCCTCGCGGAGGCCGAACAGTTTCGCAAGCGGGGTGGCCGTGGTCAGCGGGTCGGCCACGAACGCCGCAGCGACGGCCGGGTCGCGGCTGAGCCACTCGACCCCGGTCGTGCCGAGCACCTGGTGCTTACGATTGAGATCGCCGCCGTCGAGATAGCCGGGCCAGCGATATGCCGAGCCCGAGAGAACGACGGCGTCGTATTCGGCGGCGTGCTCGTTCACGATCATCTGCGCCATGAATGATCCCCAGCTGTGCCCGAGCAGTATGAGCGGCAGGTTTGGGTTGTCTGAGCGGATGATCGTACTCAGCTGATGCACGCCGGCCACGGCCGCGCGCAACCCGCCCGCACCGAGCCGACCGAGCCTGGTGTGATCGCCGCCGTGCTGGGCCAGTCCAGTTTGGCCGTGGCCGAGGTGGTCGTCGGCGTAGACCGTGTACCCGGCCCGGTTGAGATCGGCGGCGAGCGACGCATAACGCTGGGCGTGCTCGCCGACGCCGTGCGCGAGTTGGATCACGGCTCTGGCGGCGGGGACCGGCCAGACGTAATAGGTTATGAGCCGGCCGTGGGCATCCGTATATGTGAGCACGATGCCAGTCTGCCGTGTTTGGGCCGAATGACCCGCAGCAATGTACTTAGCAAGGCTAATTTGCTATGCTAACCATATATGGAATCGCGAAGTTATCCCAAGACCGCAGCCGTCGGTGTTATCAAGGCGCTGCCACCCCTCCGCGGCCAGCCCGCCGCAGCGAACGACACCGCCGAACTCAGCCATGAGTTTCGACTGGCCAACGGCCGCCTCGCCCGTCGCCTGCGCCAGGAGAAGGCCGAGAACGAGCTCGGCAGCGGGCAGTTCTCGGCGCTCGGTGTGCTCTACCTGCACGGTCCGCTGACGCTCACCGAGCTCAGCGAGTTCGAGCGCGTCACCCCGCCGTCGATGACCCGCACCGTGAAGTGCCTCGTCGATGCCGGCCTCGTGACCCGCACCGACTCCACGCTCGACGGACGCAAGATCGTGCTCAGCACAACGGATGCCGCAGCCGCCATGATGACCGAAACCCGCAAGCGTCGAGATGCCTGGCTGGTGCAGCGCGTTGCCCAGCTCAGCCCCGAACAGCGCCGGGTGCTCGCCGACGCGACCCTGATCATGAAGGAGCTCGCCGACAGTTGAGCGCCATGTTCCGCTCACTGAGCGTCGTCAATTACCGCATCTGGTTCGCCGGAGCGTTGGTGTCCAACATCGGCACGTGGATGCAGCGCACCGCCCAGGACTGGATCGTGCTGACCGAACTCACCGATTACAACGCGACCGCTGTCGGCATCACCATGGCGCTGCAGCTCGGCCCCATGCTGCTGCTCATGCCCTGGTCCGGCCTGATCGCCGACCGGTTCAACCGGCGCAAGCTGCTCATCCTCACCCAAACCCTGATGGGTCTGCTGGCCCTTGGCCTCGGCATTCTCTCCGTGACCGACGTCGTCGAGCTGTGGCACGTGTACCTTTTCGCGTTCGGCCTCGGCGTCGTCGCCGCGATCGACGCCCCGGCACGACAGACCTTCGTCTCTGAACTCGTCGCCGACGACAATCTCTCCAACGCGGTCGCCCTCAACTCGGCGTCGTTCCACGGCGCACGACTGATCGGCCCGGCCGCTGCCGGACTGCTCACGGTAGCCGTCGGTGCCGGGTGGGTGTTCATGATCAACGCCGTCACCTTCGCCGCGACGGTCTTCGCGATGACCCTGCTGCGCACCCACCAGCTGCGCCGCCAGCCGAAGGCCCCACGCGAGCGCGGGCAGCTCATGGCCGGCTTCCGTTACGTGCGCGGTCGGTCCGACATCGTCGTCGTCATGATCGCGGTCTTTCTAATCGGCACCTTCGGGCTCAACTTCGCCATCTTCACCTCGACCATGGCTACGATCGAGTTCGGACGGGGGGCTGCCGAGTTCGGCCTGCTCAGCTCGATCATGGCCATCGGCGCGGTCGCCGGTGCGCTGCTCGCGGCCCGCCGCAGCCGCGCGCGCATGCGCCTCGTGGTTCTGGGTTCGGCAATGTTCGGCCTGGCCTGCGCCCTGTCAGCGATCATGCCGACGTATGCCAGTTTCGCCATATCCCTCGTGCTGGTCGGCCTGTCGTCGCTCACCCTCATGACGACCGCAAACGCCTACGTGCAGACCACGACCCGGCCCGAGATGCGCGGCCGCGTGATGGCGCTCTACATGGCCATCTTCGTCGGCGGCACTCCCCTCGGCGCGCCGCTCGTCGGCTGGGTAGCGGATGCCTTCGGCCCACGCTGGGCGCTCGGCCTCGCCGCGATCTCGGGATTGCTGGCCGCACTGGTCGTGCTGTTCTGGATGGTGCGGTATCGCCGGCTGCGGGTACACGTGCATCCGTTCACCGCGCCGCGGGTGCGCGTGGCGCATGCTGGGGACGGGCGCGAGGAGGCCGCGGCACTCAATCACGAGACGGCCACTCGCGAGATCGCGATCGTCGAAGCCACCGCGCCGCGCTAGCGCCGTGCTAGCTCCGCGCACGGGACCCCGTCCCCAGTGCAGACTGCCGGCAGCACCCGCGCGGCCCTGGCTGCTGACCGGAGCGGTCTAGGGTCGAAGAAGAGACCCTCTTTTTTTGAGCAATGGGCAGGCAATGACCACTTTCATCACCGCGTCAGGCAAAACGCCGACACCCGTGCGCGCATGAAGGCCACCATTGCGCTCGTCGTTGCGACCCTGTTGTGGGCGGGCAACTACATCGTCGGCGGCATCGCCGTGCAGACGCTCTCCCCCGTGGAGCTCACCTGGTTGCGCTGGCTGCTCGCCTCTATTCCGCTGCTGATTCTTGCCCAAGTGGTCGAGCGGCCGAACTGGGCCCAGGTGCTGCGTCGCTGGCCCCGCCTGCTGCTGCTCGCGGCTCTCGGCGTTGGCGGCTACAACCTGCTGCTCTACACCGCGCTGCAGTACACGACGCCGCAGTCCGCGTCGCTTATCAACGCCGCGAATCCGGCCATGATGGTGGTGCTCGCGGCAGTGTTGCTGCGCGAACGCATCGGTTGGCGGGGCGTTGTCGGGCTGGGGCTGGGGCTTGTGGGAGTGGTGCTGATCATCACGGATGGTGCGCTCGCATCCGTTTTCACGCGCACGCCGAACGCGGGCGACGTGCTCATGGTGGGTGCGATCGTGGTGTGGAGCCTCTACACGATCGTCGGCCGTGGGCTTTCGGTACCGCCGATCACCGCGACGGCGGTGCAGGGCACGTTCGTCGCGGCGTTGCTCGCGCCGGTCGCGCTGCTCGGCGGGGTGCGCTGGCCAGCGGATGCCGCCATCGGCTGGGCGGTGATCTTCATCGCGATCTTTCCGTCGATCGGTTCCTACGTGCTGTGGAACGCGGCGCTGAAGAGCATTTCGCCGGGCCGGGCCGGGCTGTTTCTGAACCTGATCACGGTGTTCACGGTGATCATCGCCGTGGTGCTCGGCGCCCAGCTGACCACGCCGCAGCTCGTCGGCGGCGTGATCGTATTCGCCGGAGTCGCGCTGAGCACCCTGCACCCGGCGCGCGCACTGGCGAGCCAGCCGGTGCGCGACGACGCGACGCACGGGCGGTAACCGGCGCGGGGCCCGGACCCCGTTCAGAGACGGCGGCGCGCCTTGGAGTAGGGCGGGGCAACGTAGGCTCGGGGAATGAACTCACTGCTGGTCAGCCTGCCCGATTCCGTGCTGCGTGAGGCGGTCGGCGATCTGCCCGCGGGCGTCGAGGTCATCGAGTGGGCGCTCGACGGGCCGGCCCCGCGGCCACGGTTCGACCTCGTCGTCACGCCGTACATGGGCGCGACCGATCGCCTCGCGCACCTGGCCGGCGTCGAGACCCGCCTCGTGCAGAGCCAGTCCATCGGCTACGACGGCGTCGACCGGGTGCTGCCCGCCGGGCACGTCTACGCCAACGCGGCGAGCGTGCACGAGACGTCGACGGCCGAGCTCGCCCTCGCGCTCATCCTCGCCTCCCAGCGCGGCATCCCCGCCTTCGTGCGTGCAGCTGACGCCGGAGAATGGGCACCAGCCCACCACGCCAGCCTCGCCGACCGCACCGTGCTGCTGCTCGGCTACGGCGGCGTCGGCCGGGCCATCGAGAGCCGGCTGCTGGCCTTCGAAACGACGGTCATCCGGGTCGCGCGCACGGCTCGCAGCGATGAGCGCGGCATGATCCACGGCTTCGAAGCGCTGCCCGAACTGCTCCCGCAGGCAGACATCGTGGTCGTAGGCGTTCCGCTGACCATCGCGACGAAGCATCTGGTCAACGACGCCTTCCTGGGCCAGCTGCGAGACGGTGCCCTGCTCGTGAACATCGCCCGCGGTCCGGTCGCCGACACCGACGCTCTGCTCGCGCACGCGACGGGCGGTCGCATCAGGCTCGCGCTCGACGTGACCGATCCGGAACCGCTGCCGGCGGGGCATCCGCTCTTCGCGCTGCCGAACGTGATCATCTCACCACACGTCGGCGGTGCCTCGAGCGCCATGCTGCCGCGCATGGCCCGGCTGGTGCGCGAACAGATCAAGCGGATGCTGCGCGACGAGCCGCCGCTCAACGTCGTGTTGACGAGCTAGCTGGCCCTCACAACTCCAGGGCCGACTTACTTTTGTAGTCGATCGGCCGCAGGCGCCCTCTACCGTGATGCGCCGAGATGCTCGCCGAAGAAGGCTTCGATGCGCGTCCAGGCGTCGGCGGCGGCGATCGGGTCGGGCCCGGCGCCAAGAATTCGTTTGAGCACGGGGCGCAGCACCCGCGGCCCGGTCTCGGCATCGTTGAGAAAGGCGTGCCCGGCTCCGGGATATTCCTTGACGTCGTGCTCAATCCGCAGCCGGTCGAGGGAGGAATCGAGCCTGGCCGCTGCGCCGATGAGGGAGCGGTCGTCGCCGCCGAAGCTGCCGACGATCGGGCAGGCGCCGAGTAGGTGATCGTCGAGGTCTTTGGGCAACCGGCCGTAGTTGACCGAGGAGGCGTCGAAGCCGCGCGCGGCGGTAGCGAGCGCGAAGCCGCCTCCCATGCAGAAGCCGAGCACGCCGATGCGCCCGGTGCAGTCGGTGCGCTCGATCAGGAACGTGCGGGCCGTTTCGATGTCAACGAAGGCCCGACCGGCACCGGCCGACAGCGTGCGAAAGGTGGCGACGAGGCATTTGCGGGTTCCACCCTCGGTGAAAAGGTCGGGCATGAGTGCGAGATAGCCGGCCTCGGCCAAGCGCACCGCCTGGCGTCGCATGACCTCGGTGAGGCCGAACGCTTCGTGCACGAGCACGACGCCGGGCCAGGGGCCGTCGCCGGCAGGGATCGCGAGCACGGCTTTCAGGCCGGCGCTGCCGCCCGGTCCGTCGGGTAGTTTCAGGTCGATCAGCTGGGGCGCGGCGGTCATGTGGTCTCTCCCGGTTTGGCTGAAACTGTATCCCGCAAACCCGGCAACATCGTGTAGCCTGTGGTCAGACCACAGAACGGACCCCGATGACCGCGATCGCCCCGCGCGCCTGGCAGGTCGTGCTCGACGCCGTCGAACTCGACCTGATCGAGGGGCGCCTCAGCCCGGGAGATCACCTGCCGCCCGAACGCACGCTTGCGGCCGACCTCGGGGTCGGCAGATCGAGTGTGCGCGAAGCGCTGCGGGTGCTCGAGGTGCTGGGGCTCATTCGCACGGCCGTCGGTTCCGGGCCGTCGGCGGGCGCGATCATCGTCGCCCGACCCGGCGGCGGCATGTCGGCGCTCATGCGCCTGCAGGTCGCAGCGCAGGGATTCGACGTAGCCGACGTCGTGAAAACCCGTCTCGTGCTGGAAGGATCGGTCGTCGCCGAGCTGGCTGGCATGCCCTTCCCCGACCTGACCGGCTCCGAGCAAATCCTCACCGCCATGGAGGATCAGACCCTGACCGAAGCCGAATTTCTCGCCCTCGACACCCAGTTCCACCTCTCGCTCGCCGAAGCGAGCGGCAACCAGGTCATCACCGCGACCATGGCCGGCCTCCGCAGCGCGATCGAGGGGTACGCGCGGGCGGGCGCGGCGGGCCTACCCAGCTGGCCGGCGACATCCGCTCGTCTCAGACTCGAGCATCGCGGCATTCTCTTGGCCATTCTGGCCGGTCAACCGGATTCCGCCCGCCTCGCCGTGCACGCCCACATCTCGGGGTATTACGCCGAGACCCACCTCACTTCCCACTGATTCCTTGCCGACGACACGATAGGACGACCATGGTTCAACGACGCATCCCCAGGATCAAAGACCTCGCCCCGCTGATGAAGTTCAAGACCCCCGAGCTCAACGCGAAGAAGCGGCGGCTCGATGGCGCCCTGACGATCTCCGACCTGCGGGTCATCGCCAGGAAGCGCACGCCGAAGGCCGCATTCGACTACACCGAGGGCGCCGCCGAAGCGGAGATCTCGCTCGGCCGTGCCCGGCAGGCCTTCGAAGACATCGAGTTTCACCCGTCGATCTTGCGCGACGTGTCGACCGTGTCAACCGGTTGGGACGTGCTCGGCGCCCCTGTGGAGCAGCCCTTCGGCATCGCGCCCACCGGCTTCACCCGCATGATGCAGACCGAGGGCGAGATCGCCGGGGCGCACGCCGCGGCCCGCGCCGGTATTCCCTTCGCTCTGTCGACCATGGGCACGACTTCGATCGAAGACGTCAAGGCCGCCAACCCGAACGGCCGCAACTGGTTCCAGCTGTACATGTGGAAGGATCGCGACCGCTCGATGGCGCTCGTCGACCGGGCTGCCAAGGCCGGATACGACACCCTGCTGGTGACCGTTGACGTGCCTGTCGCTGGCGCCCGACTGCGCGACAGGCGCAACGGCTTCTCGATCCCGCCGGCGCTCACCCTCGGTACCGTCGTGAACGCGCTGCCGCGCCCGGAATGGTGGATCAACTTTCTGACCACCGAACCGCTCTCGTTCGCGAGCCTCGACCGGTGGAGCGGTACCGTCGCCGAACTGCTCGACACCATGTTCGACCCGACGGTCGACTTCGAGGACCTCGCCTGGATCAAGGCGCAATGGCCAGGCAGGGTCGTCGTCAAGGGCGTGCAGAACCTCGACGACGCAAAGCGTCTCGTAGATCTCGGTGTGGACGGCATCACCCTATCGAACCACGGCGGTCGCCAGCTCGACCGTGCACCGATTCCGTTCCACTTGCTGCCGCAGGTTGCCCGTGAGGTCGGTGCCCACACCGAGGTGCACCTCGACACGGGCATCATGTCGGGGGCCGACGTGGTGGCCTCGATCGCGCTCGGCGCCCGCTTCACGATGATCGGTCGCGCCTACCTCTACGGCCTCATGGCCGGCGGTGAGGCCGGGGTCGATCGCACGATTGCGATCCTGTCGGAGCAGGTGGCCCGCACCATGCGCCTGCTCGGCGTGAACGCGCTCGAGGAGTTGGACCCCCGCCACGTGACGCAGCTATCCCGGCTGCAGCCGGTCGCCGCGCCCTTGGTCGCCGCGGCCGAGGCGGTTCCGGTGCGTAAGGCGCCAGTGCGCAGGGCTTCGAATGCGAGCGACAGCGCGTCCGCTGTTGTGACGGGCACGCCGGTGAATCGTGCGCCGAAGAAGACGGCCCCGGCGCAGTAGGGGAGGCGGCGCATGACCGCACCCGGTATGGGTGCGCGCTACCGTAACCGGCGTAGCGGTCACCGGAATGGGGCGCGACCATGCACGTTGCCACGGTCGGCGTGAGACGGCCGGGGACCTACTTCGCGGCGGCGAGGTCGGCGAGCACGAAGCGCAGCTGTTCGACGGCCCAGTCCACGTCCGCCTCCGAGACCACGATCGGCGGCGCGAGGCGAATGGTCGAGCCGTGGGTGTCCTTCGCGAGCACCCCGCGGGCGAGGAGCGCCTCGCAGACGACCCGGCCGGGCGCGAGAGACGGGTCGATATCGATGCCGGCCCAGAGTCCCACCCCACGCACAGCGATCACGCCGTGGCCGATCAGTGCGGCGAGCCCGGCGTGCAGGCGGGCGCCGAGCTCGGTCGCGCGCTGCTGATATTCGCCCGTGGCCAGCATCTTCACCACGGCGAGGCCGACAGCCGCGGCGAGCGGGTTGCCACCGAAGGTCGAGCCGTGCTCGCCCGGGTGCAGCACTCCGAGGATGTCGGTGTTGCCGACGACGGCCGAGACGGGAACGATGCCGCCGCCGAGCGCCTTGCCGAGCAGGTAGAGGTCGGGCACGACGCCCACCAGATCGCAGGCGAAGGTCGAACCGGTGCGGCCGAGGCCCGACTGGATCTCATCGGCAATGAACAGAACGCCCAGCCGCGTGGTGATCTCCCGCACCGCGGGCAGATATTCCGCGGCCGGCACGACGATCCCGGCCTCACCCTGGATGGGTTCGAGCAGCACGGCCACTGTGTTCTCGTCGATCGCCGCTTCGAGCGCTGCGGCATCGCCGTACGGCACGGTGCGAAAACCGGGCGTGAATGGGCCGAACCCGGCGCGGGCCGACTCATCGTCGGAGAAGCTGATGATGGTGGTGGTGCGGCCGTGAAAGTTGCCGGCGGCGACGATGATGTTGGCCTGGCCGGGGGCGACGCCTTTGATCCGGTAGCCCCAGGCGCGAGCCACCTTGATGCCGGACTCCACTGCCTCCGCGCCGGTGTTCATCGGCAGCACCATGTCCTTGCCGGCGAGTTCAGCGAGCGCGGTCACGAACGGGCCGAGCTGGTCGTTATAGAACGCGCGACTGGTCAGGGTGATCCGGCCGAGCTGCGCGCGGGCGGCATCGAGCAGCAGCGGGTTGGAGTGACCGAAGTTCACGGCCGAGTACGCGGCGAGGCAGTCTAAATAGCGGTGACCCGCGACATCCGTCACCCAGGCACCGTCGCCGGACGCCACGACGACCTCGAGCGGGTGGTAATTGTGCGCGGCGTGCGCGCTCTCCTGGGCGATCAAGGCAGCAGCAGCCGGCGAAACGGATGCCGCGGCTACGGCCTGCGCGTCGGTCAGGTTCGTGGTCATGTCGTGCTCCTTCAGGGTCGTGTTGGCGAAGTTGATCGGCGCGGTGCTGGTCGACGTGATGATGGTGCAGACAGTGTCATCGGCGCAGCTCGAGCGTGCAGCATTTGACGCCGCCGCCGCCGAGCAGCAGTTCGGACAGGTCGACGCCGATCGGGTTGTAGCCGCGCGCGCGCAGTTGGCGTTCGAAGTCCTTGGCGCGGGCTGCGATGACGACGTTGTAGCCGTCGGAGTACGAGTTGAGGCCGAGGATGGCGGCGTCTTCTTCGGTGACTATGACCGCGTCGGGGTAGCGCTCCTGCAGAGTGGCAAGGCTTGGCTCGTCGAAGGCGCTCGGCAGGTAGGCGATGTTGCTGTCGTCAAGAACGGCGACGGCGGTATCGAGGTGGTAGAAGCTCGGGTTGATCAGGCGCAGGGTGATCACCGGGCGGCCGGCGATGGCCGAGAGTTCGGCGTGGCTGTTGGAGTCGCTGCGAAAACCGGTGCCGGCCAGGATGACGTCGCCGACCAGCAGAAAGTCGCCCTCACCCTCGTTGGTCTCGACGGGCACGCGTACGTTAAAGTCGTTGGCGCCGAACCAGTCCATGTAGGCGGGGCCCTCGGGCTGGCGCTGCACATGGGTGAACTTGGCGCCGTACGCCTGGTTATCGATGACGAAGCCGCCGTTGGCCGCGTAGACCATATCGGGCAGGCCGTCGATCGGATCGATCAGCTGCACGTCGAAGCCGAGGCCGACGTAGGTGTCGTAAAGAGTCTGCCACTGCGTGACGGCGAGCGAGGTGTCGGTGGGCAGGGCCGGGTCCATCCACGGATTGATGCGGTACACAACGGTGAAGAACTGCGGCTTGCACATGAGCACGGTGCGTTTGGTGGCGGTACGCACGGGAACGGCGCCCTCTTCGGCGAGAACGGGGGTGGCTGAGTTGATCGACATGAGGCTCCTTTTGGGATCCGCGGGCCTATCGACCGGCGGAACTCGGGGTGGATGGCGGACCAGGTCGCTCACGAGAGCCCGGCACGACCAAGTTTGCTCGTTCCGGGACGCCACTCTCAGTCTCACACAGCATGAATCGACATTTCACGCCGATTTGCGCAAGAAATCTTCGAGATGTACGGTGCGAACGCAATCTTGCGTATAGCTGGCCCCTAGACTCGCCCCATGGACAACCTCGATCACAGCATTCTCGACCTGCTGCGCCAGAACGCGCGCGCCGGCTATGGTGACATCGGCTCGGTGGTGGGGCTGTCGGCATCCGCTGTGAAACGGCGCGTCGACCGGCTGGTGGCCGATAAGGTCATTCGCAGCTTTACGATTCAGGTCGACCCGGCCGTCGACGGGATGAGCACGGAAGCCTACGTCGAGCTGTTCTGCCGAGGCACCGTTGCGCCCGACGAATTGCTACGCATTCTCTCCGGGGTGCCCGAGGTCGTCGATGCGGGAACCGTCACCGGCAGCGCCGACGCCATGGTGCACATTCGCGCGCGCGACATTCCGGGGCTGGAGGCAGCGCTCGAAAAGGTACGTCTGGCTCCCAACGTGGACCATACCCGCAGCGCGATCGTGCTCTCCCGTCTGATCCAGCGCTCGATCGCGTAGCTCATCCTTCACTAGAGAGCGGCACATACCTTGCTTCGCGGGGCTGAAGCCACGAATTTCCCGCTCTCGCGGACTAAAGGACTGGCTTCTGGCGCACCGGAGAGATCAAATGCAGCAGGGTGACCGCGGCGATCGACCCGGCGCAGAGAATGCCGGCGAGGACGACGATCTGAAACCGGCCGGCCTCGAGCGGCGAGGCTCCCCCGAAAATCGCTCCGACGAACGCGCCCGGAAGCGTGACCAAGCCTGTCGTCTTGGTCTGGTCGGTGGACGGGATGATGGCGAAGTAGACGGCCTGCCGGGCCAGGTCGCGGGTCGATTGCCGCGGCGTGGCCCCGAGAGCCAGCCAACCCTCGACCTCGGGCCAGTGGTCGCTGACCGCCTCTGAGAAGCGGCGCCCGCTGAGCGTCGCGATCGACATCGCATTGCCGATGATGATGCCGCCGATCGCGAGCACGTAGCGCGGCGAGAACTCGATCGCCCCGGTTGCGAAAACAATGGTTAGCGTCACGATCACGCCGAGTCCCATGGCCGCGGCCACGCGCACGAGGTGAGCCCGGCTGGCGCCGACGCGACGGGTGACCGTGCCGACGGCCGCCGCGAACATGACGAGCAGGCTGACACCGACCCAGAGTGGGTCGTTGATGATTCCGCTGAGAATAAGGCTGATCGCGGCCAGTTGCAGGGTTCCGCGCAGCAGGGCGAGCGCCGGGGCGAACGGATGCTGCGTGCGATACGCGCGCAAAACCGTCACGACCACCGCGAGCAGCAGCACAACCCCGACCAGGGTGGGCAGCAGGCTGGCCAGCTCTGCGGGAAAGGTCATTAGTCGAGCCTACCCAGCCAACTCCACCCCCCTCGCAAAAGCGGGTGAATGGTTGCTTCGACATGGTCGAAGCAACCATTCACCCGCACTCGCGGAACATTTCGGGGGAACGTACCGTGGGTATGCTGTTGCAGCATCGGTTGTAGCGAGGCAAAATTGCCCATAACGTTGAACGGAGGGTCCCATGCCCGCTTCCTTTATTGTCATTGACCCCCAATCGAGTACGCCGCCGTTTGAACAGCTGCGCAGCCAGGTGATTGCGGCCGTGCGCTCGGGCAAACTTGCCCACGACACTCGCCTGCCGACCGTGCGAGCCCTTGCCGCCGAGCTGGGCCTGGCTACGAACACGGTCGCCCGCGCCTATCGCGAGCTGGAGCGGGACAGCGTGATAGAAACGCGTGGCCGGTTCGGATCCTTCATCGCTCCCAAGGGTGATGCGGCCGATCGCAATGCTCAGGCGGCGGCCGACGCATTCGCGACGCGCATCGAGCAACTGGGGGTCAGCCCGACCGATGCGCTCAGGCTGGTCGCCGAGGCCCTGAATCGGCAATCCGCAGTCTGACTGTCGGCCTTGCACTTCGCATTTTGTAGCGCTACTCTGGTACAAAATACGCACAAAGAGAGGGTTTCGTGGATGCAGTCGTAGTGATCCTGGCGACGCTGGCACTGGCGGGCTTCGGCATCCGCTTGGTCTATAGCGCGCGTGCCGTACCACGCAGGCGGATGCTGCACGCCTACTCCCGGCAGGTCGGGCTCGCGTTGGCTCCCGAGATCGTTGCCGAGTTGTCGACCCGGATCTATCGCCGCGAACGCGCGGGAATCGTTGGGTCGATGGTGGGGCTCTTCGTTGGCGTCACGGCGCTGGTCGTGACGGACGGCAATGAGAACCCGTGGAACGGGCTCCTGGTCGTTGTCGCGATGACCGTCGGGTCGACGGTCGCTCTCATCGGCGACGATTCCCGCTCGGCGTTTGCTCCGGTTGCCGAAACCCCGCGACTGGCGCGCAACATCTCCCCCGGGCTGGCCGACTACGTCACGCCGCTTGACCGTACGTTCTCCCTGGGCCTGCTGGGCCTCGCCACCCTCGGCTATATTGCAGTGCTCGGGGTCATCGCCATCAACCCGGAGCGCGCCTTCGATGACGTCTCGGTTCGCACGATTCTCTGGCCGGCCGGGCTGTTACTGGCGCTGGCGACCGCCGCGAGCCTGACGACTTGGGCGGCGGCGAACGCACTACTCGCCCACGGCCAACCGGCGGCCACTTACACTCAGCTGGCCTGGAGCGACGCTTTTCGCAGCACCACCCTGCGCAGCCTCGTGGGAATTCCCGGAATCATCGCCGCCGTGAGCAGCTGCGTCTTGTTCCTCTCGTTGAGTGAAGCGATGACCCTACCGGTGCCCGGCTCGATCGGCGAGATTCTGGTCGGCTCTTTCACGATCATGGGCCCGGTGCTGGTCGTCGTGCTGGTCAGCTGGAGCGTCACAAGCCTGCGCAATCGCAGCACGACCCACTTTCTGCGCCGGCTGTGGCCAGAGACGGCCCTCGAACTCGACCGTCGTCGACGCACGCCCGGCGCCGCCGACCCCGGCGGTCACCCCGGCGGTCAGCCCGGCGACCCCGGCGGCCAGAAAGATGGCCAACCCGACGACCGGCCGGACCAGGACAGCCGAACAAAGACCCCGGCATGATGCTGCTGGTCGATCCGCGCTCGGCGACACCGCCCTACGAACAGTTGCGGGTGCAGGTGCTCACCGCAGTGCGCTCGGGCGAACTGGCTCCCGGCGACAAACTGCCGACCGTGCGCAGGCTCGCCGAAGATTTGGGGCTCGCCACCAACACCGTCGCCCGCGCCTACCGAGAGCTCGAGCGTGCCGAGGTCATCGAAACGCGGGGTCGCAACGGATCCTTCATCGCCGCGAGCGGTGACCTGGCCCAGCGGCAGGTTCAGGTGGCCGCCGTGGCGTTCGCCGGCAAGGCGCGCCAACTCGGCGTCGCACCCGAGGAAGCTCTCGCGTTTGCGCGCGCGGCCCTCGGCATCCGCTTGTAGAGCCCCGTCTACCATTCTGGCCGTGCACAGGGTGGCGGGTGGCGCTAGGGGCGTGAGCGATAGTGGGCGGCTAAGCGTCGGAAGCCCTCGTCCAGGGAGACTGATGGGGTCCAGAGCAGGCTAGCGCGGGTGCGCCGCTGGTCGAACCAGTGCGCCGTCGAGAGCTGCTCGGCCAGAAACCGGGTCATCGGCGGTTCGGCGACCTGGCCATCGCCTTTCGGGCGGGCACGCCAGACGGCCTCGATGACCGAACCGGCCATGCGGGCAGCGGATGCCGGCACCCGCCACGTCGGAGCGGCCACGCCGGCCGCGCCGCAGATTCCGGCGAGCAATTCCGCGACCGGGCGCGGTTCACCGTTGGTGACCACGTAGGACTGCCCGTGCACGGCCGGGGCGGCATCGAGGGCCGCGTGGATCGCGGAGGCTGCATTGTCGACGTAGGTCGTGTCGATGAGCGCGGCACCGTGTCCGAGCAGCGGCAGCCGCCCACGGCGGGCGCGGTCGACGATCCGGTCGATCAGCTGGGTGTCGCCTGGGCCCCAGACCAGGTGCGGGCGCACGGCGACCACGCTGAATTCGGGTGCGTCCGCGGCGAGCGCGAGCAGTTCGGCCCTGGCCTTGGTGCGGGCGTAGTCGCCGCGGGCGTGCTCCGGCGAGGCGGGCAGCGCGTCAGCACCCATGATCGAACGGCCCGCGTGGGCCACGGATGGCGAGGAGACGTAGACAAAACGGGAGACGCCGGCACGCCGGGCCGCCTGCACAACCGTGCCGGTGCCGCCGACGTTGACGGCCTCGAATTCGGCCGGGTCACCGGTGAGTGAGACCTTAGCGGCGAGGTGCACGACGGCATCCATGCCACTCACGGCGTAGGCGAGGCCGACATAGGGGGTATCGGCGACCGTTGTGATCGAGCCGTGCACGTCTTCGACGCCGGGCACGCCCGATGGCCGCCGCTGAAAGGTGCGCACCTCGTGCCCGGCCGTACTGATGCGGGCCGCGACGGCGCGGCCAAGAAATCCGCTGGCTCCCGTGACCAGCACCCTCACGGCTTGACCCAGCGACCGCCGGAGAGGATGCCGGCGGCCCACCGCGACAACCGGCTGCGGTCGATCTTGGAGTTGTGCCGAATATCGGTGGGCAGGCCGGGCACGACGAGCACGGCGGCGACCGGCGAACCGACTGCCGCACGCACGGCTGCGGCGAGCGGTTCGGGGGCCCGGTGCACCCGGCGGGCCCCCGGCACGGTTTCGATCACGGCGACCTGCTGCTGCGTGCCGATCGGGCCGACGCCGACGAAGGCCGCACGAGAAACGTCGGACAGCGTTTCGATGCGCTGCTCGGGGCCGACCGGAGTGACGACGCCGCCGGCCGTCACGATGACGTGCGGCATGCGGCCCTCGACCCAGAGGCGTCCCGCGCTGTCAAGGTGGCCGACATCGCCGGTGCGGTGCCAGCGTTCGCCCGGCACGGCCCCGCGGCGCGATGCCCGCTCGGTGAGCCAGAGCCGGTCGTAGTGATCCTTCACGTGCGGCGCCGACACGACGATCTCACCGGTCACGTTGGGCTGGTCCGACAGCTCCCCAACGGATGCCCCACTCGCGTCGAGCGCGCTGATCCGGATGCGGGTGGTCGCGGTCGACCCGCCGACGCAGACGCCACCGGCCGGGGTCGCGGTGTCGGCCGGGGTTTCTGCTACCGGGGTGGTCGGCACTACAGCCGCGCGACCCACGGCATCCGCTGTCTGCGGCCGTGCGACGCTCGCAGCGGCGGCACGAATGCCCTCGAGGGTGATGTCGGCCATGAGCAGGCCCTCGGTCATGCCGTACGGGGTGTGCGCGGTCGCTTGTGGCATGAGTGCGGCCGCCTGGGCGAGCAGGCTCTCGGAGATCGGCGCGCCGGCCGACAGAAAACGCTGAACACCGGCCAGGGCCGCGTGGTCGACAGGAGTGAGCGCCTGCGCGGTCGCGACGACATTCACGAGGGCGGCGGGCGAGAGGAAGACGACCGTCGCGTCGATCGCGGCGACGGCGGCCGCGACCGCGGTGGCGGTAAGGGTCTTGGGCGCGGTGACGTCCATGTCGGGGGTGACCGAGCGGGCGCCGAGGGCCGGACCGAGCAGGGCGAACGGGGCGAAGCCGGCCACGAGGCCGGTGCCGACGCCGACGCCGTACTGCAGAAAGAGGGCGCGGCTCACCGCGGAGAGCTGCCCGTGCGTGTAGACGACGCCCTTGGCCGGACCGGTTGATCCGGAAGTGAACAGCACGGCCGCCGGGTCGCTCGGGGCGGGCTCAGCCGGGAGCGCATCGCCAGCATCGAGCCGGGCCTGGCCCAGACTGATCAGCTCGGCGAGGGTGTGCTCGACACTGAGAAGACGCGCCATCGGCGCGGAAAAACGAGCGACCGAGATTTTTCGTCCCGGCCAGCGGAGCACGCGGGCGGCCATCAACCCGGGAGCGGCACCGATGACGAAATCGGGGCGGGCACCGCGCACGGCGCGAGTGAGGCCGGCCAGGCCGAGACCGGCATCCGCTACGACGACGATGGCGCCGATGCGCACGCAGGCGTAGAGAACCGCGGTGAGGTCGGCGCTCGGCGGTACCAGGAGCGAGACGCGGTCGCCGGGCTTCACGCCGATATGCACGAGGCCGGCGGCGATCTGGCGCACGCGCCGCGACAGCAGACGCCAGCTGACCATGCGCGGGGCTGGCTGCATGTCGACGAGGGCGGTCTCGTCGGAGCACTGTAATTCGTCGAGGTAATGCCACAACGGATGCGTCCCCACGGATTCCCATGCGGCTCGCGTAGCCGAGACGGCGGTCTCGACCGGCTCGACCAGTACCGGGGCATCGGCGGGAGAACATGCGACAGTATCGCCCAGCCAGAGCAGCGCGGCGGCGGCATAGTCCGCGTCTTCGGCCAACAGATGGCCAGCACCCTCGAACCGGTGCACGCGCGCGTGCGGCATCCGCTCGACCAGGTCGTCGAGGTAGCGGTCGCTGAAGATCGGGTCGCGCGGACCCCAGAGCAGCAGTGTCGGCACCGAAAGCGAACGCACTGCTGCGGCGATGCGGTCGAGTTCGGGCCGACTCTCGTGCGCCAGTGCGACCGGAATGTCGGCGACGAAGCCGCCGATTCCGCCGCGACGAGCACTCGTCAGATACGGCGCGCGGTAGCCGCGCTTGACCTCGGTCGACAGCGGCGGATGCGCGAGGGCCAGCGTCGTCGCGAGGAATGCTGGCGTCGCGACGGTTGCCGGGCCGAGGATTCCGCGACCGAGGGCCAGCCGCAGCGGCGCCGGAATCGGGTCGCCTTCGGGATGGTGCACCGCGGTATTGAGCAGCATGACGCCGGCCAGCAGCTCGGGGTGGTCGACGGCCCAGCCGAGGGAGACGACGCCGCCCCAGTCGTGACCGAGCGTGATCACCGGGCCGGCCAGATCGAGCGCGTCGGTGAGGTCGCCGAGATCGCGCACCCGGCGCTTGAGGGGACGAAAACTTCCGGTGCGGGAGGAGAAACCCATGTCGAGCTGGTCGACGGCGATCACCCGCCAGGCCGGCGCGCCGGTCGCGGCAGCATCCGTTGCCGCCGACAGCAGGCCGCGCCAAAGGTAGGCCCAGGTGGGGTTGCCGTGCACACACAGAATGGTTCCGACCGGAAGAACGCCGAGCGCGTCGAGCTGCGGGCCGTTGTCGAGCAAGTGCCAGCCGTGGGTCACTCCGCCCGCACTGCCGCTCCGTGTGACCTCGAACAGCCGTGACCACTCCGGGTCGAGCCCCGCCAGGCCGGCCGGCGGCAGCGCCGCCGGGGCCGAAACGGTGCGGGGAAGACGACGAGAAGTGGTGCGGGTTTCAGTCACAGGGCCATCTCTGAACGGGTCACGGTCACCAGACAAGTTCCATCATGGCGGTATTGAGGCCGGAGCCGACGCCCATGAGCAGCACTCGATTGCCCGGTTGCAGCTTCGACGCCTCCTGGGAGAGCGTGATCGGAATCGACGCCGGACCGACATTGCCGAGCGTGGGATAGGTCAGTGGCACCCTCGTTTTGTCCATACCGGTGGCCTTGACGATGGCGTTGGTGTGCACGTCCGAGACCTGGTGCACGATGTAGCGGTCCATGTTCGACCAGCTCCAGTCGCGCTTGGCTTCGGTCCAGGCTGAGACGACCAGTTCCATCCCGCCTTTGAGCAGCGCCTTCGCGTCGGTGAACATGCCGTCGACGCTGCCGACACACAGTCCATTGAACTGGGTGGCAGCGCGGGTGACGCCGCCGAGGATGCGGTGTCCGCCGGGGTGGGCATCCGCGGGGCCGAGCACGGCGGCGGCCGCACCAGAGCCGAGGGTGAGGCTCGCGAACTCGCTCATGAAGTCCTTGCGTTTGATGCCCGGGCGGCCGAGGCGGTCGATCGTGTTGGTCTGGATCTCGTCGGCGTCTTCGCCGTCGATGATCACGGCATACTTGATCTGCCCGCTGTCGATGAGCTGCGCGGCGAGCGTCATGCCATTGACGAAACCAAGGCAGGCGTTGGCAATGTCGAAGTTGATGGCCGACGACGGCAAGCCGAGTCCGTGGTGGATGCGCACGGCAACAGAGGGTTCGAGGTGCTTGCGAGTGACCGAGGTGTTGATGAGCAGGCCCACGTCGCTCGGCTTGATGCCGGCCTCTTTCAACGCGATCTTGCCGGCCTTGACGGCGGCGTCATCGAAGGTCTCGTTCGGGCCCCAATTGCGGCGCTCGTACACGCCGGCCACGCGCTGCAACAGCCCAGTGGGCAATTTCAGGCGCGTCAAAACGGGCATCAAGCGGCGGTCGATTTCTTCGGACGTCGTGATGAGGGGCGCCATCAGACTCGTGACCGACAACAAAGCGACGTTTCGGTGCGTCGTCGTCGCATTTCCGTTCATGCGTGCACCCCTGCCGAATTGTGGACAGCGGTAATCATACGTCCCCTATGAGTTTGCCCCACGAAACTGTATGTAGACCGCACGTAGCCTGTGGGCGCTCGTGACCGATCACTCATAACAGCGAAGATATTCGACGAGACCATCCCGAATCGCGTGATTCGGGGTGGTCCGCCAGTTTTCTCCGCGGTTGCGAACGGTATCCGGGCTAGATCACGCCCTCAGAGAGCGTGCTCGGGTTTCCGAACCGGTGCGCGGTGATCGAGATGGCCTGTTCGCGCAGGAACGGCAGCACTTCGATACGGCCGGCCTGGGTGACCGCGTTCGAATACACGGCAATGTCCGGGCTGCCGTTCAGAGCCTCAGCGAGAGCGGATGCCGCCTCCCGCGCCCCCAGCACCGGGTCGCTGCCGATGAGGCGCACCCGGCTGGCCGTGATGCCACCGGAGCGGGCCCGCGCGAGCCACTCCTCGTCGCTCTCGACGACCACGGGGATCTCGCGCTCGGCCAGGATGTTGCGTACCGCGGGCGGCACCGGCACGGTGCTCGACACGTCGAAGCGCGACGTCGACAGGGTCGCGGCAGCGATCACGCGGAGCAGTTGAGCGAGCGTGCCGGTTTCGGTCAGGCGCACGGTGACCGGCAGCGCGCGATAGCGGAACAGGTTGCGCTCCACGCCGAGGTCGGCCGCGTCACGCACGACGTTGAATTCCTCACGCCAGGCCAGAGCGTCGCTCACGGCCGAGCGGCGCAGCACATCGAAATCGGCGTAGTCGAGAAACGGCTGGCTAGCTTCGATGATGTCGGTGACGCGCTGCTCGAGGCCGCGCAGGTGCAGCGTCGAGCTGTTGCGGCCCGGTTCGTTGACCCAGCTGCCGAGGCCGAAGAGGTAGTTCGGTCCGCCGGCCTTGGTGCCGGCGCCCACGGCGGAGCGCTTCCACCCGCCGAACGGCTGGCGCTGCACGATGGCACCGGTAATGCCGCGGTTGACGTAGAGGTTGCCGGCCTCGATCGAGTCGACCCAGAGGGCCAGTTCGTCGGCGTCGAGCGAGTGCAGGCCGGTCGTGAGCCCGAAGTCGACGGCATTTTGAAAGCGGATGGCTTCTTCCAGGTTGCGCGCGTGCATCACGCCGAGCACCGGGCCGAAGAACTCGGTGAGGTGAAAGTACGATCCGGGCGCGACCCCGGTGCGAATGCCCGGCGACCACAGCTTGCCGGTCTCATCGAGCTGCTTCGGCTCGACCAGCCACTGCTCTTCGGCGCCGAGGGTGGTCAGGGCGTGCAGCAGTTTGCCGTCGGCCGGCGACATGATCGGGCCCATCTGGGTGACCGGGTCGCTCGCCGGGCCGATCCTGATCGAGGTCGCGGCGTCGACCAGCTGGCCGAGGAAACGCTGCGATTTCGCGACCGAGCCGACCAGAATAACGAGGCTCGCGGCCGAGCACTTCTGGCCGGCGTGGCCGAAGGCGCTCTTCACGACATCGGCGGCGGCGAGGTCGAAGTCGGCCGAGGGGGTGACGATGATGGCGTTCTTGCCGCTGGTTTCGGCGAGCAGGGGCAGGTCGTGGCGGAATGAGCGGAACAGCTCGGCGGTCTCGTAACCGCCGGTGAGAATGACCCGGTTCACGGCGGGGTGGGCGATGAGCTTGGCGCCAAGGTCGCGGTGGGGCAGGTTGACCAGCGCGAGCAGTTCGCGCGGAATGCCGGCTTCCCAGAGTGCTTCGACGACAACGGCGCCGGTGCGCCGGGCGACCGTAGCGGGCTTGATGATGACGCCGGCGCCGGAAGCGAGGGCGGCGAGCACGCCACCGGCCGGGATGGCGGTCGGAAAGTTCCACGGCGGGGTGACCACGATGAGCTTGGACGGCACGAAGATGGCACCCTGCACACGATCGAGGTCTTTGGACCGCTCGGCGTAGTAGTGGGCGAAGTCCACGGCCTCGCTCACCTCGGCGTCACCCTCGGCGATGGTCTTGCCGCACTCGCTCGCCATGACCTCGATCAGGCGGTCGCGGTTCGCGGCGAGCGCGAGCCCGGCGCGGTGCAGCACGACGGCGCGTTCGGCGCCGGTTTTCTGCCCCCAGGCCGCTCCGGCGGTCAGCGCGGCGTCGATGATGGTGCCCAGCACTGCCTCGTCGGGAACGGTGGCGGCCTCAATGGTGTCGGTGCCGAGAGTTGATGCGTCGGCGCGGGCCAGGATGCGGCGGCCCCAGGCACGGTTGGCGGGCAGCGAGGGGTCGGTGTCCGGCTCGTTGTGAAAACTCGAGTGCAGGGGAACCGAGCCGCGGGTGATGCCGAGCAGGGCGCTGGTCAGTTGCGGGTCGGCGTCGGAGGCGGTCTCGATATCGTGGCTGCGGGCATCCGTTTGGGCGGCGACGAGCCGCTCTCGGTCGTAGTTGCTCGAGCGGTCCTGCACGCGGTTGGGGGTGGGCAGCCGGTCATCGAGGGCGTCGAGGGAGGCCTGGAAACGGGCCTTTTCGCGGTCGAACAGCTCGGGGTTGCTGGTCAGCTCGAACACGGCCGACATGAAGTTCTCCTGGCTGGCGTTTTCCTCGAGCCGGCGAATGAGATAACTGATGGCCACGTCGAACTGGGAGGGATCGACGACGGGCGTGTAGAGCAGCAGCTGGCCGACATCTTTGCGCACGGCCTGGGCCTGGCCGGTGGCCATGCCCAGCAGCATCTCGAACTCGACCCGGTCGTCGACGCCGCGGGCGACGCTGAGCAGGTGCGCCCACGCCACGTCGAACAGGTTGTGGCCGGCGATGCCGAGCTTGACCGCGTCGGTGTTCTGGGGGGTGAGTGCCCAGTTGAGCACCCGCTTGTAGTTGGTGTCGCTGTTCTGCTTGGTGGAGAAGGTCGCGAGCGGCCAGTCGTGCACGGCGGCGTCGACGTGCTCCATGGCGAGGTTGGCGCCCTTGACCAGGCGCACCTTGATCGGTGCGCCGCCGGCAGCGCGGCGGTTCTGCGCCCAGTGGGTGAGGCCCTGGATGGCACTGAGGGCGTCGGGCAGGTAGGCCTGCAGCACGATTCCGGCCTCGAGCTGGGCCAGCTGCGGCTGGTCGAGCAACCCCTCGAACACTGCGATGGTGAGGTCGAGGTCGCGGTATTCCTCCATGTCGAGGTTGATGAACTTCGGGGTAGCGGATGCCGCGGCGAACTCGAACAGCGGCGTTAGACGTTCGATCACGCGAGCGACGGTCTCGTCGAAGGCCCACATCGACAGCTGGCTGGCGATCGACGACACCTTGATCGAGACGTAGTCCACGTCGGGGCGTTCGAGGATGCGCTTGGTGCCTTCGAGACGCTCGAGTGCTTCCTTCTCACCGAGCACCGATTCGCCGAGCAGGTTGATGTTGAGGCGGTTGCCGCCCTCTTTGAGATGCACGAGTGCCGGGCCCAGCTTGTCGGGGGTGGCGTCGACGACGAGGTGGCCGACCATCTGGCGCAGCACGGTGCGGGCGGCGGGGATGACGACCCAGGGCAGCACCGGTCCGAGAATACCGCCGAGCCCGATGGCCGCGCGCATGTGCGGCGGCAGAAACCCGGGCGCCTTCTTGGCCACCTTCTGCAGGCTGTAGCCCGCGACCATCTTGTCTTCGGGGCGCATGACGCCGTCGACGAAACCGACAGTGAAATCCAGTCCAGTCGGGTCCTTCAGCACGCCGGCCAGCCGCTCGGCCGCGGCATCCGCTGGGATGGTGGCGCTTTCGTCGAGCCATTTCTTGACGAGTTTGACGACCTCCGAACTGAAATCCTCGTTGGCGGGACGGGCGGAGGCGTTGGTCATGGTCACGAGACTAGTCTTTCGTTCGCGGATGGGTGGCTCTGGTGTTTCAAGTCTGTGGCCAGCCTATATTTAGCAAAAGCAATTGTTTATGCATGATATTCGTTACAATTTCTAATGAATTGGTTTTGGGTATAGCTATCGGTGCAAGGAGCAACGGATGCTGGATGTCAGGCGGCTGCGACTGCTGCGCGAGCTGAAAATTCGCGGCACCCTCGCCGGGGTCGCCGCGGCCCTCGCCTACAGCCCCTCAGCTGTGTCACAGCAGCTCGCGCTGCTCGAAAAAGAGGCCGGCGTCGTGCTGCTTAAAAAGGTTGGTCGGCGGGTGCAACTCACCGCGCAGGCGGAGATCCTGGTCGAGCACACCACCCACCTACTGGAGCTGCTCGAGCTCGCCGAGGCCGACCTGCGCGCGAGCACGACGACGGTGTCGGGCACTGTGCGGGTGGCCGTGTTCCAGTCGGCGGCCCTCGCCGTGATTCCGCGCGCCCTCACCTTTCTGGCCGAGGACTTTCCTGCGCTGCGCGTTGAGGTGACCGAGCGGGAGCCCGAGCGCGGCCTGTTCGAGGTGGCCGCGCGGGACTTCGACCTCGTGCTCGCCGAGCAGTATCCCGGCCACACGCGCGCACACTGGCCCGACCTCGACCGGGTCAACCTTGCAACGGATGCGCTGCGGCTTGCGGTTCCACCCGACGACGCCGGTACGGTGCGCGCGGCGACCCTCGAGGAGACCGCTGGGCTGCCCTGGGTGATGGAACCGGTCGGCACCGCCTCGCGGCAGTGGGCGACGCAGCTCTGCCGCTCGGCCGGGTTCGAACCCGACGTTCGGTTCGAGACCGCCGACCTGATCGCGCACATCCGCTTGATCGAATCGGGCAATGCGGTGGGAATCCTGCCCGACCTGGTCTGGGCCGGCCGCATGCCGGCCGTGCAGCTGCACGACCTGCCCGGCACCCCGCATCGCACGCTGTTTTCGGCGGCGCGCCGGTCGAGTGCCGGGCGTCCCGGCGTCGTCGCGGTTCGCGGCGCCCTCGACCGGGCAGTGAGCAAGGTGGCCAAGCCCACCGAATCCGACCCGCTCGCGCCGCCGCGGCCGTTCGAGCCCCTCGCCCCGGTGTAGCGAAGGCCGCCTTCTCCGCGCAGGCAAAAAGCGTTGCGTCAGTACCAGCGAAGCAACGCTTTCCCGCTCTCGTGGGCGGGGCGGGGAGGGAGACCGACGGATGCCCCGACGTGTGACCGCGCCGGGGCATCCGTTTGAGATGGTGTTACGCCTGAGCGGCCTGGCGCTTGCGGCCGGCCAGGACCAGGCCGCCGCCGCCGAGCAACAGGAGCAGCGCGGCGAGGCCGGCCGGGGCGAGGTCGGCGCCGAGCGCCGGGATGGACCCCAGGGCGCTCGTGCTGCTCGCGACCACGTTCACCCCGACGGTGATCGGCTCAAAACCCACCGAAGTGATCACGAGCGTGTGCGCCCCGACCGGCGTGTTGGCCGGGATCACGGCGGAGAACACGGCAACTCCGGCAGCGTTGGCCGCGAAGGTGCCGAGGTTGACCGGTGTGGAGTAGAGCGTACCGGTGATCTCCTGGCCGGGGTTCAGCCCGGAGACCGTGACGGTGACTCGCTCACCAGGGGTGAACACCGCGTCGCCGACGTCGACACTGGCCCAGTCGGTGCCGGCCAGCACGGCGCGGCCGAGCGGTGCCGGGTCGACGAGCGCGTGCTGCTCGAAGTACGAGACAGTCGCCGCGAGGTCGACCTGGCCGGTATCCGTAGCATTGATTCCCGCGGCGAAGGTCATGAATTTATCGCCGCCCGAGGCCAAGAACGAGTTCGTCGTGACGCGGAAGACCTCGGTCGGGGAGATCGCCACGTCGTTCAGGGACATGCCGACGATGTGCTCGCCCTGTGCAGCGTCGGGCTCGTAGAGGTAGCTGAAGCCGTCCGAGACACCGAGGTGCAGCTTGGAGCGGCTGGGCTGCCACTGCTCCTCTAGCACCGCGCGCAGCTGGGCGCCCGTGAGGTCCATCGTTACGAGGGTGTTGGCGAACGGCTGCACGGTGGCGACCTCTTTGTAGGTCACCTTTCCGTCTTCGCCGAATCTGAGGTCGGTGCGCACGCCGCCGGGGTTCATGAATGCGATCTCGGCCGGCTCGCCGCCGAAGTCCGCGTTCGAGGTGGCCCAGAGCTAAATGTCGGCGACGAGGTTGCCGAGGGTCGATTCTGAACCTCGATCTTCTGCCACACCCCTGTAGGCCCGGGTGATGTCGGCGCTGATGGCACCGACTTCGACCGAGCCGACGATAGCAGCCTGGGTCGCGGCATCCGCTACGATCTGCGCCACGGTCTGGTCAGCCGGGAACAGGCCGGCCGATCCGTTGTGCAGATCGACGAGGGAGCTGGTCAGCGAGACAACCGCCTTGCTGGTCGGGTCGACCAAGATGTTCACCCGGTCGAGGTTCATGCCGTACTGGCCGCTCTGCATCACCGGGCGTTCGAGCCCGTCGGTCCAGCCGTCGACAGGGTAGGAGCAGTTGTAGGTGGCGTGGGTATGCCCAGATAGGATCGCGTCGATGTTGGCTGACGCGCCGCGAATCAAATCGCCGTACAGGGTATCGGCGGCGCCGATCGCGGCGCAGTCAGTTCCGACACCACCCTCGTGGGTGAGCAGCACTATGACATCGGCTTCGCCGTTGCCCGTATTGCCGTCCTGCAGCTGCGCGGCCACCCGGTTGGCGGCTTCGAGCTGGTCACCGAACTCAATGTCGGCGATGCTGGCCGGGGAGACCATCGAGGCGGTCTGCTCGGTGACGGTGCCGACGAAGCCGACCCGTACGCCGTCGACCTCTTTCACCCAGTACTCACTCAGGGCGGGAGTTTTCGTGCCCTTCAGGTAAACGTTGGCACCGAGCGCATAGCGCGGGTCACCGAACGATGACCTGACCCGGTTCTCGAGGTCGTCCCAGCCTGCGTCGAACTCGTGGTTTCCCACAACGGATGCGTCCAGCCCGGCCGCGAGGAGGGCGTCGATGGTCGGTTCGTCCTGCTGCGAGAACGACGTGAAGGTGGAGGCGCCGATGTTGTCGCCCGCGGATACGAACAGGGTGTTCGGGTTTTCGGTCTTGAACTGCGCGACGGCTCCGGCGAGCGCGGCAGCGCCGGCCTCCTGGTTTCTGGCGTTGGCTTCGAGGCGACCGTGGAAGTCGTTGATGCCGAGTACCTGGATC
This sequence comes from Cryobacterium ruanii, assembly GCF_004404055.1. GTDB lineage: Bacteria > Actinomycetota > Actinomycetes > Actinomycetales > Microbacteriaceae > Cryobacterium > Cryobacterium ruanii. Next base: position 51,884 of record NZ_SOHK01000017.1, read on the forward strand.
TCGGTCGGAATGGTGTTGATCGAGAAGATCGTGGTGGTTCCGGATACCTCGTTGCCGACGGCGAGCATGGGCTTGCCGGTCGGTGAGTCTGCTGCGGAGATGAATGTGACGCCCTCCGGGCCGAGGTCGCCGGCCGCCGACAGGTCGGTGGCGGCATCGGCGGCGAAGTTGCGGTTGTTGAGGTAGGTCACGAACTCCGCGTTGGTCGGGTCGGTGATGTCGTAGGCCATGATGCCGCCGACCCGTTCGAGGCCGATGAAGGCGTAGGTGCGGCCGTCGATGTCGCCGATGGCGAGGTTCTCCGGCTCCGGTCCCTTGTCGTCGCTGCGGCCCTCGAGGTTGGACGCGCTGTGGTTGGAGTTGAAGTACGCGGGGTTCGCCGCGGCGGTGATGCGTTCGAAGTCGCCGCCGGAGTCGAAGGCCCTCGTGCCGTCGGTGTTCCAGATCGAGAACGAGCGCGAGCCGAAGGAGTAGAGCTCGTCGTAGCAGTTTTTGGCGGTGTTGAAGCCGTTTTCCGTGGTCACGTTCAGGCGCCCGAGCCGGGCATCGGTGTTCTTGCCGAAGAGCGGGCTGTCGGCGCAGATGGTGAGCTTATTGGCCCGCTTACCCTCCACGTAGTCGCCCCACTCGCGGGCATCACCCTCGTTGGCGGTGACCAGGTAGGTGGCGTCCGAGCCGGTGGAAGCATCCGTGGCCGTGTAGGCATTCATGCCGTCGGGCATGTACATGCCTTTCAGGCCCTCATAGGTTGAGATGTTGACCGTCGAGTCCTTATCGGAAGCGTCGATACCGTTGCCGGCGATGCCGTGGTCTTGAAAGCCGAGCGGCCAGACATCGGTGATTTTCGCAGTGACCAGGTCGACGACGGCGACGGCGTTGGCCTCCTGCAGGGCCACGTAGGCGGTGACTCCGTCAATCGCTACATACTCGGGTTCGAGGTTTGCCGAGATCGGGAACGCCGTGTTGACCGTCGGGCCGAAGACGCGAACGTCCTCGTGCAACGTCCTGCCGCCATTGGCTTCGTAGGCGTGAAAATTCGCATTCGCAACAGCCGACTGCGCCGGTGCGGCCATGGTGCCCGGCAGAGTGACGACGCTCACCGAACCCTCGGGGTCGATGGTGAAGTCGGCGTTCGGCTCGCCCTCGTTGGCCACGACGGCGTAGGTGCCGTCGGCCGAGATGCTCACCATGTCGGGCAGCGCGCCGACGGTCACTGCGCCCAGGACGTCGGGCTCGGAGGCATTGGCGTCGAAGAAGACGAGCCAGCCGGCATCCGTTTTGGTAGGCGATTCAATGGCCATGGCGCCGAGGCCGTCGGCGCGCACGGCAACCGAGTTGGCGGTCGACCCTTCCGGAATGAGCTCGCTGCCGCCACTGATCGGGGCGCCCTCAGCCTTGAGAGCGAACAGCTTGGCTGGCGCGGTGGGATCGGTGATGCTCAGCACGTCGACGGCACCCTGTTCAGCATTCACCACGAAGAGTCGCTCACTGCCGGCGTGGTAGGTGACGATTTCGGCGGCGGACTTGTCAAAGGTGCCGGTCTCGTAGCTGCCGAGCGGCGCCATCTCGAAGTAGGGGTCGGCTCCGTTCGCGGTGATGGGCGCCGTGACGATGGCAGCGGATGCCGTCGGCACCGCCGACACGAGGGGCGCGGCCGCGAGCGCGGCGCAGGCGGCGGCCGCCAGGGCGACAATGGGAATTCTGCGTCGTGCGGGGCGTCGAAAGGCGCTCATGCGGTGATCCTCCTGGGCACAGACATTGGATACCTTTCTTTTTAACGGTCGTAGGTGAATGCAAGGTGACTCCAAGCCCTCGATAGGATCTGGGCATGAGCGAACCCACGCACGACGTCGTGATCATCGGTGGCGGCCACAACGGCCTGGTCGCCGCCGCCTATCTCGCCCAGGCCGGCCGCAGCGTGCTCGTGCTCGAACGCGAGCCCCAGGTCGGCGGCGCCGCCATTTCAGCGAATGCCTTTGCCGGTGTCGACGCGCGCCTCTCGCGCTACTCCTACCTGGTGAGCCTGCTGCCGACGCGAATCATTCGCGAGCTGGGGCTTGATATCGAGCTAGCCCGGCGGCGGTATTCGTCGTATACGCCGGGGGTCTCTTCTGCCGGGCTCCTCGTAGACCACGACGACGCCGACGCGACCAGGGCCTCGTTCGCCCGCCTCGGAGCCGAGCCCGATTTCGATTCCTGGAACGCCTTCTACGACGACACCGCGAGGCTGGCCCGAGCAGTGTTTCCCACGGTGTGCGAACCCTTGCTCACACGCTCGGAGGCCCGGCGGCTGGTCGGCGACGACGCGCTGTGGACGTCGCTGATCGAGCGGCCGCTCGGCGAGGCGATCACCGACCGGTTCGCCAACGACCTCGTGCGGGGCGTCGTGGCCACCGACGGCCTGATCGGCACGTTCACGAGCCTGAACGACCCGAGTCTCGACGCCAACCGCTGCTTTCTGTACCACGTGATCGGCAACGAAACCGGCGACTGGGCTGTACCGACCGGCGGCATGGGCGCCGTGACCGGGGCGCTCGAACGCGCGGCACGCGAGGCCGGCGCTCGTCTCGAAGTCGGCGCCGATGTCGAGACGCTCACGCCCGACGGTGCTGTGACCTTCCGGCAGTACGGGCGACTGCAGACGGTGACGGGCGCGGTCGTGCTGGCGAACGTGGCGCCGTGGGTGCTGCGAGGGATGTTGGCGGCGGGAGGCGTGGCATCCGCTGTTTCGTCGCCAGCGCAGCCGAAGCCGGAGGGCGCGCAGGTAAAGGTCAACCTGCTGTTGACCCGGCTACCGCGGCTTCGGGAAGCGAGCGTGTCGCCCGAGGCCGCTTTTGGCGGTACCCTTCACATCAATGAGTCGTACGAACAATTGCAGACCGCGTTCGAGCAGGCGCTGGCCGGGCTGATTCCCGCCATGCTGCCGTGCGAGATCTACTGCCATTCGCTGACCGATCCGAGCATTCTCTCGCCCGAGCTCGCCGCGGCCGGCGCACACACCCTCACCGTGTTCGCCCTGCACACCCCGAATCGGGCGCTCACCGAGGCGAACAACGACGCGATGCGGGCCCAGCTGCAGGCCGCCGTGCTGCGTTCACTCAATTCTGTGCTCGCCGAGCCGGTCGAAGCGCTCTTCATGACGGATGCCGACGGTCACCCCTGCATCGAAACCAAAACGACCCTGGACCTCGAGCACGTCCTTAACATGCCCGGCGGCAACATCTTTCACGGCGCGCTCTCGTGGCCGTTTTTGGAAGATGACGAGCCGCGCGACACCTCCGCCGAGCGGTGGGGAGTAGCCACCGAGCATTCACAGATCCTGATCTGTGGGGCCGGAGCCCGGCGCGGCGGCGGGGTCAGTGGACTGGGCGGCCACAACGCCGCCATGGCCGTTCTGGAGGGCCTGTGATGTATAGCCGAGGGGCGCAAAGTGGCCTAGCCTGAGCTAAGACTCGCGTTTCACTCACAGTGGAGGTCACCATGTCAGCCAAGCCCACCGGACGCCTCGTTCACCGCGAGGACGGCCTGTATCTCATGCTGAATCGGTTGTTCAACGCGCCGATCGAAAAAGTGTGGGCGAGCCTGACCCGCCCGGCCGAGCTCGAGAAGTGGATCGGCACCTACACCGGTTCGCCGGCCACCGGCGCCGTCAAGTTCAGGATGACGGCGGAGCCGGACGCCAAGTGGGAGTACGTGAGCATTCGCGAGTGCCAGCCTCCGCACCGCTTCAGCGGCGATTTCGGCGAGGGGGAGGATTCCTGGCGCGCGCTGTTCCACCTGGTCGAGGGCGACGGCATGACCAACCTCACGTTCGGGCAGCGCTTGCGTTCCCCCTCGGAGGCCGCCACGATGGGGCCGGGCTGGGACTACTACCTCGATCGACTGGTCGCCTCCCGCGCCGGCCTGCCGTTGCCCGCGTGGGAGCACTACTACCCAGCGCACGCTCAGTTCTACAAGGACCTCATCGTTCCGGTGCGCACCGCCTGATCCCGGCAGTTTTCACCCTTACGGACCGCCATAGTGGGTGCCGACGAGGGCATCTGTCGTTCGCTTGCCTGCCCGCGCGCCTGCGTGCAGGGTACGGTCGCGCGTCGCGTCTCGAGCCGGTATTCGCAAGCGCGGAGCACTTCAGTGCGGCCGAAACAACCTCGCTCTTCCCCCTCCAAGCTCGCAGATGACTCGAATAAAAAGTCAATATGTTATTGAGGTTCTCTCGCTTTCTAACACCCCGGCCTCGAACCGTACTGGCGCACTTGACGCTGGTCGTGGCTTTGTTGGGTTACCGATTCAGCTGGCTGCAGAGGGCTAGTTCCAGATGCTGGGAGCGGGAGCTCGCGCCGCGGGAGCGGCTGCATGGTGACTCCACTCGAGCAGCCAATCGGGAACACTCACATTGTCGGGGGCGACACCGATGGCCTCGAGCAGCTCATCGATCGACACGACGCCGCCGGTACGCTTGAGAAAGCGGCCACGAATATAGCCGTGGGAGTAGATTTCGGGTGAGCCGTCGGCATCCGGTCGTACGAAGCGTTGTTCGACGTACACGGCTTTCTCGTCGAAGCCGAGGATGCGCGACTCCACCGTGAACTTCTGGCCGACTGTGAGCGATTTGCGAAAGCTGATGGTCTCGGAGACCACGACCGGGTACCAGCCGCGCTCCTGGAAGATGGCCCAGACTCCGGTGCGGTGCAGCATGTCGAAGCGGGCCACGTCCATGATCGACAGGTAGACGCCGTTGTTCATGTGCCGCAAAATGTCCAGGTCGGTCGGCATCGTCACGAAGTTGGTGCGCGCGACGTCGAAGTGGCCGAGCCGGGGGCCGAACTTCGACAGCAGGGCATGGAGGAGGGTTCTGAAGAACATATGCACGACACGATGCTAACGAAGCGGTCGCGCAGGCGGGGCATCCGTTGTGGGTGAGCGCCAGCATCCGCTACCCCAGCGGGGTGTGCGTGCACGATGTGCCACAGTCGCCGGCGGGTCTAGCATTCATACATGGTTTCCCTGCCCACCCTGCTGACGTTCGCGCTCGCTTCGATCGCGCTCATCGTCATTCCCGGCCCGACCGTGCTGTTCGTGATCGGGCGATCGCTCGCGCTCGGCCGGCTCGGCGGGTTTCTCAGTGTGCTCGGCAACGCCCTCGGGCTGATTCCGGTGATCGTCGCGGTGTCACTCGGGCTCGGCGCCATCGTGACCCAGTCGGTGCTGCTGTTCACGATCGTCAAGTTCGCCGGCGCAGCCTACATCATCTATCTCGGTGTCCAGGCGATTCGCAACCGGCGCACGGCCGCCCAGCTGAGCGAGGCCCGGGTCGCGCGAAAGACCAGGTGGCGCCTCGTGCTCGAGGGCTTCGTGGTGGGGCTGAGCAACCCCAAATCGCTCGTGTTCTTCATCGCGGTGCTGCCGCAGTTCGTGAATTACCGGGCCGGGGATGTGCCTCTGCAACTTGCGGTGCTCGGGCTGGTGTTCGTGGTGCTCGCCCTAATCGGCGACAGTACCTGGGCTTTTGCCGCCGGCACTGCACGGGACTGGTTTGCCAGATCGCCCAAACGCATCGAGACCCTGTCGTCGGCCGGTGGCGTGATGATGATCGGCCTCGGCGGGGTGCTCGCCGCGACCGGCGCGCGCTCCTAGTTCAAGCGGCAGCCAACGAACGCGGCGCGACGGCACGCACGAAGGCGCCGAGCCGGCGGTAGACCTCTTGCGATTCGGGATGCGTGTCGTCCTGCTGCCAAGTGTGCTTGGTATTGACGCTGCGCCGACCGTAGATCAGAGTGTCGACCCGAATAGCGCGCGCCCGCAACGCCTCGATGAAGTTAAGGTTGGCGCGGTAGAAATAGTCCCGCTCCGAGGTTGTGACGAAAACCGGCGGAAAGCCCCGGTCGAGCCACTCGATCGGCGACATGAACCGTGCTGCCGTGCGCAGGTGCAGGCCGCGGCCACGCTCGGGCAGCAGCATCCGCACGAAGTTGAGGCTCAGTACGAACCCGCGGTCGAACAGCACCGAGAAGTCAGCGATGCTGCAGTGCTGCACCAGGCCGCGAAGGTTGCGCGCCGCGACCGGCGGGCGAATGCCGTAGTGCTCGGCGAGCTCCGGCGCGTAAGCCGCGGCCGTGAGCAGCGCCGCAATGTGGCCGCCGGCGGAGTCGCCGCCGAGCACGACGCGGGTGGGGTCTCCCCCGTAGGCGGCGATGTTACGGGCGACCCAGCCGAGCACCGCGTTGCCGTCCTGCAACATGTGTTTCAGCTGGAACCGGGTGGCCATGCGGTAATTCGCGTTGACCACGATCATGCCCGCGGCGGCCTGGCTCGCACAGTATTTGGTGAGCGGATCCTTGTCGCCCGAGGTCCAGCCCCCACCGTGAAAGTACACGTATACCGGGAGTGGCTCCGCGCCTTGCTCGCGCTTGGGCGCGAGCACGTCGAGCCGGTGAATCTTCTCCCCATCGCCGACGTAGTCGAGATCTAGGTCATACACGACCGAATCAATCGGATGCAGGTTGAATTTATGCACCGGGGTTACCCGTCGCAACATAAGCGCACGCCAGGCCCAGACCGGCAACCGACGAATGCCCGTCTCCCGATGAGCCGACCGGTCGACGGTCACCCCGTCGGCGTGCAGACGGATGCCGTGCAGCCAGGCGCGTGCCGGCTTTCCAACCCGGGCGGGACCCGGCGAGGTCGGGGGCTCTGCGGAGAGGGGCGTGCTGCGAACAGTGTCGATCAGGGTACTGGTTCTACTCACTGATTGAGGCTAAGTCGACTCTCCCGAATGCTCGCTGGGAAGTACCCCATTTGGGGGCAACTCCCGGCTTCAGGTGGCTGTTCCTGCCGTACGTTCACGCAGCGGATGCCCCGCCCGCAACCCCGGTCGCTTCCAGCACCGCGCGCGCGAGCGTGTGAAAGTGCAGGTTGAAGCCGAGAACGCCCGGGGTGGATTGGGGGTCGAGGTCGAGCGTCGGCACATCGACGGCGTGCACGATGAACTGGTAGCGGTGCGTGCCGGTTCCGGGTGGCGGCCCGGCACCAGAGAAGGAGGTCAATCGCAGCTCGTTGGGCAAGGTTAGGGACGATCCCGGCAGAGCCCCGCCCGCGGCGCCCGCGCCAATCGGCAGGTCGGTCACGGATATCGGGAGGTTGGCCACGGCCCAGTGCCAGAACCCCGAGCCGCTCGGGGCGTCTGGGTCGTACACGGTCAGGGCGAAACTCTCGGTCTCGGGAGGGAAACCACTCCATGACAGCTGCGGCGAGACGTCCGCTCCCCCGGCATCGGCGGCATACTGCGCCGGCCGCAACGGGCCGCCGTCGGTCATGTCGGTGCTGGTGAGCGAGAACTGGGGCACCTCGCCGAAACGGGCGAGTGGGTCGAGCGTCACGATGGCCTCCTCGTTGGGCATCAGCTGCTTTGTTGCAGCGCAGCCAGTTCGCCCACCCTACGCGCCCCTCGTAAAATAACTCCATGGCCATTCCGAAGATTCTGCTCTATTACATCTTCACGCCCCTGGCCGACCCGGAGGCCGTTCGACTGTGGCAGCGGGACCTGTGCGCCGGGCTCGGCCTGCGCGGACGCATCCTGATCTCCAAGGACGGCCTCAATGGAACGGTCGGTGGCGACTTGCCCGCCGTCAAGAAGTACATTCGCAAGACCCGCGACTATGCACCGTTCCGGCACATCGACTTCAAGTGGAGCGAGGGCACCGGCCTGGACGGGAAGGGTCAGAGCCGCGACTTTCCTCGGCTCGTGGTGAAGGTGCGCGATGAGATCGTGAGCTTCGGCGCCCCGGGAGAGTTGCGCGTCAACACCGCGGGAGTTGTCGGTGGTGGCACCAAGCTGGCGCCCGCCGAGCTCAACGCCCTCGTTGCGGCGCGCGGCGACGACGTGGTCTTCTTCGATGGGCGCAATAAGTTCGAGGCCGAAATCGGTCACTTTCGAAACGCGGTCGTTCCCGACGTAGCCAATACGCGAGAGTTCGTGGCCGAACTCGACAGCGGCAAATACGACCACCTCAAGGGCAAACCGGTGGTGACCTACTGCACCGGCGGCATCCGCTGTGAGGTTCTCAGCGGTCTCATGAAGTCGCGTGGATTCGGCGAGGTGTATCAACTCGACGGCGGAATTGTGCGTTACGGCGAGGCCTTCGGCAATGAGGGCCTGTGGTCGGGCTCGCTCTATGTCTTCGACCAGCGGATGTCCATCGATTTTGCCCCGGACGCTGCCATAATCGGCACCTGCCAGATCTGCGCCGCACCCACCACGAACATGCTCAACTGCCGCGACTCCTCCTGCCGGGAACAGCTGGTCGTGTGCGCTGCATGCGTGGCCGCCGCGGCTCCGACCTGCACCGCCCATGCGAGCGAGGCGTCGGCGCCCGCAACCTGAGCGGCCGTACTGAGAGCACGATCAGAACCGAAACGCCAGAAGAGAGTTCCGATGCTCCCGCGCCGCTCGGCGCACCCCCACCGTTTTGGTGACCTTCGCCAACCATTCGGCCGATGCCGCCTCCACGTTTCTGATCGAGGGGGGGTATTCTGGCTCCGGCCGGTTCGTTCTACGCTCGAGAAGCGAGTCGGCACCTCGGCCTGCGCGATGACGGCGGACTGCGCATCGGCCTCGCCCCGCACACCACGGCGCACGAGGTCGACCGGATACTCGACGCGTTCGACGACTTTCTACGGCCGTAACGATGTGGTCGGAAGGCCCGCTTTCGCGGCGGAGGCATCGGCGCTGCCGGCCCTAGGCTGGACTCACTACAGAGGGGAGTCGGATGCCCACCGGCGCTGTTATCGAATTCACCAGCATCAGCAAACGCTTTGGCGGTGTCGCCGCCGTCAACGACCTGTCGTTCACGGTGGAACCCGGCCGGGTCACCGGCTTTCTCGGGCCGAACGGTGCCGGCAAGACCACGTCCCTGCGCATTCTGCTCGGGCTGGTCAACGCCAGCAGCGGCACGGCCACGTTCGGCGGTGTGCGCTACCGCGACCTGCCGCATCCGCTGGCCACGGTGGGCGCCGCCCTTGAAGCCGCGAGCTTTCACCCGGGCCGCACCGCCCGGAGCCACCTCGGCGTCTATGCGATCGCCGCCGGGCTGCCGCGCACCCGCGTGCTGGAGGTACTCGCCCAGGTGGGACTCGCCGCTCACGCCTCCCAGCGGGTCGGCGGCTACTCCCTCGGCATGCGCCAACGACTCGGCCTGGCCTATGCGCTGCTCGGCGACCCGGGCGTGCTCGTGCTAGACGAGCCGATCAACGGGCTGGACCCGGAGGGCATCCGCTGGATTCGTGGGTTTCTGCGCGACATGGCCGCCGAGGGCCGCACCGTTCTGGTCAGCTCCCACCTTCTCTCCGAGGTGCAGCAGAGCGTTGACGACGTCATCATCATCGCCCGGGGCCAACTCGTGCACCTCGGCCCGCTGTCGAGCCTCGACACGGATGCCGCGCCACAGACGATCGTGGATTCACCCGACCGCGAGGCCCTCGCCGCCGCGCTGACCGCGGCCGGCATCAGCTTCTCGATCGGTCGCACCGGGCTGCTCGCCGCGACGGGCGATCCGGCGCGGCTCGGTCACCTCGCCTTCGAAGCCGGGGTCGAACTGAGCGTGCTGCATCGGCAGAAAGCCGGCCTCGAAGACTCGTTTCTCACCCTCGTCGGCGGAGGCCACTCACTGTGATTATCTTCCTGCGATGCGTTTCGGCCGAATTCGCCAAGATCTTCACGACCCGTTTGTGGTGGATTCTGGCCATCGTTCTGTTTTGCTACATCGGTCTACTGGCCGGCGGCCTCGCGGCGCTGTTCGCCGGAATCCAGACCGGTGTGATCAGCCCGGATGCCGTGAACACCGGCGGCGGATCCACCGATTTCGGCAGCCTCCCGCCGCTGATCTACAGCTTCGCTTCTTCGGTCGGCTACGTCTTTCCGGTGCTGCTCGGTGCCCTCGCGACGACCGGTGAATTTCGCCACCAGACCCTCACCCCCACCTTCCTGGCGACACCCCGCCGCGGCCTCGTGCTCGGCGCGAAGACCGTGACACTGATCCTGGTCGGTGCGGGCTTCGGGGTCGTCGCGCTGGCGGCATCCGTTGGTCTCGGTGGCGGGGTGCTGAGCGCGTTCGGGGTGAATGCGCTGCTGCTCGACTCGGAGACCTGGCTGCTCGTCGCCCGCACCCTGCTCGCCATGGGCTTGTGGGCAGCGATCGGCGTGGGCCTCGGAGTGCTCGTGCCGAACCAGGTCGCCTCGATCGTGATCGTGCTGGCCTTCACCCAGTTCGTTGAACCGCTGCTGCGGCTGGCGGCATCTTTTCTCGAGATCACCGCGAAAATCGGCAACTTTCTGCCCGGTGCCGCGTCAGACGCGCTGGTCGGGTCGAGCTTTCTGAACCTCGCGAATCCGTCGGCTTCAGCGCCGCTGGACTGGTGGCAGGGCGGCCTCGTGCTGCTCGGCTACGCCCTGGTTACGGCCGTGATCGGCTATGCCGTGAGCTGGAAGAAGGACGTCACCTAGCTGGTCGGCTCGACGCTGGTCGGCTCGACGCTGGCCGGCTCGACGCTGGCCGGCTCGACGCTGGTTTCAGCGGGCAGCTTGAGCGAGTCGATCAGATCGGTCGCATGCTGGCTCGTGAGAATGACACGCGCGAATTCTTCGCCGACGAGGTCGATCACCACGGCCGAACGACGCCGCTTGATCGAAACGAAGTCCTTGCCGCCGTGAAACTTCCAAGTTCCGGCCGCCACGACGAGCGGAACAATCGAGCCGAGGGCGCGAATTCCGCGCAACCAGATCCACGGATCTTCGGTGATGATCACCGAACGGATGTTGTCCCGCTGCACCACGATCGACTCCCGTCGCAGCGCGAGGGTCCTTTCCGCGCGCGTCAGGTGGATCTCGAGCCGGTCGGAGTGCACGCTCAGGGAAGCCATGGTTCCAGTCTGCCCGGTCAGGGTCGAAAACCCGTTGTCTGAACCTCACAAAGCAGTAACGTCACAGCGCAGGAACTCTCCAAGCTGAGCGGATGAACGAGGTCGGCCACGCTCATCCGCTTGCCTGGGTCAGCCCTGCTTTCTTGGGTTCAGCTCTGCTTGGTGGATCAGACCCGCGGGGTTGCGGCGGCCGCAGCCTTCGCCGCGGCCGGCAGCGCCTCGAAGATGCGCCCGATGGCGCTCTGGTCGTGCGCGTCGGAGACGAACCAGGCCTCGAACACGCTCGGCGGCAGCGAGACGCCGCCGTCGAGCATGGCGTGGAAGAACGGTGCGTAGCGAAATGCCTCCTGCCGCTGAACATCGGCGTAGGTGCGCGGGGCTGAACCCTGCGCCTCCGCGCCGAAGACGAAGCTGAACAGGTTGCCGGCGCGCTGAACCCGGTGGGCGACACCCTCGGCTGCGAGCGAGGCGGAGACGGCCTCTGAGAGGATAATGGCAGTCGCGTTGAGCCGGTCGTAGACGCTCTCGTCGAGCAGGTTGAGGGTCGCGATGCCGGCTGCGACGGCGACCGGGTTGCCCGACAGCGTTCCGGCCTGGTAAACCGGGCCGGTCGGTGCGAGAAAGTCCATCACGTCGGCCCGGCCGCCGAGGGCGGCGACGGGCAGGCCGCCGCCGATGATCTTGCCGAAGGCGAGCAGGTCGGGCGTGTAGAACTTTTCGCCGGCCGACTCGAGGCTGCTGGTTTCGAGGCCCCAGAAGCCGGAGCGGCTCACGCGAAAACCGGTGAGCACCTCGTCGAGGATGAGCAGCGCGCCGTTTGCGTGCGCGATCGATGACAGCGCCGCGTTGAAGCCGGCATCTGGGGCGACGACGCCCATGTTAGCGGCGGCCGCCTCGGTGATGATGGCTGCGATGCGCCCGGGGTGCGCTTCGAAAGCGGCCCGCACGGCGTCGAGGTCGTTGTAGGGCAGCACGAGTGTCTGCGCGGCGGTTGCGGCGGTGACGCCGGCCGATCCGGGCAACGCGAGCGTGGCGAGGCCCGAGCCGGCCTGGGCCAGCAGGCCGTCGGAGTGGCCGTGGTAGTGGCCGGCGAACTTGATCAGCAGGTCCCGACCGGTGAAGCCGCGGGCCAGGCGAATGGCGGTCATGGTCGCTTCGGTGCCGGTAGAGACCAGGCGCAGTTTCTCGACCGCGCCAACCCGCTCGGCGACCAGTTCAGCCAGTTCGGTCTCGGCCGGTGTCGACGCGCCGAATGACAGCCCGAGGGCGGCGGCATCCTGCACTGCCTTGATGACCTGAGGATGCGCGTGACCGAGGATCGCCGGGCCCCAGGAGTTGACGAGGTCGACGTATTCACGACCGTCGGAATCGGTGACATAGGCGCCAGCGGCCTTCACCAAAAAGAGCGGGGTGCCACCGACCGAGCCGAAAGCACGCACGGGCGAGTTGACCCCACCAGGGATCACGCGGCGGGCGCGGGCGAACAGTTCGTCGTTACGGGTGGGCGCGTACCCCACGCCGGGGGACATCGTGTCGGTCATGCTTGTTCCTCCTTGAGCCAGGTGGCCAGTTCAACGGCCCAGTAGGTGAGTACGGCGTCGGCTCCGGCGCGGCGGATGCTGAGCACCGACTCCTCGACGGCGCGGCGGCGGTCGATCCAGCCCTGTGCGGCAGCGGCTTCGATCATGGCGTATTCGCCGGATACTTGATATGCCCAAACCGGAATATCACTCATGGCAGCGACTTCGGCGAGCACGTCGAGGTAGCTGCCAGCCGGCTTGACCATGACGATGTCGGCGCCCTCGTCAATGTCGAGCTGGGCTTCGCGCACGCCCTCGCGGCGGTTGGCCGGGTTGAGCTGGTAGGTACGGCGGTCGCCGACCAGGGTCGACGCCACCGCCTCGCGGAATGGGCCGTAGAAAGCGGAGGCGTACTTGGCCGAGTAGGCGAGCACGGCGGTATCTTCGAAACCGTTGGCGTCGAGGGTTTCGCGCACGGCGGCGACCTGGCCGTCCATCATGCCAGAGAGGCCGAGGAGCGCGGACCCGGCCGTGGCCTGGGCCAGCGCCATGTCGCGATAGCGCTCGAGCGTCATGTCGTTGTCGACGTGGCCGTCGGCCGCCAGCACGCCACAATGGCCGTGATCGGTGAATTCGTCGAGGCACAGGTCGGTCTGCACGACGAGCGCATCGCCGATTTCATCGACGAGGGCACGGGTGGCCAGGTTGAGGATGCCGTTTGGGTCGGTCGCGCCGGTTCCGGTGGCGTCGCGAACTTCTGGAACCCCGAACAACATGACGCCGCCGACGCCGGCTTCCGCCGCCTGCACCACGGCTCGACGCGCACTGTCGATGCTGTGCTGCACGACGCCGGGCATCGAGCTGATCGGTCGGGGATGCTCGCCTTCGCGCACGAACATGGGGAGCACGAGCTCCGCCGGGTGAACACGAATCTCACTGGCCAGGCGACGAAGCGCGGGGCTGGCGCGCAAACGTCGTGGGCGGATAACGGGGTTGGTCACCCTTGTACCCTACGCCGCCCGGCTGAACGTTTCGTTATCCGGTCGTTACCTGGCTGTTTACACCGGTGGATGCCGCCTGGCGCGCTACAGCGCCGGTGCGGTTCCCGCGAGCGCGGCGTCGACGAGCGCCTCGATGAGAGACTCGGCGCTGCGCTCCGAGGCGATCACGTCGACGCGTAGTCCAAGGGCTCGGGAGTCCTTGGCGGTGCGCGGGCCGATGCACGCCACCAGAGTGCGTTCGGGAATGTCGCCGAACTGTTCGCGCACCTGGCGGGCGACGCTGCCACTCGTGACGAGCACGGCGTGCACGAGGCCGGCCTTGACGTCGGCGACGACCTGATCACTGACCGGAACACCGATGGTGCGGTAGGCGACGACGGATTCCACGTCGTGCCCAACGCGGCGCAGTCCCTCGCTGAGCAGCGGCTTGGCAATCTCACTGCGCAGGGTCAGCACACGCAGGGGGATGACGCCGGCGGTGGCGGTCTCCCATTCCTCGAGCAGACCGCGGGCCGAATTGTCTTCGGAGGGAACGATGTCCACGTGGTAGCCGGCCGCAATGAGCGCGGCCGCGGTGGTTTCACCTACCGCGGCAATGCGTGTTCCGGGCGCGACGACCGCGCGATGCGACGACAGCACATCGACGGTCGTGGCACTCGTGATGGTCATCCAGTCGAAGTCGCCGGCGGCGAGGCGGGTGAGCGCCGCGTCGAGGGCCGGGGCGTCGTCGGTGGCGGCGAAGTTGATCATCGGAGCGACGATCGGGTGCGCACCCCTGGCCCGCAGGTTGGCAGCAACCTGGTCACCCCAGGGTCCGCCGCGCGGAACGAGAACTCGCCAGCCCGCGAGGGGCTTGGTCAGTCGATTGGTCACGTGGTCACTCAGTCACTTTCAGGGGAGCGAACTCGGCCGCGCCACCGGCCAGAAGATCTATGGACACTCGTTCGGCCACGTCGAGCGCGGCTTCAGTGAGATGGAGGGCGGAGTGGGAATCGGGCGTCGCCGCGTGCGAACTCGTGACCTTGCGGGAGCCATCCGGGCTGTACACGGTCGCGGTGAGAAAGAGCAAGCCGTCGTCCACGACCGCTGTCGCACCGATCGGTGCGGCGCAGCCGGCCTCGAGGCGGGCCAGGACGGTGCGTTCAGCCGTCGTCGTCGCCTGGGTGGAGGCATGATTCATGGCGGCGAGGGCCACGCCGAGCAGGCGATCGGGCTTGCCATCGCGCACCTCGATGGCGAGTGCACCCTGGCCAGGAGCGCTCGGCCAGGCCGACAGGTCGAGAAACTCGGGCGCGAGGGAATCGAGCCGGCCCAGACGGCCAAGACCGGCGGCGGCGAGCACGACGGCGTCGAGGTCGCCCTCGGCGACGCGCCCCACGCGTGTATCGATGTTGCCGCGAATGTCGACGATCGTCAGGTCAGGGCGACGTGCCAGCAGCTGGGCGACCCGGCGAGGGGAGCCCGTACCGACCCGGGCTCCCTCTGGCAGGGTGTCCAGGGTGAATCCGGCGCGCGCCACGAGCACGTCGCGGGCATCCGCCCGCTTGGGCGTTGCGCCGATGGCGAGGCCGGGGTGGGGCTCGGTCGGCAGGTCCTTGAAGGAGTGCACGATGACGTCGCACTCGTCGTTCAGCAGGGCTTCGCGCAGGGCGCTCGCGAAGACACCGGTACCGCCGAGGCTCGAGAGCGGTTCGGTCGACGTGTCACCGTGCGTGGTGACGCGCACGATTTCAACCTCAACGCCGGCCGAGGCCGCGATGCGGTTGACGATGGTCTGGGTCTGCGCGAGCGCAAGGGCGCTCGCGCGGGTACCCACGCGGATCACGGTCATGGCGCCATTCCGGCGACGGCCGGTTTGAAGCCGAGACGCACGTTTTCGCAGCAGCCGGGGCGGCACACGTCGTACCAGGGGCCGAGCGTGGTCTTCGCCGGGCGGTCTTCGACCGGGGTATCGTTCAGACGTTCCTCGATCAGGTCGACGAGGCCGCTCACGAAAGCGGGCGAGATCCCGGGGGTCGGCACCCGCACAGCTTTGATGCCGAACTTCTCGCTCGTCTCCATTGCCTCGTTGTCGAGGTCCCACATGACCTCCATGTGGTCACTCACGAAACCGAGTGGCACGATGATGACGGCACGGATGCCACGGGCCGGCAGCAGGGCGATCGCATCGTTGATGTCGGGCTCGAGCCACGGCATGCTGGGTGGGCCGCTGCGGGACTGGTACACGAGCTGCCACGGCGTCTGCAGTGGCGAGGTGTTGTCGGCCGGTTCCACCAGGGAGTCCATGATGACCTGGGCGACGGCGCGGTGCTGCGCCTCGTAGGCACCGCCCTCGCCGAAACCACGCTCGGCCGGGCCGCTCTTGTTGGCGTCGGTCATGGGGATGGAGTGGGTCGAGAACAGAATCTCGACTTCGGTGTCCACATCAATGCCGGGCACTGCCTGACGCACGACCTGCAGGCCCTGCGTCACACCGACGATGAACGGGTCGACGAATCCGGGGTGGTCGAAGAACTGGCGGATCTTGTCGATGTGAACCGTGCCGGTGAGACCCTTGTCATCGAGGGCCGCGGCGAAGTCTTCGCGGTACTGTCGGCATCCGCTGTAGGAGCTGTAGGCACTCGTCGCAATCGCGAGCAGGCGGTCCTGGCCAGCCTCGTGCGCCTCAGAGATGGTGTCGCGCAGGTACGGCGCCCAGTTGCGGTTGCCCCAGATCACGGGCAGGTCGATGCCGCGACGGGTCAGTTCGACCTGCAGCGCCGCCTTCAGCACGCGGTTCTGGTCGTTGATCGGGCTGACGCCACCGTAGTGACGGTAGTGCTTGGCGACGACCTCAAGTCGTTCCTCGGGAATGCCGCGACCGCCGGTCACGTTCCGAAGGAACGGAATCACGTCATCCTGGCCCTCAGGACCGCCGAAACCGGCCAACAGCACTGCGTCATACCGGGCCATTACTGCAACACCTCGACGAGCTCGGCGGTGGAAATGCGGCGTCCGGTGAAGAACGGAATCTCTTCGCGCACGTGACGGCGCGCTTCGGTGTCGCGTAGGCCCCGCATCAGGTCGACGAGCTCGGTGAGTTCGTCGCTCTCGATCGGCAACAGCCACTCGTAATCGCCGAGGGCGAAGGCTGAGACGGTGTTGGCGATGGCTCCGCGGTAGGCGGCGCCCTTGCGGCCGTGGTCGGCAAGCATGGCGCTGCGTTCCGTCTCGGGCAGCAGGTACCACTCGAAACTGCGCACGAACGGGTAGATAGTGAGCCAGGCCTTCGGCTCGATGCCACGCAGGAAGCCGGGCACGTGGCTCTTGTTGAACTCGGCGTCGCGGTGCACGCCCATGGCGTTCCAGGTCGGCAGCAGGCTCTTGAGCAGGCGGCTGCGGCGCAGCTCGCGGTTCGCCCACTGCAGGCTCTCGGCGTTCGCGGCGTGGGTCCAGATCATGACGTCTGAGTCGGCCTTGAGGCCGGAGACATCGTAGAAACCGCGCACGGTGACGCCCTCGGCTTCGATCAGGGCCAACACATCGTCGAGCTCGTTCACGGCGTGCGGAACATCGCGGCCGTCGAGGTCATCGGGGTTGTGCGGATCTCTTCGTAGAACGGTGAAGAGGGTGAAGCCTTGCGGCGAAGCCGCGGGTACCTCGGGATCGATGGGGGTGGTGGGCTGAACGCTGGTTACTGCCTCTCCGGCAGCCGGGTGAGTCATGGGTATAGTTTGCTCCGAATTGGCCCCGGCACCAAAAGGAGCCGAACGTTCCTGTGAACTGACCGAGCGGGCTTGATCGGAACTAGCGGTTCTTGGCCACCGCAGAGGCACCAAACCAGACGATTACACCCACGACGGTCGCCGCTCCGAGCGCAATGCCCACGAGCGCCGCCGGGCTGTCTTCACCGAGCTGGCGCAGAGCATGGGTGAGGCGCCGCCGTTTGATGCGCAGCTGCTTGGGCAGGTCGAACTTGTACTCGATGGCATCGAGCGTCGAGGCGAGCTCGGCACGCGCGTGCCGCGCTTCGGCACGCAGATCGCCGATACCGTACTTCTCTGTTCCCGTGCTGCTATTTGTGGTCATATTCGCCAACTCCCTTGAATGCATCGACGTCGTCACGGATGCTCGCGTGCACGCCCTCCGGGTCGGGTTTCGTGGCCGCCTTCACCCGGTTCACCCCGATCAACACGAGGATGACGGCCACGAGCACGAGCGCCACCGCCACGATGAGGGTGGCCAGCCAGAGCGGAAGCACGAGGGCCAGGGCGACCACCGCGAGGGCGACGAACACGCCGAGTGCGAAGAAGAGAAAGGCGCCGGCCACCACGAAGAGGGCTGCACCGACCCCGACGTTCTTAGCCTTCGCGGCGAACTCGGCCTTGAAGGCATCCAGTTCGGCTTTGACGAGGGCGCTGATCTGGCCGGGCAGCTCCCCGATCAGGGCGAGCAACGGGCGCTTGCTCTTCGGGTTGAATCCACTGCTAGTCACGGATTGCCTTCCCTACGTTCGGGTATCGGTGGTTCAGGTGTCTGAATTCTACGAGTTCGTGGTTAGTGCGCGGCCGTGTCGCCGGCGTCCGGCACCGTCTTCGGCTTCGGCTTCGGCTTCGTGGCGACCGTGCGGCTCTTGGTGGTGCTGGCCTGGGGTGTCGGGGTGGACGCGGCGGGGGCATCCGTTTTGGGAGCGGCCTGCTTCTTCTTGGCCGCGGCCTGGCTGACCGCCTTCTTGCCGGCCTTGAACAGGGTGGCGGGAACGTCGCCGACCAGTTCGAGGGCGGCGTCGCGCACCTCGGTCACCCGGCGCTGAACGGGTTTGGCGTTCCAGAGATCATTGGCGGCGGCAGCAATCTGCTCGTAACGTTTGCGGCCGGCACGTGCACCGAGCACATAGCCGACGAACCCGCCCGTGATGAACAGAAGCTTTCCGCGCATTGAGTCTCCACTCTCGTAAGGTTCCCCCAGAGTAACCCGGTTCGACGTTTGCGTCGGGGGTGTCGCGTCGGCATGTCTGGGTACACCCGTATCAATACAGGCAGTGCATAAATTTCGGATCGAAAACCCGGGCCAGGGGGCTGAAGCGTGCGCCGGTCACCTCGGCACCGGTACAGAACCGCGGAGATGGCAGCGCAGCCACCTCGAAGCAGACAGATTTTGCGGTTTGACCCGCGAATCTCCGCGGTTCGGTACGCGCTTAGTTCGGTACGGGCTTGGTTCGGTACGGGCTTAGTTCGGTACGGGGCTGGTTCGGTACGGGCTTGGTTCGGTACGGGGCTGGTTCACTACGGGGCTGATTCGGTAGACGCTAAAGGTCGGGCGCGGCAATGGTGAGGCCGAGGGCGGCGTGCCGGATGCGGTCCCCGGCCTCGAGCGCGTGCGGAATGACCGAGGCGAGCCCGGTTCCGGCCAGCCAAGCGCCGGTGATCTCGAGCGCGGGGGCCTGGGCGACGGCCTCGCGAACCTGCTGCGCGCGTTCGGGGGCACCGAGCGTGGCCGGCGACAGGGCGTCGCGCCATTCCATGCGCGCAAAGGCGCGCACGGAGCTCGCCGGCAGCGGCACGCCGAGCAAAACGGATGCATCGTGCAGCGCGAGCGCCTGCAACTCGTCGTCGCTCAGGTCATCGGTGGGGTTGGGCGCTCCGGCGCGACCGTAGGACAGCCGCACGACGTGGCGGCCGGGGCCGGCGGCTTGCGCCACCCAGGCCCACTTCGCGGTGACGTGGGTGAGGGCTTTGGCGGTGACATCGGGGGCGTCGACTGCGACGAGCACGCCGGTTCCGCGCGGATGGGCGTCGAGGGCGGGTGCGTCGAGCACAAGCGAGGTGAGGGTGACGGCGGTCGGGGCCGGCCAGTCGAGTTCGGCGAGCGCGTCGAACTGTGCGCCGAGCGAATTGACCAGTCGCAGGGCCTGCGCGCCCTGGGTCGCGACGATCACGTAGCGGGCGGTGAGGATTGCGGTGGTGGCGGGGATGGCGGGCGTGGCGGGATCGGGCATTACGGCGGGCGCGGTTATGGCGGGGTTGGCGGGAGCCGCTTGCGGGGCGGCGGGGGCGACATCCGCTTGTCGAGTGACGGTTACGTTCCAGGTCGGCGCGTCGTCGGTACCCGATCGGGCCAGGGTTTCGGCCGTGGTGCCGGTCTGAATGCTCACGTTGTGGTGTTCGAGCGCGGCCACGATGGCGGCGGGCAGGATCGCCATGCCGCCCAGCAGCCCACCGACGTTGGAACCGGCCGGGGCGCCGGCGCGCAAAGCCGAAACAGCGCCGGAGAGTGAGCCGGCGGTGGTGAGGGCGCGGTTGAGTCCGGGAGCGACAACGTCGATTTCGAGGTCGACGGCACTCGTCGTGTAGACGCCCGAGGCGACCGGTTCGACGAGGCGATCGAGCACGCGCGCTCCCATGCGCTTCTTCACGAGCTCGCCGAGGCTGTGCTCGCGGCCGATCGTGAGCACGGGCATGAGCCGATCGAGGTAGGCGCGCAGCGCCCCCTTCCAGCCGATGACGCGGCGCACGTCGTCGGCGAGCGGCGAGCCGGGGATTCCGAGAACACCGGCCATGGGCAGTGGAACGCTCATCGAGGTATCCGTTGACGGGCCTGGCAAAGCAAGACCGGCGGCGATCCTTTTCGCACGGGCTCTGGACGAAGAACCCGGGTGGAGGACGGGCAGATGCAGCCAGGCGCCGGCTGCGTTGGGCGCGACGACCTGGTCGGTGAGGCCGAGATCCTCGATGAAGGCGGCCACGGTGCCGCCGCGCACCGCGAAGCTCTCGGTGCCGCTGTCGAGGCTGAGCCCGTCGAGGACGTGGCCCGCGACCGGGCCACCCACAGCATCCGTTGCCTCGATGATGGTCACGCTGAGCCCCACCTGGGCGCATTCGCGGGCGGCGACCAAGCCGGCTACTCCCCCGCCAATGACGAGAACATCGATCGGTGTGCTCATTTCACAGTTCCTTTTCTATTCAGCGCACGGCCTCCGGCACAACTCCTGCAGAAAAACCCCCGACCGTCCACTCATCAAGAATTACGCGGTATTTGTTTCGTCGCACGGCAAATTGCAGGAGTTATGCCGGCAGCCCGGGGTGACCAGGAATCGACACGGCTCACCATGGGCTATTCGGCCGCACTCACGTCGTGCACGAGGCTGACCAGGCGGGTCAGCACATCGGGGTCGGTGTCGGGTGGCACGCCGTGGCCGAGGTTGAGCACGTGCGAGGGGGCGGTGCGGCCACGTTCCAGTACGTCACGCACGTGCGCTTCGAGTACCGGCCAGGGAGCTGCGAGCAGGGCCGGGTCGACGTTGCCCTGGACCGGCACTAGGCCGCCGAGCCGGCGGTTGGCCTCGTCTAGCGGTACGCGGTAGTCGACGCCCACGACGTCGGCACCGATGTTGTGCATTTCCTTGAGCAGTTCGCCGGTTCCCACGCCGAAGTGCACGATGGGCACGTTACGGTCCATCGGTTCGTCGGCTGCGCCCGGCACCGTGTAGGTCAGGTCGCGCACGTGGGCGATCGCCGCGGCCGAGGCGGGAGCGACGGATGCCGCATAGTCAGCCAGCGACAGGGCGCCGGCCCACGAGTCGAAGAGCTGGGCGGCGCTGGCGCCGGCGAGCACCTGCGCGCGGAGGAATCGGCCGGTGACGTCGGCCGTCCAGGCCATGAGCTTCGCCCAGGCGTCCGGGTCGACGTGCATGAGTGCGCGGGCGTGAATGTGATCCTTCGACGGACCACCCTCGACCAGATACGCGGCGAGCGTGAACGGGGCACCGGCGAAGCCGATAAGCGGGGTCGATCCAAGCTGGGACACCGCCAGGGACACGGCCGCGCTGATCGGCGCGAGGGCCGCATCGAGCTGGGCGGGGTCGAGTGCGGTGAGTTCGTCGACATCCGCTCGGGTGCGCACGGCCTTGCCGAGAACGGGACCCTTGCCCGCTACGATCGACACGTCGACCCCGACGAGCTTCAACGGCACGACAATGTCGCTGAAGAAGATTCCGGCATCGACTTGGTGGCGACGCACCGGCTGCAACGAGATTTCGCTCGCCAATTCAGGGTCGAGGCACACGTCGAGCATGCGCGTCCCCACGCGCAACTCGCGGTATTCGGGCAGCGATCGCCCTGCCTGGCGCATGAACCACACCGGCGTCACGGCGGGCCTGGTGCCCTGATAGGCCTGGATCAGGCGGGAATCGGCGGTGAGACCGGAGGAGAGTGGATGCTGCGCGTCGAGGATCATCCCGATCATTCTCTCAAACATCCCTGACGGCGCGCGCCGGGAGCGTACAGCATTGAGTCGTAGGATCATGGAGTGCTTATTCTTTTGTCCGCCAGTCATAAAAACTCCACCTTCGATGTGCTGGAGAGATTGTCTATGGGCGGAAGCGCGGCGGCCACCCGCATGGTGGAGCAGCACGGACCGCTCAGCGGTGCCGTCGTCGTCGCGACCTGCAACCGATTTGAGGCCTACCTCGACCTGAATGAGCCCTACGGCGTGTCGCCGCTTCCCGCCGTCTACGCCGCCATCGAGGCCGTGAGTGCCAGCAGCGGCCTCGACGCGGACACCCTGCGCGACAACCTCACCCTCGTGCACGGCAATGGCGTCGCCGAGCACCTGTTCGCCGTGACGAGCGGCCTCGAGTCCGTCGTCGTCGGCGAGGTCGAAATCGCCGGCCAGGTGCGCCGCGCGCTCGAACAGGCTCGCGCCGACGGCACCACGAGCCCCGAGCTCGAGCGCCTCTTTCAGAGGGCATCCCAGACCTCGCGCGGCGTCAAGAACCGCACCGGCATCGGTTCAGCCGGTCGCTCTATCGTGCGCCTCGCGCTCGAACTCGCCGAGAGCCGGGTCATCGACTGGTCGAGTGCCCGCGTGCTGCTCGTCGGCACCGGCCGCTACGCCGGGGCCTCGCTCGCCGCCCTGCGCGATCGCGGAGCCGAAAACGTGCGCGTCTACTCGCCATCCGGTCGGGCCGTCGGATTTGCCGCGTCGCACGACATCGAAGCTGTTTCGGAAGCGGATTTCGCCGCCGAGGTCGCCCGCGCCGACGTCGTGGTGACCTGCACCCTGCGCGACGACCACGTGATCGACGCAGCGCTCATCACCCGCGGACGCGCCGAGATCGGGGTGGACCCGTTCGCGATCATCGGCGCCACCGCCGACGCCCCGGCCCGCCTCTGCCCGGCCGATACCGGCCCCGAAGCGCCTCCACAGCTCATCATCGACCTCGGCCTGCCCCGCAATGTGGCGCCCGACGTGGCGCAGGTGCCCGGGGTTGAACTGCTCGACCTGGAAACGATCAGCATCCACGCCCCGCTCGAAGAGCTCAACGCCACGACCGACGCCCGCGAAATCGTCGGTAAGGCCGCCCGTAAATTCTCCGACGTCGCCGAGGAACAGAGCCTCACCCCGGCCGTTGTCGCCCTGCGCAGCTACGTGTTCGAGTTGCGCGACGCTGAAATCGCCCGGGCTCGCAGCCGCGGCGACTCGAGCGAAGCGACCGAGTCGGCCCTGCGCCACCTGGCCGGTGTGCTGCTGCACGCCCCCATGGTGCGCGCCCGTGAACTGGCCCGCGCCGGCAAGCAAGATGCCTACCTCACCGGGCTCGACGCCCTATTCGGCATCGATGTCACGCTGCCCGCCGCGGGCGCAGCCGATGCCGAAGCCGCCAGCACCGGTGCGATCGCCTCCTAGTCCAGTTCGATCAGGGTGACCCCGGCGGGTGCGCCGGGAGTGGACATCGCAGCGAGGGCGGCGGGCGCATCGGCCAGCGTGATTCGGCGGCTGATCAGGTCGTTGGGGCGCAACCGGCCGCTCACGACAAGCTCAAGCAGTGCCGGGTAGTCATGGGCCGGCATGCCGTGGCTGCCGAGCACGGTCAGTTCCCGCGCGATCACCGTGCCGAGCGGCATCCGCGGGTCGTCGGCCAGCAGGCCGATCTGAACGTGCCTTCCCCGCGTGGCCAGCGAACGGATGCCGATGGCCACGGTGTTCTCCCGGCCAAGCGCCTCGAGGCTTACCTGGGCACCGGAACCGTTGGGCGTGAGCGCCCTGATGCGCTGAACCACCTCGGCGTCGCCCAGCCCGAAGGAGTTGACCACGTGCGCGGCCCCGACCCGGGTCGCGGCGTCGAGCGCGTCCGTGCTGATGTCGACGGCGATGACGGTGGCGCCGAGCGCCTGCCCGATCATCACCGCGCTGAGGCCCACTCCGCCGCAGCCGACGACCACGAGGGTTTCCCTCCTTTGGAGGCCGGCCTGGTGCACGAGCGCGCGATACGAGGTGGCGAAGCGGCAGCCGAGCAGGGCCGCAGCTCCGGCGTCGAGGTCGCCCGGAATGGCGATGAGGTTTACGTCCGCGTTGTGCAGCGCGACCCGTTCGGCGTAGGAGCCCCAGTGGGTGAAGCCGGGCTGGGTCTGGTTGCGGCAGACCTGCCCGTTGCCGGCGTCGCATTCCGGGCAGTCGCCGCAGGCGCAGACAAACGGCACGGTCACTCGCTGCCCCACCCGAAACCGACGCACGAGCGGCCCGACCGCATCGATCACGCCGACCAGTTCGTGGCCGGGAACGTGTGGCAGGGCGATGTCGGTGTCATGGCCCAGCCAACCGTGCCAGTCGCTGCGGCAGACGCCGGTCGCCTCCACCCGCACGATCACACCGGCCGCGCTCAACAGCGGCTCGGGCACCTCGCGCAACACCGGCAGAACACCGAACTCTTCGAAGTAGACCGCTTTCATGGTCACAGTCTGCACGACGCCAGGCCCTGGCATCCGTTTTTGAGGCGTTAGACGCCGCGCAAGCGCACCGCGAGGTAGGCCTCGAGGTCGGCGAGTGGCACACGCTCCTGCGCCATCGTGTCACGGTCGCGCACGGTGACGGCCTGGTCGTCGAGGGAGTCGAAGTCGACCGTAATGCAGAACGGGGTGCCGATTTCATCCTGGCGGCGGTAGCGACGCCCGATGGCTCCGGCGTCGTCGAAGTCGACGTTCCAGAGCTGGCGCAGGGTCGCGGCGAGCTCGCGCGCCATCGGCGACAGCTTCTCGTTGCGCGACAGGGGCAGAATCGCGGCCTTCACCGGCGACAGGCGCGGATCGAGCTTGAGAACGGTGCGCTTGTCGACGCCGCCCTTGGCATTCGGAACCTCTTCTTCGACATATGCGTCGACCAAAAAGGCCATGAGCGAACGGGTCAGGCCGGCGGCGGGCTCGATCACCCAGGGCGTCCAGCGCTCGTTCTTGGTCTGGTCGAAGTAGGAGAGATCTTTACCGGATGCCTTCGCGTGTGTCGACAGGTCGAAGTCACCACGGTTCGCCACGCCCTCGAGCTCGCCGAACTCGGTGCCGGTGAAGCCGAAACGGTACTCGATGTCGACGGTGCGCTTGGAGTAGTGCGAGAGCTTTTCGGCCGGGTGCTCGAACAGGCGCAGGTTTTCGGGGTTGATGCCGAGGTCGGTGTACCACTTCATGCGGGTGTCGATCCAGTACTGGTGCCAGGTCTCGTCGGTGCCGGGCTCGACGAAGAATTCCATCTCCATCTGCTCGAACTCGCGGGTGCGAAAGATGAAATTGCCCGGTGTGATCTCATTGCGAAAGCTCTTGCCGATCTGGCCGATGCCGAACGGCGGCTTGGAGCGTGACGCCTGCAGCACGTTGGCGAAGTTCACGAAGATGCCCTGCGCGGTCTCGGGGCGCAGGTAGTGCATGCCGGCCTCGTCATCGACCGGGCCGAGGTAGGTCTTGAGCAGGCCGGAGAAGGCGCGCGGCTCGGTCCAAATGTGACGGTTGCCACAGTTGGGGCAGGCGATGTCGTCGAGTCCGTTCTCGGGCGGGCGGCCCTTCTTCTCCTCATATTGCTCTTCGAGGTGATCGGCGCGAAAACGCTTGTGGCAGCTCGTGCACTCGATCAGCGGGTCGCTGAAGACCTCGACGTGACCGGATGCCTCCCAGACCTGGCGAGGCAGGATCACGCTCGAGTCGAGGCCGACAACGTCGTCGCGGCTCGTGACCATGGAACGCCACCACTGCTTCTTGATATTCTCCTTGAGCTCGACGCCGAGGGGGCCGTAGTCCCAGGCGGAACGCGAACCGCCGTAGATCTCACCGGCCTGGAAGACAAAACCGCGGTGGCGGGCAAGGGCGATGACGGAATCAAGATGAGTGGGTGCGGCCACGGTGGCTCCAATGGTCGAAGGCGCAGAATGCGGGCGAGTGCCCGGCTGCCCATTTTACGCGTTCGATCTGCGCCCCGTTTCGCGCTCAGGGTTTGAGCCATTCTCGCGTCAAGGTAACGTAAAGAAGGCAGATTCACAGGATCTGCCTTTGGCTCAAGGAGGAGATATGGGCGCCGCGTCCAGCACGACCGAAGAACCGACGGTTCTGAAACGGGTTCCACACGACCTCGCGGTCGCGTTGAATCCCGAGGAGCTTGACGCCCATGATCGCCGGTGGACCCCGCTCAAGGTTGCGATCTGGTCGGTCATTTCACTGCTCGGTGGCCTCAGCTGGGTCATGCTCGCCGTCGTGCGCGGTGAGACCGTGAACGCCATCTGGTTTGTCTTCGCCGCGATCTGCACGTACCTCATCGGCTACCGCTTCTACTCGAAGTTCATCGAGAAGCACATCGTTCGCCCCGATGACCGTCGGGCCACCCCGGCCGAGTACAAGGCGGACGGCAAGGACTTCGCCGCGACCGACCGTCGCGTGTTGTTCGGCCACCACTTCGCCGCCATCGCCGGCGCCGGCCCGCTCGTCGGCCCGGTCCTCGCCGCGCAGATGGGTTACCTGCCCGGCACAATCTGGATCATCGTCGGCGTCGTTCTCGCCGGCGCGGTGCAGGACTATCTGATCCTGCACTTCTCCATGCGCCGCGGGGGCCGTTCGCTCGGACAGATGGCACGTGACGAACTCGGCGTGATCGGCGGTACCGCTGCCCTCATCGCGACCCTCGTGATCATGGTCATCATCGTGGCCATTCTCGCCCTCGTCGTCACCAACGCCCTCGCCGAAAGCCCGTGGGGGGTGTTCTCGGTCGGAATGACCATTCCGATCGCGCTGTTCATGGGCTGCTACCTGCGCTTCTTCCGCCCGGGCAAGATCACCGAGATCTCCATCATCGGCTTCGTGCTTCTCATCGCTGCCATCGTCGGCGGCGGCATGGTGGCCGGCACCGACTGGGGCCAGACCTACCTGCTGCTCGACAAGGTCACCATCGCCTGGGGAATCATCATCTACGGCTTCATCGCCGCGATTCTGCCGGTCTGGCTGCTGCTCGCCCCGCGCGACTACCTGTCGACCTTCATGAAGATCGGCACGATCGGCATGCTCGCCGTGGCGATCGTCATCATCCGTCCCGAGATCAACGTGCCGGCGGTCAGCGGCTTCGCCACCACCGGCACCGGCCCCGTCGTGGCCGGAACGCTGTTTCCGTTCCTGTTCGTCACGATCGCCTGCGGCGCCCTCAGCGGCTTCCACGCCCTCATCGCCTCTGGCACCACGCCCAAGCTCATTCAGAAGGAACGCCAGACCCGGTTCATCGGCTACGGTGGCATGCTCATGGAGTCGCTCGTCGCCGTCATGGCCCTCGTCGCCGCGCTGTCGATCGACCGTGGCATCTACTTCGCCATGAACGCCTCGCCCGCCCTCACCGGCGGCACCGTGCAGGGCGCGGTCGCGTTCGTGAACAGCCTCGGCCTGACCGGCGTCAACCTCACCCCGAGCATGCTGACCGACATGGCAACCAACGTTGGCGAAGAGTCGATCGTCTCCCGCACCGGCGGCGCTCCCACACTCGCCGTCGGGCTCTCGCACATCATGCAGCAGCTCGTCGGCGGCACGTCGATGATGAGCTTCTGGTACCACTTCGCCATCATGTTCGAGGCCCTGTTCATCCTCACCGCAGTGGATGCCGGCACGCGCGTTGCCCGGTTCATGCTGCAAGACAGCCTCGGCAACTTCTTCCCGAAGTTCAAGAACACCTCCTGGCGCCCCGGCGCCTGGGCCGCCACGGCCATCATGGTCGCCGCGTGGGGTGCCGTGCTGCTGATGGGAGTGACCGATCCGCTCGGCGGCATCAACACGCTGTTTCCGCTGTTCGGTATCGCCAACCAGCTGCTCGCGGCGATCGCCCTGGCTGTCTGCATGGCCATCGTCGCCAAGCGTGGACTGTTCAAGTATCTCTGGGTGGTGGCACTGCCGCTCGGTTTCGCCGCAGTGGTCACGATCTCGGCGTCGTTCCTGAAGATTTTCTCGACCACCCCCGGCATCGGCTATTTCGCGCAGAACCGCGCGTTCTCCGAGGCACTCTCTTCGGGCGAGACGAGTTTCGGCACCGCGCCGAGCGTTCTGGCCATGGAGGCCGTGGTGCGCAACACGATGGTGCAGGGTGTGCTGTCGATCGTCTTCGTCGTGCTCGCCATCATCGTGATCCTCACGGCCATCCAGGCCACCGTGCGCGCATATCGCAACCAATCCAGCGCCACGAGCGAGGATGAAGCCGTGCAATCGCAGATCTACGCGCCGGCCGGGTTCATCATGACCCCGCCGGAAAAGGTGCTGCAGGCCGAGTGGGATGCCCTGCCGGTGCACAAGAAAATCACAATCGAGGGTCATTAGTGACCCTCTTGGCTGGCGTGCGCAAGGGCGCCCGCGGCGTGGCCTGGTACCTCAAAGGCCTACTCGGCGAGGACGCCTACGAGAAGTACGTGGCACACCACGAAGCGGATGCTGCGAGTGGCGCCCACGCGGCGCATCCGCTCATGACGGAGCGCGAATTCTGGCGCGACCAGACCGATCGCCAGGACCAGAACCCGCAGGGGCGCTGTTGCTAGCGGCAGCTGGTCTGGGTCGATGACGAACGGGGGCGGGGCAGAGCGGCTGGGTGCGCTCCGCTTTCGCCTCGGTCGCCTGCCGCCGTGGGGCCTGGTGCTCCTCATCTGGGCGGCGTCGCGGCTGCTGACGACGACCCTGTTGGCCGCCCTGTTCGCCATCGCGACCAGGTACGACTGGGCCTTTGCGAGCTACCGCAGCGACCCAAGCTTCTTCACCTTTTCCGGCTCGTGGGATAGTTCGTTCTACCGATCGATCGCGCTGTACGGGTATCCGACCGAACTGCCCACCGACGCGATCGGCAACGTCGAGCCGAATGCCTGGGGCTTTCTGCCGGTGTTCCCGTGGCTCGTGCGCGGCGTGACGGCACTGACCGGCCTCGAATTCTACGTTGCGGGCGTACTCGTGGCGACCTTGTTCGGTGCCCTGGCGACGCTTGCGCTCTACCGGCTGTTGGCCCCGCGCGTAGGTAGCACCTCGGCGCTGTGGGCGGTCGCCCTGTTCTGTTTCGGACCGCTCTCGTTCATTCTGCAGGTGGCCTACGCCGAGAGCCTGTTCCTGTTCTGCATGTTCGGCAGCCTCTGGGCTCTGCTGTCGCGGCGCTACCTGCTCATGATCCCGTTCGCCGTGGTGGCCGCGTTCACCCGGCCGGGAGTGCTCGCGTTGTCGCTGGCCCTCGCAATCATTCTGTTGCTGCGCTGGCGTGAGCGCGAGCGGTTTCCGTGGCGCGACCGCTGGTCGATCGTGACCGGCGGGCTTGTGATTGCCGCGGCCTGGCCTGGCCTGGCCGCTCGTGGCCGCCGCCGTCACCGGGGTGCACGACGCCTACCTGGCCACGGAGCTGTCGTGGTGGACCGGCTTCGTCGGCCGGGTCCTCCCGTTCGTGCCGCTCACCCCGTGGTTTCTGATGGCGACACAGTACCTCGGCGTGGCCGGAATCGTACTGGTGCTCGTTCTCGTGGCGGGATTCGGGTGGTGGTTGTCGCGGCGGGCGCTGCTTCCGCTTCGGCCGGAGGTGGTGGCGTATTCGGCGAGCTACGGGCTCTACCTGGTGGCGGTGTTCCTGCCGCAGCAAAGCCTGTTCCGCTTATTGCTGCCGCTAGCGCCGTTGCTCGGCGACCCGGCGCAGCGCGCCCTCCCTCAGACCCCGTAGATGAGGCCGCGCTGCTCGGCGTACCGGGCCCGCACGTCGACGGCCCAGTCCCTGGCGGCAGAAGGCTCGAGTTCGGTCGCGATCTCACGCTTCCACTGCGGGAAGTCGCCATCGAGCGCCCAAGCCGCCTGCCGGGCGGCACCGAGGGCCACATATTCGCCGGGGGCGGGCAGCACGACAGGCACGCCGAAGACATCCGCTGCAATTTTCTGCACGGCGGGCGACTGTGAGCCACCGCCGATCAGAATGACCTGGCGCACGGGCACGCCCTGACGACGAAGCGAATCGAGCGCGTCGGCGAGGCTGCAGACCAGCCCCAAAACGGATGCCTGCGCCACGTTTTCGGGGCGCATATTGGCCCGGCGCATGCCGGTGAGGGACCCGGTGGCATCCGGCAGGTTGGGGGTACGTTCGCCGTCGAGGTAGGGCAGCAGCAGCAGCCCGTCGGCGTCGATCGGGGCCGACAGGGCGAGGGCGCCGAAGCGTTCGATATCGACGTCGAGCATGTGGGCGGTGGCCACGAGGGTGCGGGCACCGTTGATGGTCGCGAGGAGGGGCAGCTGGCCACCGGCAGCGTCGGCGAACCCGGCGACCGAGCCGGAGGCATCCGCGATACGGGCCGCGGTGCTCGCAAAGACGGTGCCACTCGTGCCGATCGAGACAACCACATCGCCCTCTGCGACGCCAAGACCGAGCGCGGCCGCGGCGTTGTCGCCGGCGCCGGCCGACACGATGACACCACCGGGAGAAACCCCGGCGCGCTCAGACGGCCCGAGCACGCGCGGCACTCGAGCGGACCGGCCAAGGGCGGCCTCGAGCAGGTCGAGGCGGTACTCGCTGCTGTGCACCGAGAAATACCCGGTTCCGGAGGCGTCGCTGCGGTCGGTCGTGGCCTCGGCGGGCCGCCCGAGAATGTTCCAGGTAAGCCAGTCGTGCGGCAGCAAAACCTGCTCCACACGCGCGGCGAGTTCGGGGCGGTTCTCGTGCAGCCAGGCCAGCTTCGTGATCGTGAACGAGGCGACCGGCACCATACCGATCTCGCTGGCCCACATCGACGCACCGTACTTTTCGGTGAGCGCGGCGGCCTGCGGGGCGCTGCGCACGTCATTCCAGAGCAGGGCGTCGTGCACCGGCATGCCAGCACGGTCGAGGGCGACCATGCCGTGTTGCTGCGCGCTCACGCCGAGGGCGAGCACGTTGCCTTCACCCGCAGCGGATGACCCCCCTCCGGCTTGCTCGAAGGCGTCCCACCAGCGCTTTGGGTCGATGCTCGTGCCGTCGGGGTGCGGCGCGCTGCGCAACTGCAACAGCTCGCCGGTATCGGCGTCGACACTCACGACTTTGCAACTCTGGGTCGAGGAATCGACCCCGACAACCACCCGACGGTTCAGTGCCAACGTCATCTCCCTTAAAGCCCGGTTCGTTTGATCAGCTTAATCGAGCGACTCGGTGAGCACCTCGAGGGTGCGGCGTGCTCCAACGGTGTGCAGCAGGTCGAGCGCGCGGTCGTAGGCTGCCACGAACGCGGCGTCATCGATGAGGGCGCCAAACAGGTCGCGGTCGCGCAGGAACGCGTGCGGGTCGGTCTGGTAGCCGGCGGCGCTCTGCATGACCGTGTCCTTGATGCGGTCCACGACGTCGATCGGTTCGCCCTGCTCGTCGGTCCCCTCGGCGTAACGCGCCCAGCTCGCCACGATCGCGGCCGAGAGGGCGAGCTCGCCGCCGCGCGCCGATTGCTCCCGGATCACCGGTAGCAACCACTTGGGAATGCGGTCGCTCGACTCGGCGGCCAATCGCGCCACGGTGTCGCGCACGCCCGGGTTGCTGAAGCGCTCGATCAGCTGGGTCTTGTAGTCCTCGAGGTCGATTCCCGGCACCGGTTTGCGTCGGCGACCCCTCGCGGTCCATGTAGGCGCGCAGAAAACCGGCGATGAGAGGGTCAGCCACGGCGTCATGCACGAGGCGATAGCCGCACAGGTGCGCAAAATAAGCCAGGCCCTGATGGCTCGCGTTGAGCAGGCGCAGCTTCATGAGCTCGTAGGGTTCGACGTCACTCACGAGTTGGGCGGCAGACTTCTCGTAGGGCGGGCGGCCGGCGGTGAAGGAGTCTTCGAGCACCCACTGCAAGAACGGCTCGCAAACGACGGGCCAGCGGTCGGCGAGCCCGAACGTCTCAGCGATCTGAGCTCGATCGTCGTCGGTCGTGACCGGGGTGATGCGGTCGACCATGGAGTTCGGAAAGCTCACAGAGGCGTCGATCCAGGCGCCGAGGTCGCCGTCCTTCGCCGTGGCGAAGGCCACGAACGCGCGCCGGGCGACGCGACCGTTGTCCTGCAGGTTGTCGCAGGACATCACGGTGAACGGCACAATGTTGCGGTCGCGGCGGCGGCGCAGGGCCTCGACGACGAGGCCGAAGACCGTCGCGGGGGCAGCATCCGCTTGCAGGTCAGCAGCGACCTGCGGGTTGCCGAGATCGAATTGACCGCTGACCGGGTGAATGTTGTAGCCGCCCTCGGTGACGGTGAGCGAGACGATCCTCACCTCGGGGCTCGCGAGGCGTTCGATCACGACCTCCACGTCGTCGGGGGCGAACAGGTAGTCGATGATAGACCCGATCACGCGGGCGTCGAGGCTGCCGTCCGGGTGCTTCACGACGAGGGTGTAGAGACCGTTCTGCTCGAGCAGCGCGTCGCGCATGCGGGCGTCGGAGGGCATCACACCGACGCCGCAGATGGCGAAGTCCCGGGCAAGGCCCTGCTGCAGCAGGTCGTCGATCATGAGGGCCTGGTGCGCGCGGTGAAAACCGCCGACGCCGAAGTGCACGATGCCGGCGGTGAGTCCGGCGCGGTCGTAGCGGGGAACCTCCACGGCGGGCGACAACGACGGCAGCGTCGCGTTGCTCAGCTGGACCAGCGTGGGGGGCGTGGTGTCGGTCATGCGTTCCTCATTCCTACGGTGCTGTCTGGTCGGGGTCGGCGCAATTGCACCGCATCGCCCAAATGCAATCGGGTGCCATCAAAGCGGATACCGGTCAGGTCGGCTAAAACGAGGGTCGCCTTGGTCTCGAGCCCGCGCGCTCCGATGCCGACGGTGAGCCCGATCCGGGCGGCCTGGGCCGACTGAACGCCGGCGTCGGCGTCTTCGAACACCACCCCGCGGCGCGGATCGATGCCCAGCCGGTCTGCCCCGAGGCGGTACGGATCGGGGGCGGGTTTGCCATTGCCGACGTCGTCGAAGGTGACCAGGCCCACCGGGCACGGCAGCCCGGCAGCGTGCAGGCGGGCGCGGGCTACGAGGGCCACGGCGCTCGTTACGATGGTGAAACGGCCGGTCGGCAGCGCCTGCAGCAGATCGCGGGCACCGGGCAGGGCGCGCACGAGCGGGGCTGTCTCGACCTCTTTCAGCATGAGCGCGTGGTCGGCGCGGTCAACGTCGGCCGCCGGCACGAGTTCGGCAATCGTCTCCCTGGCCGGTCGGCCATGGATGATGTCACGGTCGAAGTCGAAGCCGGGCGCGTACTCCACGGCCCACTCGTTCCAGGCCATCGCCGCCGCTTCGTCGGAGTTGACAAGCACTCCGTCGCAGTCGAAGAGCAAGCCATCAACCGGGTAGCTGCCGGCGGTCACGGTGCGACCTCAGTTTCGAGCGGAACGGCACACAGAACGGGCACGCCGGCCTCGGCGGCCAGGGTGAGCACCGCGTGGCTCACTCCGGCATCGACCACGAGGTGGTCAAGTTCGTCGAGCTGCGCGAACTTCACGAGGCCGTGGGCGTCGAGCTGGTCGTGGTTGGCGATGAGCACGACGGTAGTGGCGGCATCCATTGCGGCACGCTTGACACGGGCGGCCTTCGGGTTTGTGGCCAACAGCTGACCGTCGCTGGTGAGCCCGCTGACGCTGATGAACGCCGTGTCGATGCGAATGTGTTCGAGCGATTCGCGGGTCCACTGGCCGGATTGCGAGTCATCGTCGGGGTCGACGGTCCCGCCGAGGTTGTAGACCGAGAGCTCGGCGTTGCGGCTCGCCACGAGAGCAACCGGAATCGACGTCGTGACCACCTGCAGGGCGGCCGAATTGATCGCTCCGCCGTGCGCTCGACGCAGGAGCCCCCGTCTTCGAGGGTGCGCAGGTCGCGGCGGATGGACTCCTCGGCCACGGCGAGCGATTCGGCGAGCTCGTTCACTTCGACCCGGCCGGCGTCGGCGAGCGCGGCCAGGATGCTGGCACGCCGCTCGTCGGCACTTCGGCTGGTTCCTGCTGGTTCCGGTTTCATTTGACTCCCCTGAGTCTATCGATCGCTACTTGATCGCGCCCATGGCCAGGCCGGTGACGAGGCGTTTTTGCGCCAGCCAGCCGGCCAGCACCACGGGCAGGACCGCAAGGTTCGATGCTGCGGAGAGTACCGCGAGAAACTGCCCGCGTCCGTCGACGAAGCTGCCGAGGAACGGCGGGGTGGTGCGTGCCATGGTCGAGGTGAGCAGGCTGGCCAGGAAGTATTCGTTCCAGGCGAAGATGAAGCAGATCAGCGCGTCGGTCGACTTGATGATCGGGCGAATCGAGAGGCCGTAGGCCGCATGAATGGCCAGCAACAGCACGATGACGGTGCTCATGACGCTCGCAGACGATCCACGTGAAGATGGTGAGGGCCGTGCTAAAGGCGCGGTGGCGCATCCGCTTGCTGCGGCGGCGCGTGCTCGCGCTGACCTCGAGCAAGATCGGCCAGAACTCGTTCTGCCGCGTCGCCGACGCCAACGAATTCGATCTCATCATCACCGACGACGGGGTCGACCCGCGTCAGGCCCGCAAGCTGACTGCCGCCGGGCCCGAGCTCGCGATCGTCTGAGGTATGCGCGGTGTCCCGGAGTCAGACTGTCTACCTGAGATTCCATAGCGTGCGCTGCCCGGGAGCTTTTTACGACCACCTCCTGCACGTCGACCCGTGAGTTTTTGCGCACGACTTATAAGTCGTGGCGTTTGAATCGGGCCAGACCTCATGGCTCGACGCTGGAAACTCACGGGTCGGCGGCCGCTCAGGCCAGGGTGCCGTCGACCAGCTTCACGATCATGGAACAGTCCTTGCCCCCCTGGCCCTGGTCGATCAGGCGCTGGAACAGTTGCTGCACGTGCGTGCCAATCTCGAGCGGCGTATCGGTTGCGGCAGCAGCGGCGACCGCCAGGCCGATGTCCTTATTGGCGAGCTCGGCCGTGAAGGTCGGCGCGAAATCACGGTTCACGGCCGCTGACGGCACCACCCCCGCAATCGGATACCAGGTGCGCAGCGCCCAGCTGTCGCCCGACGAAACGGATGCGATATCCCAGAACACCTGCTTGTCCAGCCCCAGCCGCTCGGCCAAAACCGCACCCTCCGAGGTCGCGGCCAGGTTGATGAACAGCATCAGGTTGTTGCAGATCTTCGCGGCCTGGCCGGTTGTGGCACCGCCGGTGGGGATGATATTCGCGGCCATCGGCTCGATGTAGGCGGTCGCGTCGGTAACGGCATCCGCTTCACCGCCAATCATGAAGGTGAGGGTGCCAGCTTCGGCGCCGGTGATTCCGCCCGAGACCGGGGCGTCGACGAAACGAAAACCCGCCGCAGCGGCCGCATCGTGCAGCGCCTGGGCCGACTCGATATCGATCGTCGAGGAGTCCACCAGCAGGGTCGACGTGGCGGCGTGGGCTAGCACGCCCTCGTCACCGAAGTACACCGCACGGGC
This sequence comes from Cryobacterium ruanii, assembly GCF_004404055.1. Classification (GTDB taxonomy): domain Bacteria; phylum Actinomycetota; class Actinomycetes; order Actinomycetales; family Microbacteriaceae; genus Cryobacterium; species Cryobacterium ruanii. Next base: position 86,980 of record NZ_SOHK01000017.1, read on the forward strand.
GTGATCACCCTTGGGGAGCATGGTGAAGACCACGTCGGCGCCTGCGACGGTGTCTGCAATGCTCGTCGCTCGGGTGACGCCGGAGGCCACCGCGGCGTCGAGCGCCGGGGCGCTCAAGTCGAAGCCGCGCACGCTGTGCCCGGCCTTCACCAGGTTCGCCGTCATGGGGCCGCCCATGTGGCCCAGCCCAATCCATCCGATGACCGCCATGGTATAGCTCCTTCGCATAGGTGGCGGGCGTCCATGCCCGACAACCCCACGATGGCACAATTTGTCGGCGAGACCGGGTGCCGACCCGTGAGTTTCGATCACTGACCCGTGAATGTCAGCCCGAAAAACGTTCAAGCGGGGTCAACAATCACGGCTCGGCAGCTGCACCTGCAGCGGCGTGAAACTCACGACTCGGCGAAAGAAGGACGACCCGAAAGCGGATGCCCCGCAGCCACACCGTCTCCGGGCCCAACCTATGAACGTGGGCCCAGTTTATAAACTGGGCCCACGCACGGAGCCCGTCCGTGTCAGTGCACGTACTCCAGCAGATCGGCCCCAACCGCGCGCATGCCGTCGAGCACCGCGAGCCGCGTCATCAGCTGCCCGTCGTCGAACAGCATCGAGACGGCGTAGGTCACACCGGCGCGCGGACCGCGGAGGATTCCCACCTCGCTGCGCACCCCCGCGGTCGTTCCCGTCTTGTTGACCATGAGCAGCCCGTGGTCGCTCTCCCGGTGCGCGAGCGGATCGAGCCCGAACGCACTCGCCACGAGCGACAGGTCAGTGTTGAGCGACAGCCAGCCGATCACCCGTGCGCTCGTCTCGGCATCGACGATTTCGCCGCGGGCCAAGGCCGTGAACAGCCAGGTGAGTTCCTTCGCGCTGCCCACCGACAGTTGTGGTGCATCATCCGGGCCACGCCGGTCGCGCACGAGGTCGAGCAGCGCCGTGCGACTAAGACCGAGCTGCTCGGTGCGGGCGCGCACCGCGTGCAGCCCAACGGCCCGGATGAGCACGTTGGTCGCGAGATTGTCGCTCGTCGCCCCGACCAGCGCGGCGAGGTCGGCGACGCCGAGCCGAGCCACCTGCAGGTGCTGCCAGACGCCGGAATCGCCCACGGCATCGGCCACCGAGCGCTCGAGCATCGTGGCCAGGCCGAATTCAGCATCGTTCAGGCGAGCGGCGACCTCGATCAGAAGCAGCACCTTGCCCACGCTCGCCGTGGGCATCGCTACGTGGTCGTCGACCGAAAACAGCACCCGTCCGGTCGAGAGGTCGGTCGCCCTCGCCGAGACCTGCACTCCGTTGAGAGCGAGCTCGCCCAGGGAGATAAAACCCCGGGCAAAGTTCTCGGGAACATCGGTGCCACGATGCTTGCCGCCGGGCGCAGCGGCATGGCGGGAATGACCGGCATCCCCGGCATTCAGGCTGGCGCGGCGGCCACCGGCATCCGCCGACGCGCCCGCGTCGCCGTGATTCGGAAAGTCCATTGTCGGCCCCTTCCTTCCCCGGCGCGGCCATGCACCCGCCATCCCCTGCTCGTTCGACTCAGGCCCACACTAACCCAGTCGTGTTACCAGATGGTGACGCGCTTCCCGGGAGCGAGGTAGAGGGCATCCGCTTCGGTGACGTCGAAGGCCTCGTAGAACGCCGGAATGTTGCTGACGATCTGGTTGCAACGAAATTCGTTCGGCGAGTGCGGGTCGATAGCCAACAAGCGAATGGCCTCAGCGTCGCGCAGCTTCATCTGCCAGGCCTGGGCCCAGGAGAGGAAGAAACGTTCGGCACCGGTGAGGCCGTCGATGACCGGGCTCGCTTGGCCGTTCAGCGAGAGCAAGTAGGCCTTCCAGGCGATGGAGAGCCCGCCGAGGTCGCCGATGTTCTCGCCGATCGTGAGTGCACCGTTTACAATGTGGCCCGGGATGGCCCGCGGTTCGAGGCCCTCGAATTGCGCGATGAGCGCGGCCGTGCGCAGCTCGAACGCGGCCTTGTCGTCGGCGGTCCACCAGTCGATGAGACGGCCGTCGCCGTCGTATTTGGAGCCCTGGTCGTCGAAGCCGTGGCCGATTTCGTGGCCGATGACCGCTCCGATCGCGCCGTAGTTGGCGGCCGGGTCGCGCTCGTCGTCGAAGAACGGAAACTGCAAAATGGCCGCCGGGAAGACGATCTCGTTGAATCCGGGGTTGTAGTACGCGTTGATGGTCTGCGGGGTCATGAACCATTCGTCGCGGTCGAGGGGCTTGCCGATCTTGCCGAGCTCGCGCTGAAATTCGAATTCGCCCGCGGCCTTGACGTTGCTAATAACGTCATTGGCGGTGATCTGCAGGCCCGAATAGTCGCGCCACTTCACCGGATAACCGATCTTCGGCGTGAATTTACTGAGCTTCTCGAGGGCGCGGGTGCGTGTTTCCTCGGTCATCCAGTCGAGGGTGCTGATGCTGTCCTCGTAGGCCGCGACGAGGTTGGCCACGAGCACGTCCATGCTCTCCTTGGCGCTCGGTTTGAAGTGGCGCTCCACGTAGATGCGGCCGACGGCCTCGCCGAGTGCGCCCTCGACGAGTGAGACACCGCGCTTCCAGCGGTCGCGCAGCTGCGGTGTGCCGCTCAGGGTGCGGCCGTAGAAGTCGAAGTTCGCCTCGACGAATTCGCTGGACAGGTATGCAGCACTCGAGCGGATGACCTGCCACCGAAGCCAGTCCTGCCACGCTCCAAGGCGGTCGTCGGTGAGGGTCGCCGCGAGTCCGGCGATGTAGCTCGGCTCCCGCACGACGACCTCTTCGAGGGCGCCGGCCGGGGCGTCGAGGCCCTCCAGCCAGAGATCAACGTCGGCGCCGGCGGCGAGCGCCGAAACCTGGCCCCAGGTGCGCAGGTTATAGGTCTTCTCGCTGTCGCGGGTGGCGACTTTGTCCCAGTGGTGCACGGCGAGTTCGGTTTCAAGGTCGAAGACCCGCGCTGCCCGGGGGGCGGCGTCTGCGAAACCGGTGAGGGTGAACATCCGCTCGAGAAATTCCTGGTACTTGGTGCGAATCTCGGCGAATTTTTCCTCGCGGTAGTAGCTCTCGTCGGGCAGTCCGATCCCGCCCTGCGCGATGAAGACGAGGTAGCGTTCGGGGTTACCCGGGTCGTTGTCGACGTAGAGGTGGAAGGCGCCGGCGACGCCACCGCGCTCGAGGCGGCCGAGAGTCGCGAGCAGTTCGGAGATGGTGGTGACCGCGTCGACCGCTTCGAGGTCTTTTTGCAGGGGTGTGGCGCCGAGCGCTTCGATGCGTTCTTCGTCGAGGAAGCTCGTGTAGAGGTCGCCGAACTTGCGTTCCAGGCTGCCGGCCGGCGCGGTCTGCGCCTCGATGATGATCTCGCGCACGGCCTTCTCGGCGTCTTCAGCGAGCATCATGAACGAGCCCCAGCGGGCTTTGTCGGCGGGGATCTCGCTGCGGGCGATCCACTTGCCGTTCACGTGCCGAAAGAGGTCGTCTTGGGGGCGCACCTCCGGGTCGAGTTCGTTCTGGTTGATTCCGGATGCAGTCGCCAGCTCAGTCATGTGTTCAGCCTATCCGGGGCCGGTGACCGGTTGTCGATTTGCCGGATCGCACGTGCTGCTCGACTGACTATTCGCTGGCAAGTGCGTGCAGCGACTCGCGGGAACAAGTCATCGAGGCACTCAGCCCCCATTTTGGCAGGCGCTACGGTAATGGTCGCAGCGCGCACGGAGATGGGCGCGGTCATACGTGCGAAACCGCCTAGAGCGCTTTGAGTTCCTCGGTCACCTGGGCGACGGACTTCTTGGCGTCGCCAAAGAGCATGGTGGTGTTGGGGCCGAAGAACAGCGGGTTCTCGATACCGGCGAAGCCCGAACTCATCGAGCGTTTGAGCACGATCACCGACCGTGACTCGGTCACGTTGAGCACAGGCATGCCGAAGATGGGCGAGTTGGGGTCGGTGCGTGCGGCGGGGTTGGTGACGTCGTTGGCGCCGATGACGATGGTGACGTCGGTTCGGGAGAACTCTCCGTTGATGTCGTCCATCTCCTTCATCGCGTCGTAGGAGACGTCGGCCTCGGCGAGGAGCACGTTCATGTGCCCGGGCATGCGCCCGGCTACCGGGTGGATCGCATATTTGACCTCGATCCCGCGCGCTTCGAGCACCTTGGCCATGTCCTTCACGGCGTGCTGGGCCTGGGCGACGGCGAGCCCGTACCCGGGCACGACGATGACCTGGTTGGCGTAGGCGAGCTTGATGGCGGCATCCGCTGCGGACGTGGATTTTGCGATCTGGTCGCCGCTGCTCGCCACCGCAGCACCCTTGCCGCCGCCACCGAACCCGCCGGCCACGATCGAGACAATCGACCGGTTCATGGCTTTGGCCATGAGGTTGGTGAGGATGGTACCCGACGCCCCGACGATCATGCCGGCGACGATCATCGCGATGTTGTTCAGCGCGAGCCCGGCCGCCGCCGCCGACAGGCCGGTGAGCGCGTTGAGCAGTGAGATGACGACGGGCATGTCGGCGCCGCCGATCGGCAGCACGGTCGTGACCCCGAGGATGCCCGCCAGGATCAGGATCGCCCCGAACCAAACCGGGGCGGCACCGGTGGTGGTCGAGCCAATACCGACGATGACGGCCGCGACGATCGACCCGAGGAACAGGATCGCGTTGAGTGGCTGTTGCAGCCGGCCGACCGACAGGGGGTGGCCGGGCAGAATCTGCTGCAGCTTCATGAAGGCCACGATCGAGCCCCAGAACGACAGCGAGCCGATGATCGCCGCGAAGAGGGACGCGACGACCAGCGGCAGGACCGGGCCGGAGGCGACGCGGAGGCCGGTAAAGCCGTCACTTTCGATGAACTCCCCCCAGGCGATGAGGGCGACGGTTCCGCCGCCGACGCCGTTGAACAGGGCGACGAGCTGCGGCACCGCCGTCATCTTCACCTTGCGGGCGGGCGGGATGCCGATGATCACGCCCACGACGAGCGCGGCGATGATGATCAGCCAGCTGCTGGTCTCGCGGATGTGGATCAGGGTCGCGACGAACGCGACGGCCATGCCGGCCGCAGCGATCTTGTTGCCGCGCACGGCAGATCTCGGGGCGGTCAGCCCGGACAATCCAAGGATGAACATCGCGAACGCGACGATGTAGAGAGCGTAGACGAGGATGTCCATGGTCAGTTCTTTCCGTCGGTCGACGCGGTGGGGCGGGTCTTGAACATCGCGAGCATGCGGTCGGTCACGACGAACCCGCCGATGACGTTCACGGTTCCGAACACGATCGCCACGAACGAGATAATCTGCAGCGGGACGCTCGGGTTGGGCGCGGTGCCGAGCACGACGAGGGCGCCGAGCACGACGATGCCGTGGATGGCGTTGGTGCCCGACATGAGGGGGGTGTGCAGGGTGTTGGGCACCTTGGAGATGACGGCGAAGCCGATGAAACCCGAAAGCACGAGAATGGCGATGTTCGCCAGAAAGCCGGTGTAGTCCATGTCAGATCCTGTTCAAGACTGAGTCACGCGTGACGCAGGAGAGCGCCACCACGTCGTCGGAATAGTCGGGGTCGAGTCGGCCGTCACGCACGAGCAATTCGAGCAGGGCGGTGAGGTTCTTCGAGTAGAGCTCACTCGCATGCTCGGGCATCGTCGAGGGCAGGTTGAGCGGGGAGGCAATGGTGACGCCGCCGACGACGACGGTTTCGCCGGGAACGGTGAGCTCGCAGTTACCTCCGGTCTCGCCCGCCATGTCTATGACGACACTGCCTGCTTTCATCCCGTGCACGGCAGCGGCGGTCACCAGCCGCGGCGCCGGACGCCCAGGTACGAGAGCGGTGGTGATGACGACGTCGAAGGTGGAAATCGCGGTCTCGAGCGCGGCCTGCTGCTCGGCGCGCTCCTCGTCGGTGAGCTCGCGGGCATAACCGCCGTCACCGGCCGCATCGATCCCCACGTCGAGCCACTGGCCTCCCACGGATCGCACCTGGTCGGCGACCTCCGGGCGCACGTCGTAGCCGGTTGCGCGTCCGCCGAGCCGTTTGGCGGTGGCGAGAGCCTGCAGCCCGGCGACGCCGACGCCGAGCACGAGAACGCTCGCCGGCTTGACGGTGCCGGCCGCCGTGGTGAGCATCGGGAAGAATCTGGTCGACAGCGATGCGGCGAGGATGACCGACTTGTAGCCGGCCACGTTCGCTTGCGACGAGAGCGCGTCCATCACCTGGGCACGGGAGATGCGCGGGATCGCCTCAACCGCGTAACCGACGATGCCGGCGTCCCGCAGCGCGCTGATCTTGTTGTCGGCGGTGCGTGGCGATAGAAATCCGATGAGGGTCGCGCCCACCGACAGGCGAGCGATCTCGGCGTCGGTTGGCGGGGCGACCTTGAGCACGATGTTGGCGCTCCACGCGTCGCCGAGGGTGGCGCCGGCGGCGAGATAGAGGTCGTCATTCATAAGCGCTTCCGCCCCCGCACCGGGCTCGACGACTACGTCGAGCCCCTTGGCGACGAGGGACGCGACGGCGCGGGGCACGAGGGCAACGCGCCGCTCATCCGCCCCGCTCTCGCGGACGACGCCGATACTGAGTGCCTCGGGGGTTAGCTGGGGATCAGGCATGGTCGATCCTTTCGAAGCGGATGTCCGCACGCTCGTCGGTGAGGCGGCCAACATCCTTGCGGAATGGAAAGGGTTTTCAGGACCGGAAATGATGTTCCCGGCGCAGCAAAGATTATCTGAAGCGTCCACGGTCGGCAGCAGCTCTTGGGATGAACATATCTGGATGGGGCGTGGGATGCGCACGATAAGCGGTCACTGCTCATGAAAGATTCGGCATTCTTAACAATTTCGCAGGTTGTCGGGGTTGGCACCGGCCGCTGTCGAATCGTGAGCATTCGGCATCCGTCTCGGCGGTGAGCGCGGCGACCGGCAGGCGCACGCCGCCGTAGAGTCAGAGCATCAATATCTTGCGGGCACAGCCCATCGACCGAGACATTCTGCGTCTCGCCGTGCCCGCGCTCGGTGCGCTCGTGGCCGAGCCGCTGTTTCTGTTGGCCGACTCGGCCATGGTCGGCCACCTCGGTACCACCCCGCTGGCCGGCCTCGGCCTGGCGAGCGCGGTGCTGCAGACCATCATCGGCCTCATGGTCTTTCTCGCCTACAGCACCACTCCCGCCGTGGCCCGCTGGCTCGGTGCTGGTGACAGCCGACGGGCGGTATCGGTCGGGATCGACGGGCTCTGGCTCGCCCTCGGCCTCGGCCTCGTGCTCGCGGCCGGCGGCCTGCTCGCCACGCCGGCGCTCGTCGGCGCGTTCGGCGCCGAAACCGCCGTCACGGCGGATGCCGCCACCTACCTCGGCATCTCCATGTTCGGCCTGCCCGCCATGCTGCTGGTGTTCGCCGCGACCGGACTGCTGCGTGGCCTGCAGGACACCCGCACCCCGCTCTACGTGGCCGGGATCGGTTTCGGCGCGAACATCGCGCTCAACTATGTGTTCATCTATCTGCTCGGCTGGGGCATCGCCGGATCGGCCGTGGGCACGGTCGTGGCCCAGTGGAGCATGGTCGTCGTCTACCTCGTCGTCGTCACCAGACACGCCCGGCGCCACCACGCCCCGCTGCGGCCGCATCGCGCCGGGCTGTTGCTCGGCGCCCGCAGCGGCGGCTGGCTGTTTATGCGCACGCTGAGCCTGCGCGGCGCCATGCTGCTCGCCGTGTTCGTGGCCGCCCAGCTCGGCTCGCCCGAACTCGCCGCCTTTCAGATCGCGATGACCCTGTTCGCGACGCTCGCCTTCGCCCTCGATGCTCTCGCGATCGCCGCCCAGGCCCTCGTCGGCCGCGGCCTCGGCGCCGGGGAAGTAGCGCAGGTGCGCACCGTGCTGCGCCGCTGCCTGGAGTGGGGCGTGCTCGCCGGTGTCGTGCTCGCCGCGGTGGTGATCGGCACGAGCGGCGTGCTCGGGCACGCGTTCACGAACTCTGAAGCGGTGACCTCACTGCTGCCGCTGACCTTGATTGTGCTGGGGGCGTCCGTTCCCCTCGGCGCCGTCGTTTTCGTGCTTGACGGTGTGCTGATCGGTGCCGGCGACGCTCGCTACCTGGCCCTCACCGGGCTGCTCAACTTTGCAGCCTTCGTGCCGTTGGCCGCCGCCGTGTTGGTCTGGGCGCCGGCAGGCCCGGTTGGTCTTGCACTGCTCATGGCGGCGTTCGCCCTCGGCTATCTCGGCGCCCGCGCCCTGACCCTGGGCTTGCGCGCCCGCAGTCTGGCCTGGATGGTCGTCGGCGCGCGCTGACTTCGCGCCGCGGTGCAGGATAGGCCGCGCGCCGACATCCGCTGTCTGAACGGCGCTAGTGCGGATCGACCGGATGCTCGATGTAGCGCGGGCTCTTCGGGTTCATGACGGAGTTGCGCCGACCATAGAAGAAGTAGATGACCAGGCCGATGACAAGCCAGATGCCGAAGCGCAGCCAGGTCTCCCAGTGAAGCTGCGTGATGAGGAAGACAGAGGACAGCACCCCGAACACGGGCACCCAGGGCATGAACGGCAGCTTGAAGGTGCGGGGAACATCGGGGCGGGTGCGCCGCAACACAATCACGGCGACGCAGACCACGACGAAGGCGGCGAGAATTCCGATATTGGTGAGGTCGGCAATCAGCCGGATCGGGAAGACCCCGGCCAGTATGGCCGCGGCAAGGCCGGCAATCCAGGTGACGCGGGCGGGAGTTCCCTTCTTGTCGGTGCCGGAGAACCACTTGGGAAGCAGGCCGTCCCGGCTCATTGAAAACCAGACCCGGCTGACGCCGAGGAGGAAGGTCAACATGACGGTGAGGATCGACACAACGGCGAAAGCCGAGAGCACGGTCGCGACGATTGGAAGCCCGACGGACTGGAATGCGACGGCGAAGGCGGCGGTCGGGTCGATATCCTGCCAATTCTGCATGCCGGTGAGCACGAGAGTGGCAAGCACGTAGAGCACCATGGCGATGGCGAGCGAGAGCAAAATCGCCTTCGGCATGTGCTTCTTGCCATCTTTGGCCTCTTCGGCGGCGGTACTCATAGCGTCATAGCCGAAGACGGCGAAGAAGACCGTGGCCGCGCCGGTGAAGACCGCGCCGAACCCGTTCGGCAAGAATGGAACGTAGTTCTGGGTATTGATATAGAAAAACCCAAGAACGATGATTGCGAGGATCAGCAACACCTTGAGCCCGACGGCGACGAGCTCAAAGCGACCGAAGGTCTGCGTTCCACGGCTGAGGATGAAGGTCACGAGCACGCAGACCACGATGGCGGGCAGGTTGATCAGGCCGCCGTCGAGGGTGTCCGGGGTGCCCTGCATCCAGGTCGGAACGTCGATGCCGATGCCGCCCATGAACTCGGTGAAATACCCCGAGATGCCGATCGCGACGACGGCGACGATCGCGATGTACTCGAGCAGCAGGTCCCAGCCGATGAACCAGCCGACGATCTCACCGAGGGCGACATAGCCGTAGGTGTACGCCGAGCCGGCGCGGGGGATCATCCCGGCGAACTCCGCGTAGCTGAGGGCGGCGGCCGCGCTCGCGAGTCCGGCGATGAGAAACGAGATGAGCACGGCCGGACCGGCGCCTTCGCCGTCCGGGCCACCGTTTGCGACGAGTCCAGCAAGGGTGAAAATACCGATTCCGATGATGCCGCCGACGCCGATCGCGGTGAGCTGCCAGAGTCCGAGGCTCTTGAAGAGACCGTTCTTGGCGACCTCGTCACCGATGTCGGTGATGGGTTTGCGCCTCATGACCGAATTGGAATTGCGCTCCTTCATTAGGCCTCCATTGGCTTGGCTACAACCACTTCATGCGCGCTTGCGCCTAGTTTCGGGCGGGCTCCGTGCGCACGGCCCGGAACTCTCACCATTCCTAAGGGTGGCACATGCGCGAGCTGGCGTCGTGCAACTCGCTGAAAGAGTGGCTTCTTGCGCTGAATGCCGAACGGGTCAGCGGTCGCGGCGCGGCACCGGTCAGCGCGACGGCCGCGACCGGGTCAGGATCCCAGTGGGTAGGCCAAGGCGTTCTGGCGCACTCCGAGGCTCAGCCGGTCGCCGACGCGGGGCAGGTCGGGGGCCGCGACGCGGGCGCGCACGACGAGGCCGCCGGCGAGGGTGAAGCTCACCAGGGCGTCGTGGCCGGCGTACGCGATGGCGGTGGTGGCGGCATCCGTTTGACGCTCGGTTGACGGGGCGGACAGGGTCAGCCATTCCGGGCGGAGCAGCACGCGCACGCTCGTTCCGTCAGCGGGAGCGGAGGCTGCGCCCCCGTCGTTCACTGCTCGCGCACCCATCCAGTCCGCTGGGAGCGAGCCGAGGCCGCAAGCGACCCGGCCGCCCTGCCAGACTCCGTCGAGCTCGACGGTATCGCCGACGAACCCGGCGACCCACGGGTCGACCGGGCGCTCGTAGACATCGGCAGGGCTGCCGAACTGCAAAATCTCGCCGCCGCGCATGACGGCCACGAAGTCGGCGAGCGAGAGCGCCTCTTCCTGATCGTGCGTCACGAGCAGGCTCGTGTTGTGCTGGCTCCGCAGCAGGGCAGCTACCTCGGTGCGCAGGGCCGAGCGCAGCAGCGGGTCGAGAGCCGCGAATGGTTCGTCGAGCAGCATGAGGTCGGGCCGGGGGGCGAGCGCCCGGGCCAGCGAGACCCGCTGTGCCTGACCGCCGGAGAGCTGCGAGGGGGCGCGATCGACGAGTTCGGCGAGGCCGACCAGAGTGGCGAGCTCTGCGATGCGGGCCGCGCGGCTGGTGCGGCGACTCCGGTCGGGCGTGATCGGAGCCGGGGCAAGCGGCGTGGTGTGCAGTGAAGCGTGGCGGGTGCGGTTGGCGCGCGCGCGGCGGGTGAGTCCGGCGAACAGTCCTCCGACTCCTCCGGCAGTCTCGCCGGGTTCGCAGTAGAGGTCGTCGCTCTGCCTCGTGCGCGGCAGCCCGAAACCGATGTTCTCACCCACCGTGAGGTGCGGGAACAGCGAGGCGTCTTGCGGAACCCAGCCCATGCCGCGCTTCTCCGGGGCTCGCTGCACGCCGGGGCCGGTGACGAGACGCCCGCCGACCGTGATTGTGCCTGCGGTGACCGGCAGCAGACCCGCGATCGCGCGCAAAAGGGTGGTCTTGCCGCATCCGCTCGGGCCGAGAACGGCCACGAGTGAGCCACGCGGAATGCGCAGGCTGACGTCGTCGAGCACCCGGCTGTCGCCATAGGCGACGCCCATCCCCTGGATTGTTACCCAGCCCACTAGTTCTCCCTTGCCGTGCCGCGGATGCCGGACAGCAGCACCGCGGGCACCATCGCCACGAGCACGAGCGCCGCCGCATAGGGCGCCGCAGCGCCGAACTCGAACAGGGCCGTGCGACTCCACAACTCGGTCGCGAGCGTCGAAACACCCGTCGGCCGCAGCAGCAGCGTCGCTGGCAATTCTTTCATGGCCGAGATGGCAACGAGCAGTGCGCCGATCGCAATGCCCGGCAGGGCGAGGCGCGCAGTGACCCGCCACCACGTCTGGAACGGAGAGAGGCCGAGCATGCGGGAGACGTCGCCGAGGCTCGGGGGCACCGTCGCGATGCCGCTGCGCACGCTGCCGATCGCCCGCGGCATGAACAGAACAACATATGCGAAGACGAGTACGACGGAGGTTTGGTAGAACGTCGGAACCGCAGCGAGCGCGAAAAACACGAGCGACAGGCCCACGACGATGCCGGGCAGGGCGTGACCGAGAAAACCGACGGCCTCGATCACAGCGACCAGGCGACCTGAGTAGCGGGCTGCGAGGGCGGCGATCGGCAACGCCACGAGCACGGCGACCACGGCGGCGGCCAGGGCAAGCCCGAGGGTCGCGCCGACCGCCTCGATCAACCGCGGTACATCGATGGCACGCAGGGTTTCAGCCTCGAGCAGGCGGCTGAGCAGCCCGACCACCGGAACCACAACCCCGGCGAGCGGCGCGGCGAGAAGCACCGCGACGTAGACGGGCCACGTACGGCCGGGCGAGCGAGTCGGCATAGTGCTGCGACCGGGAACGCTGGACACCTGGCGGCGACTGCGCCGTTCGCCGGCCACGACCACGAGCGCGAGCACGACGAGTACAAGGGCGAGCAGCGCAGCCTGGTTGCGGTCGAAACTCGCACCATAGGCGGCATTGATTCCCCAGGTGAGCGTCTGAAACCGCAGCATCGAAACGAGCCCGAAATCACTCAGCGAGTAGAGGCAGACCAGCAATGCCCCGGCGATCGCGGCGGGGCGAATCTGCGGCCACGTCGCGGCCGCAAAGGCCCGCAACGGCCCTCGACCGAGGGTGCGAGCCACCGATTCCAGATCAGCGGATGCCCCGCGCAGCGCCGCCGCGACCGGCAGCGTCACGTAGGGGGTGCAGACCATGGTCATGACGAACCAGCTGGCCCAGAACCCATTGAGGTGCGGAAACCAGACCAGCCAGCCGTAGGCAGCCAGATAGCTCGGAACCGCGAGAGGCAGCGCCGAGACCAGCAGCAGGGTGCGCTGAAACGACAAGCGGATGCGCGTAAGAATCCAGGCGCAGATCGTGCCGAGCACGAGGCACGACAGGGTGACGGCCGCAGCGAGCAGCGCGGTGTTGATCGTGAGCTGCAGCACCCGCGGGCGCACGAGGGTGTCGAGCAGTTCGGTCAGCCCGGCCTCGGTCGTGCGCACGACGAGATAGACCAGAGGAATGGTGGCGGTCGCGGCGCACAGCGCGGCGAGTACCAGGAGCCAGGGTGGCGCGCCCCAACGGTACCGGCCGGGTGCGCGCGGCGGCGGGGCATCCGTTTCAAATGGCGGACTGAGCAGCTCGGTCACGAGAAGCTCCCGGTGGCGAGAATGGCGCTGAGCTGGGCCGGCGCGCGGATCGGAATCGGAGCATCCACCTGGCGGAGATTGGGTGAGCGGCTCGCGAAGGGTAGGGCACGGCTGCCGACCGGAGTGGGCAGCCGTGCGTTCACCGCTAGATCAGGCCGTGCTTGCCGAGCAGCGCCTGGGTGTCTTCGAGGGTGTCGAGGTCGGCGAGGTCGAGGTCGGGGTTGACCAGTGAGTCCAGCTCGGGCAGGCCAGCCGGGGCGTCGATGCCATCGATCAACGGATACTCGAACGTCTCATCCACGAAGTACTGCTGCGCCTCGGCGCCGACAAGGTAGTCAATGAACTCGAGCGCGTCGGCGTCCTCGGCTGCTCCGGCGAGAAGGCCGGCGCCAGCCACGTTCACAATGGATCCAGCGTCGCCAGCCTCGGGGTAGGCAAGCTGGGCGCGCATGTTTTCTTCGCCGGTCTCGGAGGCCAGAGCAAACCAGTAGTAGTGGTTGATGAGTCCGGCCTCGATGACACCGTCATTGACGGCGGCAAGAATGGCGCGGTTGTTATCGAAGATGACCGGGCTGTTCGCGGCGACGGCGGCGACCCACTCGTCGGCGGCTTCCTCGCCGTTCAGCACCCGGTAGGCGGTGACGAAAGCCTGAAAGCTTGCGTTGGTCGGCGCGATGCCGAATTTTCCGGCCCAGGCAGGGTCGGTGAAGGCGTCAACGGATGTCGGCACGTCGGCCGCGCTCAGAGCCTCGCTGTCGTAGGCGATCACGCGGGCGCGGCCGGTGACGCCGACCCAGGTGTCGTCGGTCGAGGTGAATCCGGCCGGCACGGCGTCGGTGGTCTCGGCTGGCAGTGTCGCGAACAGGTCGGCGTTGGCGAGGGCGCCGAGCGCTCCGGCGTCTTGCGCGAGGAAGACCTGGGCGGGGGTAGCATCGCCCTCTTCGAGCAGCAGGGCGCCGAGCTCGGCGGTGTTGCCGTAACGCACCTCGACGCTAATGCCGCTCTGCTCCTCGAACTGGTCGATGAGCGGCTGGATGAGTGCTTCGTCGCGCCCGGAGTAAAGCGTGAAGGCACCATCACTGGTGGCTTCGCCGGTTGCTACGGGTTCGGCGGCCTGCGTGCAGCCGGCTAGGGCGATCACGGTGACGCCAGCAACGATCGCGACGACAGAAAGGGGGATGCGCATGGGACTCCAGACGAGGCGAACGATTGCTAAGGTAAGGCTACGCTAACACAACCGGTGGGGCGAATCCTGTCCAGCGGTGACCGTCGCTGGGAGGCATGATCGGACCGATGCTCGCTCGCGATGGTGCTGCGCGAACAATGCTCCGGCGTCGTGTCAGGAATAACGCGCTTCAGTAAGCCGTTGATTCTTTTCAACGATGCGGTTCAGGGCCGCACGCGCGGCCCGTCTCGCCCGAATCGAAGGAATGACTACTTTGGATCTACGCAACCGACACGGCATCATCACTGGAGCAGGGCAAGGAATAGGGCGGGCCCTGGCGATCGAATTCGGTTCGCGGGGCGCACATCTCCTCCTGGTGGGCCGCAAAGAGTCGACACTCACCGCGACAGCCCGGCTGGTCGAAGCCGCCGGTGGCTCGGCCGAAGTTTTGACGCAGGATCTCACTCTGCCGGGCAGCGCTGACCGAGTGGTTGAGGCCGTTGACTCGTGGACTACCATCGACCTGCTCGTGAACAATGCGGGCAATGTTCGGGCCGGACGGCTCGAACGCACCAGTGAGGCTGATATTCGATCGATGATCGATCTCAACCTCGTGGCCCCCGTGCTGCTGACCAGGGCATTGCTGCCGCGTCTTCGAGCCGGTGCTGACCGAGACAGCATTATCTTGAACATTTCCAGCGGAATCGCCCTCGTCGGAATGCCGTTCTATTCCGTCTATGCCGCGACCAAAGCCGGCCTCGCTCGTTTCGGAGAGTCCCTGCGGCGCGAATTGACCGGAATGGGAGTGCATGTGGCGACCGTCTACCCGGGCGCGACGGATACCGACATGATGACATCTCAGAACGCCGGAGCCGACTTGGGCTGGGAGCGTCGATCTCTCGACGACGTCATTTCCGACCTGCTGTCCGGCCTCGAAGCTGGCGAGCACGAAATCAACACGGCGCCACAGGGGCGCCGGGAGATGCAACGGCTGAACATCTCAGACCCCATGGCCGTCGACGCCGCGATGGCCCCCGGACTCGCCGATTTGGAATCCGCGGTCAGAGACCACCGAAGCATGTAGATCGTTCGTTCGAGCGGCCGTCACTGTACCGTTGACGTATCTGCCCATCTCGTGTCGAGGCCGTTCGCTGCTTCAGGAATCGTGTGCCCCATAGTGATCACCCCAGCTGGGTCCAGTTCCGGTTCTCCCGCCTGCGCCGGCAGCGCGTCGCCGGGGCCGGCACTGCTCGGCTGGCGCAACGCTGTGTTTGCCGTTTTCTTCGTGGCCGGACTCGGCCTGGCCAGCTGGATGTCGCGGGTTCCGACCGTACGCGACGGTCTTGGGCTCGACACCGCCCAGGTGGGAATTCTCATCTTCGGACTCTCGACCGGTTCGGTGATCGGGCTGCTGCTGGCAGCGGGCCTGCTCAATCGCCTCGGGGCACGCCGGGCGATGCTGCTGAGCACCACCCTGTCCGTTACCGGCCTCGTCTTCATGGGCGCGGGGGTGAGCCTCATACCCTCGGCCCCGTTCGTCTTCACGGCCCTCGCCGTGTTCGGCATCGGCATGGGATCCCTCGACGTCATGATGAACGTCGAGGGCGCCGCAGCCGAGCGCGCGATCGGCCGCACGCTCATGCCGCTCATGCACGCCTGCTTCAGCCTCGGCACGGTGGTCGGCGCGCTCGGCGGCGCCACCGCGTCCGCTCTACACATCTCCGTGTTCTGGCACCTGTTGGTCATGGCGGTGCTGGTTCTGGGCACGATCGTCGGGGCGGTGCAATTCCTTTCGGCGGTGACCCCGACCACGGAGAAAACGGAAGCCCCGCACCTCACCTGGCGCGTCCGCCTGCGTGACAGTCTCGCCGTTTGGGGCGACCGTAAACTGCTTCTGATCGGCCTCATAGTGCTCGGCATGACCTTCGCCGAGGGGTCGGCCAACGACTGGCTCGCCCTCGCCTCGGTCGACGGCCACGGCTTCAGCAACACCGACGGCGCGATCGTCTTCGGCGTGTTCGTGGCTGCGATGACCGTGGGCCGCGTGATCGGCGGACCGGTGCTCGACCGATTCGGCCGGGTGCCCGTGCTCCGCGCCTGCGCCGGCGTGGGCATTGCCGGGCTTGTGCTGTTCATTCTCGCGCCGAACACCCCACTCGTTTATGTCGGCACGGTGCTCTGGGGCCTTGGTGCCTCGCTCGGGTTTCCGGTGGGCATGTCGGCGGCCGCCGACGATACCAAGAACGCTGCAGCCCGGGTCAGTGCCGTGGCAATCATCGGCTACTTTGCCTTCCTGGTCGGGCCCCCCGTGCTCGGCCTGCTCGGCGAGGCCTGGGGAATCCTCAATGCGCTGTACCTGATTTTAGTACTGATGGTGCTGGCCGGGCTGGCGGCGCCGGCGGCCCGCCCCGTGAGTCGCCGTGCATGGTGACAGCGGGTGGTTCCCAGCCACATCGAAGCATCGACCGGTAGCGCCAACGGAAGCCGGCCCATAGGGTGAAGTGCTGTTTCCGGAACTCGGTCGTGCTTTCACACTCAGAGACGAGAAAACTATGGCCCCGACCCTGCCTGCCGCACCGACCCCGAGCGACATCCTGTTCGATGCCCTTCGACCGCTGAACGACCGGCCCGGCGACAAGGTGGCGGTATTCCTGGCTGAAGGCCAGGCCAGCGATACGGGGCTCGGACCGCTGCTGGAGCGCATCCTGCTGAGCGCCGCCCAGCTGCTGGGGTGCGGCATGGGTTCGATCTGCACCATAGATGAGACCGCACAGGTCTATCGCAAGGAGGTCGACCTCGGCGCTGAGTGCCGAGCGGGCCAGGTCTTCCCGCTGGACGAAGGCGTGACCGGCGCCGTCGTGCGCGCCGGCGGATCCGTCGTGTTCAACGAGTACTCCCAAGTACCGGGCGGTCACCTCGGCCAAGACGACGCCCGCTACCAACGGCCGGTCATTGGCGTGCCGATCAGGCTCCCCTCAGGCGTCATCGGCGCGTGCGTCGTCTTTGCAAACACCTCCGAGCGTCTCTTCACCAGCCAGGACGCCCGGATGCTGGAACTCTTCGCCGCCCAGGCGGCCAGCGCCATCGCCGACTTCCGGCTGCACACCGTCGCCATTGAGGTCAGCATCAGCCTGGCCGAGTTGCACAAGACCGAGCGCGCGGCGCTGGCGCATGGGTTCGGCCGGCTTGGCGGAAACGACCCGGCCGGCCCGTCGCGAGTGTCGCCCGGGCGCCCGAGCGGCACACGCCCCCATCGGGTGCTGGTCCTGCACGAACAACCGGTGATTCGGGCCGGTCTGGTGCACCTGCTCGCGCGGGAAGGGACGGGGATCGAGGTGGTCGCCGAGT
This sequence comes from Cryobacterium ruanii, assembly GCF_004404055.1. Classification (GTDB taxonomy): domain Bacteria; phylum Actinomycetota; class Actinomycetes; order Actinomycetales; family Microbacteriaceae; genus Cryobacterium; species Cryobacterium ruanii. The sequence goes on from NZ_SOHK01000017.1 coordinate 104,291, forward strand.
ACGGCGACGCGGCCGGCGCACTGTCTGGGGCACGGCACCTCCAGCCCGACGTCGTCGTCACCGACATCAATCTGGTCGACCGGCCAGGCACCGACCTGTTGGGGTCACTGGCCCGCACCAGTCCGGGAACGGCCGTGGTTCTCCTGGTCGGAGACCCGCATGATGAAAGAATCCGACACGCGGCTCGCTCTGGCGCTCGGGGATTCCTGAACCGTTCCGCCGATGGGCAGTCACTCGTGCGGGCGGTCGACTCGGCCGTCGCCGGGGACGCCGTTGTCTCCGGCTCCCTGCTGGAACAATGGGGCGAGCCGATCGGTCCTGCCCATCTGACGTCTCGCGAGCGAGAGGTGCGTGGGCTTGTGGAGAGCGGGCTCCGAGACAAGCAGATCGGTGCCGAGCTCGGCATCTCGGTGAAGACCGTCGAGAAGCACGTCGGAACGATCCTCAGGAAGACCGGGGCGGCCAACCGCACAATGCTGGCCGGGCTGGCCCATCCACATCATTCCTGAGCGGATGCCGCGGACCATGAAGAGCAGGGACTTCCCCCAGACGCATGGGGGGACTCCCCGATAGCGAACGATCCGTGTGCGGGGATATCGTGAACGAAAGCCAAAGGGGGCTGTCGTGCCAATCGTTTCGCTGAAGGAAATCGTCGATCGCGCGTTCCAGGAACGCTATGGCGTACCGGCCGTCAATGTGTTCAACGACCTCACCATGCAGGGTGTGCTTGATGCGGCCGTCGAGGTGCGCTCGCCCATCATCGTGCAGACCTCGGTCAAGACCGTCCGGTCGATCGGCGCGAAGATATTGTTCGCCATGTGGCAGTCCATGACCGCCGACATCGAGGTGCCGGTGGCCCTGCACCTGGACCATTGCCCCGACCGCGACGTGATCAGCGAATGCCTCGCCATCGGCTGGAACTCGGTGCTGTTCGACGCGTCTGCGCTGCCGGTCGCTGAGAACCAGCGCCAGACCATCGAGGTCGTCAAGGAGGCTCGGGGCTACGGCGCCCATGTCGAGGGTGAGATTGAATCCATCACCGGCGTTGAGGACGGCGTCGGCTCCGACCAGACGGCGGCGCGGCAGACGCTGGACGTCTCGCTCGCTTTCATCGAGGCGACCGGAGTCGACGTCTTCGCGCCGTCGATCGGCAACGCCCATGGCGTCTACACGTCGAAGCCCACACTGGACTTCGACCGGGTCAGCGACCTGGTGGCGGCGCATCCGCTCCCCATCGCCCTGCACGGAGGCAGCGGAATGACGGATGCGCAATTCCATGATCTAATCCAGCGCGGCTGTTCCAAGGTCAACATCTCCACCGCGCTCAAGATGACCTATCTGCAGTCCACATTGGCCAACCTGCGGCTCGCCGAGCAGGCCGACAAGTGGGACCCGCCGACGCTCTTTCGCGCCGTGAGCGGCGATGTCGTCGACCTGACCCGCGGCTTGGCCCGTACGTTCGGCTCTGCCGGCAAGGCGTGGTGAGCGATGCCGGCGCTCATCTTCGACTGCGATGGTGTGCTAGCCGACACTGAACGTGACGGACACCTACCAGCCTTCAACGCCACCTTTGCAGAGTTCGGCCTGCCCGTGCACTGGAGCGAGGAGGACTACGCCGGGAAGCTGATGATCGGCGGCGGCAAGGAACGCCTCACGAGCTTGCTCACCCCGAAGTTCGTTCTTGCAGCGGGATTGCCCGTCGATCCAGCCAGCCAACAGCAGGCGGTCGCCTCCTGGCACCGGCGCAAGACGCAGATCTACACCGACCTGGTCGCCTCCGGAGCCCTGCCCGCCCGCCCGGGAATCGCCCGCATCGTCGCCGATGCTGCCGCCCACGGTTGGCTGCTGGCGGTCGCCTCGACCTCGGCCGAAGCCTCCGTGCGTGCGGTGCTGCTCTACACCGTAGGCGAGATGCTGGCCGCACAGTTCCAGGTTTTCGCCGGGGACATCGTGGCCGCCAAGAAGCCGGCACCCGACATTTACACCTACGCGCTCGAACACCTCGGCGTGACCACTGACGAGGCCGTCGTGATCGAGGACAGCAGCAACGGCCTGCGCGCGGCCCGCGCGGCCAGGCTGCGCACCGTCGTCACGGTGAGCAGCTACACGGCCGACGAGGACTTCGCCGGTGCCGCCCTCGTCGTCACTTCGCTCGGCGAGCCGCACGGCGTGTCCACGTCCGTGCTTCGTTCCCCCGCCGGCGTGGTGCCGCGCGGGTTTGTAACGCTGGACGACGTCCTGTCTGTACTGCGCTCCCCCGACCCGGAGGAAGAATCATGACCAGCTCTCAGGACACGACGGAATTCGTGGTGCGGTCCATCGCCGAGGAAGCGCTGGCCAACGAGAAATATTTCGGTGAACTCGACTCGGTCGTGGGCGACGGGGACTTCGGATACTCCCTCGCGCGCGGGTTCGAAGTCGTGCTCTCAGGCTGGGATGGCGTTGACCGAAGCGACCCCGGCATTTTTCTGAGCAAGATCGCCATCATCATCACCAGCACCATCGGCGGCACCTCCGGGCCCCTCTGGGGTACAGCATTCCTTCGCGCCGGCACACAACTCACCGGCCTCAACGAGATCACACCAGCGAACTCGATCGCCGCCCTGCGCGCGGCGATCGAGGGGATCAAACATCGCGGTAAGTCCGATGTCGGCGACAAGACCCTCCTCGACGCTCTCGTTCCCGCTGTCGACGCTCTCGAGAATGCATTTCAAGCCGGGGACGACGCGAAGACGGCGCTCGGAAAGATGGCGACGTCCGCCCGGCAAGCCGCAGACGCCACCAGTCTCCTCCAGGCTCGCCGCGGCCGCGCGAGCTACACCGGTGAACGCAGCATCGGTTCGCCCGACGCGGGCGCGATCGCCATCGCCGTGCTGGCCGAACACCTCGCCCGCACCTGGCCCACCTAGTACCCCATCAGCCATCCGATCCCGACAACGACGTGGAGACAGCATGAAGAAGTTCATCAACGACCCCAAGCAGTTCGTCCCCGAGATGCTCGAGGGCATCGCCCTCGCGAATCCCGACACGCTGCGCTACGTACCCGAATACCACCTCATCCATCGCGCCGACGCCCCCAACCATGACAAGGTGACCATCATCCAGGGCTCCGGCTCCGGCCATGAACCCGCCCACGTCATGACGGTCGGCCGAGGAATGCTCGATGGCGCCTGCCCCGGGGACGTCTTCGCCGCGCCGCCGATCGACTACATCATCGGGTCGACCAAGCTCCTCGCCTCCAACAAGGGCGTACTGCTTTTGGTCAACAACTACACCGGCGACCGGATGGCGTTCGAGATGGCGGAGGAAGCATCCAGTGCCGACGGCATCGCGGTGCGCACGCTGTTCATCGATGATGACGTCTCGGTGCAGGATTCCACGTACACCGTCGGCCGCCGCGGGGTGGCTGGTAACTTCTTCGTGATGAAAGCAGTCGGGGCCGCCGCGGAGACCGGGGCCGACCTCGACGAACTGGTGCGCATCGGGGAGAAGGTCAATTCGGTCACCCGGACCATGGGCGTGGCGCTGACAGCGTGCACCCCGCCCGCCCGGGGGGCGCCCCTGTTCGAACTCGGCGACGACGAGATCGAGATCGGTGTCGGGATTCACGGCGAACCCGGACGGCGCCGCGCTTTGTGGATGCCCGCCAACGAGATCGTGGACGAGTTGCTCGGCGCAATCGTTCCCGATCTGCCGTTTGTCAGTGGAGACCGGGTCGCCGTGATGGTGAACGGTCTGGGCGGCACCCCCATCAGCGAGCTGTACATCCTGTACGGGATCATCCACAAACGCCTCACCGCGCTCGGCATGACGATCGGTCGCAACTACGTGGGTGAGTATTGCACGTCCCTGGACATGGCCGGAGCTTCGATCACGCTCGTGCGACTCGACGACGAGATAGAAATGCTCCTGGCCGCCCCGGCGGAGATCGCCATGCGCGTTTTCTGACCCGCCCGACGAGAAGCCGTAAACTCGTCCAGTGCGCCTTGTAATTGCGAAATGCTCCGTCGACTATGCCGGGCGCCTCAGCGCCCACCTGCCGATGGCCACCCGACTGTTGATGATCAAGTCCGACGGCAGTGTGCTCGTGCACTCCGACGGCGGCTCTTACAAGCCGCTCAACTGGATGAGCCCGCCCTGCTCGATCGCTATCTCCGAACCCGACAGCGATCAATCGGATGCTGGCATCACCGCTCTCTGGACGGTCACCCATGCCAAGACCGCCGACCAGCTCGTGGTCAGCGTCTACGAAGTGCAACACGACTCCGCGCACGAACTTGGCATCGACCCGGGACTGATCAAGGACGGCGCCGAGTCGCACTTGCAGAAGCTACTGGCCGAGCACATTCACCTGCTCGGTGAGGGCTTCACTTTCGTTCGGCGCGAATACATGACGGCGGTCGGGCCGGTCGATATCCTCGCGCAGGACGCGAGCGGTCGATCGGTCGCCGTCGAACTGAAGCGCAACGGTGATATCGACGGTGTCGAGCAGCTCACGCGCTACCTCGAACTCATGAACCGTGACCCGCATCTGGCACCGGTCAGCGGGGTTTTCGCCGCGCAGACGATCAAACCGCAGGCCCGCAAACTGGCCGAGGATCGCGGCATCCGCTGCCTGCTGCTCGACTATGACGCCATGCGCGGACTCGACGACACGGCCTCGAAACTCTTCTAGCTAGGGCAGCGGTCGCCCGCGCGCCGCGACAAACAGCGCAAACCACTCGTCGCGGGTCATTGCCGCCGCCTGCGCGGCCGCCTCTTTGCAGGCGCGAATGCGCGCCGGGTCGCTCGACCCGAGCACCGGGTCGATGTGCGCCGGGTGCCGCATCAGCCAGCCGAGTACTATGGCCGCACGCGTCGTGTTCTTCTTCTCGGCCAGCGCCTGCACCACAGCGAATGCCGCCTCCTCGGCCGCCGTACGCGCCGGGGTCGCAGCGCCCGAGTAGCGGCCCTGGGCCAGGGGCCCCCAGGCCTGCAGCCGCACCCCGTTGCTCGCGCAGTATTCGAGGGTGCCGTGCGGAAAGGTGTTGTCGGCGCCATCCGGGTGATTGACGAGCACCGTGCTATCCACCCAGTCGTGCCGGAGCAGGCTCAACTCGAGTTGGTTCACCACGATCGGCAAGTCGATCTCGCGCTGCAGAAACGCGATCTGGGCCCCCGACATGTTCGAGACTCCGAGTGCGCGAATCTTTCCGGCGGCGTGCAGTGCGGCGACCGCGGCCGCCACCGCGGCGGGTTCGAGCAGCGGGTCGGGCCGGTGCAGCAACAGGGTATCGACGTACTCGACACCGAGGCGGGTGAGGCTATCGTCGACCCTCGCCACGATCGTGGAGAGGTCATAGGGGGCGTGGTCCGGGTCTAAGCGGATGCCGCACTTCGTTTGGATCTCGATGCGCTCGCGCAGTCCCGGCGAGCGTTTCAGTACTTCGCCGAACACCGTTTCGGCCTTGCCAAAGCGGTAGATATCGGCATGGTCGAACACGGTGATACCGATATCCAGTGCGGCCTCGACCGCTGCGGCGGCGTGGTCGATCGCGGCGGGGGTGACCGGCGCGTTGGACCAGTCACCGCCGAGGCCCATGCAGCCATAGATAAGGCGCGAGGGGGGCAGAGTCATACGGGTTCCTTTCGACAGGAAAAGGCTAACCGGTCGACGCACCGTCTGGAAAGCGCTGAACGAAAGCTGAGGAAAAATGGGCAAATGGGGTACATTTGGGGCAAACCGCTTAGGCTATTGCGAATGAACGCAACATTGACGCGCACGTGGAGCGCCATCCTCTTCGACCTCGACGGAACCATCACCGATTCCGCCCCGGCAATCACCGCCGCTCTGGCCCGCACCTTCACCCTGCTGGGCCGTCCCGTTCCCTCAGCTGCCGACCTGCTCGCCTACGTCGGCCCGCCGATGCTCGACGCTTTTCAGGAATACGCAGGTATGACTCGCGATGAGGCCGTGGAGGCCATCGCGATCTACCGGGCCGAATACCACGGCGTCGCCGCGCTCGATACGGCCGTCTTTCCCGGCATGGCTGGCCTGCTCGAGCGCATCCACGCCGCAGGGATTCCGCTCGCCCTCGCCACGAGCAAGCCCGAACTGAGTGCTATCGCTATCCTCACGCACTTCGACCTCGCGAAGTATTTCACGGCCACGGTCGGCGCCTCCGCCGATGACACCCGCAGCCACAAGGCCGATATCGTCGCCGAGGCCCTGGTCCGCCTCGCCGCGACCGGCGTTGACACGAGCGGTGCCGTGCTGGTCGGCGACCGCAGCTACGACGCCATCGGTGCCCAAGTCAACGGCATTCCGGCGATTCTGGTGGAGTGGGGCTACGGCTCCCCTGCCGAAGCCACTGCTGCGACCGCTGTTGTGCACTCGACCGACCAGCTCGGCAAGCTGCTGCTCGGCTGAGACCCTGGTTATTTTGGCGGGCCTGTGAAGGCGGGCATCCGCTCTAATCATGACCATGGCTTTGAAAGCCGAGCAGCTCTACCTGTTTGAGTTCATTCCTGCAACGGAACGTTCGTCGCAGCCTGAATCGCCGGCACTCCCCTGGGCTGACCCTACCCGCTAGGAGTCGAAGCCGAGGCCGAGCGCGTCGAGGGTCTTGAGCAGCGCGTTGCGCTTGCCACGGTTGTGGTCGGCCCGATTGAGTGCCCAACGCGTGGCCTGAATGCCGGCGGATGCGATGGGCTCCGGTGGGAACGGCAGCGGTCGGCCCCGCACCATCGCCAATTCAGTGCGTTCCGTCGCGCGGCCGGCCAGCTGGTCGAGCATGACCTGGGCGGCGAAGTGTGTGGCGCCAACGCCGAGTCCGGTGAATCCAGCAGCGTAGCTGATGCGCCCGCCGCGAGCCTGGCCGAAGAAGGCGCAGAACTGCGTGGACGTGTCGATAGCGCCGGCCCATTTGTGGCTGAAGCGCACCCCGGCCAGCTGCGGAAACGTCGTGAAGAAGTGGCTTGCGAGTTTTTCGAAGGTCTCCGGGCGGTTCTCGTAGCTGCTGCGCACCCTGCGACCGTAGTGATAGACGGCGTCGTAGCCGCCGAACAGAATGCGGTTGTCGGCGCTCAGCCGGTAGTAGTGAAACTGGTTGGCGAGGTCGCTCAGGCCCTGCCGGTTCTGCCAGCCGATCGAAGCGAGCTGGCTGGCATTTAGTGACTCGGTCATGAGTACGTAGTCGTAGACCGGCACGGTCGCGAGTTTGTTGCGTTTGAGCAGCGATGGGAACACGTTCGTGGCGAGGGCCGTTCTGTGTGCCGTCACGGTGCCGCTGGTGGTAACGACCCGGGTGCCCGAGGCTGCGCTCAACCCGGTCGCATCGAGGTTCTGCACGAGCGAGTTCTCAAAGATCTCGACCCCGAGCTCGGTGGCTACCCGCGCGAGCTCGGCGGCGAGCTTGCCGGGATGCACGAGTGCACTACTGCGCCGATGCCAGACCCCGGCCAGGTAGGTCGGTGAGGCCACCTGCGCCTGCACGGCCGCCTGGTCGAGAAACACGGTGTCGTCGTCGGTCGTTTCCGCGTTCAGCCAGTCAATCTGATGCTCCTCGATGGCGAGGTCGACCGCTCCGGTACGCTCAAAATCGCAGTCGAGGCCGAGATCGGCCACCGCCCGCTCAATCGCGTCCAGGTTCTCGACACCCAGTTCGGTCAGCCGATCGATCTCCTGCGGCCAGCGGCTACGGCCATTTTCCTCGCCGTGGGTGAGGCTCGCCTCGCAGAAGCCGCCGTTTCGACCGGATGCCGCCCAGCCGACCGTGCGCGCCTCCAACAGCACGACCCGCGCGCCGGGATTCTGCTGCTTGGCGAGCACAGCGCTCCACAGGCCCAGATAGCCGCCGCCGACGATCGCGAGGTCGCAGTCGAGGTTGCCCGAGAGCCGGGGGTAGCTCGCGCGCGGCGCGAGGTCATCGAGCCAGAAGGAGCTCTGCCGCGTGTCGACCAGCGAGGCGGTTACGACGGACTGGGCGGGCCGGGCGCGGTCGAAGATGGTGCTGCTCATGGGTGCGCGTCCTCTCGCGGCGACGATGCCGCCGACTGTCTCGGGCGCCACCAGCCTAGTGGCGCCCACCGACAGGCGACTCGACGACATCCGTTCTTTGACTGCGCCCGTGCAGGCACGAACGCAGAAGCGATCGCGTGTCTGCACCGGCCCCGAACGGTATCCGCAGGACGCATTGGCGGGCGTCCGCCTAACGCAGAAGTGCCGCCCCGCGGAAGCGGGACGGCACCAGAGTAGACGCTGAGACTAGATGATCGCGGCGCGCAGGGCGGCAGCAGCAGCGGCCGGGTCCTCGGCGCCGTAGATTGCTCCGCCGGCAACGGCGACCGTTGCTCCGGCGCGCTGCACCGACGCGATGGTCGCCAGGCTCACTCCACCGGCGAGGGAGAACGGAACCTTCGCGGTTTCGCCCTGGTTGAGCAACTTCGCGAGTGAGAAGCCGGGCTCGGCCTGCTCGTCGAGGCCAGCGTGCATCTCCACGAACTGGGCGCCGAGCGCGGTGACCTCGCGGGCGCGGGTGACCTTGTCGGCGACGCCGATGAGGTCGACGACGATGCCCTTGCCGTGCTTGGTCGCGGCGGCGACGGCACCGATGATCGTGCTGTCTCCGGCCGTGCCGAGCACGGTCACGAGGTCAGCACCGGCGGCGAATGCGATGTCGGCTTCGAGCTCGCCGGCATCCATCGTCTTAAGGTCGGCGAAGACGATCTTGTCGGGGTGCGCGGCCTTGATCGCGGTGACGGCGCGCAGGCCCTCGGCCTTGATCAGCGGGGTACCGAGCTCGATGATGTCGACGTGCGGGGCGACCTGTGCGGCGAGCGCGAGTGCGGCGTCGGTGGTCAGTACGTCCATTGCTACCTGAAGCTTCATGGGGTTCTACTTTCTGTTGGGGGTGAGTGTGTGAGCGTACGAGGCCTTGGCCGCGTCCGCGGCGTTACTCGAGGTTGGCATGACGCGGCCAGAGTTGTTCGGCCGTGAAACCGCTCAACTGCCAGAGCGAGTGGAACAGAGCGTCGCCGACGAGCAGCACGGACTGCTCGAACAGGCCGCCCGAATACTGGGCCGACACCTGGCCGGCATGGTCCTGCTTCGTGGCCGCGGGAATGACCACGGTCACGGTGGCGAGCAGCCCGAGTGGTGACTCGGGAGCCGTGGTGAGCGCGAGAATGCTCGCTCCCACGCCGCGCGCTGTCTCGGCAGCACGCACGATGGCGCCCGTCGTTCCCGAACCGCTCGCGACCAGCAGCAGGTCGCCGGCCGCGATCGCCGGACTGGTCACCTCGCCAATCACGTGCACATCGAGGCCGAGGTGCATGAGTCGCATCGCGGTCATCTTCAGCGCCAGCCCGGAACGGCCGGCCCCGAGCACGAATACCCGCGGTGCCGCCGCAAGCAGTTCCGCAGCGTCATCGAGTGACGAAGCGGATGCCGCCCGTAGGACGCCGACGACGCGACCGTTCTCGGCGAAAATGACGCCGAGGGCATCCGCTGTGGTCGGGGTGGTGGTCATTTCGGTCATGAGTCAATGCTCCACTCTTTCGAGCGGGCGCGCCGCCCGCCAAACGAATGGTTTAACTACCCAAACGGGTGGTTAAGGGCGGGCCCGGAGGGTAGTTCGGATAGGCTAGGAGCATGACTTTTCCCGTCGACTCGACCGTGCAGGCCGCACAGACCGTACAGACCGCCCGCACCGCGGCCGCCGAGCGCTCCAAGCTCATCGCAGACCTCACCGACGCGCACGCCACCACGCTGGAATCGCTGCTCGCCGTGCTCCGCTCGAGCAATACGAGCGACACTGCCGCTCGACAAAAGGCCACCGAGCTAGCCGCCGCCGCGATGGTCACCCTCCGCGCGGTAAGCGACCTCGATCGCAGCCTCACCGAGGAACCCGTGGCGCGCGCCTTCGAACGCCTCAGGAACGATCTGCGCCCGCTCGTGCGTTTCGGCGACCTCGACGTGCAGTTCATCGAGCCACCGGTGAACGGACGCGCCCTGCCCGGCGAGGTCGCACACGAGGCCCGGGCCATTGTGCGCGGCGCCGTGCTTGCCCTGGTCGAACAGCCCGGCGTGGGCCGGGTGCGCGTGCAGTGGGACTGCGACGGCAGCAACCTACTCATCCGCATTCGCGACGATGGGCCCGGCGACCTCGACGCCGAGGTACCGAGCGTGAGACAGCTGGCCGCCCGCGTAGTCGCGCTCAGCGGAACGCTGGGCGTCGAGGCGACGGCCGGCTGGGGCTCCGAGATGGCGGTGTCACTACCGCTCGACGCGCCCACGGCATCCGTTACCGCAGAGGCGGCCTGGGGCCTCAGCCCGCGCGAACGCGGCGTGCTCGAACTCGTCGCATCGGGCGCACGCAACAAAGCCATCGCCGAAGCGCTCACAATCAGCGAGAACACGGTGAAGTTCCACGTGGCGAATCTGCTGCGCAAGGTCGGCGCTTCGACTCGAGCCGAGCTGGCCGCTCTCGCTCGCTGACCACTAGGGTAGACGTGTCAGAAGACACACCACCACGGGAGCGCGCACCAGCGAGCTGAGAGGACGGCCAGGGCCGTCGACCGTTGAACCTGTCCGGGTAATGCCGGCGTAGGAAGTTCGAAACCAATGCGCACAAACGACGAAACCGTCCTGTCACAAACCGTCACCACCGGCCCGATCCAGGGCAGCAATAAGCGTTACGAACCGGTCGAAAACTGGCCGGGGCTGCAAATTCCGGTGCGCCGGGTCAACCTCAGCAATGGCGAACACTTCGACCTGTACGACACGTCGGGGCCGTACACCGACGACGCGGCCACCATCGATCTCGAGAAGGGACTGCCGAAAACGCGGTCCGGATGGGAGCATCCGCTGCCCATCGACGGTGCCGCCACCCAGCTGGTCTGGGCTCGGGCCGGCATCGTCACCCCCGAGATGGCCTACATTGCCGCCCGCGAGGGCTTCCCGGTCGAGCTCGTGCGTGACGAGGTGGCCCGCGGCCGGGCCGTCATACCGGCCAACCACAAGCATCCCGAGAGCGAGCCGATGATCATCGGCAAAGCCTTCACCGTGAAGATCAACGCGAACATCGGCAATTCCGCCGTGACCTCGTCGATTGCCGAAGAGGTCGAGAAGATGGTCTGGGCCGCCCGCTGGGGCGCCGACACCCTGATGGATCTCTCGACCGGTAAGGACATCCACCTCACCAGGGAGTGGATCATGCGCAATTCGCCCATTCCGGTGGGCACCGTTCCGCTCTACCAGGCCGTCGAGAAGGTCAACGGCGACCCGGCCCTGCTCACCTGGGAGATCTACCGCGACACTGTGATCGAGCAGTGCGAGCAGGGCGTCGACTATATGACGGTGCACGCCGGCGTTCTACTGCGCTATGTTCCGCTCACCGCCAACCGGGTCACCGGAATCGTCTCGCGCGGCGGCTCGATCATGGCCGCTTGGTGCCTTGCCCACCACGAGGAGAGCTTTCTGTACACCCACTTCGTGGAGCTCTGCGAGATTCTGCGCCGCTACGACGTGACCTTCTCGCTCGGCGACGGCCTGCGCCCCGGGTCGATCGCCGACGCCAACGACGAGGCCCAGTTCGCCGAGCTGCGCACCCTTGGCGAGCTGACGAAGGTCGCGAAATCCTACGGCGTGCAGGTCATGATCGAGGGTCCCGGCCACGTGCCGATGCATAAGATCGTCGAGAACGTGCGCCTTGAAGAGGAGCTCTGCGAGGAAGCCCCCTTCTATACCCTCGGCCCGCTCGCGACCGATATCGCTCCGGCCTACGACCACATCACGAGCGCGATCGGCGCGGCCATCATCGCCCAGGCCGGCACAGCCATGCTCTGCTACGTCACCCCCAAGGAACACCTGGGCCTGCCCAACCGCGACGACGTGAAGACCGGCGTGATCACCTACAAGATCGCCGCCCACTCCGCCGACCTGGCCAAGCAGCATCCGCGGGCCCAGGAACGCGACGACGCCCTCAGCCGCGCCCGCTTCGAGTTTCGCTGGACCGACCAGTTCGCGCTTTCACTCGATCCGGACACCGCGCAGAGTTTTCACGATGAGACCCTTCCCGCCGAGCCGGCCAAGGCCGCCCATTTCTGCAGCATGTGCGGGCCCAAATTCTGTTCCATGCGCATTTCAGCGGATGTCCGGGTGTATGCCGCAGAAAACGGCCTCACCAGCCTCGAGGCGATCGAAGCAGGCATGGCCGAGAAGTCGGCCGAGTTCACCCGAATGGGCAGCTCGGTCTACCTGCCGCTCCGGGTGCTGAGGGCCGACGAGAACTGATCGTCCCGGCCTGATCGCCGATCGCACTGCCGTTTGGTCGCGCGCGAGCAGGCACGTCCGCTCGTTGAACCGCGAGCAGGGGCCCATTTTTCCCCGAAACGGGCCCCCGCTCATGGTTCGTCGGTACGAAGGCGAGAAGCACCCCGAGACTACCCGGCAGACGCGGCCTGGATGCACGCCCACCCTGCTCCAGCACCGCCGCAAGATCCTGATTCCGCTGGCCAGCGCCTGGCTCGTGATGGCAGCTTTGGCTGGCGTACTGCTTGTCACCGGCGCGAAGCCGAGCGCGTCGTTCGGTGACACGGCCGCCGTGCCAAGCGGCTCGTTTGCATCAGCGCGGTCATCCCGCTCGAATCCGACGGCTGGGTGCCGCCCCGCGCGGCTGACAGCCTCGCCGGCACCGTAGCGCCGACGGCCCGCAGGGGCGCGGCTGTCGCTCGGCACGGGCCACCACACCACCCCCTGAAATGCCCCCGAAATTGGGGGTAATTGTCCACTCCACACGCGGCTTCCCCGGCTCGGAGCAACCGGGCAGCATAGTCGCATTCCAACAGTGGAGGTCGTCATGACAACCGGATTCGACACTCGAGAACAGCCCATCACCACAGCCATGGCCCATCTGAACGTGCACGTATTCGGCAACCTTTCCATTCGACGCGGATCGGTCGTGTTGCACGCCCATCAGCTGGGCGGCCCCAAACCTCGCCAGATTCTCGAGATTCTGCTGGTGCATCTCGGGCTGCCAGTGTCCAAGGACCGCCTGATCGAACTGCTCTGGGGCGCCAGCGCTCCGGTCGAAGCGCTGCCCACCCTGGAAAGCTATGTGAGCGTTCTGCGTCGCCACCTGCAGCCCGGCTCGGGAAAATTCGGCCCCCTCCAGACCACGACGGGCGGTTACGTTCTCGACCGTAACCTGGTCGACGTCGATCTCGACCAGTTCGACGTTTTGCTGCAGCGAGCCCAGAAGACCATCCCTGGCCTCGCCTACCCCCTGCTGCTGCGCGCTCTCGATCTCGCCACTGCACCGCTTCTCGGTGATGAACTCGTGCCGGCGTGGGCCGCAGAGGCCCGCGACCTGCACGCCGCCAGGCTTACCAGCGCCCGCATTCTCGCATCGGAGACCGCCGCGGCACTGCATTGCATCGATGATGCCCTCGAGTTCGCGAATCTGGCGCTGGCCGACGAACCGCTGAACGAGCGAGCGTGGACGGCCCTCGTTCTCGGCCTGGAGACGAGCGGGCGCCATGCCGAGGGCTTGCAGGCCTACGACCGGTGTCGCCAAGCCATGCAGAACGAATTGGGCTGCGCTCCCGGCCCGATCCTGCGGGCAGCCCAGCTTCGCCTGCTGCATGCGACGGCCGACGGAGACACAGACCTCGCCGACGTGCTCTCCGCCCTGCTCATGCTGCACGCGCAACTCCGGGTTTCGCCAGCGAGCAGCCTGACTCACCGCGCTGCCACCACTACTTCTCCGCGACCAGAGCCGGTCGCGGATTCCCTCCGGGAGGCTACTGATGTTGTTACGTCATTTTTGCGACGCGCCGTCGCTCGTGTCTGAGCGGGCGGCCCGCCCACCAATTTCTATACCACGTGGGGGGGAAAAGATACAGCACTCGACAGAAACTCATCTTGTACTGATACTGATGTCGTTAGCTGGGTTAATGCCGTGTTCACCAATATCAAGGCACCCAAACGAGCAGAGAGGTTGCCGAAAATGACCGCGCAGGTGTCCCCCCTAGAACCCAGCGTGCGGAGAACGATGGCGACCGCATCCGTGGCGGGAGCCACAACGGCAGCGCAGATTCGCATTCTCATCGTCGACGATCACACCACCTTCGCCGAACTGCTCACTGGTTCTCTCAATCGTGAACCTGACCTGTGCAGCGTCGGCTCGGCGAACAGCGTGGCCAGCGGCATTGCCGCCTGTTTGGAGTTATTACCCGACGTCGTCGTCATGGACTATCACCTGCCCGACGGCAGCGGCCTCGTCGCGGCCACTGCGATCCTGGCCCGCGCGCCGCTCACCCGTATTGTCATTCTCACTGGTGACCCTGCGCTGGAAGCCCTCGAACAGGCCGCAGCAATTGGGGTCTGTGCATTCCTGCCGAAGGACGGCTCCCTCACGACGGTGCTCGAGACCCTGCGTCACGCGCGCATCGGCGGCCTCATCGTGCATCCGTCGCTCGTGAGCCTGCTGAGTGCCCGGCGGCGGCAGCACAACGAGGAGATCCCGTTTCCCGACCTTACGAAACGTGAGCTGGCGGTGCTCCGCCTCATGGGCGAGGGTTCGGACGTGCGGGCCAACGCCAAGACTCTGGGCATTTCGGAGAACACCTGTCGCGGCTACGTGAAGTCCATCCTCGGCAAGCTCGGGGCGCACTCGCAGCTCGAAGCAGTGGTGATTGCGACCCGACTCGGTCTGGTGCCAGCCCAGCATGCCTAAGTGGTCACCGGCGCAGCCTCGAGCCAGCAGCAGCGACCGCGCCCGGTCGACCGAACGCTCCGAAGTGCGCGCGGCGGTGAGCCGTTTTCTCGCCGTGGGCGTTCTGGCCATGTTTTTTGTAGCCGTGCCGGCAGCGCTCTGGGTGCGCGAAATGTCCGAGCGTAACGCTATGGACAATGCCATCCAGCACGCCCAACGCCTCGCGGACTACTCCGTCGGACCGCTCCTTTCTGATGCTGTCCTCGCGGGTGACCCCGGCTCGACTCGGCGGCTCGATGAACGGTTGGCGCCCCGCATGTCGGACGGATCGATCGTGCGAGTTAAGGTGTGGAATCCGGCGGGCCGCATCGTCTACTCCGATCTCCCCGCGCTGATCGGTCAGGTCTTCAAACTTCCGACTTGGACGCCCGAGTTGCTCGCCGGCGGTAAAGGGCGAGCGAGCCTGGGGGTACAGAGCGATCCGGGTGACGAAAACGAGACCGAGGCCGGCGAGTTGGTCGAGGTGTACGTTCGTGCCACCTCGCTGAGTGGGGACCCCCTCATCTTCGAGGCCTATTTTAATGACGACGCCGTGCGTGACGAACAGAATGCTCTCGTGGTCGGCCTCATCCCCGCGTTCCTGCTTTCCCTGGGCGCCCTGCAACTGGCCCAGCTGTTTCCAGCGGTACGGCTGGCCCGGCGCATCCAAAACCACCAATCAACCAAGCGCCAACTGCTGCAACACGCCATCGACGCGTCCGACCTGGAGCGCCAACGCATCGCACGCGACCTGCACGACGACGTCATCCAGGATCTCGCTGGGCTCTCTTATGCCCTCGAAGCCGAAGAACGGCACTCCACGCCAGAGAACCGGGCACTGTTCGGCCAAGCCAAAGCCATCCTGCAGAAGAACGTGCAAACCCTGCGTGCCATGACCACCGAGCTGTATCCTCCCGATCTCGAGGAGCTCGGCCTGCCCGCCGCGCTGACCCGCCTGACCGCACCGCTCGTCGAGCACGGCATCGAAGTCAAGCTTCATATTCCGGCCAACTGCGAGCTCGACCGTGACCGTGCCGCGATGTTCTACCGGGTAGCCCGTGAGGTGCTCGCCAACACCATGAAACACGCCAGGGCCGGCGTTCTCGAGCTCACCCTGATTCAGGATGACGACCGCACCATAATGCTCATTCACGACAACGGATGCGGCTTCGACGTGTCCGCGGATGCGCCCGATAATCACTTGGGCCTGCGCATCATGCGCGACACCATCGAGGTCGCCGGAGGCTCCCTGGAGGTTCGCTCCTGGATGGGCGGTGGCACCTCGATCATGGCGACGCTGGATCGATTTGTTCCCGTTCGAGCGCGCTAGTCAGCAGTCGGCCCCGCCGCTGGGCGGTTGGCATGAAACATCAGGTACCGGTCGGCGGGCCCGGCAGGTACGCCGGGGGGTAGAAGTCCGCCGGCTGGGTGTCGATCACGGCGGGGTCGGATTTGATCGGATCGTTCACCCGGTAATCGCCCACGGCAAACTGAATCATCATGTCATGGTCCTCGTGCGAGAGATTGTGACAGTGAATCATGTAGCGACCGCCGGCCTCCCTCCCGGTATCGAACTGCATCAGCACCGTGACGGATTCATTCTCACCGACATAGAAGACGTCCTTGGGACCGTTTTCCCAGGCAAACGGTTTGCCTCCGTTGATATTACGACCGATGATCTTGCCGTCCACCAGGTGGATATGTACCGGGTGGAACCAGCCACCCGAGGCGTTGGTGATGGTCCACTGCTCCACGTCGTAGGGCTGAGGATTGCCGAACAGCTTGGTGAAATTCGACTGCTCCACATCGGCCCAGGTCGTGCCGTTGATTTTCCACAGGCCGTTCCCGCGCTCCACCACCATTCTCCGCTTCACCTTGGCCATGTCGGGGGTAAGGCTCATGGTGGTCAGGCCGCCCAAAGCGGAATGGATCGCGCCGCCATCATCGAGTGAGGTGGGGATGGCCGAGATAGAACCGGCGTTTGAACCGGAGTCGGTTACGACCTCGAATTTCATGATTTTGCCGGTGTTGGCGAAGTCCACGTTGTTCTTGTTGCTGAGGTTGCGCAGCTCGACCGTTTGCCCCGGCTTGTACCTGCGAAAGTCGATCAGAATCTCGTAGCGTTCGGCCGTGCCCTGACGCCACGATCTCACCGACTGAACGGTGGGCGCCATGCCGCCGTCGGTGCCGACGATGTAAATCGGCTCACCGGTCGAGAGGGTCGGCCGGTAGGATCGTCCGACTGAGGCGATCAACACTCGAAACCGGTAAATGCGGGGCTTAACCTTCATCGTGGGCCACGGCACACCGTTGACCATGATGATGTCACCCCACACCCCTTTGTGGTCGTTGTCGTTGTAGCCGAGCGAGCCGTCGGCTTTGAACATGGCATCGGAGATCATGAGCGGCACGTCGAATTCGCCCTGGGGCAGCTGCGCCAGTTCGAACGGGTCGTGCAGGGCATAGATGCCAGCCAACCCCGCGTACACATTCTGCGCGGTCTGGTGCATGTTGTGGTCGTGGTACCACAGCGTGCGCGCCGACTGCCAGTTGGGGTACTGATAGTTCTTGACCTTGCCGACGGCGGTGAAGTCGTTTGCGTAGCCGTCGTACTGCGGCAATGACGCTGAGCCGTGCAGGTGTGTGACGGTGTTGAACGCACTCGGGTGTAGCAGACCGCTGGTTGACAGGGCGTTGCGAATGCGCACCTCGCTCCGGGTGCCTTGGCTCAGCCGAATGGTCGGGCCGGGAAAAATCCCGTTGTAGCCGGCGACCGTCGTAGACAGTCCGGGAACGAACTGGGCCTGACCGAGCTTCTGGGTGAGGGCGTAACGGGCAAAGGGGCGCGACGGGTCGCCATCATCGAAGCCTGTCTGGTACGGCAATAATTCGGGGGGACGACGGAACACGCCGGTGTAGGGCACCGGCATGTTCGCAGGTGCGAGCAGGCTTTTCGTCATGAGCGGGGCGGTGGCGACCGGCGCGTCATCGCTTCCACTCATCCCAACGATGCCAAGCGCGCCGAAGGCCCCCAACTGCAGGACTTCTCTGCGTGATGTCATGACTTCTCCTCAAGGCTTGTGCTGTTAGATTGTGTTGTTCAACGGCGTTGTACCGACTTTGACGATGGGGACCGGCCGGCGACTGGAAACCAGTCGCCGGCCGGGTGGAGCGAATCAGGTATCCCTTAGAGCAGGGTTCCGGTCGTGAACGTCCAGGTGCTCGTCACCAGCGGGTTGCCGACCAGATCTCGAACACTCGTGTTGCCGCCGGTGACAGTCACCCGGTACTGAACGTTCGAACTCAAGGTCACCGACGGGTTGATGGTCAACACGTTGGTGGTGGCGTTGTACGCCGCCACCGAGGTGACGACCGCACCGGTGGAGACCCGCGTGATCTGAACCGTGGTCGCGCTGACTCCGGTGATGTCTTCACTGAAGGTCGCGAGCACGTTGGCATTCCGCGCCACTCCGATCGCTCCCGATGCGGGAGTCCTCGAGGTGATCGTCGGTGCCGGACCGGTGATGAACGACCAGGAACTGGCCACCATCAGGTTGCCCGCCACATCACGGATGCCCGAGAGGGTGGCCGTGTAGGTGCGGTCGGCGAGCAGGGTCACGCTCGGGTTCAGCGTCGCGACTCGCGTCGTGGCGTTGTACGACACCACTGCGGGGATCGCCGTGGTACCCAGCCGAAGCACGAACGTCGTGCCGCTGACCCCGGTGACCGGCTCACTGAACGTCGCCGTCACGTTGCCGGTCTGGCTGACCGAACGAGCACCCGATGCCGGGGTGCGCGCCGTCACCGTCGGCACCACGAACTCCGTGCGCGGCGTGACCGCCACCGACCGGGCCGAGACCGCGCCGGTGCCGACCGCGTTGATCGCGGCGACGTCGAAGGTGTACCCGGTTCTGTTCGTCAGCGACCCGATCACCGTGCTGGTGACGTTGCCCACCGTCGTGGTGCCGGTTGCCGTCGTGCTCGCTCCAATGAAAGTGCGAACCCGGTAGCCGGTGATCGGCGCGGCGTTAGCCACCGGCGCCGGGGGCGTCCAATTCACCGTCACCGAGGCGTTACCAGCGATCGAGGTTCCGATCGTCGGAGCACCAGCTACCACTTGCACAACCGGTGCGGTCGGTGTGACTGCCA
Source organism: Cryobacterium ruanii (assembly GCF_004404055.1). Lineage (GTDB taxonomy): Bacteria > Actinomycetota > Actinomycetes > Actinomycetales > Microbacteriaceae > Cryobacterium > Cryobacterium ruanii. The sequence continues at coordinate 123,175 of NZ_SOHK01000017.1, forward strand.
CCGAACGACCTGAGGCAGCTCCGGTGCCGACCGCGTTGATCGCGGCGACATCAAAGGTGTACCCGGTTCCATTCGTGAGCGACCCGACCACCGCGCTGGTGACATCGGCCACCGTCGTGGTGCCCGTCGGCGTGGTGCCCGCCCCGGTGAAGGTACGAACGACGTAGCCGGTGACCGGCGGAGCGTTGGTGACCGCTCCCGGCGCCAGCCAGTTCACGGTGACCTGGGCGTCACCGGCGACTGAGGTGCCTATCGTTGGAGCTCCCGGCACCACCTGCACAACCGGCGCTACCGGCGTGACCGCGTTGGACGAAGCCGAGAACAGACTCGTTCCCTCCGCGTTCGTGGCGGACACCTGGAACTGATACGTGGTTCCGTTGGTCAGACCGGTCACGACCAGGCTGGTCGCGCCTGCCCCTGCCGTCTGGACAACGCCTACCTGCGCACCAGCGGCATCCAGTACCTTCACCGAGAAGCTGGTGGCGATGCCGCCAGCTGCCGGGGTCCAGTTCACGGTCGCCTGCGCGTTACCGGCAGTAGCAGTGCCGATGATGGGAACGCTCGGAGCCACGGTGTCGGAGAACACCAGTCGTTCGATGTTCCGCAAGGTGTCGGTGCCATTGGTGCCGACGTTGTCGACCACCGTTGTGGTCGAGCCCGGCGAACCGACGGCCGCACCAACAGGCACCGTCGTGACGGTGTAATCGGCTTCCGCGTTGGTGAACACAGCGGAGTCGGTGCCGCCAGATCCCTGCAGGATCTCGCGTACCGCAACGATGTCACCCGGGTCGACCGTGCCGGCAAATACAGCTTCCTGCAGGGTCGGACCGGAGAGTCCACCAGCGCCGTCAGAAAGGTACTGGCTGGCCATTGCACTCTGGTTCGTGCCGGTGATGCTGGCACTGCCGATCTCCGTCGCCGGGTCGCTCGGGTTGGTCCGAACGCTCAGGCGAAGGCTGAGGTACGCGTCACCGTCGATGATGTCGTCGGCGCCTCGTCCCTCGATCAGGTCGCTGCCCGCGCCGCCGAGAAGCACGTTGCCGGCGCCCCAGACGTTCGGGCCGGTCAGGATCGGGCAATCCCCCTGTGCCGACACCGCGACAACGGATGCCAGCGTGGTCGTGAATTCCGGAATCAGCGCGTCGAGGCCCGCGATGCGGTCTACTCCAGCCTGGTCCCAGACGTCGCAGCCGATGAAACCACCACCACCGACGGCGCTGGGAACAACGTCGTCACCGCGGAGGATGTCATTCAGCTTCCAGCCGGAAAGTGCCTCGACTTCGTTGAACTTGTCGCGCACACCGACCTGCAGAATGTTGAGCGGCGGGATTGGAAGGGCCAAATCGGCGTCCTGCGCCTGAGGGTCACCCTGACCGATCGTCCAGTCGTAGCCGGAACCGCCGGCGACCTTTTCAATGCCGGGGCCACCGACACCAATGTCGTCGCCGCCCTCCATGTCGTAGTCGTCGTCGCCGCCCTGGCCTATCATGAAGTCGTTTCCGGGCTTCTGTGAGTCGTCCAGGAAGAACAGGTTGCTGCTGTCTCCGATCATGAGGTCTGGCTGGTTGCCACCCTCTTCCCAGTCGTCGCCACCGTCTCCGAAGGCTGCATCGAGGCTTTCACCGAGCATGATGAAGTCGTCACCGGCACCGCCGAAGGTTTCGTTGGCGTTTGCTCCACCGTTCGTAAAGTCCTTGCCTTCGCCGCCCATAATGATGTCGAGTCCGGGGCCGGCATCGATCGCGTCGTTGCCAGGACCGCCCTTGGGCACATCGTCTCCGGCGAGGTCGGTAATGATGTCGTTGCCTTCACCGCCGAGAGCCACATCGGCACCGCCGCCGCCCTCGATGACGTCGTTGCCGAGGCCACCCCAGAAGGTGTCGTTGTCGTTGCCACCGTATATCCGGTCCACCTGGCCCGTGCCGTTGTAGACGGCCTGGCCGTTGATGCCGGCAGGGTCGACCGTATTGCGGGCACGGTACTTGATCGTGCCATCCGGCATGCGAATCAGGAGCGCCGTCTCATCACACTCAGATTGCGGATCGTTGGCGACGATGTTGCCCGAAGCCTCGAAGTCGGCGACGGTTCCAGCCAGGTTTTTGAGCTCGAACTTGCAGTCGGCCGTGGCGAAGGGGTCGGCCTTGAGGGTGTGCGCCGTGGTGTTGCGCATCATGAGCTCGGCAAAGGAGTTGCCCTCCAGCTGGGTGCGGAGGTTCATGCCGGGCGTGCGGGCGAGATAGTACAGACGGTCACCGTTTTGCAGGTCGGTCATCTGGTTCTCGAACACGTAGTTGAACGTCGTGCCGAGCAGGCCACCGAACGGGGTCGTCATCTCAGCCAGGCCGCCGACCCAGAGGTCGACATCGTCGAGACCGGTGATCGACTGCGTGCCCGAGTTGGCCCACACTCCCGTGCTGTTCATGAATTCCATGGCGCCGTCCGGAGACACTTCTCCGGCCAGGGCGTCAGGGCTGACGATCAGTCGTGCGGCGTCGCGCTTGCCGTCGAGCGTAGTCGCGCCGGTGATGGTCGGGAACTGACCATAGGCAGCCACGAAGTTGATCAGCGATTCCGGGTGCTTGAGGTTCTCACCGAAGTCGATCCAGTTCCTGTACGGCCTGAGCGCCCCGTCGTTGGTCTTATTGAACAGCTCGCGACGGAACGGGTTCAACCGCGGTACGCCTTCCGAACGCGCGCGAGTCATGTTGATCGCGGCCAGGTCGAGCGGCAGTCCCAGGAGGTTGTTGCGCAGGGTGTCAGTGACGAACTCGTCGAGTTCGTTACCGACCTGGTCGCTCATGCCCATGATAACGCTGCCGGCCGCCTCCTCGGAGGTCAGCTGCCCCTCCGGTCCACCGTTGGTATAGGCGGGCGGGTTGAGGAACCCTTCGAGCAAAGAAATGTCGTTCTGGCTACCCAGAACGTCATCACTCGTGCCGAACAGTCCGTCTACTCCCGGCTTGTCCTCGTTGCGACGCGAGATTGTCTCGGTCAGCATGGAGTGCCCAAAACGGTATACGGCGTGCGCGAACTCCGCTTTGACCGCCGGGTTGATCTCGGTCTGGGTGAAGGCGAATGGTTCGAACGGGTTGATACCGGGCTGCACCTTGCGCGCGAATTCCTCGAACACGAGGTGCTGGTATTCCATCTCGTTGACGAAGCGGGCAGCCTGAAACAGGCGGTCGCCGTTCCAGCCGCCAGCCCCGCTGGCCAGCTTCCACTCGGCCAGAGCGGCAACGCCCCTGGCTGAGGTGTCGTTGGTCAGGGTGTTCTCGATGTCACCGATCAGGCGGTCGTGCTCCGAGTGGAACACCTGGTGGATGGCGGTCAGGCCGATGTTCTCGTTGACGCGACCGTCTCCCGCGATGAAGTGTGCATCGAGCATCTCATCGTCGTAGGTTCCGGCTGGCTGGCTGGCGAAATCAGCGGATGCCGTGCTGTTGGCATCCGGGGTCAGTCCGGCCTTCGGCTCCGCGTTGTGCGCGATGTCGGTCAGGAACGGAGTTTTGAAGTACATCACGTTGCCCGGTACGGGTACGGGGTTGGCGGTATCACCCTCGACCAGGCCGGTCGGGGTGACGTACTGCGGCATTCCGCGCAGCGGTCCGGGGATGAACTTGCCGTAGGCATCAGCTGCGAGCATCGGAACGTTGAGCACATCCTTGTCGGCCAGCAGCAGTCCGAGCACGCTCGCGGCCTGGGCTTTGGTGGTGGCCCAGGTGGCCATGCCGCCAGCGGTCGGCCCGGCCGGTCCACCGAGGAGCTTGCCGGTGGCAACCGGGCGCCCGCCCTCGGTCACATACTCGCGCACGAAGACCTGGTGCGAGGCGTGAGAAGTGTAGGTCTGGCTCTGGTCGACCCAGGGCGAGTCCGTGTTGAGGGCATCCTGCACATCGTCGGCGCTCTCGTCGGTCGCCGTTGCCGGGTCGTCGCCGGTGACGCCGTCGGGGCCGGGCTGGTTCTGCCCGCGGGTCAGCACCATGAAGGCCTGGCTGGAGGGTACCTCATCGCCGTTACCGACGATCCCGTCAGGTCCGGAAACGCGCAGCGGGTCGTCCACTTTAAGGGGTACGAAAACCGTGCCGCCGCCCTTGACTGTCTGGTCGACGCCGTGGTCGAAGAACTGGCCGAACAGGGTGAACAGGGAGTTGTAGGGCGGCGACAAGCCGACGTCGGTCGTCACGTTCGGCATGAACAGCGTCTCGTTCGACGGAATACAGCCGGCCGGAACGCCAAAGGGCACGGACGGGCTTGGGTCGGTCGTGCAGGCCACAACGCCCTCGTTGCCCTGGGTGCGCACCGGGTTGCCCGCGGCAGCGATGGCGGCCGGGTTGGTGGAGGTCTGGTCGACGATCAGGTTGCTCACCGTGCGCGGCTCAGAGTCGAAGACGAGGCCTTTTTTCTGTGCATAGGAGGTCGGGTTCGGTGGTCCGAAGCCGGAGGGAGTGACATCCGCTGAGGAGAAAACCGGCTTGGCCAGACGAGGGAACACCTGGTCGGCAGCACCGAACTGGTCCTGGCCGGGCTGCAGGTTGTTGCAGGAACCGTCAACTGTACGCAGTCCGAGCGAGAGCAGCGGGCTGGAGATTTGGTTGGGGCCGGTTCCGACCAGGGCGCCGCAGGGGCCGGTTGCCGAGGTGGTGTTGGCAACGTGGGCTTCCGCGATCTTGATCTGTTTGAGGATGTAGGCGAGATCGGAGGCCGTGACGGCGAACCCCTGGCCGACGGGGGCAACCGCGGCCTGGGCCGGAAGCGCGGCCGACAGGCCCAGTCCGGCGCAGAGAACGGCGGCCATGCCGGCCGCGAGTATACGCATGGGCTTTCCGAAGACCCTTCGTGGTCTTCCATGGTCCTGGGGAGGTGGACTACCTCGCATTCCGGTTGTGCTGCTGTTGCTGCTGCTGCTGCTGCTGCTGACGATTCCTTTGCCTTCGAACCTGCTCATGACGCACCGATCTCTTCAGGGTGAGCGAATGCTGTAAGAGTGCGATGTGGGCCTTATGGAAACCTTGGGAATTCGCCGGTCGCTCCATCCGCCGTCCGCCGCGGTCGGGGCCCGCACCACTTTTTCCGGGCACCCACGACGGCCGTCCCCTGTTCCGTGCTAATTTCGCCAGACCATGTCTGATCCGTCTGCCCCCTTCGACCGCCCCGATGTCATCCTTCCCCCGGCTGCTCGGCAAGCGGATGCCCGCAGCCGAGTCGCCGTCGCCGACATCGCTGTCAGCTTGTTCCAGGCCCAGGGCTACGAGGCCACGAGCACCGCGCAGATCGCCTCGGCCGCGGGGGTTTCCCGTAGCACCTTCTTTCGTCAGTTTCGGTCGAAAGACGACGTGATCTTCGCCGACCACGAAGAGCTGCTCGAGCAGATCTGCGATTATTTCGCCGCCGAACACGACGACCCCTGGCTGGCCGTCTGCGAGGCAGCCACGCTCGTGTTCGAGCGGTTTCGGGAGCGCCTGGAAATCGTGCGGGTGCGCGACCTTCTCGTGCGCCAGACATCCGTTTTGCGTGACCGTGAAACCGTGATGGTGTCCCGCTACGAAAAGACTTTCTCGGCGTATCTGCGGCGCACCCTGCGGGCTGTCGACCCGGTGGTCGCGATTCAATTCGCAGCCGCAGTGACCGCCACCCACAATTTCGAGCTGCGCCGCATGATTCGCGCCGTCGACGCAGAGCGGATGCCCGATTCGGCCGACCTCAGCGTCGAACTGCTCAGGGTGCGCGCCCGCTTTACGCCCGTAGCTGCGCGTCGCGAGGCCGTGGAAGCGCCCGCCCGCGACCTCCTCATCGCGGTTTTTCCCGTCTCGGCACTGCCAGAAGATGTTGCCCGAGTGATTGAGAAGAGGCTCCGCTCCGCAGCATTATGACACCAAGTATCACTTGACGTGAGACACGGTGTCAGATAGGACTGTAGTCATACCGCGAACGCGAAAGGCACTGATGCCCGATTACGATGTCTCCGCCCCGCTCGACACTGACTATTACGGCATTTTCGCCAATGTTCCAGCCGCGGATCGGGCGTTCTGGAGCCGGGCACGTACCTTTGCGGTGGAGACGCTCGACGAGCTGAGCGAGGCCTGGGACAAGGCAGAGTATCCGTTGCACCTGGCCCGCCGGTTGGGCGAGCTCGACCTGCTCACGGACGGTGTCACGGGCCCGGGGCTGACCCCGATGTCCCCGCTCGCCGCCGGGCTCGTCAACATGGAGATCTCCCGCGGCGACGGCTCGATGGGCACTGTCGTGGCCGTGCAGGGCGGGCTTGCTCTGCGCAGCATTGCTATGTTCGGCAGCGACGAGCAGAAGGCGACCTGGCTGGTTCCGCTGGCGCGCGCCGAGAAGCTCGGCGCCTTCGCCCTGACCGAACCGGACCACGGCTCGGATTCTGTGGCCCTCGAAACCACCGCGCACCGTGACGGCGACGAATGGGTCATCAACGGCGTAAAGAAGTGGATCGGCAACGGTTCGGTAGGCGATGTGACCGTGGTCTGGGCCCGCGACGACGACGGCAACGTGCGCGGCTTCCTGGTCGACCAGTCCCTGCCCGGTTACCATGGTGAAACGATGCTCGGCAAGGGCTCGCTCCGTGCGGTGCATCAGGCCCGCATCACCCTCACCGACGTGCGCATTCCGCTCGATGCCGTACTGCCCGGCACGCACACTTTCAAGGACACCGCGGTCGTGCTGTTCGCCACCCGGCTCGGAGTGGCCTGGTCCGCGCTCGGACACGCCACAGCGGTCTTCGAGGCCGCCCTCAACTATGCCCAGCAGCGCGTGCAGTTCGGCAAGCCGATCGCCGGATTCCAGATCGTGCAGGAGCGGCTCACCCTCATGCTGTCCGAGCTGACCTCGATGCAGCTGCACTGCATGCGCCTGGCCGAGCTCGATGCCGCCGGCACGCTGCGACCTATCCAGGCCAGCCTCGCCAAGTTTCACAACACCCGTGCGGCGCGCTCTCTCGCCTCACTCGCCCGCGACATGCTTGGCGGCAATGGCATCCTGCTCGAGAACCACGTTATCCGGCACCTCGCTGACATTGAATCCATCCACACCTATGAGGGGACCGAGAGCATCCAGTCGCTGCTCATCGGCCGCGACCTGACCGGGGTCAGCGCCTTCCACTAGACCCGTACTTCGCTAGAACTGTTCGGTCAAGGAGTCCCGCGTGATTGACCTGACTGCCTGATCGCGGCGTTCAAGGTGCCCGATTATGTGACCTTCGTCGACACCCTGCCGCGCACGGCCACCGGCATGATCATGAAGGTAGTGCTGTGCGAGAGGACCGAGGAGGTCGCGGAGCCAGCTGCCCCGTAGTGGAATCGAGCAAACCGGCGGTTTGCCAGCATCCGCCGATAGCCTGAGAGCATAATGGACGACCCTCCATCGCATAAACCCTCGCCCGCCACCACCGACATGCCTTTCGATCTGAGAGGGCCACAACATGTTTGAGTGGATCATGGTGGGCGTAGGACTCTTTCTCACCGTTGGAACGGGAATTTTCGTAGCCTCCGAGTTTTCGCTCGTGACGCTCGATCGCAATGACCTCGAGGTTCGACGTGACCGCGGCGAGAAGCGCCTCGGTCCGACCATCAAGGCTCTCAAGATCACCTCAACGCACCTGTCGAGCGCGCAGCTGGGTATCACCCTGACCACGCTGCTGACCGGGTTCACCTTTGAACCGGCCATCCGCTCCCTGCTCAGCGCACCGTTGACGAGTGCCGGAGTGCCCGTCGGTATTGTGCCGCTGGTCGGAACGATCGTCGCCATCTCGCTCGCGACGCTGTTCTCCATGGTGATCGGCGAGCTCGTTCCCAAGAACTTCGCCCTCGCCGTTCCGCTCGCGACGGCGAAGATCGTCGTGCCGGCCCAGGCAGTGTTCACGACAGTATTCAAACCCGTCATTCTGCTGTTCAACAACACGGCAAACGCCATCATTCGGATGTTCGGCATTGAGCCGAAGGAGGAGCTCTCGGGCGCCCGCACTGCCGAAGAACTGAGCTTTCTGGTGCGCCGCTCGGCCCTCGAGGGAGTACTCGACGACGATCACGCCGCCATGCTGCACCGCACCCTGCGATTCTCCGACCATTCGGCGGCCGACGTCATGACGCCCCGGGTGCGCATGGCCACTGTGCACATCAGCGACACTGCCGAGGCCATTGTGCGTCTGGCGACGAACACCGGTTACTCACGTTTTCCCGTGATCGACAAGGACTCGGACGACATCGTCGGGGTGTTGCACGTGAAACAGGCCTTCGCTGTGGAACTCAATGCACGCGGCGAAGTGACGGCCGACGAACTCAAGGTTCCGGCGCTGCGCGTTCCCGAGACCATGGGCGTGGATTCCCTGCTCGCTGCCCTGCGCCAGCAAGGATTCCAGATTGCCGTCGTCGCCGACGAATATGGCGGAACCGCCGGCATTGTCACCCTCGAAGACCTGGTTGAAGAGCTCGTCGGTGAACTGGAAGACGAACACGACCGCGCCAAGGCCGGCGTCATCCGCTCTGGCCGGTCAGTAGTCTTCGACGCGGCCTGGCGCCCCGACGAGCTGTTCGACCGCGCCGGCGTCACAGTGCCAGACGACGGTGACTACGATACGGTCGGCGGATTCCTCGCCGACCAGCTCGATCGCATTCCCGAACTCGGCGACGAGGTCGCCATCGAGGGCGGCGTGCTGCGCATCGACCGCGTCGACGGCATGCGCGTGCATCGCGTGCGCTATACGCCCGTCGACCCCGTGACCGATCCGAGCCTCGCCACCCCGCACGATCGCATCGTCGACAAGATTCAGAAAGACCTGATCCATGAGTGATTATTTACCCGGCCTGATCTGGCTCGTCGTGCTGCTGGTGGTGAACGCGTTCTTCGTGGGCGCCGAGTTCGCCGTTATCTCCGCCCGGCGCTCCCAGATCGAGCCCCTTGCCGCACAGGGCAGCAAGGCGGCCAAGACCACGCTTTGGGCGATGGAACATGCCACCCTGATGCTCGCGACCAGCCAGCTCGGCATCACGGTGTGTTCGCTGCTCATTCTGAACGTCTCGGAACCGGCCATTCACGGCCTGCTCGAATACCCGCTCGCGGGTACCGGGCTCTCCGAGGGCATGATCAGCACGATCGCGTTCAGCTTCGCGCTGATCCTGGTGACCTTTCTGCACGTCGTCTTCGGCGAGATGATTCCGAAGAACATCTCGTTCTCCGTTCCCGAGAAGGCCGCGCTTATTCTGGCGCCGCCGCTCGTGTTCGTGGCCCGCGTGTTCAACCCGATCATCTTCAGCCTCAACTGGCTGGCCAACGGCGTGTTGCGACTGTGCAAGGTCGAACCCAAGAACGAGGCGACAAGCGCGTTCACCCTCGACGAGGTCGCGAGCATCGTCGAGCAGTCCACCCGCGAGGGAATGCTGCAGGATGCCTCCGGCACGCTCACCGCTGCGTTCGAATTCACCTCGAAAAAGGTCTCCGACGTGCAGGTGCCAATCGAATCGATGGTCTGCCTGCCATCGACGGCCTCCCCGGCCGACATCCAGCGTGCCGTGGGCCGCCACGGGTTCTCCCGCTATATCCTCACGGATGGCGCCGACCAGCCGAGCGGCTATCTGCACCTGAAAGACGTCATGGATCTCACCAGCGGCGACAGCTTCACTGAGCCGGTGCCGGGCAAGCGGCTGCGGCGCCTCGCATCCGTTTCGTGTGACAGCGAGTTGGAAGACGCGCTCGCCTCTATGCGGCGCCTCGGCGCGCACGTGGCGACCGCCTTCGACGCCGACGGAATCGTGACCGGTGTGCTGTTCCTGGAGGACATCATCGAAGAGCTCGTCGGCCAGGTCGAGGATGCCACCTCGATCTGACCCAGCGGCACACAACCGCACTACTGTTAGTCGGATGCTTAGCGAAAATCAGTCCGAGGGCTTCGTTCGCGTGCGTGGTGCCCGCGAAAACAATCTGCGCAATGTGAATGTCGACGTGCCCCGAGACGCCATCGTCGCCTTCACCGGCGTCTCGGGGTCGGGTAAGTCCTCACTCGCCTTCGGCACCATCTTCGCCGAAGCGCAGCGCCGCTTCTTCGAGTCGGTCGCCCCCTACGCCCGCCGGCTCATCCAACAGGGGCACACCCCACACGTCGACGAGATCACCGGGCTGCCGCCGGCAGTCGCCCTGCAGCAGCGCCGGGGAACGCCGAGTTCCCGCTCGAGCGTCGGCACGGTCACCACCCTCTCCAACTCACTGCGCATGATGTATTCCCGAGCAGGCATCTATCCAACGGATGCCGCCGGTCGCCTCGAATCCGACTCTTTCTCGCCGAACACCGCGATGGGTGCGTGCCCGCGCTGCCACGGCCTCGGTCTGGCGCACACCGTCAGCGAGGAGTCGATGGTGCTCGATGCAACGCTGAGCATCCGTGACGGCGCGATCACCGCGTGGCCCGGCGCCTGGCAGGGAAAGAACCTGCGCGACATCGTCGCCGTGCTGGGCTACGACATCGATGTGCCCTGGAAAGACCTGTCCCGCGCCGACCGCGACTGGATTCTGTTCACAGAGGAACAACCGGTGGTCGAGGTCGTGCCGCAACGCGACCGCATCGCCAAGCCCTACCAGGGCCGGTTCTGGAGCGCGAAGAGCTTTGTGCTCCACACCCTGGCCGACAGCAAAAGCCCCAACGTGCGGCAGCGGGTGCTGCGTTACGTTGACACCGGTCCTTGTCCGGACTGCGGTGGCAGCGGCCTGAAGCCCGAAGCCCTCGCCGTGACCGTGGCCGGGCAATCGATCGCCGCGCTCAATGCCCTGCCGATGACGGCTCTGGCCGAGATCCTGCGGCCGATCGTGTCAGGCAATGCTGCGTCCTCAGAGGTGGCCGTCACCCTGGCCGGCGACCTACTGCGCCGCATCGACGTGCTGCTCGAACTGGGCCTCGGCTATCTGGCCCTGGGCCGGTCGACCCCCACGCTCTCTCCGGGGGAAATGCAACGCTTGCGCATCGCCACCCAGCTCCGCTCCGGACTGTTCGGCGTCATCTACGTGCTCGACGAGCCCTCGGCCGGCCTGCACCCGGCCGACGCCGAGCCCCTGTTGCTCGTGCTCGAGCAGCTCAAGCTCTCGGGCAACTCGGTCTTCGTGGTCGAACACAATATGGACGTCGTCGGTCGCGCCGACTGGGTCGTCGATGTCGGCCCCCGAGCCGGCGAGGGCGGCGGCGAGGTGCTCTACAGCGGGCCGACCGCGGGGCTCGCCGCGGTGGACGCGTCCGTCACACGGCGGTACCTGTTCGCGCAGGATCGCGAGCCGGTGGCACGGGGGGAGCTTCGGCATCCGCTTGGCTGGTTGGGGCTGACCGACGTGACGCGGCACAACCTGCAGGGTCTCGACGCGCAGATTCCGCTCGGGGTGTTGACGGCGGTCACCGGCGTCAGCGGCTCGGGCAAGTCCACCCTGGTCAGTCAGGTGCTCGCCGAGGCCGTGGGGCAGCACCTGCATCCAGAGCCCGACGATGCTCCGGTGCTCGATCTCGGCGACCCCGACGCCGACATTGAGCGTGCTGAACGCCCAAAGGTTGGCGCGGTGACCGGGCTTGAGGCCGTCGATCGGCTCGTGCAGGTGGATCAAAAGCCGATCGGCCGTACGCCGCGCTCCAACCTCGCAACCTACACCGGCCTATTCGACGCTGTGCGGGCCACCTTTGCCGCCACCGACGAGGCCCGGGCGCGCGGCTTCACCGCTTCCCGGTTCTCGTTCAATGTGGCCGGTGGCCGTTGCGAGACCTGCCTCGGCGAAGGCTTCGTGGCCGTCGGACTGCTCTTCCTGCCCGGCAGCTACGCGCCCTGCCCGGACTGCGGCGGGTCGCGCTACAACCCCGACACCCTCGAGGTGACCTACCGCGGCAAGAACATCGCCGAGGTACTCGGCCTCACGGTGGATGCCGCACTCGTCTTTCTCACCGACGTCACCGTCGCCGCACGCAGCCTCGAAACCCTGCGTGAAGTGGGCCTCGGCTACCTGCGGCTCGGGCAGCCGGCCACCGAACTCTCCGGCGGCGAAGCGCAGCGCATCAAACTCGCGACCGAACTGCAGCGAGCCCGCCGCGGCCACACGCTCTACCTGCTCGACGAGCCGACGACCGGGCTGCACCCGGCCGACGTGGACCTGCTCCTGCATCAGCTCGGGCGCCTCGTCGATGCCGGAAATACCGTGGTCGTGGTCGAACACGAGATGGACGTGGTAGCCGCCGCCGACTGGGTGATCGATCTCGGCCCCGGCGGGGGCGATGCCGGCGGGCGCATCGTCGCGGCCGGAACCCCCAAAGCCGTGTCGACCCACCCAACGAGCAGGACCGCGCCCTATCTCAAGCGTCGACTGGCGCTCTCATCCTCGGCGCCTCGCGCATCCAGAACGTGACCACGCCGCGCAAAATCCCGTTCGACGTGCTCTCCTAATTCTCTCGGCTTTAGGCTTTGGCAGTTTGGTCCACGGCCTGAGCGACCCGGGCGGGGCAACCGCTGCCTGCTGGGTGTCTCTCGGTATCGGCCTGATCGCCTTCGCCCTGTTTGTGGTGCGCCAGCTGCAGTTGCAGCGCACCGCTCGCGCGCTGCTCGACCCGCGCGTGTTCAACTCGCGCACCTTCACACTCTCGATCTCCATGCTCGGCATCAGCATGCTGGCCCTGTACGGCGCCACCATCTCGCTGTTCGCGATTTCGGCCGCATTCGTCGCGCGTCGCCCGCCGCTCGGTGCCCCGGTCGCGGTCGGGCACTAACCAGTTCAGCGGATGCGCTGGGCCAGCACCGCTGGATGCTCGGGCGGCAGCCCGTGCCGCCGGCCACCCTGCAGCAGCGCGACGTTCTTCTTCTCCCAATCTCCGAGCGCCTGCCGAAGCGAGTCGATCGCGGTGCTCTCCGAGCAGGTGCCGGCGGTACGGCCGCAGGAGCACTTTGCTGCCGGGTCATCGTGGTGCAGCGTAGCGACGCGCCAGAGCCCGGCCATCGCCCAGTCGATCTGACGCCGGGCCAGCTCGGTGTTGCGTTCGGCGCGCTTGATCAGGTCGTTCTGCAGCAGGCCGCGCACCCCGTCGATCCCGGCCGAGAACTGGCCGGCGACCAGGGCACGGAGCTCGGCGACCTGGCCGCGCAGGTCGGTCAGGTCGGTGTCTCGGGCGACGAGCAGGGCATCCGTTTCTGCGATGTAAGCGTCGTGCATGGTCTGGTTGGCCGTGCACCGCGCGGCCCACATCCTGACGTGTTCAAGGTCGCGCCGTTCGCTCTTCTCGGCTCCGATATGGTGCACACACAGCACACAGACCACCTGGTCGCTCAGCGAGGTGAAGTGAAACGGCTGCGGCGCGAGGCAGCACAGGCAGGCCACTTCCAGGTCGACGTGCAGCGGATGCGCGTGCGTCACGGTTGCTCCACCTCACTCTTGTAGCTTCGAGAATACCGGTGCCGCGTTTCGCCTCTTGCGCGACAAGTGCATTTCTGCACGGACTCTTTGTGCGAATCGCACTTTGACAGCCACCACGGCGAAGCGCAAGCTAATACTAGCCAGACGACGCGCGAACTCGGTTGCGGGAAGTAAGGAGCGAGTGCGTTGTGTCAATGACGACATCCGGAGGAATCTCATGAGCACGACCAGAGCCGACACTCGAAACGATGTGCAGTCCTCGGGGCTGAAGAAGGTCGTCGCGGCATCCATGGCCGGCACGGTCGTCGAATGGTACGAATTCTTTCTTTACGCCTCGGCGGCTACCCTGGTTTTCGGAACCCTGTTCTTTCCGAATGCCGGCAGCGAACTCGAGGGCATCATCGCCGCCTTCGCCACCTACGCCGTCGGATTCCTGGCCCGCCCCATCGGCGGCATCGTCTTCGGACATTTCGGGGACAAGTTCGGCCGCAAACGCCTACTCCAGTTCAGCCTCGTGCTCGTCGGTGTCGCCACCTTCCTGATGGGCTGCCTGCCCACGTTCCAGCAGATCGGTTATCTCGCACCGGTTCTGCTCGTGCTCCTGCGCTTCATCCAGGGCTTCGCGGTCGGCGGCGAATGGGGCGGTGCTGTGTTGCTCGTCGCCGAGCACAGCCCCGAAGAGTCGCGCGGATTTTGGGCCAGCTGGCCCCAGGCCGCCGTACCGATGGGAAACCTGCTCGCAACCGGCGTACTCTTCGTGCTCGCCTCCACCATGTCCAACGAGGCCTTCCTTAGCTGGGGCTGGCGCGTCGCGTTCTGGCTCTCGGCCGTCATTGTGCTCGTCGGCTATTACATCCGCACCAAGGTCAGCGATGCCCCCATCTTTCTGAAGGCACAGAAAGAGGTCGTCGCCGGCAATAAGGGCTACGGCATCATCGAGGTCTTCCGCCGCTACCCGCGGGGCGTGTTCACCGCGATGGGTCTGCGCTTCGCCGAGAACATTCTCTATTACCTCGTCGTAGTGTTCTCGATCACCTATTTGAAGATCATCGTTGAAATGGACACCTCGCGCGTACTGCTGTTGCTGCTTATCGCCCATGCGGTTCACTTCGTCGTCATTCCACTCGTCGGCCATCTCTCCGACCGCGCGGGCCGCCGACCGGTCTACTTCATCGGCGCCGTGCTGGCCGGCACCTGGGGCTTCTTCGCCTTTCCCATGATGGATACCGAGAACGACTTCATCATCATCGTCGCCATCATGATTGGCCTGCTGTTCCACGCCCTCATGTACGCTGGCCAACCCGCAATCATGGCCGAGATGTTCCCCACCCGCATGCGCTATTCCGGCGTCTCACTCGGCTACCAGGTCACCTCGGTCATCGCGGGCTCTATCGCCCCGATCATCGCCGTGAGCCTGCTCTCCACCTTCGAGTCCTCGGTGCCGGTGGCCATCTACCTCGCGGGGGCCTGCCTCGTGACGGCACTCGTCGTGCTAACCCTCAAGGAGACGCGCGGGCTCTCGTTGCACGACATTGACGCAGCGGATGCCGCAGCCTCAGCAGATCGCGTAGCCGCAGACCCCGACGGGGTCGGCCGCCGCTAACCCTTCGATGCACGTGGCGGCCCGGTCAAGCAGGTCGGGCCGCCATTTCACGCTGGCCGAGCAACCGCGGGCCGGGTCAGTCACTGAAGGCGGCTGGCCAACTCGCGATCTCGCGGCGCGGACCACGGGTGAGCGCAGCAATTCGGCCCGCACAACCGAAAAAATCGGCAGCTGGCGCTGAAATCCGTCGCGCAATACCGGTTTGAATTCCGGCCGGTCGTGTACAAGAAAGTTCGGAAGCAGTCCAATTCCGGCACCCGCCTGAACTGCTTCCAGCTGAAAGGCAGCGAACGGCAAGCGCGTGCAAGCGCTCGGGGGGGGCCAAGAACCACATGGCCGTACTGCCCGACGCCGACCTCGAAATGACAGCGGATGCCGCCATCAACGCCGCCTCCGGATCCGCGGGGGAGCGTTGCATGGCGGTCTGCGTACTCGTGGTCGTCGTCGCTATCGCCGACGACCACGCAGTCGCTATCGAGAAGCGCATGAAGAAGCTGATCATCGGCCCCGGAACGGATCCGGCCTCGCAGATGGGCCCGCTCATCACCGGCGAGCACCGCGACCGGGTCGCGTCCTACCTGGCCGGCGCTGAAGCAGCCGGCGCTTCGATGGTCGTTGACGGCCGGGCGCAGAACTTCGACAGCGAAATGGTCGGTATCAACGTGCCGATTCCGGTGCCGGTCGGGTCGTTCTCCTTCGGCAAGTGGAAGAACTCGCTCTTCGGCGACGCGCATATCTACGGGCCGGACAGCATCCGCTCATACACCCGCGGCACGGTCGTCACCAGCCGTTGGCCCGACCCGGAAACTCCCGAGATCAACCTCGGCTTTTCGCAGATGTCCTGACCGACGCGGGTACCCGAGTGCTCAGGGCCCCGTAGGCGCGTCCAGGCCGGCGGGTTAGGGTTTTCGGGTGACGTCTTCGATCCCTTCCACCGGCACCCGCGAGTTCTTCGCCGGTGCCGGTTTTTTGGGGCGCGGCCTCAAAATGTGGATCACCTCGCCGCGCCTCATGCTGCTCGGCGCCCTGCCGGCGTTCATCGTGGGCATCGCCTACGTTGCCGGTATCGTGCTGCTGCTGGTCAACATCGAGGCGATCGCCGTCGGCATCAGTCCGTTCGCGAGCGGCTGGGGCGAGCCCTGGCGCACCGGTCTGCGGGTCGTGGCGGGCGCGGCCGTCACAGCCGCCGGCATCCTCGTGCTGGTCTACACCTTCGTCGCCGTGACGCTGCTGGTCGGCGACCCCTTCTACGAACGCATCTGGCGGGCGGTCGAGACCAGCCTCGGCGAGGCGCCGATCGAAGCGAAGCGTGGCATTCTGCGTTCCGTAGCCGACGCCCTGCGGCTGATCTGCCTGGCGGTGGCGGTCGCGCTCGTGCTGCTGCTGTGCGGTCTGATTCCCGGGCTGGGCCAGCTGCTCGCGCTCCTTCTCGGCGCGCTATTCGGCGGCTGGGTCCTCGTACTCGAACTCACCGGCTTCGCCTTCGACGCCCGCGGCTTCTCGATGAGCCAGCGACGACGGATTCTGCGCGCGCGCAGGCCCCGCAGCCTCGGTTTCGGGGTGCTCACCTATCTGCTGTTCCTGGTTCCGGGTGCAGCCGTCATCGTGATGCCCGCGGCGGTCGCCGGAGCGGCCCTGCTCAGCCGCGATATCCTCGCGGCGAAGCCGTGATCTAGCGTTTACGGTGAATGATGCGGCCGCTGTGAGCTGCGAGCGCCCGCACGACGGCCGGACGCGCGCCGACCCAGACAGCGGCAATGAGCACCAGTGAACCGACAAAGATCCAGGTGCCGGTCCAGCCGTCATCGTTGTGTGCGGCATACATGTGGTTGAGGTTGCCGCGGGCGCCGGTCGTGAGCACGAGCAGAACATGCACGGCGATGAACGCGACGAAGAAGATGAGCACCGCGAAGTGCAGCCTGCGCGCCAAAGGCAAGGGAAAGATGTGGTCGAAGCGGCGCAACCGCGCCGACAACCCCGGTGATATGCGCAGGCCGGTCACGAGCGCGATCGGCGCCGCCACGAAGACGACCACGAAGTAGCTGAGCAGCTGGAGTGCGTTGTAGTACACCCAGCCGGAGTCGGTCGGCCAGTCCAACGCGGCATACTGCAGGCCGGCCGACACGGCGTTGGGAAAGACGTCCCAACTGGTGGGAACGACGCGCAGCCACTGCCCGGTCGAAAACAGCAGAACGTAGAACACGATGCCATTGACGAGCCACAGGGTATCGAACACCATGTGCTGCCACAGATCGAGGGTGATGCGAATCGGCGGATTCTTCGTGCGAAACAGCCCCGTGTTCGTGCGCGTCCAAAAAACGGACGAAGGTCGGGTCGTGCGCACCTGCCATCCGGTGCGAATCACGAACAGAATGAAGAAGGCGTTGAGGCCGTGTTGCCAAGCCAGCCAGGCCGGTATCCCCACCGGGGTAGCGGCTGGGTGGGTCGAAACGCCGGGGTAGCTGCGGGTGAAGGATTCGACGGCGGGAAGCGAGTTCACTCCGTTCGCCGCGAGCACTGTGAGAGCGAGACCGCCGAGCAGGGCAGGCACCATCCAGGTCAGCCGAAACCACCGGCTCGGTCGGCTCGGCCGAAACATGCTCAGCCGGGAGGCACCCGTCGTCATCGTGATCCGTTCTCGCCCGGGCGGATTCCAGGGGCATCATCGCAAGGCTACTTGCCTGCCCCGCCTGGGTTTCATTCAGCGACGCGGCAGGTCACATTACCGCGGCGCCGACCCCATACGCGTCGGCACCGGTTAACGACACAGGGCCCCCGATTTCTCGAAGGCCTGACTGTTCGCGTGGACTGTGCGGCTATCCGCACCCATCCGCAGTGTGTGTTTCAGCTTATTCGGAAGGCCCTGCTACGACTGGGCACTTTCCCGCCCGCAACAGATGCATTTCAAGCTAAGACAAAAATAGTTCCAGCAGGACAAGCAGAGTTCACCACCCCCGGGGATACGGCGCACGCTAGGCCCCGTTTTCAGCAGTGTCCCCGCTGCTGCAATCGGTAGCCGTTAGGCCATATGCTCTGATCGGCAAATCGCTTTTAACGATCCAGGACGGTTCCGCGCAGCCTGAGGTTGCGTCGGCGTCCTCATCAATTTTCCTCAATAGGTCCGCGATTTACGGTGCCCGTCGCTCATTTCTTTGTTACCCGGCAGAGCCCGTCGAACTGGCATTTTGGGCGTCAAGATCATCGCGCAGTGATGACAACGCGGCATAGGAACGGTTTCGACGTTCAGCAAGCTCCCCGGCCTCCGTAGCGTCGTAGCTCCTGAACCCTTCACCTGTTTTGACCCCGAGTTTGCCTTGAGCCACCAGATCAGTGAGGAGTGAGGGGGGGGCCAATCGATCTCCGAAAGCGGACTGAAGGGTTTCATAGGCACCGGCATACACGTCCAAGCCCGCCATGTCAGCAATCGCAAATGGCCCAAAAAACGGGAGCCGGAACCCGAAGGAGTTAGAAACGACTTCGTCGATCTCATCTGGAGTTGCGAGTTCCTCTTCGACGATTAGTGCTGCTTCACGAAAAAGGGCGAACTGCAGACGATTAGACACAAATCCTGCTGAATCCGAAACGCGCGTAGTCACTTTGCCCAAGTCGTTGATGATGAGTTCGACTGTCTCTAGAACGCTTGTTGACGTTTGCGCCGAAGGAATCAACTCGACTGAAGGCACGAAAGGTGCGGGATTCATCCAGTGAACGCCGAGGAAACGATGAGGATTTTCGACGAATTGAGCCAGCGTTGATATGGATATAGCAGAAGTGTTGGTTGCGATAATTGAATCGGGCGCGGCAGAGCTGCTAATCCTCGCCAGAACAGACGTTTTTATGTCGAGTTTCTCCGGAACGACCTCTGCGATGTAGTCAGCATCCCGCGAGGCATCCTCAATTGAAGATACCGCAGCTATATTTTCTTCAAGTTTCGCGAGTGATCCGTCAGGGAAGAGCCCCTGTTGTTGAAACTTCCAAGCTTCCCCCATCAGACGTTCACGACCCGCCATAGACGTTGCTCCATCAACATCCGCCAAGAGAACCTTGTGGCCGGCTAACGCGAAGACTTGAGCCATGCCACCACCCATGTAGCCAGAGCCAACGATAGAGATTCGAGCCTTGTCCATATTTTTCCTCACGACTTCAATGGATGGTGTAGCCGCCATCGACGGCGAGTATGTGACCGGTGATCATGGAAGCCTCTTCGCTCAGCAAGAAGGCAACCGATTTAGCAACATCTTCAGGGATTCCAAAACGCCCGAGCGGAATTCGCTCCAGCAACGTCTTTGACATGACCGGATCGCTGAGGGTGCTGGCCGTTAGTTCGGTATCGATAAAAGTCGGTGCAACGGCATTGACCCTGATGCCGTGCCGCGCCCATTCGAAAGCCAGGAGCCTCGTCATATGAGACACAGCGGCCTTGCTTGAGCCGTAGGCAACTCTGTTTTCAAGAGCCACTGTTCCGGCTTGCGAACTCACGAAGACTATCGATCCCGTAGTTTCAGACTCAATCCAGTGCCGAGCGGTCGCTTGTGCAACGAAAAATGGGCCCTCGGCGTTGGTACTGAATATCTTCTCCCAGTTCTGTCGGGAGACTTCGAGAGCTGGCTCGGGAATATTAACCCCCGCATTGTTCACGAGGAGCGAAAAACCACCTGATCGGTGATGTACCTCGTCGATAATGCGGGGAATGTCCTCGCTAATTTCTAGATCTAGGACCACCGGGAAGGTGCCGTATCTTTTTGCGATTCGCTCAGCATCATCCTTATTTCGGGAGGTCCCTATAACGAGAACTCCAAGCTGGGCAAGACCATCAGCGATGGCCTTGCCCAGCCCTCGAGATGCACCGACGACAAGCGCAGTGTCATGAGCGCCGAATCTGTCATCGAGCGGCATCAGTTATGCCGTGAACGTGTGGTCAGTCCAGGCCAAAGTCTTGTCCCCGTACTTGGCCGCGCGCACGTCTCCGGACCGCGCGTGCCCTTCGAAGTATTCGACTCGTGACTGGCGTCCGCATATTTCGCCCAGGAACGCACTGGATTCTTGATTCTTGACTTCTTGGTATGTAACAGTGCGGAGATACTTTCCTACCCAAAGGCCGCCTGTGTATCGCGCCGCGCCCTTGGTCGGGAGGACGTGGTTCGTTCCGATGACCTTGTCGCCATAGGACACGCAAGTTCCTTCCCCAAGGAAGAGCGCACCGTAGTGATGCATCTTGTCGAGTGCCTCGCGAGGGTTTTCAGTCAAAATCTGCACATGCTCTGATGCATAGTCATCGGCGAGGACATACGCGTCGTCAAGGTCGGCCACGACCCACACCGCGCCATAGTCGCGCCATGCCGGTTCGGCGAAACCTTTCGTCGGCATATCAACGAGAATCTCTTCGATGTGCGTGATGACTGCGCGGCCGACCTTTTCCGACGTAGTGATGAGGATGGCTGGCGAATCAGGACCGTGCTCGGCCTGCGACAGCAGGTCTACGGCGACCACGAACGGGTCAGCGTGCTCGTCGGCGACAATGAGTGTTTCAGTTGGGCCCGCGAACAAGTCGATTCCCACTTCACCGAACAGTTGACGCTTCGCTTCTGCAACGAATGCATTTCCCGGTCCAGCAATCATGTTGACAGGCGTAATGGTTTCCGTTCCGATCACCATCGCAGCTACGGCCTGAACACCGCCAAGTAGGTAGATTTCATCCGCGCCAGCCATGTGCATCGCGGCAATGGTTGCGTGCGGTATTTTTCCGTTGATGGGGGGAGTTGCTGCGATGATTCTTTCAACACCTGCCACCTTGGCAGTCACGATGGTCATGTGCGCGGAGGCCAGCAGCGGATACTTCCCCCCGGGGATATACGCGCCAACAGCCGTGATGGGCACGTTTTTCTGCCCCAGAAAGACTCCGGGCAAAGTTTCCATTTCAAAGTCCGTAAGCGAAGCCATCTGTCGCTCGGCCATAGTGCGGACCTGAGTCTGCACAAACTCGATGTCGGCTATTACCTGGTCGGGGACCTGCGCGATGATCTCTACTAATTCAGCTTCAGAGAGACGAAAATTCTCGGGTGACCATTTGTCGAATTTCTCTGAATATTCCCGAACTGCGGCGTCGCCTCGCTTACGGATATCGGCAATAACACCTTCGACAGTAGTTCGGACTTCAGGCGAGCCGCTACGCGGACTTGCTTCCTTTTCCGGCTTCTTCAGGACGATTCGTGCAGTAGCTGTAGTGATCATGATTTCGCTTCCTTGCAAGTGAGTGGGCGGCCCGCCGGAATGAATACGTATACATTCCGGCGGGTTTTGTTGCTAAATATTTGCCCCTGAACTGCTGGGCGGCAAACCGATAGTCCTGAGGGCTACTACTTTTTTACACAGCCAGGAAGGCCTGCGGGAACTTGTCCCTTTTCGACGGGTCCTGTAGTCCACCCGGCGTCACAAACTCCGCGGGTATAAATGCGCCGAGACGCAGGCTGAGCCAGGGTGTCCATGCTGGGCAACGCCTGCAAAGCGGAAACTGCAGCGCCAGTGGTAGCCGCAGTGTAGGAGCTTTCTGGGAGGACGCTCTTTTCGAAGATTTCCGTGACGAAGGAATCATCCGCTTGGGCAAAGAAGTTGCAGCCATCCACGAACTCAGCAGCAGGGCAGACCTTCGCGGTTTCGGTCGTAACCCACGGGAGGGGCATTTCAATGTCCTTGGGTACGGAATCCGCACCGTCAGCAAGAATCTTGAGTCCAAGCTTTACCGCTACTGCACCCTGCGCAGGAGCGGATCCGGATGATACGCCGGGCCAACCCTCCGAGAGCTTCTGTCGCAGGTAGTTACTGTTCTCTCCGGTAACGGGAATTTCCATTCCTGCTGCTTCAAGCGCCTTGACGACACCGTCTTCGCCAGCCTGGGACCAGATGCCGTCGACACCGGGGTGTGCAGCAAGGGCCTTGGTGGCTTCCTGTTGGCTCACCGACGAGTCCCAGTTCCCGTAGAACTCGTTCACAACCTTAATGCCGGGGTACTGGTTGAATACAGACATCGCAGTGTCGTAGTGGACTGTGTCAGTTGACGTGCCCGCAACACCGCGGTTCATCATGACCTCGCCTGTGCCCCCGAGCAGATCCACCAGCGCCTGTGCTGTCTGAGCGCCAAAGAAGGCCTGTTCGGGGTCTTCTGTCCTGGCTCCCGTGATGTAGGAAATGTTCCACGCGCACGGTGCTTCCACAGTTCCGTCATAAGCAACGAACGTGACACCTGCGTCACAACCTTGCTGAATGACCGGGTTGAGGGCCGTGGGCGAAATTGGGTACAGCACGATTAGCTTTGCACCACTGGCGATCATGGATTGCAGATCAGATATCTGCTTCTGGGGATCAGACCCGGAAATCACCTTTTTAACGTCGTATTTGGCTGCCACCTCAGGCGCCTGTGCCACGGCCATAGCCAAGTTGGCACCCTCATCTTGCCAGTTGTTACCGCTGTAGCTCAGGTTTACGAAGATCTTTTCCTTCGCTCCATCAGCTCCCCCCGACGGTGAGACAGCCGCCGAGCAGCCGCTCAGAGCGAAGGCAGCAACTGCAGCCATCGCTCCCACCAACGTGAGTTTCTTTTTAAAGTTCATGTACTTCTCCGATTGCAATAGTTCTTGAATTTGACTTGGCCGTGAGCCAAGAAGTGCCGTCTAAATCACACGATGTCTATCTACGACCACCCCCGATCTTGCTGAGAAGGAGGGCGAGCAACACGATCGCTCCATAAAGGATTTGCTTCACTCCCTCCGGAAAGCCTGCAGCACTGATGTCGATGCTCAGGAGTGTTATGAGTAGTGCCGCGGCTACTGTTCCGGAATAGTTTCCGGTTCCGCCGGAGATGGATGATCCTCCGACAACAACGACGGCGATGCTTGGCAGGAGCCAAGAATTACCAATGTTCAGGTCTGAACCGGACCCGTATCCCAGTAGAAGCACACCGGCAAGTCCGTATGCGATTCCCGCGACCCAGTACACCAAGAACGTGCTGAACTTGACCCTGATCCCAGCGATACGCGCCGCTTTCATACTGTTCCCAATAGCGTAAACGCTGCGCCCAAATGTAGTTCTGGACTGGATCAGGTACCCGAGCATCAGGACCGCTATGAGCATTACCAGGGACGGTGCAGCACCCAGAACGTTGAGTTCCCCATTGAAAAGTGCCACGAGTTCGGGGGGTGAGTTTTGTCCCGGCTGTCCCTGGCTTACCCCGAGGAGCAACGCAGCTCCAATTGTTCCAACTGCGAGTGTCACAATGAACGGTGGAAAATTCGTGGAGCACACGATTATGCCGTTTATGAGGCCAACGAGAGAGGAAATGAGAAGCCCCAGACCCACGGCAAGTGGCGTCGGAAACCCCTCATTGGCAAAGAATCCCGTGAAGAAGGCCCCGAGCGCGATCGCTGCAGGAACGGACAAATCGATGCCGCCGCTCAAAATCACAAGGCCCTGACCAAAGGCAACTATGGCCAGGAACAGCCCGAGCATTATCGTGCTGTTCACCATTGCCGCGGACGGAAAGTTACTGCTGAACACACGTGAAAGGGGAACGAGGAGAATTACCAGCGCCCACATGAGAGCCGCTTGGCCGCCGGCAGTGCCCATAAACGTGCGCAGCCGACGGGGCCATGTCAGGTGATCCTGACGATCAACGTCAGTGCCTTCGGCGTGAGTAGTTAGATATGTAATTTCTGCTTCTCCAATCCCTCAGTCGATGCTGCAAGTTGCGAACCCCGAGTGTTGCGGCCTGCATCTTTTCGAGCAGCATGCCTGGTCAGGCGTCCAATCGAAGGGATGGTCAAAGCGATCAGCACTATAAGCCCCTGACACGCCCCTACCCAGAAATCGGCGATACCGAGGGCAAATAGGAATTTAGGAATAACCAGAATTGTCCCCGCGCCAAATATGGCTGCTACTCCGCTACCTCTTCCCCCCTTAAAGCTGACTAGTCCCAGCGCTGCTGCGGTAAACGCTGTCAGCAGGAAACTCGATCCTGCTGCCGGTGACCCCGTGGCGGTTAATCCGCATAGGTAGAGCCCAGCAACGGAATAGAGCATCCCTGCAATCACGTATGCCACGGTCGAGACGCGTCGAACAGGGATGCCCGAGAGTTTGGCAGCGGTCGCATCACCACCGATTGCCGCAATCGACATGCCAGTTCGAGTTTTCATCAACGCTACCCAGAAGGCGCCCAATCCAAGGAGCACTATCGCAGCGAAGGGAACAGAACCCAACATTCCCGTAAGCACTGAAGTAAATTCAACCGGAACTCGGCCGCCCGGTGCCGGCATGATCACCAAGGCGATGCCGGCCAGCACAATGTTCGTTGCCAGCGTCACTCCGAGCGAGGGAAGATTAAGGATTGAGACTAGCAGTCCGTTGATCATGCCAATGAGGGCGCCCATAGCGATGACGCCAAGGGCAATGAGCCAAATATTCTCCGGGCTTCGCTGCATTGCCGTTGCGGCTACAACGTTGGCAAGACTAATCGTGCCCGCGACGGATAAATCAAAACCCCCGAGCACGAGAATTAAAGTTGTTCCAACTGCTGCGATGGCAAGTGGACTCATGAGGACGACGAAGTTGTTGATGAGGAACGCAGACCCTGCCACAGGCGAAACTACGATGAGAAGTCCATAAAGAACGAAGAATACTGCCGCCGCGATATAGGGTGCCTTGGCGCGAGGAGCGAGTCGGCGATGGAGACCTGTTGATTCTTGTAAATTCATTCTTTCAGCCCTTCTTGATGACCGATAGCACCACGCATCAGAGCACTTTCCGTGAGCCAATCGCCCGAAAATTCACCACTTATTTTGCCGCCATATATTGTGTAGACCCGATCAGACAGTCCAACGAGTTCCGGAATCTCCGTCGAATAAATGAGCACACACCCTCCGTTACGGGCAAAAGATCGCGCCATGTGGTAAAGCTCAATTTTTGTTGCCGCGTCCACGCCACGCGTGGGGTCGAACAGGAGGAGGCAGCGTGGCTCTGTCATCACGGCCCGCCCGAACAGAACCTTCTGCTGATTTCCGCCGGAAAGATCCTGAATATTTCTACTCAGGAACTGCACGGGAATATTGAACGCACGGGCTGCAGTTCGAGCAACAGCCCGCTCACGTTTAGGGCTGAGTAATCCCCATCTAGACACTTTGCGAGGCTCGGCCATAACCAGGTTCACCTGAGTCAGCATGGGAAGGAACAGGCCCTCAACTTTGCGATCTTCGGGAACGAGGGTGAAGTTCGGCTTGTTCTTCGCATTCTGCGAACCGAAAACCTCCACCTCCCCTGACAGCGGTGATTTTAGGCCCGCTAGGCAATAAAAGAGGTCTTTTTGACCCTGACCTTCCAGGCCGGCGATACCTACAATTTCCCCAGCCTTGATCTCTGCCGATAAGTCGGTGAGATCACCGACCGTCAGGTCGGTGATTTTCACGATTGTTTCAACCTTGGATTCGTCCCTGTCCACTTTCTCAGGAAAAACCAATTCCAAAGAACGCCCGATCATGAACTCCACCAAATCATGATCGTCAACGTCGGCCGACTGAAAGTCTTTCACGACGCGCCCGTTGCGAAGCACGGTGCCCGTGCTGCATATGCGACGAATCTCTGCCAGCTTGTGCGATATATAAATTACGCTTGCACCCGTTTTGGTGATCCTATCGATGCAGGAAAAAAGCCAATCCGATTCAGGTAAAGATGCCGTTGGTTCATCAAGAATAAGTAGTTTAGGGTCCGTCGCGAGAGCAGCGATAATCTCCACATACTGCTTGTCCGCCAAGTCGAGATCGCCAATTTCCGCTCGTGGATTGATATTCGGCTTACCCCACTCTGAAAGAATTTCTCCCGCGCGCATGTTAATGACCCGACGAGATACGAAGCCCAATCGCCCACGCGGAAGTCGCGGCAAAAGGAGCTTCTCCGCCACGGTGATATTAAGGGGAGAACTCATTTCTTGATAGGCCATCGCAAGCCCCGCGGCTCGAGAAGCGAGCGGCTTGCCGAAAGGAACAACCTGCCCATCGATGACGAACGATCCGGAATCGGGAACCAGGACGCCGGCGAGGACCTTATTTAGAGTTGTTTTTCCGGCGCCATTCTCTCCGAGAACTCCGTGAACTGTTCCAGACGCAATCGAAAGGCTCACGCCATCGAGGGCAAGCGTGCCTCCGAAACGCTTACGAACGTCAGTGATTGTGATATGACTCATGCTGATTCGACCTTTCCGTTGGCCGCAAGATTGCAGAGGATTTAGACACGCGAATCGTGCCCCGGCGCAAGGGCGACCTCAACAATTTGAAGGCCCTCTTTTGTTTCACGTGCGGGAAAGTGATCTTTGAGGCGCTCCTCATGGATAGGAATAACCCGTCGTTCTTCGTGTCCTACCAGGCTCATCATTCGCTCCGAAGCAAGAAGAAGGTTGAGCTGGCTGCCGGAAGCCAATCCCACGGGAACATACATGCCGTCTCCGGTGTAGCCCGTGAGGTTCTCGAATGTATAACGCAAATCCCCAGCAAGAATCCAGGGGTCCTGACCGTCGGAATTATTCACTCGGACGAATTGCGAACCAAAGGTATGTGAATCGCTCGCGAGAAACAGGTCGATCCCAGGGAATAGCCCATCAAGATCACCGTTGACGAGGTTGAGCCGACCGTTTACTGCCAACTCGCTGGCCCTGAGCAAATCCGCGGGGTCGATAGCAACCTGAAGCCAATTGAATTGTTTGGGGAGGGTCAGGGCCCAGAGCCATTTACTGAACTCAGATTCCTGGATATGAAATCGTGCGTTGGGGAAGTCCTCAACGTTGCCAAAGTGATCGAAGTGGGCGTGCGTAATAATCACATCTGTGACTTCCTCCGGGCTGACGCCCACCTCAGAAAGCACCGTAGTTGGGTCGCGCCAGTTGACCACGCCGAATCTATCGGCAAGCGTTTTCCCGTACTCCTTGAAGTTGTATCCGACATCCACCATTATTGTTCTGTCATCACTTTTGAGAACCACGTAACAGTAAGGCAGTTTGATCGTTCCTTGGTTGTGCGCACCATAAAGCACACCGGACTTCGGATACTGATTGACATAAGCGTATTCCAAGACCCAAATCGAGTAATCGGTCATACTAAGTGTTCCTCATTTCATTGAGACGTTCTGCTTCGCAGGCACAACCGCTTGTGAAGGAACGTAGTTCTGCGATAGTTCCGGCAAATATTGTGTCGACCTGTTTATTGATGACGGCGAGTCCGGCGTGAGCAACGCTCAAGGACTCCTGAAAATTCGTACTCGTGAGAGATGGGCTCGCGACGGAACGCAGTACGGCATGGTTCGCCTTGATCAGCGATAAAACGCTTAAGAGCTGCGCGGCGCACGGATTTTGGTGAGCCTGGTCGCGAACGGAGGCATCCAAAGCTGAAATCCATCCGCTCACTTGCAGAAGGGTCTGCAATAGTGGCTCCGTATTGCGGCCAGATCCAGTTCGGAGCAGTAGGAGCACAGCGGTCTGCGCCTGAAGAATGCGACGGAGGCTTTCTGCCTCCTCATAGAGCTCCTGAACGGCCAGCGCGCGGTCGGAGCTTGCGGACCACGTATGTCCTTCTGGAGCTGCATCTTGCATGGTAATCACGTGACTCCCTCGTCTGTGATGCGTCGTTCTCTTGGCGCTAGCGTATACGTATTCAGTGACGTGCAAAGCATAATATTTGGATTGGTTCTCAGATGAGTTTGAAGTAGCCTCTATCTGTCGGGTGACTTCGGTGTCAGACATCGGTTTCCTGCCCGCGCGCCACCTGTCGAGCGTCTTGATTAAACGTGCTCGATCTCAGTATTCTGAGGTTCGTATTCAGAATTTTGGAAAAAAAGTCACACATTCGGGAACCAGCGGACTAGGGAGCGTCATGGCTACAAGCCGAGATGTCGCTCGTCTGGCCGGAGTATCGCAAGCGACAGTTTCTCGTGCCATGTCGAACCCCGCTTCCATAAAGCCGGGAAATCTGGATTTGATTCGAGCGGCGATGCGTGAGCTTGGCTATGTTCCGAACGCTGCTGCCCAAGCCATGAAAACCGGTCAGGCACATGCCGTTGGCGTCGTTGTTGCAGATATCAAGAACCCCTTCTATCCCGAGATTCTGGACGCATTGACGAAGTACTTTGACAGCATGGGCAAGAGAGTGATCGTTTGGAACTCGGACGGACTCCAAGACAAAAATGCGCTCGAAGCACTTGGCCAAGGGATAATCGATGGGCTCGTTTTTACGACGATCAATGCGAAGAGTCCCGAACTTGAACGGGCTATTGCTGCCGGATATCCGATTGTCATGGTCAACCGTTATGTCGCGGGACTGAAGAGCGATCAGGTGCGCAGCCAGAACATGGAAGGCGCTGGCCTCGTCGCGGACTATTTTCTCAACAACGGCAGGGAACGCATTGGTTGCATTTTTGGTCCAGGCCACGTGAGCACTGCGTCTGAACGCGAGCACGGGTTCGTGGAACGCCTCGCTAAACGGGGCTACAAAATGGACGCCCTCTGTATGAAGCGCGGAGTCTTCAGCCACCAGAGCGGGCTTCAGGCCATGCGGGAGCTCATGGCTTTGGAAAACCCACCGGACGCGGTTTTTTGCGCAAACGATCTCATGGCCATAGGAGCCTTGGACGGGGCGCGTCGAGAGGGAATTTCGATCCCGGCAGACACCTGGGTCGTAGGTTTCGATGATATTGAGATGAGCAGTTGGGATTCCTATAGTCTGACCACCGTTCGCCAAGACAGCCAGGAGATGGCCCGAGAGTCTGCGCGACTACTCCTGCAAAGGATTGAAGATCCGACTCGGCCAGTAGAGGACATCTGTTTTCCGGCCGCTCTCGTGATCAGAGGGTCAACAGGCCGGACTGCAACCTGAATCGTCCCTCATTTACCGATGCTTTTTCTGCGGATCCACGCCCTATATATAAAGTAATTGTGGGACTGCGTGTGGCCGAGCTCGACCTCGGCGAAAAGCGTCCGCGGGAACGACGGCGCACAGAAGCCACCGGAACACCGTTGACCAAGCACACAGTGCGCTACCCGCTGGCGCCACCGCAATAACGTCAGCACGCTTAATTACGCACCATCCTCCGCGCACCGAGAGCGTTAGCGTGCCCAGCCGCAGTCCCATTTGCATTTAACCCACCACTGGCATCCAAATTGGCCCCATAAGCCGTCGACACCGTTAATAAGCGAAGGCCGGGCGAGTATTTGGTTACGTCCCTTTGAGTGGTGTGGTTTCCCCGCTTTGAGCGTTGCTTCGTCAATGTGAGGAGCCATCGTGCGATGGTCAGTGGGGACCGGCTAAAGCAACTCACGAAGGAACCATTAGAGATGGCTCTAGACCAGTCTGCCCTGCTGACCCTGCTGGGCGAACTCAAACTCACCGATGTCACCGATCGCATCCGTGTCGCGACCGAAACGTTGTATCAAGAACTGATCGATGCGGAAGAGAGCGCATTCATCGGCGCCGCCCGTTCGAACGCTCCGGCGACCGCAGCACGTATCGCAACGGCACCCGATCCCGGACTTTGAGCACCACGGCTGGGGACCTTGACCTGAAGATCCCGAAGCTGCGGGCCGGGTCGTTCTTCCCTGCGCTGCTGGAGCGCCGCCGCCGCGTCGACCAGGCACTGTTCGCGGTCGTGATGGAGGCCTATGTCCACGGTGTCTCAACCCGCAAGGTCGACGACCTTGTCAAAGCTCTCGGCGCTGACTCCGGGATCTCCAAATCGGAGGTGTCTCGCATCTGCGCCGGCCTCGACGCGGAAGTGGCCGAGTTCCGCGACCGGACCCTGGCCGCGCAGGACTTCCCCTACGTGTTCCTCGACGCGACCTACTGCAAAGCGCGCGTTGGACACCGTATCGTGTCCCAGGCCGTCGTTGTCGCGATCGGCGTGGCTGCCGACGGACGCCGGGAAGTACTGGGGTTTGACGTGGGCGACAGCGAGAACGAAGGCTTCTGGACCAGCTTCCTGCGGTCGTTGAAAACTCGGGGTTTGGACGGGGTGAAGCTGGTCATGTCTGACGCTCACACCGGGCTGAAGAAAGCCATCGGGACCGTGTTTCAAGGCGCTGGCTGGCAGAGATGCCGGGTGCACTTCATGCGCAACGTCCTCGCCGTGGTCCCGAAGGGATCCCAGGAGATGGTCGCGTCGATCATCCGCACCATCTTCGCCCAACCCGACCGCGAACACATCGAGAAACAATTCCGCGAGGTCACCACCATGCTTGCACGGTCGAACCCGAAGGTCGCGGCGATGGTTGTCGACGCGCAACCCGACCTGCTCGCTTTCGCCGCTTTTCCACGGCGGCACTGGCGTCAGATCTGGTCGACGAACCCGTTGGAACGGGTCAAGAAGGAGATCAAACGCCGCACCGACGTCGTCGGCGTCTTCCCCAACGCTGCCGCCCTGGTGCGCCTTGCAGGGTCAGTCTTGATCGAGCAGCACGACGAATGGGAAGCCGGCGAACGACGTTACTTTTCAGAAGCCTCGATGCTCGAGCTGACCACAATGAACAATCCCATCGAGGTCATCGACGAGGCGGTGATCCTCCCAGAACTCGCCGCCGCCTAAACTAAACCAACTGACCCGCAAGGTGTTGAGAAACTCCACCACTCAGCGGGACGTGACCACCCAATCTTGATGCGGCGACTGTGTTGAACTCAACGAAACGATAAGAATCTCAGTCGCAGAGCCTTGGTCGCCTCGAAGACCTTATTCAGCAGCGTGCGATTGACCTGTCCAAGGCAACAATCTCCGTTCTCGATGAGGCCGACCACATGTGCGACCTCGGATTCCTCGAGCCCGTTCAGCGCATCCTGCGCCGGACGGCCCCCAAGGGTCAGCGTCTTCTCTTCTCCGCCACGCTCGTGTTCGCACGGACTCGCGCCTATGCCGAGCAGCTTGCAGATGCGTTGGAAGATGTCGGCATCCCCGCCACCAGCCTCCACGGAGACTTGAACTAGTCACGCCGCACGCGCAACTTGCAGTTGCTCACCAGCGGTCGCGTCAACGCTCTTGTTGCCACGGATGTTGCGGCTCGCGGTATCCACGTAGATGACATCGACCTGGTCATTCAGGCCGATGCTCCCGATGAGTACAAGACGTACATGCACCGTTCGGGCCGTACGGGTCGTGCGGGAAATTGCGGAACAGTGGTCGCGATCATTCCTAAGGCGCGTCAGCGTCGCATAGATGAGCTTCTGGGTCGCGCCGAGATAAACGCCGACATGCTGCCAACGCAGCCTGGTCGCGATGTTGACCAGATCCTCGCGTCGGTCTAGTTAGCCCCGCTTTTCGCAACTCAACACAGGGTTCAAAACAAACGCCGCGGCACCCATCTCTGGTGTCGCGGCGTTTGTTTTATGGACAGCATGCTGAGAATGTCAGGTAGGCCCCTGTTCCAGGGGACTGTTCTGAACCGCTGAAAATGCGCAGCCACATTCACGCTGGGTATTTTATATATATCTGGTGTTCAGGAACTCTTGACTTCACAGCGTCTAACTCAGTACATTCCGAATATGTGCCCGCTAAACGAAATACCCATCACTGATTTTAGTCCAGAAAATATTCAGACACTCAGCGAAGAGAATCGGTCGGCACTTTTCACTCAGGCCTCAATTGGCCCCAAAGTAATAAAGAATCGGATTGCGCTCGCGCCCATGACGCGGGTAAGCGCGGAAGAGGCTGGCGACGCGAATTCGCGAATGCAGGCCTACTATGAAGTCTTTGCCGAAGGCGGGTTTGGCCTCTTGACGACGGAGGGTTTGTACACCGACACGGAACACAGCCAGGGCTACGCGTACCAGCCTGGAATGGCAACCAAAGGACACTCTGAAACCTGGAAACCAATTATTGAAGCGATTCATGGTTACGGGGCTCAGATTTTTGCACAACTGATGCACGCTGGTTCGCATTCTCAAGCAAATCGCTACGCGACGACGACAATTGGCCCCTCGGCTGTCATGCCGAAAGGCGATCAACTTGGGATGTATCGCGGCAAAGGCAATTACAAAGTCCCAGTGGAAATTACGAAACTCCAAATGGCGGAGGTTAGGCGTACTTTTGTCGCGTCGGCTCTCCTCGCCAAGGATGCCGGTTTTGACGGGCTCGAGATACATGGAGCCAACGGCTATCTCTTAGATGAGTTTCTTACGGATTACCTCAATGTGAGGACCGATGAATACGGTGGTTCTCCTCAAAATCGCGTTCGCTTCGTTCAAGAAATTTGCGAAGACATCAGAGCAGCTGTCGGCGATGACATCGCAGTCGGAATTCGAATTTCGCAAGCAAAAGTCAGTGACAACGACCATCGTTGGTCGGGGACGTCAGAGGAGGCCCAGGTAATTTTTGAGGCCCTCGGAGCCGCGGGCATTGACTTCATTCATACTGCTGAGTACCGGGCCCACGGCCCTGCATTTGATGACGGAGACGAGTCACTCGCATCATTGGCGAAGAGGCATTCTGGCTGTGCGGTGATTGCCAACGGAAATCTTGACAACCCGGTTGATGCCGCTGAGCTCCTTAGGTCCGGATCTGCCGACCTCATTGCCCTTGGAAAGCCAGCGTTGGCGAACAGAAACTGGCCTCAGCGCGTCCTCTCGGGCGAGCCCATAAGCTTTGAATTAGCCCACGATCAGTTTGCACCGCTCGCGAATGTGAAGGACTGGGAGCTCAAGAGTTAAGGATAATGACCGATTTCTAACTTGTTGGGGAAATTTTTCCGGAAACGAGGAGCCTCAGGGAGCGAGAGATTTTCTGCTCGGAGAGCCCGAACCCGATGATGACGAGAGTTCCATCGGGGCGATTCCCTTCGTGGGTAAATTCGGCGTTGTCGGGCGGAAAGACAGTATGCCCAACTCCGTTGAGCGACACCCAGCCTCCACTATTGGTAATTGCGGCCTTCACTCGAAGGATGCCAGTATCTTGCTGGTGCAACAAAGCTATGAGCCACGTGCTGAGGGCGAGCCAGCTGGTGCCGAAGGGCAGATCGAAATTGAGCACATCCACGTGTGCATGGTTGGCCGTTTCAGATGGGCCAGTTTGATTATCTGCCGGACTGCTCGGGTCTGGTTTAGCCACGATTTTTGAGGTATCTACCTGGTCCACGCGAGGGCCTTGCACCCGGGCCAAGACGATGTCAGTCTCACGCCTTTGCTCGAACAGGGCAACGGTTGCGTTGACATTTGCAACGGCGGCAAGAATCGCGTCACGATCGATCGTCTCAATCATGTCGGTCTTGGCCAAAACGCACACGTCGGCAACAGCCAATGAGGTGAGGTCTTGATGTCGAAGTGGTATCGGCGGTCTCCCCGAAGCGGCATCCAGAAAGTAAACGAGAGACGAGACTTTGAGTTGATGATTCAGCTTCGGGTGCAAGCTGATGAAACGCAGGATGGCAGCGGGGTCAGCGAGCCCCGATGACTCTAGAACGATTGCGTCAAATTCAGACTGAGGATGTTCAACAAGGACGGCTAGCAAGTCGCCGAGCTCAGACTGTTTCTCGCAGCAAATGCAACCCCCAGGAAGAA
Source organism: Cryobacterium ruanii (assembly GCF_004404055.1). Taxonomy (GTDB): domain Bacteria; phylum Actinomycetota; class Actinomycetes; order Actinomycetales; family Microbacteriaceae; genus Cryobacterium; species Cryobacterium ruanii. Next base: position 156,721 of record NZ_SOHK01000017.1, read on the forward strand.
GGCTAAGACGGGCTGAGGGCACACCGAACGCTCCGACAAATTTGTTAGCAGCCCCCACTTCGTTGACGATGAAATGGGGCCGCTGTGAACCCAGTAGTTTGGCGAGAAGCGGAAGGCCGGAAGTCTTTCCCGACCCGAGGTCGCCTGTCAAGATGATAAGTGGGCGAGAAAGCGACCTACTGTCGGTCACGAGGACTCTTCTAACGAGAGGAGGAACTTATCGTCCAAGAGGTCGATCTCCCTACCAGCCAGCGAAGCCGCGCCTGCCCAAACGTGGCGAATCCCGGCCACGACGAGAGAGCCTCCCGTTCGGTTTGACAGGAGATAGGTGTCGCCGGCCGGGAGTTCGCGGGCCGACACCCCATAGGCATCGAGTATCTTTTTCATCATCGACGCTTGGGCGTTTCTCTCGAAGGCCTTTTCGTCCTGTGTGGCCTTCGCCCATATTTCTCCTCGCCCGGGTCCAGAATCAACATCACAACCTCGGCACATGGTGTGCTCCTTTTATTTCATCACTAATGCTATGAGGAGCAGACAATCTAAGGCGCCAGGTGATGGCAGGGATAGTTTGCGCCGGATGGGGTAAAGGACAATATCCGCCGTCCAGAAGCTGGACGGCGGATATTGAGACTCAGCTGTTCTTTGAACTAGTCCGTTCGTGCAACCTTGGGGTTCACGTTCTTCGAGAACAGAATCAAGATTGCAGCGATAAAGACGGGAACGACACCCCAGATCATGGCTGCATCTATCCAGGAAGAGCCAGCAGTCAGGCTGGCCGTGACTCCTACGCCGGCCAAGATGGCTCCCACTTGACCTCCTGCGTTGATGATTGCGCTACCCGTTGCACGAGTGTGCACGGGGAAGCTTTCACCGGTGAAGAAGAGAAGTGCCGCGAACGGGCCGATCAGGAAGAACAAGCCAGCACTGTAGAGCGTGATGGTGAGTCCGCCGCCACCGCCGCTGGGAGCAAGGAGCATCGCTGCGAACGAAATGGCAGACAGTACCCAACCAATTGCGATTGCATTTCGACGACCAATCCTGTCGCCGAACCAGCCATGGAAGAGGTAGCCCAAGAATGCGGTTGCATTGGAAATGATCAGGATGACAAGGGCGTCACTGAAATTAATGCCCTTACCGTCTTCTGCGGTCAGGATTGTCGTGCCGAGAATGACGAATACGAGAACTCCGAACCAGCTCAGGAAGAAACCGATACCAACGAAGATAAGCGCACGCAAAGACTCACCGCGGAAGACGGATCGCAGGGGGGTTGCGCGATCTTCAATATCGACGCCAGCCTCGGCAGCGAACGCACGGGCCTCAGCGGTCCGGCCCTCCGCAAGAAGTGCGAGCGCAGCACGACGGTTCACGAACTGGGGGCTTTCCTTGAGCCAGCGTGCGGCGATAAGGATAAAGATAGCCGGGAAGGCTCCGACGACGAACGCCAGTGGCCATCCGCCAATGGGAAAAAGAAGGTAAACAGAACCCGCCGCAAGGACGCTACCGACTGGCCAGCCGGACTGAACCAGTGAGTAGATTAGTCCTCGACGCTTTGCCTGGGAAGGGTCTGTGTAAACCTTGGAAAACATTTCGTTAAGGTACGTGGCATTAATGGCCTGCTCCGCGTAACCCAAGCCCGCAATAGAACGGACGAGAACTAGGAAGACAACGCCGACACCACCCAAGATGCCGATAAGCGGCCCTGCTACTGCCGTCAGCAAGGAAGCAACTGCTGCGCCAGCGACGGCAATGATGATGCCTTTGCGTCGACCGATGCGGTCAACAATGGGTCCAATTGCGAAGGCAACGAGCGCCGTGCCGATAGTCACCCAGGTGACGATGTTGGTTGTCTCAGGGGCGGACCATCCCATGTCGGCAGAGAACGCCGGAAGAAGGTTGCCAAACAGTACGAAGTCGTACACGGCAAAGGTCCAGGCGAAGAAAGCAATCCATGTTGCCCTTTTCACATCCCGAAGGGTGACTGTCATCACCTGGGGGAGAGTTGTGGTGGACGTGGTCATTATGATCTCTCTTTTAGAATATTGGACTCCTGCGATGGTCGACTGTGACCAGGCAAGTAATGCGTCAGAAGAATGGGGGTAAATAAAATATTTTGTGAAATATTATTGAAGTAAATCTAGCCACGCTGCTCCGTAGATGTCAAGCTCGAAATATTCTTATAACAATCTCTGCGGGAATCCGAAACGCTTGAGGCCAGGATCACCAAAAAAAACATGACGATTACCTGCTTGTTTACAAGAAATTGGCCGATTTTCTAAAGAACGTCACATTGATTCCTACGAGAATCGCTCGATTATTTGTGCCCGTGTCGCACCGTCGCGCAGAAGAAGAATGAGGAGCAGACGTGCCTTGAGACCGTCAAAGATTCCTGCCCCAATGAGGTTCCTGTCGAGGAGGTCCTTTTCTGAGCCGGCGAACCCATAGGTCGCAGTGAAAACTTCACCAGCCCCTGTGCGTGACGTGAAGAGAACGGGGATACGCGAAGCTAATTGGGAAACATGCTCGACGTCTCCACTGGGTAAGTGCCCGCCGCCGAAGGCTTCAACGACAAGGCCTTGATATCCGCGTTGGTCTAGGTCCTTGAGAATTTCAAGGTCATCTCCAAAGCCAACTTTGACGAGTGCGACCCGAGGAATGGGCGAACCTGTGGCGCTTTTGATAAAAGGGTGGGTTCTCTTCTTCGGCGCGAGTGGAATCCTGACCTTGCCCTCGGTTATCCAGCCGATCGGGCCAGCATTGGGCGAGGTGAAGGCAGCAATTGATCCGCTGTGTGATTTTCGAACAAACCGTGGGAGGTGTATCAGGTCGGCAAAAACAACGAGGGGTCCAACATTGTGGGCTTCTTTGGAGCTTGCGACCTGAACAGCTGCCAGAAGGTTAGCGGGGCCGTCAGCACCGGCCAAGCCGGCATTTCGCATGGCACCGGTGAGTACAATTGGCTTTTCTTGACTCGTCAAGAGGTCAAGAAGGTAGGCGGTTTCTTCAAGGGTGTCTGTGCCTTGAGTAACGACAACGCCATCGACGCCGTCAACGAAGCAGCTCTCAATGGCTGATGCAAGGCTTTGAATAGTTTCAATCGTTAAGTCACCTGATGCTGTCTGGCAAAAAGTTGTTGCTTCAAGCCGCGCCAGGCCTTCGAGCTGGGGCACAGCTTTGATGAGGAGGTCCGCGGTCAACGTGGGGATGGCCTCCTCTCCGCCTTTAGTGGGGAGCGATGCGATGGTGCCGCCCAGAGTAAAAAGAGCAATTCTTGGCAAGGCCAGGTTCATTAGTGCTTTCCTTTCGCCGTAGCGAGGAGTGAGTTTTGTCAACGCTGACACGCGCACTCAAGCGGCGTGGGTGAGGTGAAAAGTTGGGGTGCAATGCTCCCACTGCGCCCCAACCTCTCTAGAGCTTTGCTGCCTATGCCATATCGCGATCGAAAGGATAGAGCTTGTTCTCTTCGAACGGGAAGCGCTGACGGAAATCAGACGCCACGTCTTCGAACTTCTCAAACGTGACCCCGGGGTGACGTTGGATGTGGTCGAAAAGCCTCTCCAACATCAAAAGCACCTGTGGGCGCCCTGAAACGTCGGGGTGAATCGTGATGGGGAAAATCGCGTAATCGTACTCGCGGTAGACCCAATCAAACTGATCGCGCCACAGCTGCTCAACATCGTGAGGGTTCACGAAGCCGTGGCTGTTAGGGCTGCCTTTGATGAACATCATTGGTGGCAAATCATCGATGTACCAGCTGAAGTTAATCTCAACGAGGTCGATTTCCTTGCCCCGCACGAGTGGCTTCATCCAGTCTGCGGCATCCTTCGAGTAATCGATGTTCGTCCAGGTGTCGCCTGTACGCGCATAGAACGGCTGGAAGTCGTGGAAAGCCTGACTGTGATCGTAGGTAAAACCATTCTTCAAAAGAAGGTCAGTCGTGATGGAGGACAACTCGCACCAGGGAGCGATGTAGCCGCGCGGCTTCTGACCCGAGAACTTCTCAATAAGAGAGATGCTCTTGTTGATAACGTCCTCTTCTTGAGCAGCCGTCATGGCAATGGGGTTCTCATGGGTGTACCCGTGAGCGCCCAGTTCGTGACCCGCCTCAACAATTTGCTCAATGCGGTGTGGGAACGTTTCTATGGAATGGCCCGGCGCAAAGAACGTGCCGTAGATTCCATACTTCTCAAAAAGGCGAAGCAGGCGTGGAATACCTACTTCTCCCGCAAACATCCCTCGCTGAATATCCGCGGGCGAATCTTGACCTCCGTAGGAGCCAATCCATCCGGCAACGGCGTCAATATCGGTTCCGATACAGACCTTAATTTCCTTCGTCATCATTTCCCTTTCTTCTACTACTGAAATAGCTCAGGTAGAGCAGCCCCCAGGTAGCAAACTTTCCCCGCAGAGATGTCTGTCGAGGCAATAAATTGGCGCTACAGCCCCCCGCGCGATACCAGCTGCGAAACGATAACATTCCGCTGGATTTCGTTTGTGCCTTCGCCAACAATCATGAGCGGTGCGTCTCTGAAGTAACGTTCGACGTTGTACTCCGTCGAGTAGCCAGCACCACCGTGAACTCGAATCGCGTCAAGGGCTATTTCCATCGCAACTTCGGAGGCGAATAGTTTGGCCATGCCGGCTTCCATGTCACAGCGCTCTCCACTGTCGAACTTGTCCGCTGCGAGGAGGGTCAGTTGGCGCGCTGCAGTGAGTTTGGTCGCCATATTGGCGAGGAGGTTGCCAACGGATTGGTGCTTCCAGATTGGCTTTCCGAAGGATTCGCGCGCCTGGGCATACTCTAAGGAGTCCTCAAGGGCTGCCGCACCCACCCCGAGTGCTCTTGCAGCAACTTGGATTCGCCCAGTTTCAAGGCCTTTCATCATTTGGCTAAAACCTTGGCCGGGGGTGCCGCCAAGAATTGCTTGGGCGGAAATGCGATAGTCATCAAAAGAGATTTCACAACTCTCGACGCCCTTGTAACCAAGTTTTGGCATGTCGCGCGAGACCGTCAGGCCGTCACGGTGCTCCACGAGCACGACAGACATGCCGGAATGGCGGGGAGACGCTGTTGGGTCTGTCTTGCAGAGCAAGGCAATGACCCCTGACCGGCGTGCATTTGAAATCCAGATTTTGGAGCCGTTGATGACCAGATCTTCCCCATCAGCTTTTGCGATGGTCGTCATCGCTTGAAGGTCAGAACCGCCCCCCGCTTCAGTCAACGCCATCGTTGCCCTCAGCTCGCCGGAAGCCATCCTTGGGAGGTAATTTTGCTTCTGTTCTTCAGTGCCAAAAATGCCAATGAGTTTGGCGACGACGGAATGCCCGCCCATTGCTCCGGCCAGACTCATCCACCCGCGTGAAAGTTCCTCGGTCACGTGCACGTAACAGGACATGGAGACCGGCGAGCCGCCAAATTCCTCGGGAATGGTGAGACCGTAGATTCCAATCTGTTTCATGGTCTCGATCCACGATTCGGGATACTCATTCGCGTGTTCTACATCACGCACTGTTGGCTTGACGTCTCGGTCGATGAACGAGCGCACAGTTTTGATGAGAAAGGTTTCTTCTTCAGTGAGGTTGGACGACATGATAATCCGTTCATCGTTGCGGTGAAATTCTTAGGGTGGATCACTTTCGCGGGTCATCTTTTTCAGACAATCCGTTCCCAATATAGGATATAGCGTCTAAAACCATCGTTCGGGTAGCTCTTTTGTAAAACACAGGAAAGTTCAGATACAAAGCATCTGCGGAACGGAAATTGACGCGTCAGCGCGTGAATTTCCCGAAAAGCGAAGCAACCGGCCTGATGAAGAGTGGCTTTGCGAGAGCCCAAGCGGCTACGATCACGCCCAGCGAGATGCCAAATACAATTGCACCAGCCCAGCTGTCCCCGCTATTTGTGGCATACATATGATTGAGGTTCTGGCGAGCACCGGTAGCCATTACAAGAGTGACGTGCACAATGATGAAGGCAACGAAATAAACCAACACTGAGATATGCACAGCACGTGCAACGGTTACGGGATAGGCGCGTGAGAGTAGTTTGTTCGAACTTGGCCAGGTGGGCGACATTCGAAGGCCCGATGCAACCGCCAGTGGTGCGGCAATAAAAACTGTTACAAAGTAAAAGAGCAACTGCAGGGAGTTGTAATTGACCCACCCGTTTTCCGCTGGCCACGAAAGAGATGCATATTGAATGCTGGCCGAGAGAGCGTTAGGAAAAACGTCCCAGCTTGTAGGGACAATGCGCGCCCACTGACCTGTTGCAAAGAGAAGAATGTAGAAGAGGACTCCGTTGATGACCCACAGCAGGTCCAGCGAAAGATGAAGCCAGAGGGTCAGGGATATCTTTTGGGGAGGACCACCTCGCGGAGCTCGGCGTGAAGCCCAAAACCCTTGGGGTCGTTGATTTGTTCGCACCTGCCATCCGGTTCGAATTATCAGGAGGATGAAAAGTGTATTAAGAAAATGTTGCCAGCTCAACCAAGCAGGGAACCCGACGGGGGTGTCCTCGGGCAGCGTCGATTCGCCAGGAAAATGGGAAATGAAATCTTGAACGGTGGCGAGCTGGCGCAGGCTCTGTGCGAGGAGAACGGCAAACCCGAGCGCAACGAGCGCCAAAAGGACCTTCCACAGAGTGCGCAAGACGAGTTTGCGGGTCAATGGGATGAGCTTCATCGCGTGGCTAGCCTTGTCGTTTGGCTAGTGCGTGCAGCAGCTGTGGGACGACCTTAAAGACATCGCCCACAACCCCAAAATCGGCCACATCAAAAATCGGGGCTGAAGGGTCTGTATTTATTGCCACAACCGTTTGCGACATTTGCATGCCTGCCCGATGTTGGATGGCGCCTGAAATGCCAAGAGCGACATAAAGTTCTGGGGACACCGTGGTTCCAGTTTGCCCGACTTGAGCGCTTTGAGGCGCAAAGCCAGCGTCGACGGCTGCACGAGAAGCTCCCACGGCACCATCAAGCGCCGAAGCTAAGTCGGCCACAAGCGCAAATCGCTCTTGGTCACCGAGGCCACGACCACCAGCAACAACCACTCTGGACGTTGCAAGGTCGGGCCCGACGGGGCCTGATGCACGCTCGATGACTTCTTCGATTACGGCACTCGTGGGAGATGCGAGTGCGGCAACGGTGCTGACCTCGGGAGTTCGTGATTCCACTGAACCTTCGATCGCACCCTGCCGAAGCGTCAAGACCGTCATAGAGGTGCGTGCTTGGGCTCTAACAGTGAAGATCCCGCCAAATACAGAGTGGGTGGCAACAATCACATCGTCTTCTTTGGCAACGGCGACAACATCGGTGAGAAGACCGGTGTTGTGACGGACCGCAAAACGCGCCACCGCTTCTCGGCTGTCGATTGAATTTGATGCCAAAACAACAACAGCATCAGCGTGGGTTTCTAAAGCTGAGTCCAAAGCGGAAACGCAAGGACTAACCAATTCCGTGAGAACAGATTCTCCGGCATACACGTGGACGTATCCCGCCCCCAGAGCGCCCAATTCAGAAACAACCTGGTTCGAGAGAGCAGCCGACGTTGCGACAACCGCTACGGGTTCGCCAATGGATTGGGCCACGATGAGAAGTGACTTGGATGTGTTGGCCAAGAGCCCCTCTGTCGTTAATTCAATGAGTACAAGGATTTTAGTCATCGTGGTGTCTGCCTTAAATCAGTCGGTTGAGGGCGAGGAATTCGGCAATCTTGTTCCCGGCATCTCCTTCATCGATTATCTTGATTCCGCCAATGCGCTCGGCTCGGGCCTCGACGGTCAAGACAGCCGTCGTCTCGTTATCAGACACGGGGCTTACGGAATCGAGAGAAATTGACGATAAGTTTTCGGAAATAACGGGTTTCTTTTTCGCCTTCATGATGCCGCGAAAGGTCGGATAGCGTGGTTCGGCAGATCGCTCGGTAACAGAGATCACTGCGGGCAATGTTGCGTGCGCTCTGACGGAGCCGTTGTTGTTGCTGCGTTCACCTGAAACCTTGGACGCCTCAATTGTCACCGAATCAAGGTGCGTGAGGTGAGGTATTCCCAGGATTTCTGAGACCATGGCAGGTATGACTCCACCCCCACCATCGGTTGATTTGTCTCCTGCTATCAGGAGGTCAAAAGGGACCGACTTGAGTGCCGCGGCTATCGTCTGCGCCGTTCGCATATAGTCGGCACCAACGAGAAGGTCGTCGTTAATGTGAATCGCAGAATCTGCCCCCATTGCAAGGGACTTTTTGATGGCGTCACTTGCTGAACCCGGGCCCATCGTAAGGACGATTACTTCGGCCTCCATGGTGTCCTGTTGAATCAGCCCAACTTCGAGTGCGCGTTCATTGATCTCATCGACGACGTTCTCGCCAAGGACGCGATCAATTCGGCCTGTCTGAAGGTCTAACGCGCGCTGGCCCCAGGTGTCAGGCACCTGTTTGACGAGGACGACAATTTTCATGGCTCGTTCCTTTGCGTGTATGGAAATACTGCTGAAGCTCTATATTCAATATTCTATTATAGAAAACAAAATAACGTCAACGATTGGTTATGAGGCTCTTCGCAATTAGGGGTGTAGTTGGGGTCGGAATCCGCCGGCTTCGAGGAGCGACCGGGCGATGTAGTGCGTCAGGTTTCGGAAGCCCAGGGCTGTGCCGCGGAGGTGTTCGAGCCTTCCGTTGATGGCTTCGGTCGGGCCGTTGGAGGATCCGGGTCTGTCTAAGAACGCGAGGATGTCGGCGGCGCGCTGTTTCAGGGTCCATCCGAGTCGGTGGAGCTCCGTCAGGAGCTTCGGGACGTCGTGACTGATCGAATCGATCACCGCTTCCATCATGATTTTGCCGGTTTTCCTGTCTTCGGTTCGGTAGGCGGCGACGATGCGCTGATAGATGCCCCAAGTCGCCTGAACCTCGACGTGCTCATCGCTGTCGAACAGCGCCGTCAGGCGGTCTTGTTGCTTGTCTGTGAGCAGATCACGACCGGTGTGCAGCGTCCGGCGGGCGCGATAAAGCGGATCTCCCACATGCTGTGTGTGATCAACTCTTTCTAGGCCGTTTCAGCGCTGGAATCCTGCCAAGTTAGCGGCTGGTTTCCTGCCAAAAGAGCGCTAAGAATCAGGCCAGTCGATTCCCCTCCAAGACCGTGGATTTGGGGAAGACGCAGAGATTGAGATCACCGGTGGCCGAGGCCCTCTTCAGCGAGCTGGAAACATGGGCCCGCCACCCCAGTAGGTTCCTAACGGCGCAGCAACTGCCAAGCGGTCGCGCCGGAAGGAACCAGGAAGCAGATGACGGTACCCATGTCCGTGCAAGAAAATATCAGAACTCTCGACTCCCACGGAATCGCGGGCCGTGAAATCGCCCGCCGGCTCGGAGTGAGCCGCGACGCGGTGGTCGAATACACCGGGCAACGCGACTACTCACCCCGGCCTCCGGCGCCGATAGTCCGGCCCGCCGGCTCGGCGATGACCGGGTTCGAAACGACCGTTGAAACGTGGTTGAGCGAGGATCAGCGCCGGCCTCGGAAGCAACGCCACACGGCCAAACGGGTCTTTGACCGCCTCGTCGTCGAGAGGAGTTTCACCGGCAGTTATTCTCCGGTGCAACGCTTTGTGAAGAAGTGGAACGACCAACACCGCCAGGCCGGTGAGGGCTTCACCGAACTGGTCTGGCCGGCCGGCACGGCGCAGGTCGACTTTGGGCAGGCGGAGGCCATCATCGGCGGGCTCCGGCAGGTCGTACATATCTTCGTTGTCACGTTTCCGTTCTCGAACATGCGCTTCGTGCAGGCCTACCGCGGTGAAACCTCCGAGTGCGTCTGCCATGTGCTGCGCACCGTTTTCGAACACATCGGCGCCGCGCCCCGGCACCTGGTTTTTGACAACGCCACCGGGATCGGGCGAAGAGTGGGGCAGAAGGTCGTCGAGACGAAACTGTTCAGCGCGTTCAAGTTGCACTACCGGTCGGAGTCTCGGTACTGCAATCCGTACTCGGGCAATGAGAAGGGCAACGTCGAAAACGCCGTCGGGTTTCTCCGCCGGAACCTGATGGTCCCTGAGCCCGAGGCAGCCACGTTGCAGGGCCTGAACAACGTGCTGCTGACGCGGTGCATGGCGTTGGCTGAGGCCACGCACTACCGGAAGGGCCTACCCATTAGCGAGCTCTTCGCCCAGGACGTTGCCGCCAGTCTGGCCCTGCCCGGGGTCGGCTTTGACCCGGTGCGTTACGAGTCCCGCACGCCGATAAGAAGGGGAACCTGCTCATTGACGGGAACACCTACGCGGCCGGGTCGTCCTTTCACAGCCGCACTCTCACCGTTGGGTTGCGCCACGACGTCGTCGAGATCCTCGACGAGCAGGCCACGCCCGTCCGTTCCTTCCCGCGAGCGTTTGGTCGGCAGACGGAGACAATCTTCGAACCGGCGTCGCTGCTGCCGTTGCTGGTAACCAAGCCCGGAGCCTGGGGGCATTCCCAACTGCGGTCGTTGGTCCCCGAGCCGGTGCGGGACTGGCTCGACAAGGCCACCGCCACCCAACGGCGCCGACTGCTCAACGCCGTCGATGCCGCATCGGGATCGGCCGGTTTCGACGCCGCCATCACTGCTGCCGACATGCTGATCCAGCGCGGAGACACCCCGGAGATCGCCGCGTTGGGCATGCTCGCCCGACGCCTGGCCGACGGGACCACTCCGGCGGTGGAGAACGTGGACTTGAGTGTTTATGACATCTTCACCACCGTCAACACTGTGACGGGAGAGATCGCATGAGCCTCGTCACCGTTCAAGACATCATCGAGACCGGCCGGCAGGCATCGCTGACCAACACCGTCCTGGCCGAATGGGCCGAGAAAGGCACCCCGAAACAACGCGAATACCTACACGGAATGCTCCTGGCCGAACACGAATCCCGGCAAGCATCTCGCCGCCAACGACTGCTGACCGCGGCCCGGCTGCCGGCGCTGAAGTCACTCGTGGGTTTTGATTACTCGAGCGTGAAGTTCCCCGAGGATTACGGCCGCGAAGAGCTGACGTCGTTGGAATTCATCAACCGGGCCGAGGACTTGGTCCTCTACGGTGACGTTGGCACCGGCAAAACCCACCTCGCCAGCGCCCTGGTCGCCGCCGCCTGCCGCGAAGGAATCCCGGCACGCTTCTTCACGACCTCGTCGCTGGTCATGCAGCTGCGCCGCGCCAAAGACGAAGGCCGCCTCGATCGGGAACTGGCCAACATAGGTAAAAACCGACTACTCGCAATTGACGAATTTGGGTACCTACCGATTGACAATTTGGGTACCTACCGATTGACACCGAGGGCGCCCGGCTCCTGTTCCAAGTCATCGCGGATGGCTATGAAAAAAGAAGCCTGATCATCACCACAAATTTGGAATTCTCGCGCTGGGGAACGGTGTTCGGTGACGACAACATGGCCGCTGCTGTCATCGACCGTATCGTGCACCACGGTCGGCTTCTCCAGTTTCGTGGCGAGTCCTACCGCGTCAAACACGCCCTCATGAAATAGCCCCGCACCGGCCCGGGCGACCTCGATCCTGAAGCCGGCTCGGCCGAGCGCAAACGCCACTCCGCCGAGGGGCCCGGCGACGAAATCCTCCCCGGAAACCGGCCGTTGGGACCGCGGTGCTCAACTGGCCGGAAAAGGTGCCGAGCTGGCCGGTTAATTAGCGCTGAAATGGCCGGCTTCAAGTTGACAAAGCACACATGCCCGCGATGACTGAGTGTGTCTTGTTGAACGCGTTGCCGGCAGCGGTCCAACGCGTCGCCGGCGAGGCGCACGACGTGGAAGGGATCCATCACCGGAACCGCCTCCAAGAGTTCCTCGCTGGCAGCGGTCTTTTAGGCCGGTGAAGCCGTTCATCGCGACGACGTCGATGCGGTCTTTCCACGTCTGTGGGCGGTCGGCCAGCCACTGCGTGAATGCCTGTTTCGATCGGCCCTCGACCATGTCCAGCAGCCGGGATGGCCCGGTTGTGGTGCGCACGGGGGTGAGGTCGATGACCACGGTGACGAACTTGTCGCCCTTGCGGGTATGGCTCCAGACGTGCACGTCATTACCGATGACCGTGACGTTGTCGAACCGTGCCGGGTCATTGATCAGCACCCGTTTCCCTTCGGCCAACACGGCGCTGTTGGCGGTGTGCCAGGCGACTCCGAGACCGGCCGCGACGCGGCTGACAGAGAGATGGCTGACGACTATGCCGGCCAACGCCCATCGCAGGCCGCCGCGGGAGATCTTCGCTTTCGGCGGGGCCGCTTTCCCGGTGTCCTGCCGCCATATTCGTCCGCACCCGGTGCAGAGGTAGCGGCGGACCCGGACGAGCAGCGTCGTCGGCCGCCACTCCAACGGTTCGTGCGCGAGGCGGCGAATGACGGTGTCTCGGGGCACGCCCTGGCAGCCACAGTGGTGGCACCAATAGTCACGTTCGACGACGCGGCCATCCAGCACCGCACGACCGCGGTCGAGGTGCTGCCCGACCGCTCGCAGACCGAGCTCATCCAGCCGGCAAAAGGTGGTCAGATCGGGGTTGGCGAAAGTATTCTGGGACATGTCGAGGTCTTCCTGATGGGCAGTGTTGGAACTTCCATCTTGGAAAGGCTTCGACCTCTTTCAACCCAACGACGCGCCCCTTTTCGCGCCCCCCAATTACATCCTCAATTGCGAAGAGCCGGTTATGATCAGAACGGTCTCTCGAAAGTTGCAACCGTGCTGAGAACGTGCAAAACCCCAGCCTCGCTTGGGCTGGGGTTTTGCACGTTGTTTCGAATCGTTGTGATTGGAGTGTTAGCGGGGAAAGGGGCTGCGGCGGCGGAAGTCATCGGCGGCTTCCTCCATTGTGACCCACGTGACGCCTTCGTGGCCATTGATGTACTTAATGAGCCGCTCGAGCATCAAAAGAACTTGAGGTCGGCCACTCACGTCTGGGTGAATTGTGAAAGGGAATACGGCGTAATCCATTTCCTGGTAAACCCAGTCAAACTGATCACGCCACATTTCTTCAATGTCCCGGGGGTTGACGAATCCGTGGCTATTGGGTGAGTTTTTGATGAACATCATGGGAGGAAGGTCATCGACGTACCAGTTGGCACCGATTTCAACGAGGTCAACTATGTTGCCTCGAACCAAAGGCTTCATCCAAGATTCAGCCTCCTTGGTGTAGTCAATTTTGGTCCAGGTGTCCCCGACGCGAGCATAGAAGGGCATGAAGTCATGAAGTCCCTGGCTGTGGTCGTAGGTGAAACCTTCGGCCAAGAGGAGTTCGGCAGTTGACTCCGACATTTCCCACCAGGGTGCGACATATCCTCGGGGGCGCTTTCCGGAAACTTTTTCGACAAGATCCACGGTCTTGCGGAGAACGTCTTTCTCTTGCTGGAGGGTCATGGCGATGGGGTTTTCATGAGAATACCCGTGACACCCCACTTCGTGGCCAGCATCGACAATTTCCTTGACCTGGTCGGGGAACGTCTCGATGGAGTGTCCGGGAATGAACCACGTCGCAGGAAGATTGTATTTCTGAAAAAGGTGAAGGAGGCGCGGTGTCCCAACCTCGCCGGCAAATAGTCCGCGCTGAATGTCGGAGGGCGAATCCTCTCCTCCGTAAGACCCTAGCCAGCCGCCGACGGCATCGATGTCGACGCCGAATACAACTTTGATATCTTTTGCCATTCGAGTTCCCCTTAAATATTCTCAATTGGGTTCGAGCGCCAACGTGGGATCACCGCCGACCGAAAAAGTCTGGGGATTTCTCGCTTGCCGCATTCACGCCTACTACGTGGCTTTCGTAGATTTTATACAATCTATTCTAGAAAACTGAATCCCGTCAATGACCTTTTTCGCTGAATGGGAGTTGGCGGTCGCGCGTCCGTGCAGCTCTGAAATCACGACAAAGTCGCCCGAAGAATCCCCACCTGTAAAGGAAGACGTTGAGACCGCGAAATGCGCGGCTAACAGGCCGATCAGCGGTGCTGCGACAACGCCGATAGGATATCTAGATTGGACAGGAGGTCACGCTTTGCTGCTCGTCAAAGTATTGCGCCAAGAGCTCCCCGGAGTTAATGATGTGTTTTGACATCGCTTCTCTTGCACCTTCGGCGTCGTGCGCGCGGAAAGCGCTAATGACGGCAGAGTGGTCGTTTGCGGTTGTGACAGGCCAACCGGGAATCTTGGAATAAAACATGCGGGGCACGTACTTGACGAAGGTTGCTAGCGTCTGCCTTAGGCGGATGGAGTTTGCAATGACATAAATCTGTCGGTGGAATTGGTGGTTCTTTTCCTCCAGCATCTCATTGTCTCCACGTTCCGCGGCCGCCATGAGCTCAAAGTGCAAAGCGCCCAATTCTGCGATTTGTTCATCTGACGCCGACAAGCAGGCTCTGGATGCCAACTCCCCGGCAATCAACGCGTGCGCACAAAAGACATCTCTGATGTCTTGGCCGGTCAGGGGCGCAACAGCGAAACCCTTTCTTGGTGCCAAGACAAGAAAGCCCTCAACCTTGAGAGCATGAAGGGCCTCTCTCACGGGAGTAGCGGAAACACCAAGCAACTCGCCAATTGCATCAGCACGAATGGACTCACCTGATTTTAGTTCACCAGCCATGATGGTTTCTCTGAGGTAGTCAGAAACTTCCTCGCTGAGCTGCTTACGGCCGCCAGCCGGTGCTTTAAGTGCCATGTCGCCTCCTTCGGGGAGTTAGTTTGCAGAGTCTTTTTTGGTATCTAGCACCAAATTATATTCCAAAATAGACGGAAGAATTGTAGTGACTCGACGAGTCGAAATCACGGAGTCGCGAGCTCATCCGGTCAGCCCATTCCTTCGAAACAAGGCTTCCCATTTTTGCGAGTATTTCTTCCTCGTTGGAGGGCATGGTTGGCGAGCCCTTGTACGCTGAAGCGAATCGTTCGATTGTCGAACCATCCTTCAGGTGAATTTTAACCTCTGCTTGCCAGATCTCAGGGAATGCTGCTTCCAGCTTGTCACTCGAATAGCAGGTGACCTTTTTCATCAATCCAACGAGATCTTTCGCCAGCGCTTCCGCGCCGTCAAATTGAGCTACCGTTGCAGTTCCAGTAGAAAAAGCTAAAGCAGCGCCGAAAGGCATGTTGAACTGTGCATCCACGGGGCTCGTCACGGTCATTTTTCGTTCAGGCGGATTCGCGATGAGAGTTGCCCCAGCCTGGATGACCCCGCACTCAATTTTTACGACGTCGGAACCGGTGAGTTCTGGTCGTTCCGTTCGGATTTGCCGGATGATGTCAATATTCCCATGCATGTAACGACAACAAGGGTAGAACTTGATGCTGGTCGCTTGAGCGCCCGCGCCAAATTTCAGAACGAGGGAACGTCCTTCGGCTTGGCCTTGACCGTACTGGCGCAAAAACCCATCGCGTCCTTCGAGAAAAGTTGATGGACCTTCAAATCCAGCTTGCGCTAATTCAGCTGCGCGAATTCCTGTTACAGCAGCGTTTCCCGCGTTGAGTCGTTTTGTCCAGGAGCCGTCAGAAAGAAACTCCAGACTTCCGGAGGACATGTTTGCCGCCAAAGAAACAGCATTCTGCGATTGGTGTTCGTTCAGACCCATGATCACAGCTATGGACGCCGCCGCACCCATCGCTCCGCAAATACCAGTCGGGTGAAATCCTCGTCCGTAGGACTCGTCGGCGCCAATGAGAACTCCGACGGCTGTCATCACGTCATAACCGACAGCAATTGCTCTGGTGAAGGTTTCTTTATCTGTTGGGTGCGCATCGGCGTATGCGAAGGTGGCAGGAAAGATTGCTACACCTGGGTGCATGGAGCCTTGCTCATGAGTGTCATCGAGTTCAAGGCCATGGGCCGTTATCCCGTTTACCAGCGCAGCGTCTTCAACGGAGGCCCAGGCGTCGAGCCCCATGATTCGTGCAGGGCGAAACTCATGCGGAGCGAGGGCGTGGTCGACTGACTTGCGGGCCACCTCAGCAGACTCCCGGTGGATGCCACCAACGGTTACACCAAGAAAATCTAGAGTGAGCGAATCAATTTGTTTCTGAACCGACGCTTCAATCGTGTGAGGATGTGTCACATGATGTGAAATTTGACGTGCCATGCCTGTCATTTGTCGACTCCTCCTAAGATTTCAAGCCTAATGGCCGCAGTGTGCTGGCCCAGGGTCGGGACGGGGCTGAGGAAAAGCCCCATAGATTCGCTAGAAACGGGCGGACGGAGCGCCCTGATCTCTCCGCCTGGTGTCTCTACGTCGATCCAGCGATTTCGCGCCTCTAGTTGCGGGTGTTTCGCCACGCTTGCCATGTCCCTCAACTCCGCATTGGCGACGCCCGCCTTCTCAAGGAGAGCGACCGCAGCTGCCGTCGATAGACCGCGCAGTTGAACTTGAATTTCTTCGTTCAGTTCGATGCGATTAGCGACTCGATTCGAATTGTTCTGGTACTGAGGAAACGTTGCCCGCGCTGCGTCGCCTAACACGATTTCACAGAAGTTGAGCCATTCGCGCTCATTCTGAATTCCAAGAAAAACCGTACCGTCAGATGTCTCGAAAGGTCCGTAAGGGGCAATGGTTGCGTGGCTCGCCCCAGCACGGGGCTGCTGGGCACCGCCGTAGCGAGCATATAGCTCTGGCTGTTGCATCCATTCACTCAACGCCTCGAGCATTGACACCTCGATGACGTCACCTTTGCCTGTTTTTGCGAGGTTGAGTAGGGCCGACAGCACGCCGGTATAGGCATACATCCCAGAAGCGATGTCGGCTATAGAAATGCCAACCTTTGCTGTTTCGTAAGGTGAACCAGTAACCGAGAGCAATCCGCTCTCGCACTGAATAAGGAGGTCGTAGGCTTTCTTCTTCTCCATGTCTCCGCCTCGCCCGTATCCAGAAATACTGACGTGGATGAGTCGAGGGTTCACCTCGAGAAGCTCCGCTGCGCCCAGCCCCATTCGCTCAATTGCCCCTGGGGCAAGATTTTGCACAAAAACATCGGCTGTGGCAATCAGCTTTTTGAGAAGCTCTATGTCTGGCTGTGATTTAAGGTCCAGAACAAGGCTCTCTTTTGAACGATTTAGCCACACGAAGTAGCTTGCTTCCCCGTGGACTTTCGTGTCGTACGCGCGGGCAAAGTCTCCACTAACTCGTTCGACTTTAATGACGCGAGCACCTAAGTCAGCAAGCTGTCGAGTTGCAAAAGGTGCGGCGACCGCTTGCTCAATGGAAACGACGAGGAGCCCCTCGAGGGGGAGTGACTTCACAGTTGACGCCTTCCAGCTTCTGCCAGAATTCTTGCGGCCTTCTCGCGCACAGGTCTGTCGACCATCTCACCGTCCACTTGCACTGCCCCTCCAACCGAATCCATGACTCGGGTAGCCCACTCAACTTCGGGGAGAGCCGGTCCAAAACCAGCGTGGATGGGAGCGACTTGATCAGGGTGAATGCAGAGACTGCCGCCGAGGCCCATTCCTCGGAGACGACGCGCGTTAGTCTCAATTGCATCGGGGCTTCGAAGAGCCATGGGTGGCGAAGCCAGGGGAGCTCGCAGCTTGGAAAGCCGTGACGCAATGACAACTTGTGCATAAGCGAAGTCGATTATTGCACTGTCGTTCTCGGCGCCCAGATCCTCGCTGAGGTCCACCGCGCCAATCGCCAAACGCGTCAGGCCCTTTGACGCCGCAATTCTGACGACGTTATGGAGGCCGACTGCGGTCTCAATCAGCCCGACGATTTGCACATTCTCGGGAAAAACGGCCCTTAGCGATTCCAGCGGCGACGCGTCCTCCACTTTGGGGAGAACAATTCCCTTGAGGGAGGCTGTGCCCGACAAAGCGAGTTCCACCAATTCCTTGACGTTGTCACCAAACCACGGACTGTCGATTGTATTGACGCGAACAAACACCGGACGTGAGAGGCCAGCCCTCAGTGCAGCCAGCACGTGTTCTAAAGCGATGCCCTTTTCCTCGACGGAAACGGCATCTTCAAGGTCAATGATGACGTTGTCAGCACCAGAGTTCAGAGCCTTTTCAAAACGCTGTGGATGGGTTCCGGGGACGAAGAGGTATGACGTGTCCGGGCTGTCGAGGCTGTTCTTTTTCATGTCCGTTGCCATCGAACTATTTCGCGGCGGGAAAGGTTGACTCGTCGGGCCGCGACCCTTCGAGCTGTGGACCCTGGCCCACGCGATAAACCATAAAGGTGCGCTCGTACGAAATTACGATTGTGGAGTCTTGGTTGTAGCCTTCTGTCGCAACCGTCACAATCCCAACCGAGGGCTTCGACTTCGAGTCGCGAACCGCAAGGACCTTTGAACGAGAGTAAATGGTGTCACCTTCAAAAACGGGGCTTGGCATCCGTACGGTATCCCAACCGAGATTTGCGTAGACGTTGAAAGACAAGTCGATGGTGGACTGCCCGGTGACGAGGGCCAAAATAAAGGTGGAGTTGACGAGGGGCAGGCCAAACTCGGTCTGCTTTGCAAAGTTCGCGTCCAAGTGGGTTTTGGCCGTGTTCTGTGTCGCTAGCGTGTAAATCTGATTATCGGCTTGAGTCACGGTCTTGCCCATGGGGTGGTAGTAGATATCTCCAACGGAAAAGTCTTCGAAATAACGACCGGAGTACTCTGTTGTTTCGGGCTTGCGCATTTCAAGCAACTTTCTATTTTTATTACGGCTGAGATGTGTCACGGGCAGTGGCGACGCATTGTTTTAGGTCTCTAGACTGAGGCTACACAAGAAAACGTGCATTTACTATATTCAATATTATCTTTTCCGGGTACATTGGAGCTGCTCGGAAATATCTGTGATGGGGAATTCAATGAATGCAAGCCCGAGGCCCTTAGAAGGGCTCCTCGTTATCGATGTGACTACGGCTCTATCCGGTCCCTACGCGACGCTTCTCCTCGCAGGCTTGGGGGCACGGGTGATCAAAGTTGAGGATGTTTCCAAAGGCGGCGACAGCTCGCAGACAAATTCACCGTTCATCTCGGCAACCGGCCAGCTCATTGGCGAACGTGAGAATGAAAATGACTGGTCAGTCTCACAGCTCAACAGGGCTCGTAACAAAGAGAGCGTGGGCATCAACCTTAAAGATCCTGAGGGCCTTGCAGTACTTAAGAAACTTGTCGAGCGGGCCGACGTTCTCATCGAGAACTTTAGTGACGAGTCGACTGGGCATTGACTACGACACGGTTCACGCTTGGAATCCTGGAATTATTTACACGTCTATTAGCGGCTTCGGGCAAGGCTCTGCAGCTGGCGATGCAAAAGCGGTCGATATCATCATCCAAGCCATGAGTGGCCTCATGATGACATCCGGGTCAGAGGGCGAAGCGCCGGTTCGGGTGGGGCTCCCCCTCGGAGATCTCATGGCTCCCCTATATGGAGTAATTGGTACTCTTGCGGCGGTGGTGAGTCGCGAAAAAAACGGGCGTGGCAGCCACGTAGATGTCGGCATGCTTGGCGCGCTCACTTCGCTCATGGCAAATGAGCCACTTGACACACTTGAGAGTGTTGGGATACCAGTGCGAAGCGGGACAACTCTTCCTCGACTCAGTATTTTTGGAATTTTCGAGTCAACCGACGGGTGGGTTTCCATTTGTGCGCATACGGATCATTTGGCTGCTCGATTGTACGCAGCAATGGGTCGTGACGACCTCACACATAATTCACCATTTTCTCAGCGCGGTGGACGAGTTGTGGGATCAGGAGAAATACACGGGATAGTCTCCGACTGGGTCTCTAGGCTGAGTGTCTCCGGTGTTGTCTCACTTCTGACAGAACGAGGAGTCCCTGTCGCGGCAGTAGAAACGCCCCTCGTCGCCCTCCACTCGCCCATTGTTCGCTCTCGAAAAGAGGTAGTGGCGCTCCTGCATCCGGATTTGGGCCCCCTTAACAATATTTCTAGCAGCGGCATCCCAATTCACTTCAATGGAGCAGCGCCCGAGCTCAACGTTCCCGCAGAGCGTCTTGGCCAAAGCACTCGCGGCGTTCTGGGCGAATTGCTCAACATTGACGAACAAACATTTGCCGAGCCCCTACGTGTCAGGGTTGGGTGAGGCCAGTACCTCAGAGCAAGTCCGCCGTGTGACGTAGGGCGAGAATCAGGAATCATCACCATGTCTAGTCCGTCTTTGAGCGCAGTGCGCGACGATAGTCATATGAGTAGTCCCGGACCCCGAGCTGGTGGTCCGACCTCGAGAAGGTCGTTCACCCCAGCGCAGAAGCTTGCGTACCTCGCCGCTTATGACACGGCCATCAAGAACAACGAGGGCGGCGCGTATCTGCGCACCGAGGGGTTGTACTCCTCGCAGATCACCGAGTGGCGCAAGCTGCGTGACGCGGGTGTCCTCGCGAGGAAGAAGCCCGGCGAGAAGATTGGCCGGTTAACGCCGGAGCAGGCTGAAATCGCCCGGCTACGCCGCCAGTTGAGCAAGACCGAGCAGCGTATGGAAACGACGGGGGTGGCGTTGGAGATCATGTCAAAAATGCACGAGCTACTCGAAAGTCTTTCGAAGAGCTCGCGGGACGAAACACCGCACACGAAGCCGTAATGACCGCCTACCGCGAACTGGCCAGCCGAGGGATCTCGACTCGCGTCGCGGCCGAACTGGTCGGGATACCCCGAGCGACCGCCACGCGGAAACGACGCATTCCCGTCCGTGGACCGGCGCTGATTCCGGCGAACAAGATCGGCGACGAAGGCCGCCGCGAGATCCTTGACGTCGTCAATTCAAAGCCGTTCGTGGACCTGCCGCCGATCCAGATCTACGCCCAGCTGCTCGACGCGGACACCTACTTGTGCTCAATATCAACGATGTATCGGGTGTTGAACGAGAATCAGCAGGTCAAGGACCGCCGCCGCCTGGCACGCCACCCGGCACGGGCGATCCCGGAACTGACGGCGACGGGGCCAGGCCAGGTGCTCAGCTGGGATATTACGAAACTCGCCGGCCCGGTCAAGGGGAAGTACTTCGATGCCTACGTGATGATCGATATTTACTCCCGCTACATCGTCGGCGCGTATGTTCACGCGTCGGAATCAGGCGAGTTGGCGGTGGAGATGATGAAGGAAATCTTCGGTATTCACGGCGTCCCGCAGGTCGTTCACGCCGACCGCGGCACGTCGATGACGTCCAAGCGCCCACAGCGCCTTACCGGCCCTGGCCCCACCGCAGTAACACCGACCGCCACCCACTCCAGCACCAACCACACGCGCACCGAAAGCCTCAGCCTGCCCACCCGCAGGCCTTTTCCCATTTAAACGGGCAGCCCCGCCCGTTACAGGCCCGATCGGCCCCGCCAACACCCTTAAAAACCGAAGGCCGGCCGAGTATTTCTACTCAACCGGCCCGTTCGCTTGGATTTCATGAAAACGCATACTCAATTTCCTGAAACACCCGCAGTGCGCGAGAGGGGACTTGAACCCCTACGTCCTTTCGAACACTGGCACCTGAAGCCAGCGCGTCTGCCAATTCCGCCACTCGCGCGAACTTAGGAATGCTAACACTGTGAGGGGGGTCAGCGCCATTCGGCGGCGCGGCGCCCGGCCGCGCAGGCCGCGCAGGCCGCGTCCGCTCGTCGCGCACTGCCGAAAAAAGTCCCACGGAATGCCCATAATGGGCGATGAATTCGGTCCGGGGCGCTCCCCGGGTAGTATGACTGTTCGTGCCGTTTGCGCCCTACAGGTGGGTTGTCACTCGAGACAAGTAACATGCTCATAGCCAAACGGACCGGATCGGGAGACCTGTGGGCATACTGGATAACTTTGAAAAGGGCTTGGAGCGCGCCGTCAACGGAGCGTTTGCTAAGACCTTTCGATCGGGCTTGCAGCCGGTGGAAATAACCTCCGCGCTGCGTCGTGAGCTCGACACCAAAGCCGCTGTTGTTGCGCGGGATCGTATTCTTGCGCCCAATCGCTTCACGGTACGCATGTCCCACGCCGACTACGCCCGCATGAGCGCCCTGGGCGTCACACTCATCGACGAGCTCACCGCCCTCGTGCAAAAACACGGCACCGAGCAGCGCTACCAGTTCACCGGCGGCATCGTCATCACCCTGCAAGACGACCGCAGCCTCAGTGAGGGCATGGTGCAGATCGACTCCACCTCGGTCAAGAGCACCATCGCCTGGACCCCGGTCCTCGACATCAACGGCACCAGGCATCCACTGGTCAAGGCCCGAACCGTGATCGGCCGTGGCTCCGACGCCGACATCACGATCGACGACACCGGCACCTCGCGCCGCCACGTCGAAATCCTCTGGGATGGCGCCCGCGCCCAGGTGCGCGACCTCGGCTCCACCAACGGCTCCCAGCTCAACGGCGCCCCGATCAGCCAGGCCATCCTCGAGCCCGACTCGACCGTCACCATCGGCCGCACCCGTATCGTGTTCCGCGTGCTCGCCCAGGCCACACCCGACTCCCGCGACTACCCGCGCACTGCGCCGCCGGCCAATCCGGCCACCGAACGCCACGACATGGGCGGATTCTGGGGGCCGGGCGCATGAACGTCAGCGAACTGACCCTGCTGGTGCTGCGCATCGGCTTTTTGCTTATGCTCTGGATGTTCATCTTCGGCATCGTCTA
Source organism: Cryobacterium ruanii (assembly GCF_004404055.1). Lineage (GTDB taxonomy): Bacteria > Actinomycetota > Actinomycetes > Actinomycetales > Microbacteriaceae > Cryobacterium > Cryobacterium ruanii. Next base: position 179,279 of record NZ_SOHK01000017.1, read on the forward strand.
CGCCCTGCGCAGCGACCTGTTCGGTCAGCGTGTTCGCAAGATGAAAGTGGATGCCGCGTCCGTCCCGGCCGCAGCTTTCCCGGCATCCCCTGTTCCCGCCGCGGTTCCCGTCGCAGCAGCAGCCGCTGCCCCTGTGGCCCCGCTCACAGCGCCGGCCGCCCGCGCCAGCCCGGCCGCCCAGGATATCCCGGGTGCGCAGGCAGGAATGGCGACGAGCCAGAACACCACCCGCCTGGTCATCACGAGCGGCCCGAAAGCCGGCACCGAGTTTCCGCTGGGCACCGAGACCATCACCATCGGCCGCTCGGGCGACTCGAGCCTTGTCATCCGGGATGACTACACCTCAACCCACCACGCACGCCTCATGCTCTGGCACGACGAGTGGATGCTGCAAGACCTCGATTCCACCAACGGCACCTTTCTGGCCGGCTCGCGCGTCACCGTGCCAACCAAGATTCCCCTGAACGCCACCGTGAAGATCGGCGCCACCAGCTTCGAGCTTCGGCGGTAGGTCATGGCGACGGTCAGTCATAGCGCAGCCGCGTCCCACGTCGGCAAGATTCGCTCCAATAACCAGGACTCCGGGTACGCCGGGCGCAGCCTGTTCGTGGTCGCCGACGGCATGGGCGGGCACGCCGGCGGAGACGTCGCCTCGTCAATCGCCACCAAGCGCATCATCGAGGCCGACAAGCCCTACGCGAGCGCCCAGGACGCCGAATTCGCCCTGCAGGCCGCCCTGATCGGCGCCAACGCCCAGCTGGCCGAGACGGTGTTTGAACACGCCGAATTGACCGGCATGGGTACCACGGTCAGCGCCATCGTGGTACTCGAAAACGAGGTCGCGATCGCCCACATCGGCGACTCGCGCATCTATCTGTTGCGCGAGCGCGAACTCTCCCAGATCACCATCGACCACACGTTCGTGCAGCGCTTGGTCGATAGTGGTCGCATCACCGAGGCCGAGGCCATGGTGCATCCGCGCCGCTCGGTGCTCATGCGCGTACTCGGCGACGTCGAGGCGAGCCCCGAAATCGACACCTCGATTATGGCCACCATTGCCGGCGATCGCTGGTTGCTCTGCTCCGACGGGCTCACCGGCGTCGTCTCGCACACCGCCATCGCCTCCGCCCTCGCGAGTGGCGCAAACGCTCAGGACGTCGCCGACCTGCTGGTGAAAGAGAGCCTCGACGGTGGCGCCCCCGACAATGTCACCGTGGTCATCGTCGACATCGAGGATGATGTCGCCCGAACCGACAGTCCGGTCGTCGTCGGCTCCGCCGCGAATCCGCTCGCCTTCGGCGAAGAACCCGGCCGTAATCGCGCCCTGCGCATCCCGGCCCTGCGCCTTCACCCGGTGCGCGAAACCCACTTCGAGCCCGACTCGCAGGACTACCTCTCCGAACTGATCGAAGAGGATGCCCGCCGTGCGCGCCGCCGCAAGGCCACCTGGCTGATCGGCGTCATCCTCCTGGTGCTCAGCATTGTCACGACAACCGTTCTCGGCTACCAGTGGACCCAGACCCGCTATTTCGTCGGCGTCGACGGTTCCAACGTCGTCATCTACCAGGGGGTGCAGCAGGACATTGGCCCGATCAAGCTCTCCAGCGTTTATGAGACCACCGATCTCCTCCTCGACGACCTGCGCGTTTACGACCGCCAGCAGGTCGAGCAGACCATCAACGCCGGCTCGCTCGCTGACGCCGTGGACATTGTCGAGCGACTGAAGGGTGCGATCGTTGAGTAGGGCATCCGCTCTTGAAGCACGCCCGGCCAACGAGCCGGTGCGCCGCCTGCACCTGCCGCAAAAACTGCGCAATCTTGAACTTTTCCTGCTGCTGATCGCCTGTTTCATCAACGCGAGCTCCGTCGTGCTCGTGCAATTGGGTGCCCTTGGTGAACTCGACCCGACGCTCGTGCTGCTCGGCACCGGCCTGTCGGTGCTGGTGATCAGCCTGCACGTCGTGCTGCGGTTCGTCGCCCGCGACGCCGATCCGTTCATTTTGCCGATCGCCACCGTGCTCAACGGCGTCGGCATCGCCATGATCTACCGCATCGATATCGCCGACGCGCAGAGCGGCTGGGCGAGCGCCGCCGTTCGCCAGACGGTGTGGAGTGCCCTGGCCATCTTCAGTGCCATCGTCGTGCTGTTGGTCATCCGCAACCATCGCGTGCTGTTTCGATACACCTACATCGCCGGCCTCGTCGGTGTGGTGCTGCTTTTCCTTCCGCTCGTTCCGGGCCTGGGCCAGGAGATCAGTGGCGCTCGGGTGTGGATCCGGGTGGGCAGTTTCGGCACTTTCCAGCCCGGTGAGATCGCCAAGATCGCCCTCGCTGTGTTCTTCGCCGGCTATCTCGTGCGCAACCGTGACAGTCTCTCCATGGTCGGCCGAAAATTTCTCGGAGCACGCTTTCCCCGGTTCCGTGACCTCGGTCCGATTCTCGTCGTCTGGGCCCTGTCGATGTCGGTCATTATCTTTCAGCGCGACCTCGGCACCGCCCTGCTCTACTTCGGCCTGTTCCTGGTCATGCTCTACCTAGCCACCGGCCGCCTCAGCTGGGTCATTATGGGCATGGGCCTGTTCCTCGGCGGCGCCGTCGTCGCCAGCCAGACCCTCAACTACGTTAACGGGCGCTTCACCAACTGGCTCGATGCTCTCAACCCGGCCGTGTACGACGCAGACGGCGGCAGCTTTCAGCTGGTGCAGGGTTTGTTCGGCCTGGCCAAGGGCGGGCTGCTCGGCACCGGGTGGGGCCAGGGACGACCGGAGCTCACGCCCGTTCCGCAAAGCGACTACATCATCGCGAGCCTCGGCGAAGAGCTCGGGCTCGCCGGAATCTTCGCCATCCTTGCCCTCTACCTTCTGTTCGTGGCCCGCGGCTTTCGCATCGGTTTCGCCGGCCAGGACGACTTCGGCAAGCTTCTCGCCGTCGGCCTCGCCTTCGTCGTGGCACTTCAGTGCTTCATCGTCATCGGCGGTGTCACCCGCGTCATTCCATTGACCGGCCTGACCACCCCATTCCTGGCCGCCGGCGGTTCGTCGCTCGTAGCCAACTGGATCATCGCCGCCCTGTTGCTGCGGCTCTCCGACACCGTGCGCAATCAACCCAGGCTGGTGGTCTAATGAATCGCGAACTCAAGCGCGTCAGCATCGTGGTGATGCTGATGTTCGGCGCCCTGCTCACCTCGACCTCGATCGTGCAGGCCTTCCAGGCCGACAACCTCTCGGCCGACCCGCGCAACACCCGCACGCTGTACGACAGCTACCAGGTTGAGCGAGGTGCCATCCTCGTCGCCGGTGACCCGATCGCACAGTCGATGCCGGTCGACGACGACTTCAAGTTTCTTCGCACCTATACCAACCCCGAGCTGTATGCACCTATTACCGGGTACATCCCGATCAACGGCGAACCGACCGGCCTCGAATTCGCCCTCAACGCCGAACTCACCGGAACCTCCAACTCGCAGTTCTTCGACAAGATCAGCGCCCTCGTCACCGGCCAGGAACCGAAGGGTGCTGCCGTCGAGGTCACCATCGATACCGTGGCGCAGCAGGCCGCGTGGGATGCCCTTGGCGAGTACACCGGGTCGGTAGTCGTCACCGAGCCAGCGACCGGCCGCATCCTGGCCATGGTGTCGAAGCCGAGCTTTAACCCGAACCTGCTCACGGTGCACAACAACGCCGAGGTCACCACGAGCTACGAGGCCCTCCTCGCCGATGAGAACGCCCCCCTGATCAACCGCGCGATAAATTCCCTCAACCCTCCCGGGTCGATCTTCAAGCTCGTCGTCACGACGGCCGCGCTCGAATCGGGCAGCTACACCCCGGAAAGCACTTTTCCCAATGTGGCCGTATACACCGCGCCTGGCACGACCAGCAAAATCGAGAATTCCAGCGGAGGAACCTGCGGTGCCGGCGATACGGTCACCCTTGCCACAGCCCTGCGCCTATCGTGCAATGTTCCGTTCGCTGAACTCGGCGTCGAGCTCGGAGACACGGCCATTCGCGAGACGGCTGAAAAGTTCGGCTTCAACGGTACCTACAGCATCCCGATGACCGTCACCGAGAGCAATTACCCGCGTGGGCTCGACGATCCGCAGACCGCGCAGTCGGCATTCGGACAGTACGACGTGCGCACGACCCCGCTGCAGATGGCCATGGTCAGCGCCGCCATCGCCAATGGCGGCATCGTCATGGCGCCCAACCTGGTGCAGGAGATTCTCGCGCCCAACCTCAGCGCCATCGAAACCTTCGAACCAACCGAGCTCGGGCGTGTGATGAGCGAAGAAACAGCCGCGACACTCACCGCCATGATGATCAACGGCGTTCAGGATGGCGCGGCAAGCAATGCAAGAATAGATGGGGTTGACGTGGCGGGAAAAACGGGCACGGCGCAGAACGGGTCAACCGATCCGTTCACACTGTGGTTCACCGGTTTCGCACCGGCGAACGATCCGCAGTATGCCATTACCGTTCTGATCGAGAACGGCGGGGGAATGGGCCAAACCGGGTTCGGCAACCTTCTTGCCGCACCTGTCGCACAGAAAGTACTAGAGGCGGTGCTTAACAAATGAGACCCACAGCAGGGCTCACCTTCGGGGGACGATACGAGCTGCAGTCGCGCATTGCGATTGGCGGCATGGGCGAGGTGTGGAAGTCCACCGACCTCGTCATCGGGCGCAGCGTCGCCATCAAGATCTTGAAAGACGAATATCTCGGCGACCCGGGCTTTCTCGAGCGCTTCCGCGCCGAAGCCCGCCACGCCGCGCTTGTCAACCACGAGGGCATCGCCAATGTCTTCGACTACGGCGAAGAAGACGGCAGCGCCTTCCTGGTCATGGAACTCGTTCCCGGCGAAGCCCTGTCGACCATTCTCGAGCGCGAGCACGTTCTGCCGACCGACAAAGTACTCGACATCGTCGCGCAGACCTCGGCAGCGCTGCACGCCGCCCACGCCGCCGGTCTCGTGCACCGCGATATCAAGCCCGGCAACCTGCTCATCACGCCGGAGGGCCGGGTCAAGATCACCGACTTCGGCATCGCCCGTATCGCCGACCAGGTTCCGCTCACCGCAACCGGTCAGGTCATGGGCACCGTGCAATACCTCTCGCCGGAGCAGGCCAGCGGCCACCCGGCCTCGCCGACCACCGACATCTACTCGATCGGCATCGTCGCGTACGAGTCCCTCGCTGGCCGACGTCCGTTCACCGGCGAGTCACAGGTCGCCATCGCCATGGCGCAGATCAACGAGATCGCGCCCGACCTGCCGGTAACCGTGTCTGAACCGGTACGCAACCTGGTCTTCGCCTGCTTAGCCAAGAACCCAGCCGACCGGCCGGCTTCGGCTGCTCACCTCGCGCGCGCGGCATCCGCTCTGCGTCGTGGTGACGTGGCCGCGGCCGCCGTGGCCGTACCGTCGGTTCTTGGTGGCCTCACGGCCACGAGCGCCACGATGCTCATGCCCGGTGCCGGTAACGACCAGGCCACGACCATCCTGCCGGCCACCGGTGCTCCCATCACGCGGGCATCCGCTGCTGCGGCCGCCGAGGCGGAGAAGAAACGCAGCAAGTGGACCTGGCCGCTCATCGCGCTCGTGGCCCTGCTCGTGATCGTGCTCACCGGCACGCTTATCGCCCTGTTCACCCAGAACAACGAGACCCCCTCTCCTGCCGAGACGTCGGCGACACCATCGACGACGCCCTCGGCATCACCATCAGCCACCCCATCGCCCACACCAACTCCGACACCAACCCCCACAAGCAACACCGTGCAGGTCAACCTCGTGGATTTCGTCGGTCTCACGAGCGATGCAGCACGAACGAAGCTCGACGGCATGGGGTTCGTCGCGAATGTTCAGGATGGCAACCCGTCGACCTCGGCCGATCAGGTTGCGGGTACGGTCTACTCGGTCAACCCGACCGGACCGGTCCGTAAGGGCGAAACTATTGATGTGAAGGTCTACACTGCGCCAGCGCCGCCCACCACACCGACAGGTGCACCCACGGTTGTCCCTGCGTCAACAGCTGCCGGCACCAGCGTTGTGGTTACATTGAACGCACAGACATGCGCGGCCGGCCAGTCCTTGTCTGGCTACCGAGTTATTGTGGATAACGGCGCGGAAGTCACCACCCCCAATCCCTCCGACGCTATTACGGCCACCGTGAAGGCCGGACCGATCACCGGTCCAAAGACCTTCAACGTCTCGTATACGTACTTTTGCGGACAGGTTGAGTCCGGAGCGTCCCCGACGACGACCGTGACGGTCTCGGACGCAACGGGAAGTTAGTAACCTCCCGGCTTCGCAGCCGGTAAAATAATGTCCGTTGTGTCCACGAGCCCCGGGGAGTTCCGTTTTGAGTGATGCTGGCCGTTTTCTCGCCGGTCGCTATCGCGTCGGGGCCCTGCTCGGCCGTGGCGGCATGTCCGACGTGTATATCGGTACCGACTCGCGGCTCGGTCGCACGGTCGCGATCAAGCTGCTCAAGTCAACCCTCGCGGCCGACCCGGCATTTCGCACCCGCTTCCGCCAGGAAGCGCAGGCCGCCGCGCGCATGGCTCACCCGACGATCGTGCGGGTGTTCGATGCCGGCGAAGAGACCGTCACCGACGACTCCGGGCATGACTCGCAGATTCCGTTCATCGTCATGGAACACGTCGACGGTCGGCTGCTCAAAGACATCATTCGCGAAGGCCCGATCGAGGCCGCCGAGGCCGTGCGCATCATCGACGGGGTTCTGACCGCCCTCGAGTATTCGCACCGGGCCGGCGTCGTGCACCGCGACATCAAGCCCGGCAACATCATGATCACCAAGTCCGGCCAGGTGAAGGTGATGGACTTCGGCATCGCCCGCGCCATCTCCGACTCGGCCACGACGGTCGCCCAGACCACGGCGATCCTCGGCACCGCCGCTTATTTCTCCCCCGAACAGGCCAAGGGCGAATCGGTCGATGCGCGCACCGACCTGTATTCAACCGGCGTTGTGTTGTTCGAGATGCTCACCGGGCGCCCGCCTTTCCGCGGCGACACCCCCGTAGCTGTGGCCTACCAGCACGTCAGTGAAATGCCGGTCAAGCCGTCCGCGCTCAACCCCAAGGTGTCGCCCGCCCTGGACTCGGTCGTGCTGCACGCCCTGGCCAAGGACCGGTTTGCCCGGTACCAGAGCGCCGTCGAGTTTCGCAACGATGTCGAGACTGCCGGTTCCGGCCAGATTCCGATTCACCACGCGGGCGACGAGGTCGGAGCGGGCCTGTTCGGTGCCGCGCCGACGGCCATCACCGGCTCAGCGCTCGCCCTGAAGCAGCTCTCCGAGGACCACACGATGGTGCGCACCCAGCGGCGCCCCCCGGTCATCTGGGTTTGGGCTGGCATCGTCTGCGTCGTGGTCATCGTCGTAGCCGTCATGATCTGGGTCGCCAACCTGCAACCCTCCGTAGAACTGCCCGACAGCTCCCGGCAGGTGCCCGCACTCACCGGCCTGACCTACGACGAGGCCCAGAACACCCTCCTCGATCTGGATCTCGCGGCCACCCGCGCCGAGGAGTCAAGCATGACGGTGCCCGCAGACCAGGTCATTCGCACCGACCCGCCGGCCGACACCATCGTCAACCCCTCCGACGTCATTAAGGTCTTCGTCTCGACCGGTCCCGTGCCCGTCGTGGTTCCCGACGTGACCAATCAGCCCCTGGCGGATGCCCAGGGCGCGATCGAAGCGCTCGGTCTCGTTTCCGGGTCGGTCACCGCTGAAAATTCTCCGACAGTGGCGGCCGACGTCGTCATGCGCACCGATCCGGCGGCCACATCCTCCCAGTTCGTCGGTGTCACCGTCAACTACGTGGTGTCCAGCGGACTGGTCGCCCTCGGGGACCTGACCGGCCAGTCCCTCGTCGCGGCGATCGATCTGGTCAGCAGCGACAGCCTCGCGCCGGTGTCCAAGGCGGATTACACCTGTGCCCAGGAATCCGGCTCCCCAATCAAAGCCCAGTCGCTGGCGCCGGGCGACGTCCCCCAGCGTTCCGAGATCATCCTGACCTACTGCGCCGGAACCTGACGTCGTCTGAACGGGGCCCGGTCCACGGGCTTACCGTCGCACCACTTTGCCGGTTCACACCCGCTGTACTTTCCCGGCCCGCGGCCCGAACACGCGGGTTGAAGTCAGGTGAGGCGCAGCAGGGGGTGTAGGGATTTCGAAGTCTCCTGGGCACTTTCCAGGCCCGTGAGCGCCAGCCAGTTGCCGAGCATGCGGTAGCCGCCCTCGGTCAGCACCGACTCCGGGTGGAACTGCACGCCGACGATGGGAGCGACGGCGTGCCGCAGCCCCATGATGACACCGCCCTGGGTGCGTGACGTCACGATGAGATCGCTTGGAACAGTCGAAGCGACGACAGCGAGCGAGTGGTACCGGGTGGCCGTGAATGGCTGGGGCACACCGTCATACAAGTCGCTGCCGTCGTGCGTGATGAGCGAGGTCTTCCCGTGCATGAGCTCTTCAGCGTTGGTGACTGTGGCTCCAAAGGCCTCAGCGATGGCCTGGTGGCCGAGACAGACGCCGAACAGGGGCAGCTCGGCGGCGAGTGCCGCCTCGACCACGGCAACGGAGACACCGGCGTCTGACGGTTTGCCGGGACCCGGGGAAACCAGGACGCCGTCGTAGTCGGCGATGCGGGAGGCGGCATCCGCTTTTTCAAACGAGTCGTTGCGCACGACGTCGGTTTCAGCGCCAAGCTCCATCAGGTAGCCGTTGAGGGTGTAAACAAAGCTGTCGTAATTGTCGATTACGAGAATACGGGTCATGCGCCGCCCACCGTCGCTTCCTGGCCGTTGATGATCCCGTCAATCCATGGGTAGACCCAGGTGGCGAGCACGGCGAGCACTGCCACCATCAGGATCAGGACGAGAATGATTCGCACCCAGATCGGTCCGGGCAGAACACGCCACAGTGCTGCGTACATGGGAGCCTCCTAGCCCTGGGCTGCGATGATCGGTGCGAGTTCGGCCGGGGCGCCGGCCGAGAGCGGCTGCCACGATTCGAGCACGCCGTAGGCAATGATACGTTCAGCGGTTGACAACAGCGGGTTGCAACTGGTCAGGGTGATGATGCGGTCGACCGCGGTTCCGTCAGGATTGTTCGGAACGGATGCCAGCACCCGCACCTGGGACGGTATCACGTACTCGGTGTCACGATAGCGATAGGTGTAATAGCCGTCAGCGGTCTGCACGTAGATGGCATCGCCGAGCTGGAGTTCGTTGATCAGATGCATGGCCCCTCCGTAGGCGCTGCGGTGGGCGGCGACGGCAAAGTTACCAACCTCGCCGGGCATCTGAGTGCCCGCGTAGTGCCCAATGCCGAGCCGGTTGCTATTCAGGACGTCATGACCGGTACCCTCGGCGATGCTGCGGTGATAGTCCGCGCCGAAGCGGGGAACGTAGAGCACCGCGAAGGCTTCGGCGTTGGACGCAACGGCACCGACGACGGGAACGCCGTAGTCGACGGGCACCGGCGTGGCGCTCGGCTCGGCCGGATCAACGGTCGGAACGGGTTGCGGCGTTGACGTGTCCTGCGCGATCCAGTCCTGGCTGATTTCGCTCGCAGCCGAGGACTGCGAGTTAGCCATGATCATGTCATTCCACCAGAGCTGCCAGCCCAGGAAGAGTAAAACGAGCGCCCCGACAGTGATGAGCAGTTCCCCCAGTACCCCAACGACGGTGACCTTGCCCGACTTCCCGCGGCGTGAGCGCAGGGCGTCGATCTCGGTGGGGTCGTCTGCCTGTGGACACATATTCCGAGTCTACTGACCTGTGTGGCCCAGGGACTCCGCGTCAAATCCACTAAAACAGGCGGAGCCGCTAGGATCGCAGAATGGCACGTAAGAATCCCCGCACCCGGCCCGCCCGCACCGAAGTTGCCCGATCGAGCGAGGACGCGCCCAATGCCGTCTGGTTTAAGCCGGTCATGTTCGGTTTCATGCTGCTCGGCCTGGCCTGGATCATCGTGTTCTACGTCAGCGGCAGCCAGTTGCCCATCGCGGGGCTCGGCGCCATGAATATTCTGGTCGGCTTCGGAATCGCCTTCATCGGCTTTCTGATGACGACCCGCTGGCGCTAAGCCAGCAACCCTTCAACTGGGAGCTACCGGTATTCCGACGGTCCTTGATTCGTGACTGCCCCGTTGTCACCAGGTAATAGCAGGGGTAATGACACCGGTGTAATTATCCCCATGTGGATAGACCTGTGGATAACTTGCCACTCTAGGCCGATCAACCGCGCTAGTTCGTAAAGAAACGCACAAAGCTGAGTAGCACCAACACGGCCGCGAATGCGGCGATCAGCCCCACCTGCAGGGACTTTTGCCGAATGTGTCGCGTCTGCACGAAGATCAACCCGATCACGGCACCGCCGATCATTCCACCGATGTGCGCCTGCCACGCAATTTGCAACCCCGGGATGAAGCCGATCACGAGGTTGATCCCGACCAGCACGAGCAATTGCCTGGCATTCCCGCCCAGGCGGCGCTGAATCACCAGGAACGCGCCCATGAGGCCGAAAATGGCACCGGATGCGCCCACCACGGGCGTGAACGGATCCGCTAGGAACAGCACCCCGAGCGAACCGGCCAGCGCGCTCAGCAGATAAAGCGCAAGATAGCGACCACGGCCGAGTAACTGCTCGAGAAGCTGACCGAAGATCCACAGTGTGTACATGTTCAGCAGCACGTGAAAGATGGAACCATGTACGAACGCCGTCGTGAGCAGGCGCCACGGCTCGAAGCTCCCGGGCTGTGAGAAGACGCCCGCGTACAACAGCAAATTGGTGACCTGGGAACCGAAGACGAATTGCAGCAGGTACACAATTAGAGTGATTCCAATTATGGAATATGTCACCGTTGGGCGGTCGCTGCCAGTCAACCGGGTCAGAATTGCCGGCTTGGTGCGGGGAGCGTTCCTGCGTTGCTCTTTCATGCACTCGGGACAGATGACCCCGACAGCGGCTTGGGTTTGGCACTCAGTGCAAATGGTGCGCCCGCAACGCTGGCACAGAATGAAGCTCTGCCGCCCGGGATGGCGGTAACAAAAATTCGCCGCCTCGCGCGGCAGAGCATTCATTCTGGTGGACAGATGTTGGTTAGACGGACTCGACCGAAACGCTCTGGATGATCACGTCTTCGATCGGGCGGTCACGACCGTCGGTGGCGACGGTTGCGAGCTTGGCGACGATCGCGCGGGAGTCTTCGTCTTCAACGGCGCCGAAGATGGTGTGCTTGCCCTGCAGCCAGGTGGTCGGCACGACGGTGATGAAGAACTGCGAGCCGTTCGTGCCGTGCCCGCCCTGAATTCCCGCGTTCGCCATGGCGAGCACGTAGGGCTGGGTGAAGTCGAGGTCGGGGCTGATTTCGTCGTCGAACTGGTAGCCCGGGCCGCCGGTTCCCTGGCCGAGCGGGTCGCCAGCCTGGATCATGAAGTCTTTGATGATGCGGTGGAAGATCGTGCCATCGTAGAGCGGCGTGGTGGAGGCAACGCCCGTTGCGGGGTGCTTCCACTCGAGTTCGCCGGTCGCGAGTCCGACGAAGTTCTTGACCGTCTTCGGCGCGTGATTACCGAAGAGGTTGACCTTGATCGGTCCGAGGGTGGTGTTCAGGGTGGCGACAGCGGTGTGCTTGGACATATGACGATTCTTGCACAGCAATCACTACCGAATCTGATTGGCACAAAACGCTCCCAGTGCATTCGCTGCCAACACGGCGATTGAGTGGCAAGATAGGCACTCAGTGGCAAGATGGATAAACATTCGCTACACGACATCGATGGAGGGTCTAGATGAGCCTGTCACGCAAGCGCCGCAAGGAACTCACTCGGCTGCGCAAGAGCGCAGACGAATTATGGAGCCACCAGCAAGAAGTAATGGAACGAGCGAATGTTCTCGCTCGTCAAGCCGGCCACCAGGCTGGCGTGCTCGCCCGCGAAGAATTTGCTCCACGCGTTCGCGAGGGCTATGACCACTACGTTCGCCCCAGCGTGAACGCCACGCAGGAAGCGGCCGACGGTGTGCGCCGCCGCGTCGTCAACGACGTTCTTCCCGGAATTGGCACCGCAATCGGTACGGTCATGTCTGTCGGTGACGTCGCTCGCGACGCTCGCGTGCGGGCCGCGCTTGGTCGCATCCGCTTGCAGAAGCCGGTCGTGGTCGAACCCAAAGGCCCTGGAGCCGGTACCTACTTCGCTCTCGGCCTGGCCGTCGTAGCCGCTGTGGGCGTCGCCTACGCCGTCTGGCAGACGTTCCGCGCCGACGACGAACTCTGGGTCGCCGACGACGAGGTCGAGGCTGACACTCGGCAGGAAGACTAGGGCAAGAACGCTCACCAGCTCGTGCAGGGCCCGCATCGAACCGATGCGGGCCCTTTCGCATAATCGGCCAGAAAAGCCAACACGGTCCCACTGAGGGCCGCACATGCGCCATCACAGCGGATGCGCGCCTCCGCCACCAGGATCACCGATGGCAGGATCACCCGCTGTTGAACAAAAAAGACCCGTCCGAAGACGAGCCTTGTGTGTGAACTGTGGAGCCACGGGGAATCGAACCCCGGACCTCCTGCTTGCAAAGCAGGCGCTCTACCAATTGAGCTATGGCCCCGACTTATCGACCGAGTACGGCCGATATCAGAATGAAGCTGGTACTGCGTGGGGATACCGGGATTTGAACCTGGGACCTCTTCATTATCAGTGAAGCGCTCTAACCAACTGAGCTATATCCCCCTCTTGGGCAGATTGAAGACTACCGGAATCTGGCCGGAACCTGAAATCGAGTCATCCTCCATGTCGAGAATTTTCTGCATTTCGGGCGGCGAGGGCTGTTTGCAGGGAAAAACAGCCCTCGATTATGCGAGAGAAACGAACAGGTTAGTTGTTAGTGAACCCGACGAGGAGGCCGCCGGTAATTTTGACGCTGAGGTTGTACAGCACGGCATAGACGGCCCCGAGGGCCGTGATCACGACCATATTCAGCACGGCCACAACGACGGCGAAGCCCATGACATTGCCGATCGAAAGCATGGAGGCCAGGTCAGCCGACTCTCCCGCGACGGTGGCATACAACTCGTCGACCTTGGTCAAAACTTCAGTCTGCACGAGCACTGTGTAGGTAAGGAAGGTCGCCACGACCGTGACGATGGCGAGGCAAATCGCCACAAGGAAAGACAGTTTCACGCTCGACCAAAAGTCGACGTAAACCAGTTTCAGACGAACCTGCTTAGTCGCTGTCTTGCGAGTGGATTTTTTGGCGAGCTTTTCGGCGACGCTACTCATTCGGTGTCTCTACTTTCCCTGAATCACGGTCGGATACAGCGCCTTCTGCAGCACTGGTATCGACGGCACCAGATGGTGCATCGGCATCCGCTGCGCCCTCTTCTTCTAGCTCGGGGGCCACGGCGACCAGATTACGTTCGCTGTTCTTCGCGATGGAAATGATTCTGTCTTCATCCGCGAATTTCGCGAAAACGACGCCCATCGTGTCCCGACCCTTTGCCGGAACCTCAGCGACGTCAGAGCGTACCACCTTGCCGCTGGCAAGAACCACAAGTACCTCGTCCTCGGGGTTCACGATCAACGAGCCGACCAAATCGCCGCGGTCGTCGTTGAGCTTGGCCACCTTGATGCCGAGCCCCCCACGATTCTGCAGCCGGTACTGGTCTGCCGCGGTGCGCTTGGCGTAACCGCCCTCGGTTACCACGAACACAAATCCATCGTCATTGATAACCGATGCATCGAGCAGAGTGTCCTCGCCGCGGAAGTGCATTCCGATCACGCCGGAGGTACTGCGGCCCATTGGGCGCAGTGCTTCGTCCGTGGCCGTGAAGCGGATGGACATGCCCTTGCGAGACACCAACAGCAGATCGGAATCATCTTCGACCAGCAGTGCCGAAACGAGCTCGTCGCCCTCGCGCAACTTGATGGCGATGATGCCGCCGGTGCGATTGGTATCGTATTCGCGGAGCGCGGTCTTCTTTATCAGTCCGTCACGGGTGGCGAGGGTCAGATACTGGGCTACCTCGTAGTCGCGAATATCAAGAATTTGCGCGATTTCCTCGCCCGGCTGCAGGGCGAGCAGGTTGGCGACGTGCTGGCCCTTGGCATCCCGGCCCGATTCTTGCGCCTCGTAAGCTTTGGCGCGGTAGACCCGGCCCGTGTTGGTGAAGAAGAGCAGCCAATGGTGCGTCGTCGTCACGAAGAAGTGTTCGACCACGTCGTCGGCGCGCAGCTGAGCGCCCTTGACACCCTTGCCGCCGCGGTGCTGGTTGCGATAGTTGTCACTGCGGGTGCGCTTGATGTAGCCGCCACGGGTGACGGTGACCACCATTTCTTCTTCGGGAATGAGGTCTTCGATGGACATGTCGCCGTCGAAGCCGAACATGATCTCAGTGCGGCGATCGTCGCCGAATTTCGCGGTGATCTCGGCGAGTTCTTCGCTGATGATCGTGCGCTGGCGCTCGGGGCTGGCCAAAATAGACTTGAATTCCGCGATCTGCAATTCGAGTTCGGCGGCTTGATCGATGATTTTCTGGCGCTCGAGGGCGGCCAGGCGACGCAGCTGCATGGTGAGGATGGCGTCGGCCTGCAGTTTATCGACGTCGAGCAGGGCCATGAGACCTTCGCGGGCGTCGTCGACCGTGTTGGACCGACGGATGAGCGCGATAACCTCATCGAGGGCGTCCAGCGCCTTGAGGTAGCCACGCAAAATATGGGCATCCGCTTCGGCCTTGTTGAGGCGAAATTGAGTACGCCGAACGATGACCTCGATCTGGTGCGTGACCCAGGCCGAGATGAAGCCGTCGAGGGCAAGCGTGCGCGGCACGCCGTCGACGATGGCGAGCATGTTGGCACCGAAGTTCTCCTGCAGCTGGGTGTGCTTATAGAGATTATTGAGCACGACCTTGGCGACGGCGTCGCGTTTGAGCACGATCACAAGGCGCTGGCCGGTGCGGCCGCTGGTCTCATCACGGATGTCCGCGATGCCGGTGATCTTGGCGTCCTTGACCAGGTCGGCGATCTTGATCGCGAGGTTGTCGGGGTTGACCTGATACGGCAGCTCGGTGATGACGAGGCAGGTACGACCCTGAATCTCCTCGATGCTGACCACGGCCCGCATCGTGATGGACCCTCGCCCGGTACGGTAGGCGTCCTGGATGCCCTTGACGCCAAGGATTTGCGCGCCGGTGGGAAAATCGGGGCCCTTGATGCGCAAAATCAGCGCTTCGAGCAGTTCGTCGCGGCTGGCGTCGGGGTTCTCGAGGTACCACTGGGCGCCTGCAGCGACCTCCCGCAGGTTGTGCGGTGGAATGTTGGTGGCCATACCGACGGCAATACCGACGGAGCCGTTGACCAGCAGGTTCGGAAAACGGGCCGGCAACACGGTCGGCTCGAGGGTGCGGCCGTCGTAGTTGTCCTGAAAATCGACGGTATCCTCGTCGATATCACGCACCATTTCGAGGGCGAGCGGGGCCATCTTCGTTTCTGTGTATCGTGGGGCTGCTGCACCGTCGTTGCCAGGGGAACCGAAGTTGCCCTGGCCGAGGGCGAGCGGGTAGCGCAAACTCCACGGCTGTACGAGACGCACGAGGGCGTCATAGATGGAGGAGTCACCGTGCGGGTGGAATTGCCCCATCACGTCACCGACCACGCGGGCACACTTGGAGAAGGCCTTGTCGGGGCGGTAGCCGCCGTCGAACATGGCGTAGATCACTCGTCGGTGCACCGGCTTCATGCCGTCGCGCACGTCGGGCAGCGCGCGCCCGACGATGACGCTCATCGCGTAATCGAGGTAGGAGCGTTGCATTTCCAGCTGCAGATCAACCTGGTCGATCTTGCCGTGCTGTACGAGGTGCGCTGCTGCCGCCGCAGCGTGAGCCGCGGTGTCCTCGGGGTTGACCCGGTCGGAGCCACCCGTGGTGTCGTCAGATGTCAAGGAAACGCACGTCCTTCGCGTTTTTCTGAATGAAGTTACGTCGTGATTCGACGTCTTCACCCATCAGGGTGGAGAAGATTTCGTCGGCGGATGCCGCGTCGTCCAGGGTGACCTGCAACAGCGTGCGGGATTCGGGAGCCATAGTGGTTTCCCACAACTCTTTGTAGTCCATCTCGCCGAGGCCTTTGTAGCGCTGGATTCCATTGTCCTTCGGGATGCGCTTGCCGGCGGCGGCGCCATCGGCGAGGAGCGCATCGCGCTCGGCATCGGAGTACACGTACTGGTGCGGCGAATTGGTCCACTTGAGCCGGTACAGCGGCGGCTGAGCGAGGTACACGTAGCCGAGGTCGATCAGCGGGCGCATATAGCGGAACAACAGGGTCAGCAGCAGGGTAGTGATGTGTTGGCCGTCGACATCGGCGTCAGCCATCAAAACGATCTTGTGGTAGCGCACCTTATCGGGGTTGAACTCTTCACCGATGCCGGCGCCGAAGGCCGTGATCATGGCCTGGACCTCGTTGTTGCCGAGGGCACGGTCGAGCCGGGCCTTCTCCACGTTGAGGATTTTGCCGCGCAAGGGGAGGATCGCCTGGGTTTCCGGATTACGGCCCTGCACGGCGGAGCCGCCGGCCGAGTCGCCCTCCACGATGAAAATTTCCGAGATCGAGGGGTCTTTGCTCTGGCAATCCTTGAGCTTGCCTGGCATGCCGCCACCCTCAAGCAGTCCCTTTCGGCGTGCGGTCTCGCGCGCCTTACGGGCGGCCATACGAGCGTTGGACGCCTGCAAGGATTTACGGATGATTTCCCGGGCCGGATTCGGATTGCGGTTGAACCAATCCGTGAGCTGGTCGTTGGCAACCTTCTGCACGAAGGACTTCGCCTCGGTGTTGCCGAGTTTGGTTTTGGTCTGGCCTTCGAACTGCGGTTCGGCAAGTTTGATCGACACGACTGCGGTCAGGCCTTCACGCACGTCGTCGCCGGTGAGGTTGTCATCTTTCTCTTTCAGGATGCCCTTCTCACGGGCGTACTTGTTCACCAGGGTGGTCAGAGCAGCGCGGAAACCCTCTTCGTGGGTTCCGCCCTCGTGGGTGTTGATCGTGTTCGCGTAGGTGTGCACACTCTCGGTGTACGCCGTGGTCCACTGCATGGCCACTTCGAGGGCCATCTTGCGTTCGTGGTCTTCCCATTCGAATGAGATGATCTCGTCGTTGACGAGTTCGGCTTTCTTGGCACGGTTGAGATATTCGACGTAGTCGACGAGGCCCTTGTCGTACTTAAAGGTATTACTGACGACCTTGCCTTCGTCGGTACGGTGGGCTTCACGCTCGTCGGTGAGGGTGAGGCGCAGGCCCTTGTTAAGGAAGCCCATCTGCTGAAAGCGTGCGCGTAGGGTTTCGTAATCGAACTCGGTCGTCTCGAAGGTTTCCGCGCTGGGCCAGAATGTGATCGTCGTGCCGGTTTCGTCGTTCGTTTCGCCCTGTTCCAGGGGCGCATTTGGAACACCGTTGGCGAAACTCTGACGCCAGATGAATCCCTGTCGACGAACCTCGACCTCGAGGCGGCTCGATAGGGCGTTGACGACGGAGCTTCCGACGCCGTGCAATCCACCGGAGACGGAGTAGCCACCACCACCGAACTTGCCGCCAGCGTGCAGCACAGTCAGCACTACCTCAACGGTCGACCGCCCCTCGGTCTTATGAATATCGACGGGAATTCCTCGGCCGTTGTCTTCGACGCGGATCGCGCCGTCGGCAAGGATGCGAATGTCGATGCTGTCGCAGTGCCCGGCGAGAGCCTCGTCGACGGAGTTGTCGACGATCTCATAGACAAGGTGGTGCAGTCCGCGCGGTCCGGTGGACCCGATGTACATTCCGGGTCGCTTACGAACGGCTTCCAGGCCTTCAAGCACCTGGATATCGTCGGCACCGTACTCATGCTCCGGCTCCCGCTCCGCCACAACTGGGGATATATCTGGGGACGTGCGTTCGGGCGTCGGTTCAACTGTCATCTGAAATTAGGCTCCTGACCATCGCACGGGCGACCATTCAGTCTACCAAACAGGGGGAGACCAACCGGCCATAATCGTCGTTTGACGCGTTTTGTTCAAGGGGTTGACCTAAATGCTGGGTTACCCGTAGGTATCGCGCGGACCACGCCCTGGAATTGATCTGGGGCCCTTTTTCCAGGACGGCGCGTTGGGCCCCTGGAAACGAATTGACTGGATGCCCGCGTCCGGATACCGATTCACGATGTGCTCCATGATGACATTACGCATCAGCCGCAACTGGGTGGCCCAGGCGGTGGATTCACAGTGCACGGTGAGCACGCCGTCATCGATGCCCGCCGGGGTGGAATGGTTGGCGGTTTCGTCCCCGGCCAATTCCGCCCACGACGCGAGAAGTTCGGATTGGGCCAGGGGCGAGTTCCACCCAAGCTGCATGGTGAGCGAGTCGATGGTATCGCCGAGACCGCGCGGGTCGCGCCCGATTCCAAAGGGAACACTCGAACCGGCGGCCGGCGCAGGTCGCTTGCGACCACGCGAGCGCCGGGCGTTCGGATCGCCGAAGATGCCCTTAAACCGCAGGTAGACATTCGCCGCTTCACTGGTAGCGAATTCCCGTGCATCGTGTTCCTGCCCTGTTTCACGTGGAACATCTTTGTCAGCCATTGTTGACCATTCCGCTCTGAACCTGACCACCATGGATGTGAATAGTGTGGGCCACCAAGGCTTTCGGGACATCCTCGAGTACGGCGGCCGTTATCAGCACTTGTTCGAACGATGCGATCGCAGCGGCCAACCGAGCCCGGCGGTTCAGATCGAGTTCAGCAAAGACATCATCGAGAATCAGGACCGGGTCGCCACTGGCCGAATCCTGGCGCAACAGCGCAGCAGATGCGACTTTCAACGACAACGCGAAGGACCACGATTCCCCGTGGCTGGCATAGCCCTTGGCCGGCAGGGAGTTGAGCATGAAGACCAAATCGTCGCGGTGCGGCCCGGCGAGGGTGATTCCTCGTTCCAGTTCCCGTTTGCGCAGTCCGGCCAGAGCCGTACGAAAGATCTCGTTGGTGGTGGATTCCACCGAACCAACCGCAACAGTAGATGTCCTAATGTTCTCCGCGCTGAGGTCGGTGTCTTCGTCAGCACCCAGGATGCTCAGGCTGGCGACGAGGGCCGGGCCGTGATCCTCGTTCACCACCGCCCGATAGGCCGCGCGGAGCGGGTCACCGAGCTGCTGCACGAGCTTGGCTCGTTCGTCAATGATTTCCGACCCAAACTCCACCAAGCGTTCGTCCCAGATATCGAGCGTTGAAAGCTGGTTGCCGCGCGCTCCGCTAGCCCGTGCCGATTTAAGTAGTGTGTTGCGCTGTTTGAGCACCCGGTCGTAATCGCTGAGTACGGCGGCGAGACGCGGGGTGCGCAATACCAGGAGCTGATCGAGAAACTTGCGACGACCAGAGGGATCGCCACGCACCAAGGCAAGGTCCTCGGGGGCGAACACGACGCTCGAGAAATAGCGGGGAAGATCGCGGGTCTTAATGACCGAGCGATTGACCTGCGCCCGATTCTGTCCGGTGCGATTGAGCTGTACCTCGGCCAGGATCTCCCGGCCATTGTATTCAAGCCGGGCTCGAATGATGCCGGCGTCCCGTCCGGCCCGAATCATGGCCTTATCGCTGGAAACACGGTGTGAACTCAGCGTGCTGAGAAAACCGAGCGCCTCGATCAGGTTGGTCTTGCCCTGACCGTTGCGCCCGACGATGAGGTTCGGGCCCGGAACAAACCCGACCTCGGCGCTCGCGTAGTTGCGAAAATCGGTCAGGGAGAGGTGGGTGACCCGCACCGGCGTTAGCGCAACAGCAAGTTGGGCTGAAGCAGATACTTGTAGCTGTCCGCTCCGGCCTGCTCGCGCGAGGTCTGGCTGGTGATGAGGACCGGCCCTGGCTTGTTCGGGTTCTCCGTCTTGGTGAACGAGATGCGCACAAATTCGGAATGAACGGCGCTGAGTCCGTCAAGCAGGAACTGTGGCTTGAGGGAGACGATGGTCTCGGTGCCGGAGAGGATGGCGTCAATGGTTTCCGAGGCCTGGGCCTGCTCGGAGCCGACGGCTTCGAGGGTGACCCCATCGACGGCGAAAGTGAAACGCAAGGCCGCTTCGCGTTCCAGCACGAGCTGCACGCGGCGGGTGGCTTCGATGAGATCGGCCGTGTTCATGACCGCATAGTTGTCAACGGTGGCGGGGAACAAACGACGTACCGGGGGAAAGTTTCCCTTGATCAGCAGCGAGGTGACGGTCTTCTTGTTCGCGGTGAACGCGATCAGTTCGCGATCGTCACTGCTGGTGATGGAGACCGAGAGGGTACCGCTATGACCGAAAGTCTTGCCGACTTCCTGCAAGGTACGCGCCGGCACGAGGGCCGTAACCGTACCTGTAGCGGCGCTGGTGCCTGGATCCCAGTCAATTTCCCGAACCGCGACACGGTATCGGTCGGTCGCGACGAGGCTCAGGCTGTTTTCTGTGACCTCGAGCTGCACGCCGGTGATCACGGGAGTGACATCATCGCGTGACGCAGCCACGGCCACCTGGGCGACTGCGGCGGCGAATTCTTCAGCCGGGACGAGGCCGGACTGGGTGCTGACAACCGGAATACTCGGATATTCCTCAACGGGCATAGAGAGCAGCGTGAAGCTGGCCGATCCACAGTTGACCTTGATGCGCGAGTTTTCCGTAGAGAAACGCACCGGTGCGTTCGGGAGGCGGCTGGCGATTTCGGCGAGGAGGCGACCCGAGACGAGTACCTTACCGGTTTCCTCGACCTCGGCCATTATCTCGGTCTGGGCCGAGACTTCGTAGTCGAAGGAGGAGAGAATCAAGCCCGTGGCGGTGGCTTCGATGAGCACACCACTCAGAATCGGCAGGGTCGTTCGTTGGGGAAGAAGTTTGACCGCGAAGGACACTGCTTCGCTGAAGACATCCCGATTTGCCTGAAATCTCACGAAATATTCCTTGCGTTCGACGGGCGGATGGGTGGGCCTCAATGCTAGCTGCTGTCACCGGCCGGTTCGTTACCGTGCAGGTCCAATGGCATTTCGAGTCAAGGTTGTCGGCTAGATCAAGTTAAAGAATTCTTGTTAATCTTCTTAACCGTTGTGGAAACTGTGGATAACTCTGTGAAAACCGCTCAGGGATTGGGAACTACACGTTTGTAAGTTGTGGGCGAGCTGTGGAAGTTTGTCATTCGTTTGCGCAAGTCGATCGCAGCGTAATTACATGTTTCTACAGACTGGCCCCGAGTTTCTACAGGAATGGCCACGTTGTGTGAGTTAATTCCACAGGGTTATCCACAGGTGTGAAAACTAAAAAAAAGCGGCCCACCAGGGTTGAACACGGTGTGTGCACGGGCGTGCACACACCCAACCACGGTGAAAACCTTAAAACTTTCGGTGGGACCGCGAAATTCGAAGCTTTCTGACGATGCCGAATTACTTGTAGCGATGGTCCTGCTTGATTCGGTTGGTCAGCTCGGTCACCTGGTTGTAGATGGACCGACGCTCCTTCATGAGCTCACTGATCTTTTTATTCGCGTACATGACGGTTGTGTGATCGCGGTTGCCGAATAGCTGCCCGATCTTGGGCAGGGACAGGTTGGTGAGTTCACGGCACAGGTACATTGCGATCTGTCGGGCAGTGGCAATG
Source organism: Cryobacterium ruanii (assembly GCF_004404055.1). Taxonomy (GTDB): domain Bacteria; phylum Actinomycetota; class Actinomycetes; order Actinomycetales; family Microbacteriaceae; genus Cryobacterium; species Cryobacterium ruanii. The sequence goes on from NZ_SOHK01000017.1 coordinate 200,929, forward strand.
GCCTGTGACCGACTGGACCCGTACAGGTCATCGACCGAGAGCTTGAAATAATTAGCGGTGTTCGTGATGATGTCGACGGGCGCGATCACATTGTCCTCGTCGAGAGTGATGAGGTCTTTCAACACCGTTTGGACCAGGTCCATATCGACCGGCGTGCGATTAAGGCTTGCAAAAGCCGTGACTCGAATCAGGGTCCCCTCGAGTTCACGAATATTCGACGAAACCTTTGACGCCATGAACTCGAGGATGTCGTGGGGCACCTGCAGCTTTTCGCTTTGGGCCTTCTTGCGCAGAATGGCGATGCGGGTCTCGAGGTCAGGAGCCTGTACATCCGTTATCAGACCCCACTCGAAGCGACTGCGCATACGGTCTTCGAAGCCGGTGAGGTGTTTGGGGGGCAGGTCGCTCGTGATGACCACCTGTTTGTTGTGGTCGTGCAGGGTATTAAAGGTGTGGAAGAAGGCTTCCTGGGTCTCCGCTTTGTTCTGTAGAAACTGAATGTCGTCGATCATCAGGATGTCGATGTTGCGGTAGCGCGCTTGGAAGGCGGCGCCGCGGTTATTCGCGATGGAATTGATGAAGTCGTTGGTGAATTCTTCGGAACTGACGTAGCGCACGCGGATACCCGGATAGAGGCTCATTGCGTAATGACCGATGGCGTGCAGCAGGTGAGTCTTACCAAGACCCGACGATCCATAGATGAAAAGTGGGTTGTAGGCCTTGGCCGGTGCTTCGGCCACGGCTACGGCGGCGGCGTGTGCGAACCGGTTGGACTGCCCGATCACGAAGTTATCGAAGCTGTACTTGGGGTTGAGCCGGGTCTCGTGCGGCTGAGCGGGCACGGTCCCCTCGAACACCGATTGCGGTGTGGCCGGCGTGACGACGTCCGGCGGAGTCAACGTCTGCTGCACGGGACGCAACGATTCCTGCTCGAGCTCCGGGTTGACGACCACATAAAACGTCGACACGGCGGTGGCTTCATCGAGCTGGCCCATCGCAGTGAGCAGGGGTACCCGCATCCGCTGATTGAGCATGCTGGCCGTGAACTCATTGGGCACCTCGAGATAGAAGGTGCCGGCGGCAATGCCCTTCGGCTCCACCAGACTCAGAAACCCGTAAAGCATGGGTGTGATCGTGGCGTCGGATTCCAACGTGGTCAGAACGGACCGCCATGTCTCGGCTATCGGCGCTTCGACGTCTGCCATTGTTCCTACAATCTGTGTTTTTTGGTCTTTCGCGAGCGGGCCGCGGGCGGAAGGTGCACGGCCGGTGTCGGACGTCGGCCCATCAACCGTTACGCGGGCCGCACGGCGCGTGATCACGGCAAGGTTCAGGCTCATCGTTAAAGTTATCCACCGCTTGTGTATAAAATCGACCTAATTCTCAGGTTGGGGGCACCAACCTGTGGATAACTTGTCTTCACGGTAGTCAATCCCGCTCAGCGAGGCGAATTCGACGGTGACTTCGCCTTCTCCACCTGGAATCTGCGTAGGAGTCATTATTGTGGAGATTTTGCCGATTCGGGGCGTGAGTTTGACCAGACGTGGTCGAGGCCGTAGTTTTAATCAGTTGACCCCATCCCGTGGGCTTCCGACTTCTGCGCGCGCTGCTGTTCTGGCCGAGGGGAAATTGGCCGGCGGTGATTCAAATACGTGGAGATTGAACTATGAGCAAGAGAACCTTCCAGCCGAACAACCGTCGTCGCGCCAAGGTGCACGGCTTCCGTCTGCGCATGCGCACCCGTGCCGGCCGCGCCATCCTCGGTGCCCGCCGTCGCAAGGGTCGCACCGAACTCTCCGCGTAGGTTCTCGTGGTCGCCAGGTTCTCGTGCTCGCTCACGTAAACCGCATCACGAGCGGCAGCGATTATCAAGGTGTCGTTCGGCGCGGTGTGCGAATCGTCGGTGCGCACACCGTGCTCTATGTGCGAAAAAGTCCTGCCGGGCCCTCAGACCCTGTTGGTACTTCGGTTCGTTTTGGCTTCATTGTCGCGAAGAATGTGGGTAACGCCGTGCGGCGCAATCTCGTTCGCCGCCGCCTGAAGGCGGTCACATTCGAACTGATGTCCCTGGTACCGCCGGGAACGGACGTCGTGATCCGTGCCTTGCCGGCGGCGCGCGAAGCAGCGTGGCAGACACTGCACGAAGAAGTACAACATTCCCTCTCCCGCCCGCTTTCTTTGCGAAAAAGCAGTGCGGGTCGATGAACCCGATAGTCACAACGATTATTCTGTTGCCCCGCAATGTGGGTGTGCTTGTTCTCCGCGTCTATCGTGCCGTTATCTCACCACTGTATGGCGATGTGTGCCGGTTTTACCCATCCTGTTCGACTTACGCACTGGGGGCCGTACAGGAACACGGACTAGCGTGGGGCTGTGCCCTTGCTGCCCGCAGACTGAGCCATTGTCATCCGTGGTCTGAAGGCGGCATCGATGATGTACCTCTCAAAAACAAACGTCGCTTTCGGGTGACGTCGTTCGGTTTTGTCGTCGCACCCAGCCACGGAAAGGGCTAACCCACAGTATGGACCTCATAGGGACGATCCTCTGGCCTCTGAAATGGGTGGTCGAGTTGTTGCTCGTAGCCTTCCACTGGCTGTTTTCCCAGATGGGAATCGCGGGACTGGGCTACGACGACGGTCTCACCTGGGTGTTGTCCATCGTTGGCCTTGTTCTGGTCGTGCGCGCGGCCCTCATTCCCATCTTCGTCCGGCAGATCAAAAGCCAGCGCAAGATGCTTGAGGTAGCCCCGGAGCTCAAGAAGATCCAAGACAAGTACAAGGGCAAGAAGGACCAATTCTCGCGCGAGGCCATGTCCCGCGAGACCATGGCCATGTACAAGAAGACGGGCACCAACCCGCTGAGCTCCTGCCTGCCGCTGCTGCTGCAGATGCCGATCTTCTTCGCCCTGTTCTCGGTGCTGAACGACGCTCAGCGGTCTAACGCCGGCGTTGGCCCGCTCAACCAGAGTCTCGCAGAGAGCTTCGGCAGTGCGACGCTGTTCGGCAATGCCCCCTTGCACGATACCTTCGCCTCGCAGTGGTCGCTCTGGACCGCGGGTGAACCCTTCAACGTGACCGTCATGATTATCGCCGCCACCATGGTCGTGCTGATGACCGCGTCGCAATTCATCACTCAGCTGCAGATCGTCTCCAAGAACATGTCTCCGGAGACCAAGGCGAGCCCCATGTTCAAGCAGCAGCGCATCATGCTCTATCTGCTCCCCCTCGTCTTTGCGTTCTCCGGTGTGGCATTCCCCCTCGGCGTCATGTTCTACTGGCTCACCTCCAACTTCTGGACCATGATTCAGCAGTTCCTGGTGATTCGAAACATGCCGACGCCCGGCAGTGAGGCCGCCAAGGCACGCGAGGAGCGCCTGGCTCGCAAGGGCAAGCTCATCGGGACCGATGGTGACATCATTGTGGTCGAGGAGCCCGCCAAGCCCGTGCAGCGTCAGCAGCCGGTCGGCAAGGCCCGCGCCAAGAAGCAAACCGGCCCGAAAAAGTAGTGGAGATCACCGTGACGGATAAGACCAACCTCACCGAGGTCAGCACTGAGGCCCATAACGTCTCTGATGACAGCGCAGTTCCCGCCGCAACAACGGATGCCTCCCCCACCGCGGGCGAGACGGGCAGTGTCGCCGAGGCGCCCCTCACGATCGATCAACTCGAGCGTGAAGGTGACATCGCTGCAGACTATATCGAGGAATTTCTCGACATCTGCGACCTGGACGGCGATATTGACATCGATGCCCGCAACGGCCGCGCGTACCTCTCGGTCAAGGCGTCCGACGCCGACAACCTGCGCGTGTTGTCCAAGCCGGAAACGGTCAACGCCCTGCAAGAACTGACCCGCCTCGCAGTGCAGAACAAGACCGGCTCGTTCTCGCGATTGATCCTCGACATCGGTGGATCCCGCGAGGCACGCGAGGCTGAGCTCGCCGCGCTCGTGGCGCGCGCCATTGAGCGGATCGTCGCTGGAGCGACCGAAGCTGACCTGCCCGCCATGTCCTCCTACGAGCGGAAGCTCGTACACGATATTGTCGCTGCGAGCGGCAGCTACCGGTCCGAGTCCTCCGGCGAGGGTCGCGACCGCCACACCGTCATCACTGCAGCGTAGTCTCCTCGGACATGTCGGAATCTGCCACGCCGGAACCAATTCGTTCAGCCTCGAACGCGGGTGAGTCCATGGCCTCGAAATGGAACGAGGGCCAGGCGGATGCCGCTGGGTCGGTGGCGGCCGAATTGGTAGAACTCGAACTCGAGCCTGCCGCCGCGGCCACACTTTTTGGTCCCCAGATCGACTTGATTCGTTCTTTTACGAACAATTTGGCTGATCAGGGCGAAATTTTGGGCCTAATCGGCCCGCTGGAACTCCCCCGGCTCTGGTCTCGGCATATTCTCAACTGCGCCGTCGTGGCACCGCTGTTGCGACCGGGCATCGTCGGTGATGTGGGTTCCGGCGCTGGCTTGCCGGGGCTGGTCCTAGCCATCGCCCGCCCCGATGTGAACTTCGTCCTGATCGAGCCGATGGAGCGTAGAGTCGCCTGGCTGAACGATCAGGTCACCGCGCTGCACCTCACCAATGTGACCGTGGTGCGGGCGCGTGCGGAAGAGGCGCGGCTGGCGCATCCGCTTGATCAGGTCACCGCGCGCGCGGTGAGTGCGTTCAGCAAACTCATTCCCCTGACGGCACCCCTGCTGCGATCCGGCGGCGAACTCATTCTTATGAAGGGTGAGGGCGCCCAGCGTGAAGTGGACGCCGCAGCGAAGCCCATTCGCAAGTATCGTCTCCGTGATATCGAGGTCATCACCCTCGGCGTCGGCGTGCTGTCGGAGGCAACCCGGGTCATCCGGGCTACAGTGGACTAGTCCCGAATGTCACCAGATCTGGTGTTCGGGGGTCCCTTTCGGGTGGCTCATCCACCGTCGAGCGTAAAGGTTTCACGTGAAACATCCTGCTGAAGATCAGCGCACAGGCAAGGCTGTTGGGTTCGACGGTACTACGCCGCTCGCTCGCGAAATCGCAGAACTCACGCGACGCCGTCAGGTCATCGCGGCCGGGGACCTGCCCAAGCCTGAGAAGACCCGGGTGCTGACGATTTCAAACCAGAAAGGTGGGGTCGGCAAGACCACCACGGCCGTGAACCTGGCCGCCGCACTCGCCCGGCAAGGAGCCCGCGTTCTGGTCATCGACCTGGACCCGCAGGGCAACGCTTCTACCGCCCTGGGCGTGGAGCACCGCGCCGAAACGCCGAGCGTCTACGACGTCATCATCAATGACATGCCCATGTCAGAGGTTGTTCAGAAAAGCCCTGAATTCGGCGCCCTGTTCTGTGTTCCTGCTACCATCCACCTCGCTGGTGCCGAAATTGAACTGGTCTCGCTCGTGGCGCGCGAACAGCGCCTGCGCCGCGCGCTCGACCTCTATTTAGGCGAGGTGGCCGAGGCGTACGACTACGTCTTTATTGACTGTCCGCCGTCGCTCGGGCTGCTGACCATCAACGCCTTCGTTGCGGCGCGTGAGGTTCTCATTCCCATTCAATGTGAGTACTACGCGCTCGAAGGCCTGAGCCAGCTGCTCAAGAACATCGCCCTGATCGAGAAGCATCTGAACCCCGACCTCGTCGTGTCGACGATCCTGCTGACCATGTATGACAGCCGTACCAATTTGGCGACCCAGGTAGCCAAGGAAGTACGCGATCACTTTCCCAAAGAGGTACTGAATACTGCAATTCCACGCTCTGTGCGCGTTTCTGAGGCCCCGAGCTACGGTCAGAGTGTCGTCAGCTACGACCTCAACTCCGCAGGATCGCTCTCCTACCTCGAAGCAGCAGCAGAAATGGCCCATCGCGGTGCTCCCCGAACGGGAGAACAGCCCGAAAGAGGAGAAAAGTCCCAATTAGGAGAACAGCAATAATGGCGAAAAGAACAGGCCTCGGTCGCGGCATCGGTGCACTCATTCCGGTGCAGGACGACACAGCGGCGCCTCGTCCGGTCGACGTTTTCTTTCCGCGCGGCGTGGTCATTGAAGCGGATGCCTCCCCCGGCCTCGTGCCCGTTCCTGGAGCTCGCCTGGCTCACCTGAACCCGCGAGATATCGTTCCCAACCGAGCCCAGCCACGCACGATCTTCGACGAGGATGACCTCGCCGAGCTCGTGCACAGCATCCGGGAAGTCGGGGTATTGCAGCCAATCGTTGTGCGTCCACTGGGTGATGAGCCCGGCAAATACGAGCTCGTCATGGGTGAGCGTCGCTTGCGCGCAACCAAAGAGGTCGGGCTGGACTCCATTCCCGCGGTCGTCCGGGAGACTGCCGACGTCGACATGTTACGTGACGCTCTGCTGGAGAACCTGCACCGCGCGCAGTTGAACCCGCTCGAGGAAGCATCCGCGTACCAGCAACTGCTCGCCGACTTTGGCATCACCCAGGAGGAACTGGCGAATCGCATTGGTCGGTCCCGCCCGCAGATCACCAACACGCTACGACTGCTGAAATTGCCGGAACCGGTGCAGCTGCGTGTGGCGGCCGGCGTACTCTCGGCCGGTCACGCTCGGGCGATTCTCTCAGTGGGTGACCTGGCTGGCATGCTGCGCTTGGCCGACAAAATTGTTGAAGAGGACCTGTCGGTGCGTGCAGCCGAGGCTGCAGCGACGGCGGTGCCTAAGCTCGTGAAGGCAAAACCGTTGCCAGGGCGACGGCAGGGGCACCTCGACGAGATTGCGGAACACCTCGGTGATCGCCTTGATACTCGCGTAAAAATTAACCTTGGCGTGCGAAAAGGCCAGATTACAGTCGATTTCGCCACTATCGGTGATCTCAATCGCATCCTGGCGGTGCTCGGAGAGCCTGGCTTTAGCGCGAGCTAGTTTGTTTCTGGTCTTTCGTGTTTCACGTGAAACGTTTGTCCTGGCGGCCGGTGTGAGAGCGTAGCCTTTAGTTTCCGCGGTTGGCGCCAGCGGCGTGTCACCCTTCTTGGTTCAGACATTGAGGATCCCGACGGTATTGCGCGAAAGGCATGCGAGGGGGGCGTCAACCCCGAAATGCGCAATTCCGCGGACAACCCGTCGCTGCTGCAATCATCTTGGTGGGCGCACATCGGCTGTCTGACAAAGGTCGCGGCAATCATGTTTCACGTTAAGCAATCGTTGGCTTGTGATGTTTCACGTGAAACAAGCGTGCACTGCTAGTCGAGCTTGCCGAGACCCATCGTTCTCCCGCAGGCTATTTGCGTTCCGCTGTGACCATGTTTCACGTGAAACAGTGCCGAGGACTACTGGTTGGTCCGGGCGTGCGTGGCAAGGACGGAGTAGGTGGCGCCGAGTGTTTGACTGTCGGCCTCGATGGCCTGGGGTACCAGGGAGGTCTCGGTGAGGCCGGGTAGCACGTTGGCCTCAAGGAACCACGGGGTGCCGACGCTGTCGACGATGAGGTCGATTCGGCTTAGGTGTCGCAGGCCGAGAAGCATGTGAATGGCAACGGCGGCGTCAGAAACGGCCGCTGCTACATCGTCAGCTAGGCGGGCTGGCGTGTAGAAGTCGGTTTCGCCCGCGTTGTAGCGTGCCTCGAAGCTGTAGACGCCGTCAACGGGAACAATTTCTACGATGGGGAGGGCTGTGGCGCCGTCGCCGGTGTCGATAATGGCCACGGTGACCTCGGTGCCCTCTATGTAGGCTTCGACGAGGGCAGTGTTGGCGTAGGTGTAGGCGTCCACCATGGCGCGCGGCAGGTCGGCGGGGGTGCGCACTATGGTGACACCCTGGGAGGAACCACCCTGGGCGGGCTTGACGACGAGGGGCAGGCCGATAGCGCTGATCAAGTGCTCGAGCACGCTCGTGGCGCCGAGATCTCGAAAGGTCTCCGTGGACAGTGCGATGGCCGGGGGAGTGGCGAAACCGGCTCGCAGCACGAGCTCCTTGGCGGTGGCCTTATTCCAGGCCAGGGCGGCAGCGGGACCGCGCGAGCCGAGAAAGGGAATGCCGGTGGTTTCGAGTAGGGACAGCAGCGCGCCATCCTCGCCGGTTGCGCCGTGCAGGGTGGGCCAGATCAGGTCGGGGGACTGCTGGCTGAGAGTGGAGAGCAGGTTAGGGCCGGGGTCTAGTACAGATACGGAGTGGCCCGCGTCGGTGAGGGCATCCGCTACCCGGCGCCCTGAGCGCAGTGAAACGTCACGTTCGTGCGAGATTCCGCCGGCCAGTATGACGATGTTAAGAGGAATTAATTCGCTCATGATCAGGTCTTTTCCTAGATAATTGAGGGTAGGAGGCGAATTGAAGCAGTCGAGCTATGAGATATTGGCCGGTGGTCCGGCGTAGCGCTGATAGTTGGTGCCTGGCCGGTCGGGGGCCGCGCCTAACGCGCCCGTCCCCGCGAAAGTTTCGAGCAGATCGAGTTCACCGCGAATTACCGTGGCGAGTCGACGAATGCCGACGCGAATATTCTCTGGGGTGGGGTAGCAGAAAGCTAGGCGCATGCTTTGCCGCCCGTCACCGTCGGCGTAGAAAGCCGTGCCGGGTGTGTACGCGACCAGCTCCTTGACCGCACGGGGCAGCATGGCCTTAGAATCGAGCTGTTCGGGCAGGGTGACCCAGACATAGAAGCCGCCGGCGGGGTTCGTCCAGCCCAGGTCAGGCAGGTATTCGTCGAGCGCGGAGAGCATGGCGTTTTTGCGCTCGTGATAAACACCGCGAAAGGTGTTGATCTGACCTTTCCAATCGGCGGTGGAGAGGTACTCCGAGATGACCATCTGGGTGAAGGAGCTAGGGGAAAGCACGGCGGCCTCGTTAGCGAGCACGAGTTTCTCGCGGATCGCGTGGGGGGCGAGTGCCCAACCGACCCGAAATCCGGGAGCGAGGGTCTTGGAGAAGGTACCCAGATAGACGACACCGTCGCGTTCGAGCGAGCGAATGGCATCCGGTGCCGGTTTGTCGAAGTAGAGCAGGCCATAGGGGTTGTCTTCGAGCACGAGGATATTGTTGGAGCGACAGATCTCGAGAATTTCCAGGCGGCGCTCCCAACTGAGGGTGACGCCGGCCGGGTTGTGAAAACTAGGGATCGTATAGAGGAACTTGATGGTGCGGCCGGACGCCTTCAGGGCAGCGATGTGCTCGATCAGTGCGGCCGGGATTAGGCCGTTCTCGTCCATTGGCACGTGGTCGACCTCGGCCTGATAAGACTTGAAGATGACCATGGCGGTAACGTAGCTCGGGCCTTCCGAGATCACGACGTCGCCGGGGTTCAGGAACAGTTTGCTGACAAGTTCGAGAGCGTGCTGGGAGCCGGTGGTGACCACCACGTCGTCGGCGTTCGCCTTGATCCCTTCGAGCGCCATAACGTCGAGAATCTGCTCACGTAACAGGGGAACTCCCTGACCAGAGCCATATTGAAGGGCTGTGGCACCTTTGTGGCGCATGACACGATCCATGGCATCGATAACGCGGTCCTGGGGCAGGGCCGCGACGTATGGCATACCGCCGGCGAGGGAGACGACTTCGGGGCGGGACGCCACGGCGAAGAGGGCGCGCACCTCGGAGGCCTTCAGACCCGCGGCGCGGTCGGCGTAGTGGTGGTACCACGGGTCGAGGTTGTTACCACCCTGCACAGTACTTGTCTGTACAGCGTCGGCCTGGGGAGAACCCTGATTTGTCACGTCGCATCCGTTCTACTGTCGTCTTCATCGTATGGGGTGGCACCGGGCACGAAAAAACCCGCCCGGTTCATACCGGGCGGGTTTCACGTGTAGGAGCTGGTTAAACGAGGTAGTCGGCCAGGTCCTTTTCCAACTGCGGCTTCGGCTTGGCGCCGATGACGGTCTTGACGACCTCACCCTTCTGGAAGACTTTCATCGCGGGGATGGAGGTGATCTGGTACTTGGCGGCCAGGGCAGGGTGCTCGTCGACGTTGAGCTTGACGATGTCGAGCTTGTCGGCGTTCTCGGCCGCGATCTGGTCGAGAATCGGGCTGACGGCGCGGCAAGGGCCACACCATTCGGCCCAGAAGTCCACCAGCACGGTCTTCTCGTTATTGATTACTTCCTGATCGAAGTTGGCTTCGGTGACGGATCGTGCGGTCATTCGGTGCTCCTTAGTTGGCTGAAATGAGTTCGGTGTCGCCGGCCTGGGCTAGCAAGGCGGCGGAAAGGGTGCTGAGGTAGTGCTCAGCGTCGAGAGCGGCCGCGCAACCGGAGCCGGCCGCGGTGATGGCCTGACGATAGCTGGAGTCGATCACGTCACCGGCCGCGAAGACGCCGGCCTGACTGGTGAGCGAGGACCGCCCCGCGACGGCGATGGTGCCCTCCGCGGTGAGATCGAGCTGCTGGTGCACGAGGTGTGTGCGCGGGTCGTTGCCGATCGCCACGAACACGCCGCCCACAGGAAGGCTGCTCTCGGTACCGGAGACGGTATCGCGCAGGTTGAGACCGTCGACAGCATCGGTGCCGGTGATGCCGATGACCTCGGAGTTCCAGGTGAACTCGATCCTGTCATTGGCAAAGGCGCGCTCCTGCATGATCTTGGAGGCGCGCAGCTCCCCCTTTCGGTGGATGACATGCACCTTGGAAGCGAACCGGGTCAGGAAGGTCGCTTCTTCCATGGCGGAGTCTCCGCCGCCGATGACTGCGATCTCTTTGCCCTTGAAGAAGAAACCGTCGCAGGTGGCACACCAGGACACACCGCGACCCGACAGGCGCTCTTCGTCACTCAGGCCGAGTTTGCGGTAGGCAGACCCGGTTGCGAAGATGACTGCGAGGGCGTGCTCTATATCGCCGTTTCCGAGGGTCACCGTCTTGATCGGGCCCATCAAATCAACCGACTCGACGTCGTCGTAGACAACCTCGGTTCCGAAACGCTCGGCCTGCTCCTGCATCTTGGTCATCAGGTCGGGCCCCTGCACGCCCTCGGGGAAACCCGGGAAGTTCTCGACGTCGGTCGTGTTCATCAGTTCACCGCCCGCCTCCACCGAACTGGCGATCAAGAGCGGCTTGAGGTTGGCCCTGGCGGCATAGATCGCCGCGGTGTAGCCGGCCGGTCCGGAGCCGATGATGATGATCTGGCGCACGCGCACACTCCTTGCAGTGGTAGGCAAGACGGGCAAGATCCCGGCTCACGTTTCGATACAACACATCCTAATCGGATGCTATTCCGGGCCCTCCCAGCTTGTGCAGCCGGCACCCAGCTACGGCCGCCCCCGCCGGCAGGGCCACGGAGCTCTCAGTCGCACGGCAGGCCTCGGGTTGAGCTAGCGGCCTAGGCGCCGCTGCAGGGGCGCCAGGAAGGCTGTGAGCTCGCCGCTGCGCATCACGAGGAGCAGTCCGAAGTAGGCCGCCGACATGACGACGCCGATGATGAGCATCGAGGCAATGGCGGTCAGGCGGGACTGGACGGCAAAACCACCCTCGACGGTTCCTCCCAGAAGCAACAACAGGGTCAGACCCAGGCCGATCGGAATGATTACCGCGGTGAGGTACTTCACGAGGCTGCGCACGATGCGGCGGCCATCGATGCCCCCGAGGCGACGACGGAGCAGCAAGGCTGCCAGAACGCATTGCAATACACCCGAGACCGTGATGACCAGGGCGATGCCGACGGCAATCCACTGCACGGGCAGCAGGGCACAACCGAGCACGCCCAGCACGATGAGCACGACCTGGAACAGGGTGAAGAAGAACGGCGTGCGGGTATCCCCGAGGGCATAGAAGGTGCGTTGCAGCACGAACAGGATGCAGAAGGCGATCAGCCCGAGGATGAAGGCGATGATGACATTGCCGATGCCCTGAATTTGATCGAACGGTGCCACGAACACGGCGGCGAACGGGTAGGCGCAGATGGCGATTACCGCCGTGGCGAGCACGATGATCAGGGTGGTACCTCGGATGGCGGAGGAGGCATCCGTTTTTACCAGGTCGAATTTTTCGACTGCCGCGTGCTCACTCATGCGGGTGAAATACGCGGTGGCGACCGAGACGGTGATGACCGAGTGGGGCAGCATGAAGATCAGCCATGCGGTTGCGAGCACCGCGATGGAGGCTTCACCGGTGGCGAGGGAGACAACCTGCGTCTCGACGATCCCGGCGATGGTCGTCAGAACGAGCATTCCGAAGGTCCAGGTAGCCATCTTGCCGGCGGCCCCGAGGCCGACGCCGCGAAAGTGAAAGTCGGGGCGAAAGCGCAGGCCGATTCGCTTCCAGAAGTAGAACAGCACCACGGCCTGCACGATGACGCCGAGGGTCGCGCTGCCGGCCAGCAGCGCGACCATGGCCGGGGTGAATTCGCTCGCCGCCCGCTCGCCGGTAGCGTCTGCCCCGAACACGGCGCCGAAAATGAGCAGGCCCACGATCGCGACGACATTGTTGAGCACCGGCACCCAGGTGAACGGTCCGAACATGCGGCGGGCGTTGAGCACCTCGCCGAGCAGGGTGTATAGGCCGTAGAAAAACATCTGTGGCAGGCACCAGTAGGCGAAAGCGATCGCCAGGTCTTTTTGGTCGGCCGGCAGGTTGATGCCGATGAACCCGGTGATGGCTGGCGCCAACAGCGTGCCGATGATCGTCGTCCCAGCCAGAATCGACAGGGCCAGGGTGAGGAGCTTGTTTATGTAGGCGGTGCCGCCGTCGAGGTGGGCACTGGCCCGCACGATCTGCGGCACCAGGACGGCCGTGAGAATGCCGCCGGCGACGATGACGTAGACGGTGTTGGGCAACTGGTTGGCGAGGGCGAATGCGTCGGCACTGTCGTTGTACTGCCCGATGATGCTCGCCAGCACGATGAGCTTCACGAAGCCGAGAACGCGCGACACGATCGTGCCGGAGGCCAGGAACGCGCTGGCTCGGCCGATTCCGCCGTTGCCGTTAACGGTGTCAGACATCGGGTTCCGCCTCCGGCAACGCCGTTTTATTGGCAGCAGCGGATGCCTCGCCGGCGCGTTCCCGGCGTCGGCGCACGATATTGCGCCAGATCCCGAACCCGAAGAATCCGATGACGAGGATCGCGAAGATGCTCGCGCCCACTCCTTCCCAGTCGGCGCGCACGCTGACCTCGATGGGGGCCGGCTGGCCGAGCGGGGTGCCGTTCAGGGTGAACAGGGTGACGCGCAAGACAACGTCGCCGTTGCCGACGGCGGCGCTGAGCGGAACCGAGACGGCCTGAGCGGAGTTGGGTTGAATAATGGTGTCGAGGGTCTCACCGACGACGAGGCGGCCGTTGGACGGCACGATCACGGTGCGCACGGTGACGGCCTGGTCGAGGGCGTTGTTGAGCGTGATGCGCAGGTCGACCTTGCTCCCCACCACGATGATGGGCCCGCGGGTGGTGACGGTCACGGCGTGCATCAGGTCGAAGGAGGCGGCGAGGCTGGTCAAAACCTGGTCTTCCCAGGTTGTCGTCTGTGATGTCCAAGTCGTGTCTAGCAGGGCCAGCAGGTCGAGTCGCGCGGGGGCGGTTATGGCCAGTGGATCGGCCAGGATCGTTGCGAACTCTGCGATGGCACCCTCGCGTTTCAGCAGCGATCGGGCGAGCGTGACCCGATTGCTGTCGATCGCTTCGTCCTGAAAGCTCACCGTGGTTGCCGGGGGGGCAGCCAAAGCTGCTTGCAGGGAGGCCGCGTTCGACCAGGGGGCCCCGTCGAGGGCCGCGAGCGTTTGGCCGATCCTGGTCGCACTCGTCGGACTGCTGCGGTCAAACGTGACCAGCAGGGTGCGCGCCGAATCCGGGTTCTCGGCGGACACGATCGCCAGCAGCGAGGCCGCCTCGGCGACATTGACCAGCCACTCGTCCTCGGTCGTGGCTTCGGCGGCCGCACGGACTGCGGCAGACAGTGCGGTGTCGCTGACCAGCCCGAGCCCGGTCGGGAGGGTAACGGCGGTATTCGGCGTGAAGACGTCTGACTGCTCGACGTTGCCGCTCGAGAGGATGGTGGTGGTCAGGCCGCTCGCGGCAAATACGTCGAGATCAGTGCGCGCGACCTGTCCGGCAGCCGGCCAGCCGATCGCGGTGCTCGTGTAGTTCCAGGCCAGCAGGTCGCTCGTGCTGGGAATGACCGTCTGGCCCGGTTCCACCGCTGGCGTGGGAGACGGAGTGATGTCAACCGTGGTGCGCGACGTCACAGCGGGCACGTCGGTCGGATCGGAGGTCGTGTCCGGAACCGGTGTCGCCGAGGGCACCACGAACAGGGTCTCATCGATGGCCGGGTCGAAAGAGGTAGGGGTGAGTAGCGCACCGGCGCCAGCCTGTGCTTGCAACGCGATGTCGGCATCCGCATAACTGAGCGGGAAGATGTCATTGCCCGCTCCCGCCAGGCGGTCGAGCCAGACCAGTGCCGACGTGGGAGCCGCGGTGCCGAGCACCCGGATGGACGCGATGATCTGCGGATCGATCGCGATCGTTGCCGTGGGGGCCTCGATCGCGGCAGCCAGTTGGCGGGAGAGTAGGCCGACCGAGCTCGTGTAGGACTCGAGCGCCTTGGCGGTGATGAGGCCGGTGGCGCTTTCCGGGGTCGTGATCGGTAAAATGGAGGAGAGGGCGACCGGAGTGATCGCGCTGCCCTGCGACCAGACGAAAGTGCCGCGGCCCTCGGCTTGAACGACGTCGTTCGCGCTGAGAATTGCGGCAATTCCCCTGGCTCCCCACGAATTCTGAGCGGTCAACCCGACGGAATCCGCCGGAACCGTGACGCTGAGGTTGGTACTGGCGCCAGCCGGAATGATTTCCGTCGTCGGCACGCTCACCAGCTGGTCACCGGAATTCGCGTCCGCGTCGGGTCGCAGCCAGGTGTCAAGCGCTGCGCGGGTGGTGAGTGCGAGCTGCGCCAGGTAGACATCGACCCGGCCGATCGGAAGGGCCAAGCCGGTGTTGTTGTGCACGGTCACCGTTAGGAGCAGGTCCTGGCCGGGCGACAGCTCCGGTGACTCGCGCGGCGAAACAGTGACGCCGACCGTGTCGGCCGGGGTCGCGGTGGCGCTCCGGGCGGTGCCGTTCGCGGTGTGCGCGCTGGCCGGCGTGAGGGACTGTGCCGGTGCCGAAACCAGCGACGCCAAGGTCAGGAACCCGACCAGGAACGCCGTCAGCGGACGCAACCGTCGACGACTTCGGGTGCGCCGAGCCGGGCGCACGATGGTGCACACGGCAGCCGGGAGCGCGGGCCGATGCGCGGAATCTGACTCGGCCACCATAAGGGGATTCTACGGCGTGCCAGCCTAGAGCCGCCTGCACCGCGACTGCGCGCCCCCGATGGCAACTAATATGGGGCATATGCAGAGCGTCGCGGCAGCCCTCGCACGACTGGGCGACCTGGCTGCCACCCCCACGGTGTCCCGTCTGGCGAACGCATTTGCGGCGGCCGGCCACGAGCTGGCCCTGGTCGGCGGCCCGGTGCGCGATGCGTTCCTGAATCGTCCGCTCCACGACTTGGATTTCACCACGGATGCGACTCCGGATCAGATTCTCGCGCTCGTGAAACCACTCTCCGAAGCGCAGTGGGATATCGGCCGCGCTTACGGAACGATCGGCGCCAGCCTGACCGGCGAGACCGTGGAGATCACCACCTATCGCGCCGACAGCTACGACGGCACGACCCGCAAGCCCGACGTCGTGTTCGGCACGAGCCTTACGCCCGATCTGCTGCGCCGGGACTTCACCGTCAACGCGATGGCCCTGCGCCTGCCCCAGCTCACGCTGGTCGATCCGTCTGGCGGCGTCGACGACCTGCTGGCCCAGCGCCTCCGCACGCCGAGCACTCCGGAGGTGTCCTTCGGAGACGACCCGCTGCGGATGCTGCGCGCAGCCCGGTTCACCGGCCAGCTCGGTTTCACGCTGGATCTGGACACCGCATTGGCCATGGAGAAGATGCGGGACAGCATCCGTATCGTCTCGGCCGAACGCATCGGTGATGAACTGTCGAAACTGTTGGTCTCGAAGGACCCGCGCGCGGGTATCGAGGTACTGATGGAATCGGGCCTGGCCGAGATCGTGCTTCCTGAGATTCCTGGCCTGCGATTGGAGATCGACGAGCACCACCACCACAAAGACGTCTACCAGCACACCCTCACCGTGTTGGAACAGGCCATTGGTTACGAGACATCTCGCGGCAACCTCGAGGCACCCGACCTGATCGTGCGTCTGGCCGCACTGCTGCACGACATCGGCAAGCCGGCCACGCGCAAGCTCGAAGCAGGCGGCGTCGTGAGCTTCTACCACCACGACGTGGTCGGGGCCAAGCTCGCGAAGAAACGACTGCGCGCACTGCGCTTCGACAATGACACCATCAATGCCGTCGCCCGACTGATCGAGCTGCACTTGCGGTTCTTCGGCTACACCGAGGGCGCCTGGACCGACTCGGCGGTGCGTCGGTACGTGCGCGACGCCGGGGACCAACTGGAACGGCTGCACATACTGACCCGCGCCGACGTCACGACGCGCAATCGGCGTAAGGCAGACCGGCTCGGCTTCGCCTACGACGACCTCGAACAGCGCATTGCCGCGCTGAATGAGCAGGAAGAGCTCGGTGCCGTGCGCCCCGACCTCAACGGCGAACAGATCATGGCCGTGCTTGGAGTGAAACCGGGCCGCGAGGTTGGCGAGGCTTACCGTTACCTGCTCGAGCAGCGACTCGACGACGGCCCCCTCGGCGAAGAAGAAGCCACCCACCGGTTGGTGCGGTGGTGGGCGGAGCGTGTCCAGTAAGGGCAGCTTGCGCCGACGCAGTGCGATCACCGGCTTTGCTCTTCTCGCCCCCAGCTTCTTCGGCTTGGTCTGCTTTCTCCTGCTTCCAGTGCTGGTCGTGCTCTGGCTCAGCTTTCAGAGCTGGGACCTGATCGGCCCGATCACCTTCGTTGGCTTCGACAACTACCGATCCGTTCTCAGTGACGGTGTTTTCGGTAACTCCTTGGTCGTCACACTCATCTTCGTGGCACTCGTAGTGCCGATTCAAACCCTGATCGGGCTCGGCGCGGCCACCCTGTTCACCAGGGATTTGCCGGGGTCGGCCTGGTTTCGCACCATCTTTGTGCTGCCGTGGATTTGTGCCCCGCTCGCCCTCGGCGTCGTATGGAAGTGGATTCTCGCGCCCACCGACGGAGCCCTCAATACCCTGTTCGGCCAGCGCGTCGAGTGGCTGAGTGACCCCGTCCTGGGGTTGCCGGCCGTGGCCGCCGTCGTGATCTGGACCAACGTCGGCTACGTCACGCTGTTCTTCATGGCCGGGCTGCTCAACATCCCAGTGCAGATTCTTGAGGCGGCCCGCATCGACGGTGCCGGCGCGGTGACGATGTTCTGGCACATCAAGCTAACGCTGCTGCGTCCGACCATGTTCTTCGTGCTCGTCACCACGGTCATTTCGGCCTTCCAGGTTTTAGACCAGGTGTATGCGCTCACTCAGGGCGGCCCCGCGCGATCAACGGATGTCGTCGCCGCACGCATCTACTACGAAGCTTACGACGCCTTCGATCTCGGCCGTGCCGCTGTACCTGATGATGACCGAGGCCGGGCTGCGCAACTCGTTCTGGAGCCTCGTGCTGCCGTTCGCTTTCGCCTCCCCCTACGCGATCTTTCTGCTGCGCGAATATTTTCGGGGGATTCCCCACGAGCTCATCGATGCCGCCCGGCTCGACGGGGCGAACACTCTCGACGTGTTGGTCGAGATCGTGGTGCCGCTGTCCCGACCGATTATCGCCACCCTGACGCTCATCACGATCGTGAGCCACTGGAACAGCTTCATGTGGCCGCTCGTGGTCACGACCGGCACCGAATGGCGGGTCGTGACGGTCGCCACCGCGAGTCTGCAGAGCCAGTTCAACGGCAACTGGACGGTCGTCATGGCGGCCACCACGCTCGCCCTGGTCCCGCTCCTCGTGTTGTTTCTCATGTTCCAGCGCAGCTTCGTGCGGTCGATCACGATCGCGGGTTCTGCGTAGGCTGGTCCACTGGGATGTAGTTCGAATCGTCAGTAGAGGACATCATGGCCAAGCGTTCAACCATCATTGCCGCCGGCGCTGCCGCCGTGCTGCTCGTTATTGTCGGGGCCGTTGCTGCACTCAATCTCTCCGACTCTGATGCGCCCGGCGAGGCCACCACCGTCACCGTTCGGCTCTGGGACGAACCGGTCGCCGCCGCCTACGATAAGTCCTTCGCGGCCTTCGAGAAGGACAACCCCGACATTCAGGTCGACGTCGAGATCGTGCCGTGGAACGACTACTTCGAGAAGCTGCGCACCGACGTGGCCGGCGACGGCGCGCCCGATGTCTTCTGGGTCGACGGCGGCAGCTACCCCGCCTACGCCGACTCGGGAGCGCTGCTCAATATCACGACCGCCCTGCCAGCGGATGCCCAGGCCGGCTGGTCCGCGGCCGTGACAGCCCAATACACCCGCGACGCCGTGCTCTGGGGTGTACCCCAGCTCGCCGATCCCGGCATCGCGGTGTATTACAACGCCGAACTGCTCGGTGACGCCGGCCTGACTCCCGCTGACGTGTCCGCGCTCACCTGGGATCCCACCGGCGAGGATGACACCCTCATCGCGATACTGCAGAAACTCACCAAGGACTACAACGGCAACACGGCTGACAGTGCCGAGTTCGACGGATCAAACCTTAGCCAGTACGGCTACAACGCGGGCTATGACCTGCAGGCGATGGTGTTGAACTACCTGGCCTCCAATGGTGCCCGGTTGCAGGACGAGTCCAACCGATACGCCTTTGCGTCAGACGCCGGCATCGTTTCGTTCCAGTACCTCGTAGACCTCATGAACAAGTGGCAGGTTGCCCCGTCGGCCGCCGATACGAATACCAACGGCGACTTCAGTCGTGAACAGTTTCTGCAGGGCAAGATGGCTTTATTCCAGAGTGGGGTCTACAACCTCGCCAATGTGAGCGCCGGGGCGAACTTCGATTGGGGTGTGGTGCAACTACCGAGTGGTCCCGCCGGCGCGATCAGCGGTGTTGACGGCATCGCAGCCGCCGGCAACGCCGCGTCTGCGCATCCGGCCGAAACTCAGCGGGTGCTGGAATGGCTCGGAAGCGCAGCGGGATCCGAGTTCATTGGGGCTTCGGGTGCGGCCTCGCCGGCCGTGCTCACCGCGCAGCCGTCATATGCGGCCTATTGGGCCGCCCAAAAGATCGACATCAGCCCGTTCTACGATGTGCTGGCCGCCGGAACGGCGCCGGCGCCGCGTGGAGCCGGCTGGCCGGCTGCCGAGAACGCCATGCGACCCCTGCTCGACCAGGTCTTCCTCGGGCGTACGACGACAGGCAGTGGTGTGCGCGCCGCCCAGGATGCCGCCAACGCCACCCTGACCGAACAGCGCTAAGGCAGGTCGATGCGCGCAGCGACTGGCGAACGGACTCGGCATCCGGTAGTCTAGGCAGGTTGCCTGCGTGCCGGATTCCCGGCCTCCGCGTCCGACACATGCACAACCCTCCTGTTACAGAGAGTCTGTAGCCGTTTTAGTCCGAAGGAGGTGGGTTAGTCATGCATCAGTACGAACTTATGGTTATCCTCGATCCCGAGATCGATGAGCGCACCGTAGCTCCCAGCCTTGACAAGTTCCTCAACGTTGTTCGCAACGATGGTGGCACCATTGACAAGGTTGATGTCTGGGGTCGTCGTCGTCTCGCATACGAGATCAACAAGAAGACCGAAGGCATCTATGCCGTCGTTGACTTCACCGCGAACGCTTCAGCAACGGTCGAGCTCGACCGTCAGCTGAGCCTGTCCGAGGCCGTCATGCGTACCAAGGTGCTCCGCGCCGAAGAGGGCATCGCCCAGGTCGTCGTCGCCACCAAGCTGGCCGCAGAGAAGGCCGCCCGCAAGGCTGCCAACCCAAAGGTCATCGCTGCCAAGGCTGACGCTGCTGCCGCAGCCGCCGCCGCTCCGGCCGCGAAGGTTGCCGCTGCTGCGAAGCCCGTCGTTGCTGCGACCGAGCCAGTCGAGGCTCCGGCTGCTGCTGCTCCGGTCGCTGCCAAGGCTGAGGCTTCCGCTCCGGTTGCTGCCGCTTCCACCGCGGTTCCGGCCGCGAAGGTTGCTGCTGCCGCAAAGCCTGCTGCTGCCAAGGCCACTCCGGCTCCGGCCCCCGCTGCCGACAAGGCGAGCGACAAGTAGCCCATGGCTGGCGAGACCGTAATCACCGTGGTGGGCAACCTCACCAGCGATCCGGAACTGCGTTACACGCAGAACGGGCTGGCGGTTGCCAACTTCACCATCGCTTCCACTCCGCGCACGTTCGATCGCGCGGCTAACGAGTGGAAAGATGGCGACGCGCTGTTCCTGCGAGCGAGCGTTTGGCGTGAATTCGCCGAACACGTGGCGGGTTCATTGACCAAGGGGTCGCGTGTCATCGCTTCCGGGCGTCTCAAGCAGCGTTCGTATGAGACGAAGGAAGGTGAAAAGCGCACGAGCATGGAGCTCGAGATCGACGAAATTGGTCCTTCCCTGCGCTACGCCACCGCTTCACTCACTCGCGCGCAGTCGTCCGGCCCTCGTAGCGGCACTCCCGCTGCCGGTGGCCAGGGCAACGATGAGCCGTGGGCACCCAGCGCCCCCGCCAAGACTGCTGCACCAGCAGCATCCGGCGGAGATGTCTGGAACAGCCCTGGCAACTTCAGCGACGAGACACCCTTCTAAGCCACGCCTGGCGCGTAGCTAACACCTTTTTAAGAAAGTAAGGAAATCATGGCTGGAAAGTCGAGCGGCGACCGCCGCAAGCCGCTTCGCGGAGCTAAGGGTGGCAAGAACGCCGCTCCCGCGAAGTCGATTCGGGTTGGTGTCATTGATTACAAAGATGTCCCCACCCTGCGCAAGTTCATCTCCGAGCGTGGAAAGATCCGCGCCCGTCGCATCACAGGCGTTTCCGTTCAGGAACAGCGCCTCATCGCCCGTGCCGTCAAGAACGCCCGCGAAATGGCTTTGCTGCCCTACGCAGGCTCAGGCCGGTAAGGAAACCAAATGTCGAAATTGATTCTGACGCATGAGGTCTCCGGCCTCGGTGCACCCGGCGACGTCGTAGACGTCAAGAACGGGTTTGCTCGTAACTATCTCGTTCCCAAGGGCTTCGCTGTTGCGTGGACCCGCGGTGGCGAGAAGCAGATCGAGCAGATCAAGGCAGCCCGCGCAGCGCGCGAGCACGCCACCTTCGAAGAGGCTGAGGCACTCAAGGTCAAGCTTGAGAACACCAAGGTCACCCTGGTCGTCAAGGCCGGCGCTGGCGGACGCCTGTTCGGTTCGGTCAAGACCACGGATGTGGCTAACGCCGTCGCAGCCGCCGGTCTCGGCACGGTCGACAAGCGCAAGATTGAGCTCACCGCGATCAAGCTGACCGGTGAGCACACGGCAACGGTTCGTCTTCGCGACGAGCTCAGCGCCACGATCACCCTTGTGGTCGTCGCTGCCAAGTAGCATCGCACCTCGGTAGGCCCGATTCTCAGGCCGGTCGTTTTTTCTGCCCCATAGCGGGGGGTTCCGAAAGGAACCCTCCGCTATGGGGCATTAAGGGCCCCTTTGGGGGCATTGACTTGCTGCATTTGTGCACAGGTGAGCATTCGTATCGGTAAGTTTCAAGGTTTGATTGAAACTACTTTATTCACACCCGTGTGGAAAACGAAAATCCCTGGTCAAAGCGGTTTTATTTATACAAAATTAATGTTTGTCCACAGGTGAGTGCACAGGTTCTGCACAATCTTCACGGCGTTTCGTGCAGATTCTCCACAGAGTTATCCACAGGGGGGTTTGTGACCGGTGCTGCTGGCTCCCTAGGGTGTTCCAGTACCGGCATCTCGCTCAAGCTGGTGCGTCACGTCCCGTGTCGGTGGGTCCTGGTACATCTAGAAGCGCGAAAGAGAAAGAGGTGCCGAGTGTCGATAGCTCATCTGGGCCTGGCCAACCAGCCGGCGTCAAACGAGTACGGCTCGGCGGCCCGCGGTGGAATCGACCGAGGTGAGCGACCCGCTGAAGCCTGGAAGTCGGAGCGCGCGCTGCCCCACGATCTCCTGGCCGAGCAGAGCGCCCTCGGTGGAATGATGCTCAGCAAAGACGCCGTCGCCGACGTCGTCGAAACCGTGCGTGGCGGAGATTTCTATATCCCCAAGCACGAGATCATCTTTGATGCGATTCTCTCGCTCTACGCCCAGGGTGAACCAACCGACGTCATCACGGTCACCGACGAGCTCACGAAGGTCGGTGAACTTTCCCGGGCCGGCGGTGCCGACTACCTGCACACCCTGACGAGCCTGGTGCCCACTGCAGCCAACGCGGGCTTCTACTCGACCATCGTGGCCGAACGCGCGCTGCTGCGCCGCCTGGTCGAGGCGGGTACGCGCATCGCCCAAATGGGCTACGCCGCCGAGGGTGAGGTACTCGACCTCGTGAACACCGCCCAGGCCGAGATCTATTCCGTCACCGGGGGTACCCAGACGGAAGACTACGTTCCCCTCACGGATGCCGTGACGGCGGCCATTGAAGAAATCGAGGCTGCCAAGCTCAAAGACGGGCAGATGAGCGGTGTTCCCACCGGCTTTGCCGACCTGGATGAGCTCACAAACGGCTTTCATGGCGGCCAGCTCATCATCGTGGCGGCTCGTCCGGCGTTGGGTAAGTCCACGCTTGCCCTCGACTTTGCGCGTTCGGCCTCGATCCACCACAACATGCCGAGCATCTTCTTCTCGCTCGAAATGGGCCGCAGTGAAATTGCGATGCGCCTGCTCGCGGCGGAGGCATCCGTTCCCCTGCAGAGCATGCGCAAGGGAACCGTCGAAGCCCGAGACTGGACCACCATCGCCGCCACGCGCGGGCGAATCAACGATGCTCCGCTCTACATCGACGACAGCCCGAACATGACCCTGGTGGAGATCCGCGCCAAGTGCCGCCGACTCAAGCAGCGTGTCGGGCTGAAAATGGTCATCATCGACTACCTGCAGCTCATGACCAGCGGTAAGAAGGTCGAGTCACGCCAGCAGGAGGTCAGTGAGTTCTCGCGGGCGCTCAAGCTGCTCGCCAAGGAGCTGCAGGTTCCGGTCATCGCGCTCTCCCAGCTGAACCGTGGGCCAGAGCAGCGCGCCGACAAGATGCCGGCCATCTCCGACCTTCGTGAATCGGGTTCGCTCGAGCAAGACGCGGACATGGTCATTCTGTTGCACCGTGAGAGTGCCTATGAGAAAGACAACCCTCGTGCCGGTGAGGCCGACCTCATCGTGGCCAAGCACCGTAACGGCCCGACCCGCACCGTCACCGTCGCCTTCCACGGCCACTACTCCCGGTTCGCCGACATGGTGGCCGGCGGGTAGTCCGCACTATTCATGCATGTGGTCGGCACACAGATGCGCCGTCGAGTCGCCGCGTAGACTGAGCCTGACAAATTTTTGCAACGAAAGAGGTTGTGCGTGGCGAACGCCCCGGCACCATCAAACGTCGGACCCGGGTATTGGTCCGTGGCCGTCGGTCGCGCCCTGATCGCCGTGATACCCGCCGCGATCATCACCTTTAACCGGGATCACTCCGCCCAGCTGGGCTTGGTCGTGTTCGGCGCATTCGCCCTCGCGAGTGGCCTCCTGCTTGTTTTGGCCGGCCCGCGCACCCTGACCGTCACCACCGATCGCACCCTGTTCCTCATCCACGGCATCGCAAGCATGATCGCCGGTGCGCTGGCCCTGGGCTTTCACGCGAGTGGCCACGGGTTCTTCCTGTTCGTGGTGAGTGTCTGGGGTGCCGTCACCGGGTTCCTCGAAATCTATGCCGGAATACGCGTGCGTAAACGGGCCGTGCCCGCGAAGGACTGGCTGTTCACCGGCATCGGCACGGCAATTCTCGCCCTGCTGTTGCTGCTGCTGCCGCCCAACCCGGTCGTCTCGGTCGGATTGTTCGGCGCCTACCTGGTCTTTCTCGTTGTTTTCCTGCCCATCGCCGGGCTCTCGCTCAAATGGGACCGGACTCGCGAGCGCCGCAACACACCCGCGAACACTGCACCTACGAACTCCGCACCCAATGATTCGGACTCCCTGTGACCCCTAAGACTCCTGGTACCCCCAACCCGGCGCACCAGCCCAGCAGATCCGATCGGTTGAAACCGGCAGAATTACTCGCCATCTCCGCGGGGATGGCCCTGTTCGTCGGCGTGACGATCCTGGTCACCACACGCGAGCTGATGCTCTCGGCCATCGGGCTCGGTGTGACGTTCATCGTGGCACTCGTGGTGATAGCCATGCTCGTGCTCGGAATGAAGCCGAACGCGTCGGAGCAGAACGACCTCGACGAGCAGAACGGCCACTAGCCTGCCTGAATGAAAATGCACCCTCGACGATACCGACGAAGGTGCATATTCACTCAAGGCAGGTCAGGGCAGGTAGTCGACCAGCGGGTCGGCCAGCCCGACGTAGGTCGCCGGCGTGAGCGCCAGAAGCCGGGTCTTGGCTGCGGCGCCGATGTCGAGGGCGGAGACGAAGGCCGCCAGGTCGGTGCTCATGATGCGCTTGCCGCGGGTCAGTTCCTTGAGCAGCGCGTAGGGATCCGCGATCGACGAGCGCCCGGCCGAGACCTCCGCGCGAATCACGGTCTGAATCGCCTCACCCAGGATTTCCCAGTTTGAGTCGAGGTCGCTCGCGAGGAGGGCACGGTCAATGTCGATCTCGCCGAGGCCGCGCAGAATGTTGTCGAGGGCGAGCAGCGAATGCCCGAAACCAACACCGATATTGCGCTGGGTTGTGGAGTCGGTGAGGTCGCGCTGCAGTCGACTGGTCACCAGGGTGGCAGAGAGCGAGTCGAGGATGGCGCAGGACAGTTCGAGGTTCGCTTCGGCGTTCTCGAAGCGAATCGGGTTGATCTTGTGCGGCATCGTGGAGGAGCCGGTGGCGCCGACCTGCGGAATCTGGCGGAAGTAACCGATGGAGATGTAGGTCCAGATGTCGGTGGCCAGGTTGTGCAGAATACGATTCACGTGCGCGGCGCGTGAGTACAGCTCCGCCTGCCAGTCATGCGATTCGATCTGCGTGGTGAGTGGGTTCCAGCCGAGGCCGAGGCCCTCCACGAACTCGCGCGAGACTGCGGGCCAGTCAACGGAAGGCTCGGCGGCCACGTGGGCGGCGAAAGTGCCGGTGGCGCCACTGAACTTGCCCAGGTAGTCGCCGGCTTCGATCTGGGCCACGACGCGCTCGAGGCGGTAGACGAAGACGGCGAGCTCTTTTCCCATGGTGGTCGGCGTCGCGGGCTGCCCGTGGGTGCGCGCCAGCATCGCATCCGCTCGAAATTCAAGGGCATTGGTGCGCAGCGCTTCGATGACCAAACGCAGCTTGGGCAGCCACACGATCTGCACGGCGTCACGCACGGTGAGGGCGTAGGAGAGGTTGTTGATGTCTTCGCTGGTCGCGGCGAAGTGGGTGAGTTCGCTGATGTGGTCGAGGCCGAGCATGCCCAGCCGCCGACGCACGAGGTATTCGACGGCCTTTACGTCGTGCCGGGTGGTGGCCTCGAGCTCGGCCAGTTCGTCGATCTCGGTCTGGCCGAAGTCGGTCACGAGGCTGCGCAGCGCGAGCTTCTGCTCGGAAGTGAGGGGCGCGGAGCCGAACAGGCTGCGATCGGTGAGGGTGATCAGCCACTCCACCTCCACGCGAACCCGGGCACGGTTGAGGCCGGCCTCGGACAGGAATTCGCCCAGATCGGAAACGGCGGCTCGGTAGCGGCCATCTAGCGGACTCAGAACCTGTACTGGTAGGTGACTCATCGGACTCCCTGTCGAATTGCGGGTGCAAGTTGTTTCACAAGTGCGTGGCTTGCCCTCTCAATCATGCCCAATACAGCGTCAAACAATGCATCGTCGGAATAGTAGGGGTCGGGAACGTCGAGCAGGGGGGCTTGCTCGGCGTCAAAGCTCAGCAGCAGGCGCACCTTGGCGCGATCGCGATCCTCGAGTGCCCAGTTGCGCAGAATGCGTTCCTGGCTGCGGTCGAGCACGACGACGAGGTCGTGCTCGGCGAACCAGAGCGGATCGAACTGGCGAGCCCGATGGTGACTGCCGTCGTAGCCGCGCTTGGCCAGTGCCGTGATCGTGCGGCCGTCGGCTTGCTCCCCCACATGCCAGTCACCGGTGCCGGCTGAGCTGGTTGCGATGAGACGCCCGAGTCCCAGCTTCGTGACGAGGTCACGCAGCACGACTTCGGCCATGGGTGAACGACAGATGTTTCCGGTGCAGACAAAAATGATTCGAAACGGCGTCGACTCATCAGGGGTGAGTGAGTCGAAGGGCATGTCTCCCATTGTGGAGCAGTTTCGTCTTCTCCACACCCCGAATATTCGGCGTCTGCGCACAGATTGCGCGAAGTGCTGTCGGACGAGCCACTAATCCTGCGACGATCAGCCGTGACCCGGAGGTGTCATGGACGATCACTATGGGAATTTCGCACCCAATCAGGCAGATCAACTCGCGGCGCTATGGGCGCAGCGGCAACGCCTCTTGGTGCTCACCTCAGATATCCGGGACGCGAAAGGCCGACTGATTAGTCTGGAGACCAGTGAATTCTGGAGTTCGAGCGCCCAGCGGGCATACAGCCAGCGGGTCGAAGAAATAGTAAACGATGTGCAGGGCATTCTGGATCACCTCAACGACGCCCAGGACCAGATCTGGCACAACATCCGCCAGTTGCAGAACGCGGGAGTGCGGTGAGCGAGCGCCCGGATCGCATTTCGGGGGGTGAACTGACTATTGCCGTTGGCGGGACGACGCTCGTGGCGACCGACGCCGTCCTGGCGCAGGCCGGGATGCTGCGGGATGCTCAGAGTCAGGCCGGTGACTGGCAGACCCGGGTGGAGAGCATTCGACAGCTGGATCCGGGTGGGGGCTGGACCTGGACCCCGGAGGACCCCGGGCTGACCTTGGTCTGGGCCGGGGTTGCGCTCGGTCAGGTGGAACGGCGCAGCGGCGATCTTGCCGCGAGTCTCATCGAGGCCGCCGAAGGATACGGCTGGACAGAACGAGCGGCGATGCGACTGGTCGTGTTCGCAAGCGGCCGGGTGGGCTATGACCTGGGCCGGTTTCGCATTCTGGCGCTTCTCCTCGCGGCCGGACCCGCGGCCCAGGGAGCGCTGGCTTGGCGGGCCTGGAACAGTCATCACGGCTCGCCCAGGATCGACTACCGATTTCTGACGAGTCCTGCAGCCGTTGTGCTCACGAAGCTGATCGTCTCATCCCTCGACGATGTCGCTGCGGGTGCACTCGGTGTGCCGCTTCCCGTCGACCTGTTGCTGGGCGACAGCGGCCTGGGCCTGATCGGGGTCTCAAGTACGGCGGTCGCCGTGCTCGCCGTCGCCCGCAGTCGCGGGCTGTTCCGCGAAGGTTCGGTGGGCGTTGCTGCGGTGGAAGCACCAACACGAGCGACTCCACCCACCGGTGTCGGCGATTTAGCCGCGAGAATTCCGAAAGCGACCGCGGGGCAGCCACAGGTGCTCATCGAGAACTATGGCACGCCCGAACATCCGTCGTATGCCGTCTACGTCGGTGGAACGGTTGACTGGAGCGCCGTTGCCACGACCGAGCCCTGGGACCTCACCGCCAACGTCACGGCGATGGCCGGGCAGAACGCGGGGTCCTTCGAAGCAGTGATGCAGAGTATGCGTGCCGCGGGCATCGACGGTGAAGACCCGGTCGTGATTGTCGGTCATTCACAGGGCGGGCTGGTCGCCACTCAGGTCGCCGCCTCCGGAGTCTTCGCCGTGCGGGCAGTCGCGACCTTCGGCGCGCCAGAATCGCGGGTTCCCGTGCCTTCCGGCGTCGCCACTTTGACCGTGGAGCACACGGACGACGTGACGACCGGGTTAGGCGGGGCGAGCCTGATCGAGTCCGAGGACCGCGTGACCGTTCGGCGCGAGGCCTTCGCGACCGAGGAACCACCACCCGGGGAGGCCTTGCCGGCGCATCACCTCGACACGTACCAGGAGACGGCGCGCATGATCGACGCCTCGCCGGAAGAAAACCTCAGCGGCTTTCGGGGCACCGTGACCCGCGTGCTCGGAAGCGCACCGGGCGAGGCCGTCTTATGGCGGGGCATCCGCCTGCCGGAACGGCCAGTGGCGCAGTAGTGCCGGCCGCTCAGTCGCGGGCGGTGACCGGGCGCAGAATGAGGCCGAGCAACCAGGAGATGATGCCGAGTACCAGAGCGCCGAGCACACCCCACCAAAAGCCGTCAATGACCAGACCGAAGCCCAGAAACCCGGAGATCCAGCCCACGAGCAAGAGCAACAGGCCGTTGACGATCAGGGAGAACAGGCCGAGCGTCAGAATGTACAGCGGAAAGGCGACGACGCGCAGCACCCCGCCGACAACCGTGTTGACGAACCCGAAGATGAGCGCGATGAGCAGATAGGTGAGCACGCTGGCACCCGCGTCGGGCGCGTAGGGCGCGACGTGCACCCCCGTCACGAGCAGGGCGGTGAACCACAGGGCTACCGCATTGACGATCAGTTGGATCAGGAATCTGGCCATGCCCCTACTATCTCACCGGTATGCGGCAGGCGAAAGTCACGCGAACATTCATTCACTATTGCGAATATATCCGGGCGTAGACTCACCGAGTGAGCCTCTCAGACCGACCCATCGTGCGCCTGCGCCCGGAGATCATCGCCCTCCCGGCCTATAAGCAGGGCAAACCGGCTGACGCCAGCGCCTTCAAGCTCTCCAGCAATGAAAACCCGTTCGACCCGCTGCCCGGGGTCATCGCGGCGGTCACGGCCGAAACGGCGTACAACCGCTACCCGGATGCCTCGGCGCTCGCCCTGCGTGAACGCCTGGCTGCCAAGTACAGCGTCGACGTTGATGAGGTGCACGTCGGCGCCGGCTCCGTAGCGCTACTGGCACAACTCATCCTCGCCGCAGCCGGCCCCGACGATGAAGTGCTCTACTCCTGGCGGTCGTTCGAGGCGTACCCCTCACTCGTCACGGTCGCCGGGGCCACGAGCGTGCGCGTTGCCAACCGCACCGATCACGGCCACGACCTGCCCGAAATGGCCGCAGCCATCAGCGACCGCACCCGCGTCGTCATCGTCTGCTCGCCGAACAACCCAACCGGTACCATCGTCACGAAGGACGAATTCGAAGCCTTCATGGCCGTCGTGCCCACCGATCTGCTGGTCATTCTCGATGAGGCATATATCGAGTTCGTCACCCAAGCGGATGCCGTGAACGGGCCGCTCCTGCTGGCCCGCTACCCCAACCTGGTCGTACTGCGCACCTTTTCGAAAGCCTACGGACTCGCTGGCCTGCGGGTCGGCTACGCGCTCGGCCCGGTCGACATACTGAATGCCGCCCGATCGACCGCGATTCCCCTCTCGGTGACCGCGCAGGCCGCCACTGCCGCGATCGCCTCCCTCGAAGCCGAGACAGAGCTGCTCGCCCGCGTTCGGATCATCGCCGCGCGCCGCGATGCGACCTGGCAGGCGCTCACCCGCCAGGGTTGGAACATGCCTGCGCCCCAGGGTAATTTTCTCTGGCTGCCCACCGGCGCTGAAACAACCAGCGTGGCCGAGGCGCTCGGCGAGACAGGCCTCGTCGTGCGCCCCTTCCCGCCCGAGGGCATCCGGGTCTCGATCGGCGAGGAGGACGCTGTGGCGACACTCCTACTCATGAGCGCGGATCTTGTCGAAGCCCTTCCCGCCGATCACGCGGCTCGGCAGATAGGTTAGTACGGTGTCAGCCACTCGAAACGACTCGACCGCACCCGGTTTTGCGGTAAGCACCGCTGCAATGCCCTCCTCCGCAGCCGTGGCCTACGGCCTCGACGGGGCCGAGACCTGCGTACGCATGATCTCACCGCACGGGGTGTTCGAACCGAACGCCGCCGCCGAGGAGTTTCTGCCCTACCTCGATCGGCTCACCGAGGCCGATCATCGCCGTTTCTACCGCGACATGGTCGTGGTGCGCAGATTCGACACCGAGGCGGCCAACCTGCAGCGCCAGGGCCAGCTCGCCCTCTGGGTGCCGAGCCACGGGCAGGAGGCCGCGCAGGTCGGGTCCGCCTACGCCACCCGGCCGCAGGACCACGTGTTTCCGTCCTATCGGGAGCATGTCGTCGGCATGATCCGCGGCCTCGACGTCGTCGACATACTGCGTATGCTGCGCGGGGTCACCCTCGGCGGCTGGGTGCCGGAAGCGCACGGAAACTTTCACCTCTACACCCTCGTGCTGGCCTCGCAGACGCTGCACTCCACCGGCTACGCCATGGGCATGCAACTGGACGGTTCGACCGCGACCGGCAACCCCGAGACCGACCAGGCCGTCATCGTCTACTACGGTGACGGCGCCTCCTCGCAGGGCGACGCCAATGAGGCCCTCGTCTTCGCGGCGAGCTACCAGACACCGCAGGTGTTCTTTCTGCAGAACAACCAGTGGGCCATCTCGGTGCCCGTCGCACGACAGTCCCGCACACCGCTCTATCTGCGCGCCAGTGGCTTCGGCATGCCCGGCACCCAGATCGACGGCAACGACGTGCTCGCAAGCTTTGCCGTCACGGCCAAGTCGATGGATGACGCCCGCGCCGGCCACGGCCCGTCGTTGATCGAGGCACTGACCTACCGGGTCGGCGCCCACACCACCGCCGACGACCCCACCAAATACCGCGACCCGGACGAACTCGCCTACTGGGTGGCCCGCGACCCGATCGTGCGGTTTCGCAGCTACCTGCAGGGCCGGGGAATCGAGCAGGAATTCCTCGACGCCGTCGACGAGGAAGCGGCCGACTTCGCCGCCGACACCCGCCGTCGAGCCCTGGAGATCACCGGTCCGGAACAGTCGGTGATCTTCGACAACGTCTACGCCGAACCGCATCCGCTCGTGGCAGAGCAAAAGGCCTGGCTCGACCGCTACGAAGCCTCTTTCGACGAGGGTGAGAACTGATGACCGTTGCGACTGACACGAGCGTTACATCCGCTGCGCTGCCGATGACGAAGGCCCTAAACGCCGGGCTGCGCCGCGCGATGCTGGACGACCCGCTAGTGCTGCTGATGGGCGAGGACATTGGCCCGCTCGGCGGAGTCTTTCGGGTCACCGAGGGCCTCATCGCCGAGTTCGGTGACAAGCGGGTGCTCGACACGCCACTCGCCGAATCCGGCATTATCGGCACGGCCATCGGCCTGGCCATGCGCGGATTCCGCCCGGTCTGCGAGATCCAGTTCGACGGATTCGTCTTTCCCGGCTTCGACCAGATCACCAGCCAGCTCGCCCGCATGCGCAACCGCCACGAGGGCGGCCTCGTCATGCCCGTGGTCATTCGCATTCCCTACGGCGGACACATCGGCTCGATCGAGCACCACCAGGAGAGCCCCGAGGCATACTTTGCGCACACGCCCGGCCTGCGCGTGGTGAGCCCGTCCAACCCGCACGACGCCTACTGGATGATGCAGGAAGCCATCAAAAGCGACGACCCGGTGATCTTTTTCGAGCCGAAGAGCCGCTACTGGCCCAAGGGCGAGGTGCGCTTCGGCGAGAGCGGGACACCGCTGCACGCGAGCCGGGTGGTGCGGGCCGGCACCGACGTCACCGTCGTCGGCCACGGCGCCATGGTGAGCGTGCTCTTGCAGGCCGCCGACCTCGCCGCGAGCGAGGGCATCAGTCTCGAGGTCATCGACCTGCGCTCGATCTCGCCGATCGACTATGGGCCGATCCTCGGCTCCGTGCAGAAAACCGGCCGCCTCGTCGTGACCCAGGAAGCCCCCGGGTTCGTGAGCGTCGGCAGCGAGATCGCCGCCACGGTCGCCGAACGCTCGTTCTACACGCTCGAAGCGCCCGTGCTGCGGGTCTCCGGCTTTGACACGCCGTTCCCTCCGGCCGCCGTCGAGACGCACTTCCTGCCCAGCCCCGACCGGGTGCTCGAGGCCGTCGACCGCGTTCTGGCCTACTGATCATTCTCACTCTTACCAGCAGCAGGAAAGGCACAGCATGAGCGTGTCGAAGTTCACCCTCCCCGACGTCGGCGAAGGCCTGACCGAGGCCGAAATCGTCGAGTGGAAGGTCGCGCCCGGCGACACCGTGACGATCAACCAGGTGCTGGTCGAGATCGAAACGGCCAAGTCCCTCGTCGAACTGCCCTCGCCCTTCGTCGGCGTGGTTGGCGAAATTTTGGTCGAGGCCGGCACCACCGTCGACGTGGGCACGTTGATCATCACGATCAACTCCGGCGCCACCGCGAGTGCAGACCAGCCGGCGGCCGCTCCGACAGCGGATGCCGCCGCATCCGCTGTCGCTGACGCCCTAACACTGGACACGAGCAGCAGCATCAGCGACGAGGCCCCCGAGCCCGTGCTCGTCGGCCGCGGTGCTTCCGCCACGATGCCGACCCGTCGGCGCCGGCACCCCGGCGCTGCTGTCGCCCACGAGACCCTAGCCCCGCAGGCCCCGGCGCGCACTCGCGCGCAGCCGCTGGAACCGACCCGGCGCGCTGCATCCGCTGGGCCGGTTATGGCCAAGCCGCCGATTCGCAAGCTCGCTAAGGACCTCGGCGTCGACCTCCTTCTCGTCGAGGCGACCGGGCCAGTGGGCGACGTGACCCGCGAGGACGTACTGCGCGGGGCGACCCAGGCCAGCGTGTTCCGCAACATTGCAACCCCGGAATGGCCAGCCGATCGCGACGAACACATTCCGGTCAAAGGCGTGCGCAAGGCCATCGCGCAGGCGATGGTCAAAAGCGCCTTTACCGCGCCGCACGTGAGTCTGTTCGTTGACGTCGATGCCACCCGCACGATGGAATTCGTCAAGCGACTTAAGGCGTCGACCGACTTCGCCGGCATTCGGGTGTCTCCCCTGTTGATCATGGCCAAGGCCATGATCTGGGCGGTTCGGCGCAACCCCACAGTGAACTCAACGTTCACCGACGAGGAGATCATCGTGCGGCACTACGTGAACCTCGGCATCGCTGCGGCGACCCCGCGCGGGCTGATCGTGCCGAACATCAAGGAAGCGCAGGACATGAGCCTGCTCGAGCTCGCGGCTGCCCTCGAGAGGCTCACCATGACCGCGCGCGACGGCAAGACCAGTCCGGCCGAGATGAGTAACGGCACGATCACCATCACGAATATCGGCGTCTTCGGCATGGATACCGGCACCCCCATCCTCAACGCCCCCGAGGCCGGAATCGTGGCACTCGGTACGATCAAGCAGAAGCCGTGGGTCGTCGACGGTGAGGTGCGGGTGCGGTACGTGACCACGATCGGTGCGAGCTTCGACCATCGCGTCGTCGACGGTGATGTCGCGAGTCGTTTTCTCGCCGACGTCGCGAGCATCATCGAGGAGCCCGCGCTGTTGCTCGAGTAGTTGCCCTGCCTGTTAATGGTTTTGACAATCATTATCAGCAAGGTTAGTCTCGGGGAATGCACAAGAGACTTTTCGCCGTTTCCGCATTTTTCGCGTCAGCCGCCCTAGCCCTCTCGGGGTGCTCCGCCGGAACCACCGCGAGCGCCGACGGCGGGGCTGCCGACCTCAGGATCGTTGCGACGACCACCCAGGTCGCCGACTTCACCCGCAACGTCATCGATGATGCCAGCGGCGTCATCCTGACCCAGCTCATCCAGCCGAACCAGAGCGCTCACAGCTACGATCCGTCCGCGGCCGACCTGACCGCGCTCGGCGCGGCCGACGTGCTCGTGATCAACGGCGTCGGTCTTGAAGAGTGGCTCGACGACGCCATCGCCGCGTCCGGTTTCGACGGCGTCACGATCGATGCTGACGAGGGCATCACGATCTCCGAGGTCGGGGCCGGCGACGAGCACGCCAACGACGAAGCGGACGCCCACACCGACGCCGCTGGGGATGAGCACGCCGCGGCCGACGAGCACGCCCACGAGGGCGGCGACCCACACATCTGGACGAACGTGCAGAACGCTGAGACCATCGTCGCGACGATCACCGACGGCCTCGTGGCGGCCGACGAAGGCAACGCGGCGACCTTCGAATCCAATGCGACGGCCTACACGGCCCAGCTCAGCAGTCTCGACGAGTGGATCCGCACCAACGTCGAGACCGTGCCGGAGAGCGACCGCCTGCTCGTGAGCAACCACGACGCCCTCGGCTACTTCACCGCGGCGTACCACATCGACTATGTCGGCTCGGTGATTCCGAGCTTCGACGACAACGCCGAGCCGAGCGCCGCTGAAATCGACACCCTCGTGGCGGCCATCACGGCGACCGGCGTAACGGCCGTCTTTTCCGAGGCATCCCTCAGCCCGAAAACCGCCGACACGATCGCGACCGAAGCCGGCGTCACCGTCTACTCCGGTGACGACGCTCTGTTCGTAGACTCGCTCGGCCCCGAGGGAAGCGCCGGCGACACCTACATCAAGGCGCAGCTGCACAATGCAACGCTCGTGCTCGAATCGTGGGGCGTCACGCCCTCTGCGCTGCCCGCCGACCTGCAATAGTTAACCCGTGATCGAGAACACTTCTCAAATAACACCAACAGCGAACACTGGCGCCGCTCTCCGAGTGGCGGCGGCGTCGTTTGCGTACGGCGCCGTGCCCGCGCTCACCGGGATCGACTTCGCGTTGCTGCCGGGCCAGGCCGTCGCCCTGATCGGCCCCAACGGTTCCGGCAAGTCCACCCTGCTCAAGGGCATCCTTGGACTCATCACACGCACGGACGGCACCGTCGAGGTGCTCGGGCAGTGGCCGGCACCGGCCGGTTACATCGGTTACGTACCGCAGACCGACCAGCTCGACCCGCACTTTCCGGTCTCGCTGGAGCAGGTCGTCATGATGGGCCGCTACCGCTCGCTGGGCTGGTGGCGCATGCCCACCAGGGCCGATCGCCGCGCGGTCGCCGATGCGCTGGAGACCGTTGGCCTGGGTAACAGCGCCAAGACGCGCTTTGGTGAGCTGTCTGGTGGGCAGCAGCAACGCGGTCTGCTCGCGCGCGCCGTAGCATCCGCCCCGCGTTTGTTGTTGCTGGATGAGCCCTTCAACGGTCTCGACCAGGTCAACCGGGACGCCCTCATTGAAACCGTGAAACGGCTCAAGCAGCAGGGCGTTGCGGTGCTGGTGTCGACGCACGACCTCGATCTTGCCCGTGCCGTGTGTGAGAGCGTTCTGCTGCTCAACGGTGCCCAGGTGGCTTTCGGTCCGCGCGACACGGTGCTGACCCTGGCCAACGTGCAGCAGGCCTTCGGCTCGGTCGGGGTGGAGATGGACGAGCACACCATCGTGGTTCCCGGCCACGGAGGTCACTGAGTGGACGTCGTCACGCCATCGATGAATATCGTCCTGATCACTGCCTTCGACCTGCCGTTCATGGCGCGGGCACTGCTCGTGCTCGTCGTGCTCAGCCTCGTCGCCGGTCTGGTCGGCGTGCTCGTCAACCTGCGCGGGCTCGAGTTCATCAGTGATGGGCTCACCCACGCGGTCTTTCCCGGTGTGGCCATCGGATTCGTCTGGGGTGGCCGCGATGGCCTGTTCGTGGGTGCCATGGTGGCGGCCCTGATCGCCGCCGTCGTGCTCACCGTGATCGTCAAACGCGCGGTCACGTCGGACGCCGCCATCGCCATCGTGTTCACCGCCATGTTCAGCGTGGGAATCATCGTGGTTTCACGGGAAACAAATTACGTCGGCCAGCTCGACGCCCTGCTGTTCGGACGACTGCTCACCGTCAGCCCGGCCGAGGTCAACCAGACCGTCGTCGTCTGCCTGATCGCGTTGATCATCGTAGGGTTCACCCTGAAGGAGCAGGTCTTTCGAGCCTTCGACCTCGAAGGTACCGCTGCTGCCGGTTACCGCCCGCTCGTGCTCGACATTCTGCTCAACGTGGCCATTGCCCTCGTCGTGGTGGCCGCGAGCAGCGCGGTGGGCAACCTGCTCGTGCTTGCAGTGCTGATCGTGCCGGGCGCGGTCGCCCGCCTGGTGACCAATCGCCTGTGGCTGCTCTTTCCGGTCGCCGCCGGCTTCGCGATCCTGGCCGCCTGGGTGGGGCTCGTGCTCGGCTATGACGTCTCCGTGAACGGGGGCGTCGATCTGCCGAGCGGAGCCACCGTCGTGCTCGTGCTCGTTTCCGGTTACGTGGCGGCCCTGATCGTTCGCCTCACGCTGGATAGAATCGCCGGCCCGCGCCGTGCCGCGGAATCGGTGGCGCACTGATGGGCTACTTCGAGCAGGCTGTGCTGGCGGCGCTGCTGATCGGGGCGCTCAGCGGCCTCGTGGGCACCCTCGTGGTGCTGCGCCAGCGCACCTTTTTCGCCCAGGCCCTCACCCACGCGACCTTTCCGGGTGCGGTCGGAGCGGCGATCGTGGGGGTGAGCATCCCGCTCGGCGCCGCCGTGGCGAGCGTGTTCATCGTGGGCATCATGACGATGATCGGGCGGGTCAAACGACAGGGAAACCAGGTGGCTTCGGGCATTCTGCTGACCGCGGGATTCGCACTCGGCGTTCTGTTGCAGGGTCTCAACCCGTCCCTGCCGGTGAAGGTCGACTCCTACCTGGTCGGGTCCATTCTCACGGTGACCGACCGGGATGTGGTGCTCGTCGCCATCGTGCTGTCATTTACCGTGCTGGCCATCATCCTTCTCGGCAAGCAGATCATGTTCTCGACCTTCGATGTCAACGGTTTTCGCGCGGCCGGCTATCGTGAATGGCCGATTGAACTGCTGACCCTGGCACTGATCACGGCCACCGTCGTGACCGCGATGCCCGCGGTTGGAGCCATCCTCGCCATCGCCCTCATCGCTGCCCCCGCCGCCGCCGCCCGGCTCGTCTCGCGCACGACCACCCAGATGTTCGTCATCGCCCCCGTGCTCGGTGCGCTGTCCGGACTGGCCGGCGTGCTGCTCTCCCGCTCACTCGACGTGGCAGCCGGCCCGGCGATCGCACTCACGGCAGCCACATTGTTCTTGCTTGCCCTGCTGCTGCGACGGCTGGTCGGTGCCGGCCGAAGCTCTGGCAGAGGGGATGAGCGCCGGTCGCCGCGAACATCGCTACGGTTGAAGTCATGAAGCGAAACACCTGGCAGCGTGAGGCCGTGCGGGGCGCCCTCGACGCGAACGACGGCTTCGTCAGCGCCCAGGCCCTGCACTCCGCCCTGCACGCGACCGGATCTCCTATTGGCCTCGCCACGGTCTACCGTGCGCTCGCCGATCTCGCGACCAGGGGAGACGCCGACTCGCTGCAGTCACCCGAGGGAGAGAGCCTGTACCGGGCGTGCAGTACCAATGAACACCACCATCACCTGATCTGCCGCAATTGCGGGCTGACGATTGAGATCGAGCCGCATGCCGTCGAACAATGGGCGAACGATGTCGCAGCTGCGAACGGGTTCACGCAGGCCGAGCACGTCGTGGATGTCTTCGGGCTCTGCGCTGCCTGCAGCGCCAGGGCCAGAGCATCCGCTCCGTAAATCCTTCCGCCGGTGAGTTTGCGGGATGCGCTGTGATCCAGTAACGTTGAGCACTGCTACGCCTGTGTGCGTACACTGCGGGCGCTTCTTCCCCGGCCTCGGTCAGTTCTGGGCCGATGCGGGGTTGTGCCCGTCGACAAGGGATCTTGGGAAGGGCATTCGCCCTTCGGTAATGGAGGTAACCATGGCATCTGTATGCCAGGTGACCGGAGCTGTTCCCGGCTTCGGACACAATATTTCGCACTCGCACCGACGCACCAAGCGTCGTTTCGATCCGAACGTTCAGAAGAAGACGTACTACGTGCCGTCGCTTCGTCGTAAGGTCACGCTGACCTTGTCCGCAAAGGGCATCAAGGTTATTGATGCTCGTGGTATCGAGCGCGTCGTCAAGGACGTTCTCGCTCGTGGGGTGAAGATCTAATGGCCAAGGCTCATGACGTACGTCCGATCATCAAGCTTCGTTCCACGGCTGGAACCGGTTACACCTATGTGACCAAGAAGAACCGCCGTAACGACCCCGACCGTCTCGTGCTCAAGAAGTACGACCCAGTCATCCGTAAGCACGTTGACTTCCGTGAGGAGCGCTAAACATGGCGAAGAAGAGCATGATTGCCAAGAACAACCAGCGCAAGGTCATCGTCGAGCGCTACGCGGTCAAACGCCTTGAGCTCAAGAAGGCCCTCGTGGACCCGGCCGGCACCGATGAGTCGCGTGAAGCAGCTCGCAAGGGCCTGCAGAAGCTGCCGCGCAACGCGAGCCCGGTGCGCCTGCGCAACCGCGACGCCGTTGACGGTCGCCCCCGCGGCCACCTCTCCAAGTTCGGCATCTCGCGCGTTCGTTTTCGCGACATGGCGCACCGCGGCGAGCTGCCCGGCATCACCAAGTCCAGCTGGTAACTCCTGCCGGCAGCCGCTGAAGCTCGCGCTTTGACGGCCTGAGAATCACCCAAACGGGATGTCGACTTTGCGTCGGCATCCCGTTTTGTGTTCGCCCGGTGTTCGTCGCTGGTTCGCGGAGAGCGAAAATCGAGTGCCTGCGGGGGTGAAATTGTCCTGAAATGGCCCAAAAACGCCGTAGATCCGGGGAATTTGGCGGATCAATGCTAGATTTCAACTCGGTCGAACCGACCAGCGGGGCTTCTCTCTCGAGGAACATCCGCATTACGAATATCGCTGTTTACACAGACAAAGGTCCGAGGAGGACACTCAATGGCTGACAAGTCGCTGAACAAGACCGAGCTCGTTGCCAAGGTTGCTGCTGACTCCGGACAGAGCCAGGCCGCCGTTGACGGCGTTCTGAACGCATTCTTTGCAACCCTGGCCGAGACCGTTGCCGCCGACGGCAAGGTCACCATCCCGGGATGGTTGGGCGTCGAGCGCACCGCAACAGCAGCGCGCACCGGCCGCAACCCGCAGACCGGCGCAGAGATCGCCATCGCCGCCGGCCACCGCGTCAAGCTGACCGCCGGAAGCAAGCTCAAGGCTGCCGCCAAGTAGCTCTTGCACTAAAAAAGGGCGGCGACCACGGTCGGCGCCCTTTTTGGCGCCCCGGAGCATCCGTCTGGCGTTCGGCCGTGAATCTATGAGCGCTCGAACGGGTCAAAACTCACGGCTCAGCGAGGGTTCGGGCCTGCGCGCAGCGCCCGGCGCGACGGATGCCCAGGGATGGGAGAATAAGCTGGACGGGTGCCCCGTCTCGTCCGCGTTCTCGGACCGGCAGCCCTGCTGCTGGTCGCAGTGCTGTCCACCCTTGTTGCCTTGGCCTATGGCGGTGGCGCCTCGGCCCAACTGCTCGCCGACCCCGGGCCGGTGGTGCGTTGGGGACTGCCGATCGCCAAGCTCGTGGTCAACGTCGCGGCGGCCGGCACGATCGGTGCCCTCGTGCTCACGCTGTTCGCGCTCAGCCCGAAGGAACGTGAGTTCGGCACCGCCCTGGACTTCGCCGCGGCGTCGGCTGCGCTGTTTGCCGTTGCATCCGCTCTGACGGGTTTTCTGACCTTTTTGCAGGTCACCAACGTGCCCTTCGGCGTCAGTGACCAGTTCAGCGCCACGGTCGGGCAGTTCTTCAGCCAGATCGAGCTCGGGCAGGCCTGGCTCGCGACCACCCTGATCGCCGCTGGCGTCACCGTGCTGTGCTTCGCCGTGCGCAACCAGACCGCGTTGGTCTTCGTGACCGTGCTGGCCCTGACCGCCCTGCTACCCATGGCCCAGCAGGGCCACTCGGCCGGCGCTGCCGGGCACAACGCCGCGATCACCGCCCTCGGCCTGCACCTCGTCTTCGCAGCGATCTGGCTCGGCGGCCTGCTCACCATCATTGTGCTTCGCACCCAGCTTGACGGCGAACGCATCCGCCGGGTGATCGGGCGGTATTCCTCGCTCGCGCTGGTCTCGTTCATCGTCGTGGCGGCGTCCGGCTATGTTAACGCCGAGCTGCGCATCGGTAGCGGGGACAACCTGTTCAGCCCCTATGGCGTCCTCGTGCTGGTCAAGGCCGTTGCCCTCATCGTCCTGGGCGCCTTCGGGGTTTTCCAACGACAGTTTTTCATCAAGCGGATGCGGCGGGTCGAGCCAGGCCGCGGCCGCTGGTTCTGGTGGCTCGTCGTGACCGAGCTCGGCTTCATGGGCCTCGCCTCGGGCGTGGCTGCCGCGCTCGCCCGCACGGCCACGCCGGTGGCCCAGGTGGTCGCGACCGAAATTCCGCAGTCCACGCCGGCGCAGATTCTCACCGGAGAGCTCCTGCCGTCCGAGCTGACCTTCTCGCGGTACTTCACCGAATGGAACTTTGACCTCGCCTGGATTCTGTTCTGCGCCTTCGGCATCTTCTTCTATCTTGCCGGCGTCTGGCGGCTGCGACGCCGCGGCGACGCGTGGCCGATCTACCGCAGCGTGCTCTGGGTTTTGGGCATGCTCACCCTGTTCTACATCACCAACGGCGGCGTGAACGTCTACGAGAAGTACCTGTTCTCCACCCACATGCTCATGCATATGATGCTGACCATGCTCGTGCCGCTGATGCTCGTGCCCGGCGCCCCGGTGACCCTCGCCGCGCGGGCCATCGCCAAGCGACAAGACGGCAGTCGCGGGGCGCGCGAGTGGATCCTCACCGCGGTGCACTCGCGCTTCGCCGGCATCGTGGCCAATCCGATCGTCGCGGCCATTTTGTTCGGCGTGTCGCTCTGGGTGTTCTATTACACCCCCATCTTCAGCTGGGCGACGACCGACCACATCGGCCACCAGTGGATGATCGTGCACTTTCTGATCTCCGGCTACCTGTTCGTGCAGTCCCTGATCGGCATCGACCCGGTGCCGTTCCGGCTGCCATACGCTTTCCGCCTGCTGCTGTTGCTCGTGACGATGGCATTCCACGCCTTCTTCGGCCTCGCCCTGATGAGCGGAACCGGGCTGCTTCTGGCCGACTGGTACGGCGCGATGGGCCGCACCTGGGGACTCTCGGCCATCGCCGACCAGCAGATGGGCGGCGGCGTCGCCTGGGGAATCGGCGAACTGCCGACCTTCGTGCTGGCCGTCGTGGTGGCAATCCAGTGGAGCCGCGACGACACCAAGGTCACCAGGCGACTCGATCGCAAGGCCGACCGCAACGAGGACGCCGAGCTGGTCGCGTACAACGCGAACCTAGCCCGAATCGCTCAGCGCGACGCGCAGACCCCGAGCGAGTAGGGTCCACCGTAGCGAGGTCAGCGGCGGCCGGAGCTATTAGTGCAGCTGGATGGCGAGGGCTCCGCTGGGCTGCACGACAACGCTGAGCCCCATCGTGAATGGCACGTCCTCGTTGCGGATACTGATGTCGCCGTCGAACAGCGACTGCACTTCGACCACGATATGGGCCTGCCCGGGAGTGGCGACCATCTCGAAGGACAACTCGCCGGCGGTCAGCGCGACGGTGGGGTACGCCGTGATCGACCAGGCCGGTGTGCCCTCGATGCGGTCGTCGATCGGAAAGCTCATCGGGCAGCTGGTCGGTTGCAGCACCGTCTGGGTCGCGCACGCGTCGAGAAACTTATTTAGCTCCGACTGCACCTGGCCCACCATGGCCTCGTTCGGTAGGGCGTCGACCTCGACCGCCGTCGGGCCGGCCGCCGTGACACGTACGGTGGACGTCGTGGCCGTGAGCATGGCCGACTCGTGTTCGAACGTGTAGCGGTTTGGAGCGAAGGCGAGATACGTGGCGGACGTGGAAAAAGTGGTGGGGGCCTCTGCTGCGCTGTGGGCGCGCGTGTCCAGCGTGAGGCCGTTGACCGTGAATGATCGTTCGTGCAGCACCGAGACCTGGAGCACCGCGAGGGGGCTGGCCGTGAACTGCCAGGCGTGGAAAACGCCGGCGAATGTGCCGGCGCGCTCCACGGTGAACGCCATGCTCGACGCTGTGCCGTTCAGGTCGAAGTCGAAGACGACGGTCTGGGCGGTTCCATCGTCGGTGGCTGTTGTGGCGGTCGTGCTCGCGAGTTCGATATTGTCGAGGCCGCCGAGAACGGATGCCCGCAGCAGCGTCTCGGGCAGATCGTGCGCCGCCTCGTCGGTCTGCCCCCAGGCCGCGAGGTCAGCCCGGGTGGGCCTGACGCCGCCGAGGGCGAGGGCACCGACGGTGTCGCCGCGGGCGAGGGCGTCGAGGTACTGCTCGACAAAGCCGCCGGCGCTGTACACCGTGCGATTGAGGGCTCCGATCGTGCCCACGAGGCCAGCCACGAGGAGCGCGGTGACCACCACGATGGCGAGAACGGCCCGGAGCATTCTGCCGCGGCGCCCGTTCGCCCGTTGCTGTTCGGCCGGAATGGTCACTTGAATATTGTATGGGGGGTGCGTCAGTCAGGGGGCCAGCCCTCGGTATCGCCCCCTCGCGGGCCGGCGGCAGTTACAGTTGGATGTCCCCTGTGCAGATAACACCTGTGCCGATAACAGTGTTCAGCATTCGTCCGCGAGAGAAAGTGTGCCGTGTCCGAGATTCCGCTCAGCCGTGAACAGGCACTGGTCTTCGCGGCCGTCGAGGGGACGAAGCAGAACGTGTTCGTCACTGGCCGGGCCGGAACGGGTAAGTCCACCCTGCTGAACCACCTGTCGTGGAACACGAGCAAGCAGATCGTGATCGCCGCTCCGACCGGAGTTGCCGCGCTGAACGTGGGCGGGCAGACCATTCACTCGCTCTTTCGCCTGCCGATCGGAGTGATCGCCGATAGCCCGATCGACCAGAACGACCAAGTACGCAAGCTCCTGAACACCATCGACACCCTCGTTATCGACGAGGTCTCGATGGTCAACGCCGACCTGATGGACGCGATCGACCGCAGCCTGCGTCAGGCCCGGCAGCGGCCGTTCGACGTGTTCGGCGGGGTGCAGATCGTGCTGTTCGGCGACCCGTACCAGCTGGCCCCGGTGCCGGGTGGCCCCGACGAGCGCGCCTATTTCGCTGATCACTACCGGTCTATGTGGTTTTTCGATGCGAAGGTTTGGCGTGACGCTGAACTGCGTATCTTCGAGCTGACCGAGATTCACCGTCAGCGCGACAATGACTTCAAGCTCATGCTCAACGCCGTGCGCCACGGGCAGGTCACGCCCGAGATCGGCGGTGCGCTCAACGGCGCCGGTGCGCGAACGCCGCCGAGTGAGGGAGTGATCACTCTCGCGACGCGGAATGATGCTGTAAATCGCATCAACGCATCCGCTTTGAAGAAGTTGTCGGGCAAATCCCTCACCGCGAAAGCAGACATCACCGGGGATTTCGGTGGCAGGCAATTT
This sequence comes from Cryobacterium ruanii, assembly GCF_004404055.1. Taxonomy (GTDB): domain Bacteria; phylum Actinomycetota; class Actinomycetes; order Actinomycetales; family Microbacteriaceae; genus Cryobacterium; species Cryobacterium ruanii. The sequence goes on from NZ_SOHK01000017.1 coordinate 243,997, forward strand.
CCGGCTGACGAAGTGCTCGAGCTGAAGGTGGGCGCGCAGGTGATGTTTCTGCGCAACGATTCACCACTCGACGGCGGTCCGCGCTGGGTGAACGGCAGTATCGGCACGGTGACGAAGGTCACCTCAACCGTGTTCGTCGACATCGACGGTGAGGTGCACGAGGTCGAGCCCACCGTCTGGGAAAAGTACAAGTACACCTACAACGCCGCGACCAAAAAACTGAGCCGGGACGTCGTGGCGGAATTCACGCAGTTTCCGCTGCGGTTGGCCTGGGCGGTGACCATTCATAAGTCGCAGGGAGCCACCTACGAGCGGGCCGTCGTCGATCTCGGCGCACGGGTGTTCAGCCCCGGCCAGACCTACGTGGCGCTGAGCCGGCTGACGAGCCTGGACGGGCTCTACCTGACCCGCCCGCTGCGACCGAGCGACATCATGGTCGACGAGAACGTCAAACGGTTCATGAACATTGAGGTCGTGCCGCCGGTGACCGACTTGGCGGGGTTGGACACGTCGGGGCTGGACACGTCGGGGTGAGTGCGACCGACGCGGCCTGATCGTTCTGCGCGGGACTCTAGTGTGACCGGTGGCCGCCGGAGTCTGGCACGGTGACCTCCGTCACTCCGTGCGAACCATGCGGCACCGCGTGGGAGCCGACCTCGGTGGCGGCGAGGGCGGGAGTGGTGAGCGCCGAAAGCAGAAAGCCTCCGACGACGAGGCCGGTGAGAAAACGCCAGCCCCCGGGTGTGGCGGCACGCGGCACGGCGGTACCGGCGGGTGTAAGAATCCCGTTCGGTGCGCGCCGCAGCGCGATAGCCACCGTAGCGGCCAGGAACATGCTGAACAGCGATGCCACGGCCATCGGGTACAACGGCAGTCCGGTCTGCGCGCTCGTGACACCGAGCCCGCTGCCCAGGGCAGCGGTAGCGCCCCAGATGTAGACGGGAATGAGAGCTGCGCCCACGACGATGCGGGGGGTGATCACGCGGCCCGCGGCGAGGGTCGCGATTCCCCAGCCGAGTTCAGCGATGCCGAACCCGACCAGGAGAACCGAGAGGGGAAACGGAGCGGTCACGCCCACAGCCAGATGGATGAGGGCGGCGCCGAGTGCGGCGAAGCCGAGCCAGGTGCGAAGGACCGGGGACATGATGCTCCTTGGTTGATCTGTTGCTGCGAAGGGACGGAGCGGGGTACTGCGCTTAGACCGTCGCGTGGTTGCGAACAGTCTTGTCAGCGGTGAGGCCGACCCCGAGGAGCACGATCGCGCTGGCGAGGTGCAGGAAGTGGTCAGCGGTGTTGAGCGCCAGGATGTTGAGCGAGGTGCTCGCGATGAAGAATCCGACGATGCCGAGGAGTAAGTACACGGAGCCGATCGTGGTGTTGGTGGCCTTGGCCGCCATGGCGTTGGACAGTCCGGCGATGAGCAGGGCGGCTCCGATCAGGAGGTGCGCGACGTTGTGCAACGGGTTGACCTCAAAGATGCCGAGAAGTAATCCGCCCTCTGTGGCGATGAAGCCGACACTGCCGGTGACGGCAAAGCCGAGCAATCCAACGAGAACGTAGACCGAGCCGAAGACGGTGGCGATCAGGCGATTGGGTGATGTGCGCATTTCAGGTGCCTCCTAGGTGATTCACGGCAAACCCGTGGTCGCTATACATTCGGAGCTACACCTGCTTCGGATTGGTGCTAACCGTGGCGTTAATCTTGTTATTTTGGTCAATCTTGAATGGCGGAGAACAAAACAGCGCGCCACCCGGAAGGGGTGGCGCGCTGTTTTTCGTGGTGGGGGATCGGGTCAGGCCTTGCGGCGGTTCGTGATCGCGCCATAGATGAGGAGCACGATGAGCGATCCGACGATCGCGAGGATCCAAGTCGTCAAGGAGAAGAACTCGCCCAGGTTGACGTTGAACAGGAGCCCACCCAGCCATCCGCCAAGGAAAGCTCCGATGACTCCGAGCAGCAGGGTGATGAACCAGCCTCCGCCTTGCCTGCCGGGCAGGATCGCCTTGGCGATGGCGCCGGCAATGAGACCGAGTAAGAGGAATCCGAGGAAACTCATGAGACTGCCTTTCAGTAGACGTACACGAAGCGGGGGGTGCCGTTCGCGTGAACGTACTCATGTGCTTGCTTCTCGTCAATGACGCAAAATCAACGATTTGTCAACATTCCCGAACAGTGGCTGCAGGTCAGCGACTTCGCTCTGTGCTGGCTATGAAACGCTCAGTCGAGCCAATAGTCATCATCGATAGAGGTCGGTCCGACGATCGATGATTCTGCGTTGGTGTTGGACAGGTCTTGTTCGACAACGGTTTCGAGTTTCACCACCGAGCAGGCCGTGATCAGCAGGGACACGTGCGACTGCACAGAGCTGACGATATCCACGAAGCCACCGCCACTGTGTACGGCGGCGGCCAAGGTCGCCTTCAAATCTGCAATGTTGTATTCGTTCGACAGGTAGTACCAGTCATCGTTGATGGTCAACCGATAGCTCTGCATTACTTGATCCATTTCATTGCGGTGAGCTCATGGGCGCACGGGGCTGCGAGCCCTTAATGGGGACACGGATTCACCGATCATTAAATATACGGCAAGTAACTCACAAATCTAACTATTTAGATCGTGAGAAACTTGAGAAATTGATCGCTTGTTACACTGGCAAAACGGAAAGCCCTGATCGGGCAATAACACGGACCTGCAGCGCGGGAAATCAGTAACGACCAGAGGTCAGGAACGTATGGACGACGCAAACAACTTGGTACGCACCCAGGAACGCCTGTCGGTACCGGCCCTCGCTTTCCTCCGAGCAATGGACCACAACCGCAGTCGAGTTGCGGCCGAGATCGGCGTTTCCATCAGTGAATTGCGGGCCCTGTCCCGGGTAGCCGAAGCTGGCAGCATCACCCCGAAGTTACTCGCCGAGGCTCTGGAGATGACTACGGGCGCCGTAACCGCGATTTCCAGTCATCTCGTGGAGCTGAACATGCTCACCCGAGTGCCGCACCCGCACGACCGACGTAGTCTCCTGCTGGAATTAACCCCGGCAGCGCAAAAAACTGCGGCGAGAATCCAAGACGATTTTCAAGTGCTGTTCGCTCATGCCGCCCGCAACGTGACGCCGGAAGACCAAGTTCGGCTCGGGTCGTTGTTGACCTCGATGGCAGTCCTCATCGCATCGGCCTCCGGGGCAAGCCCGGCCGGGCCGACAACGTAGGTACGTCGGCTGAGACGCGCCTAGGGGTAACGAGTGCCTCGAGCGGAGAGAAGAGCTCGGTAGCCCTCTCGGTACGTTGGATAGCTGAAGGTGAAACCAGTGTCCAGCAAGAGCTGGTTGCTGAGGAGCTTGTCGCCGCCGCGCTGGCTTTCGCGGGATTCCGGCTCGTTCGGCGTCGGCTGCATTGTCGGTTTCAGGGTCGGTTCGGGCAGGCCGAGTTCGGTGGCAAGAAAGGTCAATACCTCGTTGGCCGGCACCGGGGCACTGTCGACGCCGAGATAAAGCGGTGCGGGCTGTTCCGGGCGCAGCAGCAGGTGAACGATCGCGGCAGCGGCGTCGTCCCGGTGTATGCGATTGGTGTGGCGCGACTGGGTGGAGAGCTGGGCACCAGCACGTACTTGCTGGATCAGTCGTTCCCGACCGGGGCCGTAGATGCCGGCCAGGCGCAGCACGGTGGCGGCGGGGAGGCGCTGATGGAGCATCCGCTCAGCTTCAAGCACGATGGAATCGGTGCCGGGCTTGGGGTTCGCGGGGGTCTGCTCGTCGACCCGGCTGCCGTCGTTGACGTCGTAGACGGCCGTCGATGACACCAGCAGCACCCGGCGGGGCGTGACGCGGGCCTCGGCGAGGGCGTCAAGCAGGTTGTTCAGGCCGTCGAGGTAGGCGGCGCGGTAGGCGGTGATGGTGGGGCTGCCGGCAGAGATGGCGATGACGACGAACTCGGTATCGCCCGGAATGGTGGGCTTCTCAATGCTGAGGTCGACGGATTGGCCAGAGATTTCGGCGGGGAGCAGGCTCGCGGTGCGGCGCAACCCGACCACCGGATGCCCTAGTCGCGCGAACCGCAGGCCTACCTCGGTGCCGAGGTCGCCGCATCCGGCAATCAGAATCGTCATCTGTCTCCCTGCTTGACTCCACGGTATCGGGCGCACCATGACTGTTCGCCCGGAGCCCGTCTGACACCTGGCCGGTAACATGAAGCTATGCCTATTATCCCTGATACGTCTGACTGGACCTGGGTGCTCGAACGCCCGTGCCCCGCCTGTGGATTTCGGGCGAGCGCGGTGCTCTTCGAGGATCTGCCGGGCCTGGTTCGCGAGAACGCCGCCGCCTGGACTGCCGTTTTGGCGCGAACCGACGCGGCGGTGCGCCCGAACGACCACACCTGGTCGAGCCTCGAATACGCGGCCCACGTGCGCGATGTCTGTCTCCTGTTCGATAGGCGCTTGCACGCCGCGCTCGACGAAGACAACCCGCTGCTGGCGAACTGGGACCAGGACGCGACGGCGATCGCAGAGCGCTACGACCTGCAGGATACGCACAGCGTGGGCCGCGAGCTCATGGCAGCCGCATCCAGCGTCGCCGAGAGCTTTGCGGCCGTACCAACGGATGCCCGCCAGCGCACCGTTCGCCGCAGCGACGGTGCGTCGTTCACCGTGGTCACGCTCGGGGCGTACTTTCTGCATGACATCGTGCATCACCGGCACGACGTGGGTGCCGACTGAATCCGTCGTCGACTTGACGCTTTTGTAGGGTCGGGGGTGGGCAACACCATACGAAGTGGTCCAGCCAGCATGCGACCGGAGCTTTTATCTGGAGCGGATGACGGGAATCGAACCCGCGCTATCAGCTTGGGAAGCTGAAGTTCTACCATTGAACTACATCCGCGCGCCCGACCATGGATGAACAACAATCGGAACCGTGCCAGCATATCAACCCCGCGCCGCTAGGCTGGCACAGTGCTGCTCTCAGATCGCGATATCAAGGCTCAACTCGACGCTGGACGTATCGGTTTGGAGCCGCTCGACCCCACCATGATTCAGCCGTCCAGCATCGACGTGCGCCTCGACCGTCTGTTTCGGCTGTTCGACAACCACAAGTACGCCTACATCGATCCGGCCGAAGACCAGCCCGAGCTGACCCATCTCATCGAGACCAAAACCGACGAGCCGTTCATCTTGCACCCGGGCGAGTTCGTACTCGGTGCCACGTACGAGCAGGTCACCCTGCCGGACAATGTGGCAGCCAGGCTCGAGGGCAAGAGCTCGCTCGGTCGCCTCGGCCTGCTCACCCACTCCACGGCCGGTTTCATCGACCCCGGGTTCTCGGGCCACGTCACGCTCGAGCTCAGCAACGTCGCGACGCTACCGATCAAGCTGTGGCCCGGAATGAAGATTGGCCAGCTGTGCTTCTTTCAACTCAGCTCCCCGGCCGAGAAGCCGTATGGCTCGAGCGAGTACGGCTCCCGCTACCAGGGTCAGCGCGGCCCGACGGCCTCGCGCTCGTTTCAAAATTTTCATCGCACCGCGATCGATCGGTAGCCGCAGCGTTCACTGAGCACGCGGATACTGGTGAGAAACCCGTTCGTAACGTGAGGTCGGGTAAAATTTGAATATGACTTTCTTGCCCGTCCGATTCGACCAGGCGCTCGTCGCGCATGGCCCCACGCCGGAATATCCCGGGCGCATGCATCGCTTCGGCCAGATGGTGGGCTCGTGGGCCGCGAAGGGGTCGCGACTGGACGAAGAAACCGGCGAGTGGGTGGAACGAGACTTCGTCTGGATGGTCGAGTTCATCCTGGATGGCCGCGCCGTGCAGGACATTGAGGTCATTGCCAACTCGGCGAACCCCTCGGGATTTGAAACCGTTGCCACGACGGTGCGTGTCTACGACCCCTTCGCTGGCGCCTGGCGCGTGAGCTACTTCGCCCCCAAAATGGGCGAGTACTGCCACCTGATTGCCACTCCTTATCGTCACGGAGTGCGGCAGGAGGGCACTCGCACCGACGGGTGCCCCATCCGATGGAACTTCACCGCCATCACGCCCGATAGCTACAAGTGGGAAGGCTGGGTCTCGGCCGATGAGGGTGCGACCTGGCAACTCATTGAACACAACGAGGCCACCCGCATCCGCACATAAAACGGATGCCGCTGGCCTCGTCGAGGCTGGCGCTTACAGTTTGAAGGCGAAGCCCAAGTCGGCGGGGTAGTCGCCGAGGGCAGTGAGGTTCGTGGCCGCCGCCTGAAGTGCCGCGAGGGTGAGGCCGAGAGTTTTGGGGCCGAAGCTCACCCGGGAGACGCCCAGCTCGGCCAGCCGCTTCAACGGCACGAGGCCCGGAGCACCAATGACGGAGATGCGACCGTTGACCTGGTCGATCGCGCGCGAGACCTTGTCTTCGTCACTGAGGCCGAGGAAGAAGATGACGTCGGCGCCGGCGCCCAGGTAAGCATTGGCGCGGACGACGGCTTCGTCCCAGTCGCCGCCGCCGGCGAGGGTATCGACGCGGGCGTTGATCACCAGGGGAATGCCGCTCTGGTCGGCTCCGGCGCGGGCCGCGGCAACCCGCGCGGTCGCGGTTTCGATGTCGAACTGCGGGGCCTTCGAGGCGCCGATTGAGTCTTCGATGTTGATACCGACGATGCCGGATTCCTCGATGAGCCGCCGCACGTTGCGGGTCACGCCGACAGCATCCGGGGCGTAGCCCTTTTCAAAGTCGGCCGATACCGGCAGATCGACCGCGCTGGCGATAATCGTGGCGGCGATAATGGCCTCCTCGAGCGAGAGACCCTCGCCGTCTTGCAGACCTCGCACGTTGGAGATGGAGTGGCTCGCGGTGGCGAGGGCTTTGACCCCGGGGGCGTCGGCCACGATCTTGGCGGTGATGGCATCCCACACGTTGGTCACGATGAGAGGATCACCGGGCACGTGCAGCGAGTTGAAAAGTTCGGCCTTCTGGAGCTGAGTCAGTGTCATGCGCCTAAGTCTGTCCGGCCCGCGCTCGGGAAGCGACCAGACATTCCTATTTCAGTGAATGCACAGGCAGTACTCAGACTCCAGGGAGGTCAGGCGATCTTCTGCTGCTTGGCGGCGACCGGGATGAGCAGCAGCAAGCCGACGAGCAGAACGAGCATGATGCCAAGAATGCCCCAATAGGTTTCACCAAAGATCGTGACCGAGAGGGCGAAAGCAGTGGGTGCCAGAAAGCTCACGGAGCGTCCGGTCGTGGCGTAGAGGCCGAAGACCTCACCCTCGCGGCCCGCCGGGATGAGCCGGGCCAAAAAGGTGCGGCTGGCCGATTGAGCTGGCCCGACGAAGAGGCACAGGGCGAGGCCGGCGGTCCAGAACACGATTTGTCCGCCGTCGTGCAGGAAGAACACCACCAGGCCGCTCATGAGAAGTCCCGCCAGCGCGGTCAGGATCACCGGTTTGGCACCGAGTCGATCGTCGAGCACGCCCACACCCATCGTTGCCACGCCGGCGACCACGTTGGCGGCGATGGCGAAGATGATGACCTCGCCCGGCGAAAATCCGAAGACGGATGCTGCCAGCACGCCCCCAAAGGTAAAGACGCCGGCCAGCCCGTCGCGGAAAACCGCGCTCGCCAGGAGGAAGTAGACCGTGGGCCGGCTGGTCTTCCAGAGCCGGGCGATGTCGTGGCCGAGAACGGCGTAGCTGCGGAAAAACCCGACCCGTTGACGGCGCTCCGCGGTGGGCGCTCGGTATTCGGGCACTCGCACCAGCACGGGGAGCGCGGACAGCCCAAACCACGCGGCCGCGAGGAGCATCGACACCCGCACGGCAAGGCCGTTCTCACTCGTGACGCCAAACAGCCCCACCTCGGGCGCGATAAAGCCGAAGTACACGATGAGCAGCAACACGATGCCGCCGAGATAGCCCATTCCCCAGCCGAAACCACTTACTTTGCCGATGGTGCCGGGAGTCGATACCTGCGCCAGCATCGCGTTGTAATTGACCCCGGCGAATTCGAAGAATACGTTTCCGGCAGCCACCAAGAATAGGCCGAGCACCAGGTAGTCGCTGCTCGCCTCAACGAAGAACATGGTCGCGGTGATGGCGACGACCGCGAAGGTATTGACCCCGAGCCAGAACTTGCGGCGCCCGGAGGTGTCGGATCGCTGACCGGTGATCGGTGCCAAGACGGCAATGAGTATGCCGGCGATCGCCAGCGCCCAGCCCAGCTGGGCCGGAATTACGTCCTTATCGCCAAACGCGGAACCCGTGAGGTACACGGTGAAGACAAAGGTCGTTACGACGGCGTTGAACGCCGCCGAGCCCCAATCCCAAAAGGCCCAGGCCACCACGCGGCCACGTGTTGCTGCGGAATCCGCGACTGCGGCGACGGTCTGGATCATGTGCATAATCTACTGCCCACCCGTGGCCAGCGGATGCGGCGCCGGCGTTCCGCGGTTGGGGGCTGCATCCGCTTGCCAGCGCTAGCTTGAGCGAAAGCCCTCCAGATACAGGTTTGCCACGGAATCGCGGGCGATGAGCGTGGTGGGCAGGACCACGATTTCGGTCGGCTGACCCGGGTCGGCAATCTCGGAGAGAAGTCGTTGGACAGCGAGCCGGCCGATTTCTTCGACGGGGCGAGCAATGACGGTAATGCCCGGCACGATGGCGGCCGCCCATTGGCTGTCATCCACTGTGACGAGAGAAATGTCGCGACCGATGGTGAGCCGACGATTGCCCGCCACCTTGAGCACAGCTAGCGCCATGTCATTGTTCGACGTAAAGATGATGGTCGGCGGATTTGGTCGGTCCAGGAGCGATGCCACGGCCGCCTCTGAAGATTTCGGTTCATCTTCGCAAAAAATCCAATGCTGGTCGCTTCGCTTTATCCCGGCATCGAAGGCCCCCCGTAGAAAACCTTCGGTGCGATCAAAAACGGTCGATACCAGTTCGGCCGGCCTCTGGGCCGTGACGTTCTCGACGCTTGCGGCCGAAATGAGAAAACCCAGGCGCTTATGGCCGAGCGAAATTGCGTGGCGCACCGCGTTCTGGGCGCCCGCGAAGTCATCGGTGATGATGGCCGTAAACGGAAGATTATCGAGGCGGCGGTCGATGAGCATAATGGGTCGCCCGCCGAGTTTGGCGGCGCCTAGATGGTCATAATTTTTCGACAGGGATGGCACAACGATCAAGCCATCGACCTGTTTCTCCAGCAGGGTCTCGACGGCCTGGCGCTCTATTTCGGAATCCTCATCGGTATTGGTGATGAGGACCTGGTAGCCGTGCAGCTTAGCCTCGTCGACGATGGCCTTGGTGACCCGGTCGAAAAAAGCGTTCGTGAAGTCGGTGATGATCACCAAGCCGATGGTCTTGGTGATTCCAATGCGCATCGCTCGAGCGAGCTCGTTGGGACGATAGCCGAGTGCCTCGGCCGCCTGTTCTACCCTCTTAATGGTCGCGGGGGCGATCCGCCCGTAGTGGCCAAGGGCGCGTGAGGCGGTGGCGCGAGACACGCCCGCGCGGGTCGCCACGTCAACAATCGTCGGCGAATGAGCGGCCTGCGTGACGTCTTCGTCCGGCAAAATTACCTCGCACTTTCGTGATCGAACCGTTACCCGTCGAACTTGCATAAAGGTTTCCTGCACTGGACTATATATATTACCCAGTTTGCGAGAACGATCTCGCACTGGTGATGTAGTCAAAGGAGACATTCATGAGGCGTTCAATCCGCACGATTGCAGCTGTTGGTGCAATGACGGCTTTCGCACTGACGCTGGCCGGTTGCTCAGGAGCTGCCAGCACCGATTCCACCGATGCCGCCGCAGCGGATGAGATCACAATCGCGTTCGTCATGGGCGCCGAGGCCGACCCCTTTTTCCAGGCCATGAAGGCCGGCGCAGAGGACGAGGCCGCCAAGCTTGGCGTCAAGCTCATCTGGCAGGGCGACCCCGCCAACTATTCGGCCGAAACCCAGATTCCGATCGTGGACGCGGTGTTGGCTCAGCAGCCCGACGGTTTGGTGCTCATCCCTACCGACCCGACCGCCCTCCAGGCGTCGGTGTCCAAGGCCGTGGCCGCGGGTATCCCCGTGGTCAACGTCGACACCCACGTTGAGGACCTTTCCGACGTCGTGTCCTTTATCACGGGCGACAACGCCGACGGTGGCGCCAAGGCAGCCGACGCACTCGCCACTCAAATCGGCTACGAAGACGGCGGCACCTACCAGGTCGTCGTTGGACTCACCAGCGCCACCGCAACCACCAACGTCAGCCGCCTCGACGGCTTCACGGCCCAGATCGAAGCCGAATATCCCGGCATCGAAATTGCCGACGTTGCCTACTCCGAGTCCAACCCGGAAAAGGCCGCAACCAACGTAAACAACTGGTTGACCCGCTTCCCCGACCTGGCCGGCATCTTCGCCATTGACGGCACCAACGCATCGGGTGCCGCCGCCGCGCTCGAGGCCAAGGGCCTCGAAGGCACCGTCGGACTCGTCGGCTACGACGCGTACCCAGACAACGTCGCCAAGATCAAGTCGGGCGTGTTCACCGCGCTCGTCGCTCAGGACCCCGCCGCCGAAGCCCGTCTGGCCATCCAGACCCTCGTTGAGTTCATCAAGACCGGCGAGACGGCGACCGAGCGCGAGGTCGTCATCCCGAACGTCGTGCTCGATTCCAGCACCACCGACGCTGACTTCGCGAAGTACACCTACGTCGCGACTAAGTAAGACCTCCCCCCGGTAGCTGTAGAAAACGAAGGCAAAACATGACCAGCGTCAGTCAGACAACCGCACAGAGCGCGCAGAAATCCACGCTTTCGTCTCGGCTCTCCTCATTGGGCTCCAACCAGAGCACAATTCTGGTGGGCGTGATGATTATCCTGATCGTTGTCTTCACCGTGCTCGAACCGAAGTTCTTTTCGGTCGCGACGGCGAACAACGTCTTGACGGACTGGGGTTCGGTTGCCCTGATTGCCGTTGGTCAAACCTTTGTTGTGATCAGTGGTGGCATCGACCTGTCGGTCGGTGCCACCATTGGCCTCAGTGGAGTAATTTCGGCCTGGACCATGGCCAACGTGCTGGGCCTGGACCAGACGGTCAAAGGCCAGGATGCCGCTGTTCCGCTGCTACTGGGAACCGTCGTCTCGGTCACCGTCGGACTCCTGGTTGGTCTCGTAAACGCATTTTTGATCAATAAGTTCAAAATCGTTCCCTTTATCGCAACGCTCGCCACCATGGGTGCAGCACTCGGATTCTCAGTCATCCTTTCCAAGGGTGCACCCATCGGCAGCGCTAACGACTTCACCCTGATTACCGCCATGGCGCCCAACTGGAATCCGCTGTCTTGGGCGGTTCTGTTCGTGGCCATCGTTATCGTTGTCCTCGGACTCTTTCTGCACAAGTCACGCTTCGGCCTATACACCTACGCCATTGGCTCGAATGCATTCGCGGCGCGCGCAGCGGGTATCAATGTGGAACGCCACATCACCATGATCTACGCCCTCTCCGGTGCCCTGGCCGGTCTGGCCGGCATGTACGTCTACATCCGTCTTGGCGCCGGGTCTCCCTCGTCGGGGACCGGTCGTGAACTCGACGCCATCGCGGCGGTCGTAATCGGTGGCGCTTCGCTCATGGGCGGCGTTGGCCGCATCATGGGCACCATCCTGGGTGCCCTCATCCTCTTCACTGTGCAGTCGGGCCTCATCATGGTCGGTGTCGCACCCGACTGGAAGAAGGTCGTCGTGGCCGTCCTCATCGCAGCGGCGGTCGCCGCCCAGACCCTGCAGAGCAAGAACGGGAGAAAATAACCATGGCCGGCGAAGTCATCTACGAAGTACGAAATGTATCCAAACGATACGGATCGGTAATTGCTCTCGACGGGGCGAGCCTCAAGCTGCACGCCGGAGAGGTCGTCGGTCTAGTCGGCGACAACGGCGCCGGAAAGTCGACCCTGGTCAAGGTTCTTTCGGGAGCACACCGTCCCGACGGGGGACAGATCTTTCTCGACGGCGAAGAGCGCGAGTGGAACTCGCCGCGAGAGGCGCTCGAAGCCGGTGTGGAGACGCTGTATCAGGACTCAGGGCTGGCGCCCCACCTGACCGTGTCGGAAAACGTTTTTCTCGGTCGGGAGAAGCTGGTTCCGGGAATTCTGGGAAAGCTCGGCTTTCTCTCCAAAAAGGAGATGGCCCGCGAGGCGCACGCTGATCTCGAGCGGGTCGGAATCGCTGTTCCGGCGTCCAACCGTTCCGTGTCCCAGCTTTCGGGTGGCCAGCGCCAGGCGGTCGCGATCGGTCGCGCGGTGTCGTGGGCGAGAAAAGTAATCATCCTCGACGAACCGACCAACCACCTTGGTGCGCGTCAGGCCGGCGAGGTGCTGAAGGTCATTCGCGCGGCTAAGGCCAAGGGGCTGGGGGTTATCTTCATCTCCCACACGCTCCCGCACGTGCTTGAGGTGACTGACCGCATCGTCGTGATGCGACTGGGGCGCGTTGTCATGGATGCTCCCACCTCGGAATTTGACGGCGATCGCCTGATCGGCGTCATCACCGGAACTATCGCCACCATCAAAGTTGAGGGTGACTAACCAGGATTCGGGCTACAACCGTGGGCGGGTCGCACTGATTTTATGGTGCGGCCCGCTTTTTCATGTCTGCCGTCACGCGGACGGGGACCGTTAACCGTCAAAGTTGAGTCACTCACACTCAACTTTCAGCTACAGAAATTGACAGCCCTTGAGTGCGCTGGAATACTTGAGTCATCGAGGCTCAAGTCTTGAGACCACTTTTGACGTTCATTTCGCATCTGATTGAAGGAGAACAACCCACATGGCTCGTGCAGTAGGTATTGACCTCGGAACCACCAACTCTGTGGTGGCCGTGCTCGAAGGCGGAGAACCCACCGTCATCGCCAACGCTGAAGGCTTGCGCACCACCCCCTCGGTGGTCGCGTTCACCAAGGACGGCGAAGTGCTCGTCGGAGAAACCGCCAAGCGTCAGAACGTCACCAACGTCGACCGCACCATCTCCAGCGTCAAGCGCCACATGGGCACCGACTGGAACGTCGCCATCGACGATAAGAAGTACACCCCACAGGAGATTTCGGCGCGTATCCTCGCCAAGCTCAAGCGTGACGCCGAGCAGTACCTGGGCGAGAAGGTCACCGACGCTGTCGTGACCGTGCCCGCATACTTCAACGACGCCGAGCGCCAGGCCACCAAGGAGGCCGGCGAGATCGCCGGACTCAACGTGCTGCGCATCATCAACGAGCCGACTGCCGCCGCGCTCGCCTACGGCCTCGACAAGGGCAAGGAAGACGAGCTCATTCTGGTCTTCGACCTCGGAGGCGGAACCTTCGACGTGTCGCTGCTCGAGGTCGGCAAGGACGACGACTTCTCCACCATCCAGGTGCGCTCGACGGCCGGCGACAACCGCCTCGGCGGCGACGACTGGGACCAGCGCATCGTTGATCACCTCATTAAGCGCTTCAAGGAGACCACCGGCGTCGACGTCTCGAAGGACAAGATCGCCAAGCAGCGTCTCAAGGAAGCCGCCGAGCAGGCCAAGAAGGAACTCTCCTCGAGCATGTCGACGAGCATCCAGCTGCCCTACCTGTCGCTGACCGAAAACGGCCCGGCCAACCTCGACGAGACGCTTACCCGCGCCCAGTTCGAGAAGATGACCGAAGACCTGCTCGACCGCACCAAGAAGCCCTTCCAGGACGTCATCCGTGAGGCCGGCGTCAAGGTCGGCGACATCGCCCACGTCGTTCTCGTCGGTGGTTCCACCCGCATGCCCGCCGTCTACGAGCTCGTCAAGAGCGAGACCGGCGGCAAGGACCCGAACAAGGGCGTCAACCCGGACGAGGTCGTCGCCGTCGGTGCAGCACTGCAGGCCGGCGTACTGAAGGGCGAGCGCAAGGACGTTCTGCTGATCGACGTCACCCCACTGAGCCTCGGCATCGAAACCAAGGGCGGCATCATGACGCGCCTGATCGAGCGCAACACGGCCATCCCGACCAAGCGCAGCGAAACCTTCACCACGGCCGACGACAACCAGCCGTCCGTCGCAATCCAGGTGTTCCAGGGCGAGCGCGAGTTCACCCGCGATAACAAGAACCTCGGAACCTTCGAGCTCACCGGCATCGCGCCGGCACCGCGCGGAATTCCGCAGGTCGAGGTCACTTTCGACATCGACGCCAACGGCATCGTGCACGTGTCTGCCAAGGACAAGGGCACCGGAACCGAGCAGTCGATGACCATCACGGGCGGTTCCTCGCTCGCGAAGGAAGACATCGAGCGCATGGTGCGCGAGGGTGAAGAGCACGCCGCCGAAGACAAGCGCCTGCGTGAAGTCGCCGAGACCCGCAATACGGCCGAGCAGCTCGCCTACTCGATCGAGAAGTTGATCAAGGACAACGTCGACAAATTGCCCGAAGACGTGAAGAATGAGGTGCAGGCCGATGTCGACGCCCTCAAGTCCGCTCTCGCCGGTGACGACGACGACGCGGTGAAGACCGCGTTCGACAAGCTCAACGAAAGCCAGGGCAAGCTCGGCGAAGCCATCTACAAGTCCAGCCAGGCGGATGCCGCGGCCGGCTCCGACGAGGCCGGCGCCGACGAGACTGGCGCCGACGAGAACAAAGACGAAGACGTTGTCGACGCCGAGGTTGTTGACGACGACGACGACGACAAGAAGAAGTAGGCCGCAACAATGGCTGATAAGAAAGACCCGGACAAGAAGTACGAAGGCGAGTCTGCTGCGGGGGTGCCCGATGACGGCACCGCCGCGGCAGGCGCGGCGCCCGACGAGACGGAGCCCGATGCGGAATCCGCCGTTGACGGTGCTGCTGCAGCCTCGGCCGACGGTATCGAAGAAGACGAGCTAACCGTTCAGGACATTTTGGACGCGGCGGAGCGTGAAGTGGCCGAGCCGACGAGCGAACACCTCGCCGACCTCAAGCGCGTGACGGCCGAGTACGCTAACTACCGTCGCCGCACCGAAGCCAACCGTGCCATCGAGAAAGAGCGCGTCACCGGGGATATCGTCAAGGTGCTGATTCCAGTGCTCGACGACATCTACCGTGCCGAGAAGCACGGCGATCTCGTGCCCGATTCCGCTTTCGCCACGATCGCAGCCAAGCTGCGCTCGAGCGTCGAACGCCTCGGCCTGACCTCGTTCGGCACGGTCGGCGACCCGTTCGACCCGACCATGCACGAGGCGATCTTCCAGCAACCGAGTGCGGCCGTCGACACCGAAACCGTCGGCGACGTCGCGGAGACGGGGTACTACCTCGGCTCCACGCTGCTGCGCGCGGCCAAGGTCGTCGTTCAGGTACCGAGCGATGGCTAGCCAAGACTGGTTCGACAAGGACTTCTACAAGGTTCTCGGAGTGTCGAAAGATGTCACGCCGGCCGAGTTGAAGAAGGCGTATCGCAAACTCGCTCGAAAGTACCACCCGGACTCCAACCCGGGGAACCCCGCCGCTGAGGCGAAGTTCAAGGAGCTGAGTGAGGCGCACTCGGTGCTGAACGATGCAGCGCAGCGCAAGGAATATGACGCCGTGCGGGCCATGGGCAGCGGGGCGCGGTTCGCCGCGCCCGGCGGGCGCGCCCAAAGCGGCGGATTCGAGGACGCTTTCGGAGGCATGTTCGGCGGCGGAAGCCGCCAGCAAAGTTATACCTTCGAGCAGGGCGGCTTCGACGATATCCTCGGGGGTATGTTCGGCAGAGGTGGCGGCGGAGGGGGCGGCTTCGGCAACCCGACCGGCGGCTACCGAGGGTCGGGCGCGCCCACCAGGGGCCGCGACGTCATCGCGTCGACAACCATCGATTTCATCACGGCCACCCAGGGCGACCAGATCAGCCTGCAGACCCAGGACGGCCGACCGATCAAGGTCAAGATTCCGGCCGGAGTCGCCGATGGGCAGAAGATTCGCCTACGTGGCAAGGGCCAGCCCAGCCCCGACGGGGGAGAATCCGGCGATATCGTGCTGACGATCACCGTGCGGAAGCATCCGGTGTTCGAACGTGACGGACTCAATTTGCGTGTGACCGTTCCGGTGACCTTCGTCGAGGCCAGTCTCGGCGCGACGATCGAGGTACCCACCCTCGGCGGCAGCCCCGTCAAGCTGCGCGTTGCTCCCGGTACTCCCGGTGGCCGCGTGTTGCGCGTCAAGGGTCGCGGAGTGACCACGGCCAAGGGCACGGGCGACCTGCTCGCGGTCGTGCAGGTCGCAGTGCCCTCTCACCTGTCGAAAGATGCAGAGGAAAAGCTCGCCGCGTTCGCCGAAGCGCTGCCCAAGGAAAACCCGCGCGATGAACTGATCGCGCGGGCGAAGGGCTAGTCATGGACGAGACCACCCGGGTTTTCGTGATTTCCACGGCCGCTGAGCTTGCGGGAATGCACCCGCAAACCTTGCGCCAATACGATCGCCTGGGGCTCGTCAGCCCGGAACGCACCCCCGGCAAGAGCCGCCGCTATTCCATGCTCGACGTGGCAAAGCTCCGTGAAATTGCGTTCTTGGGCTCGGAAGGTGTGAGTTTGGAAGGCATCCGTCGTATCCTCGAACTCGAGGACCACGTGCGCGGGCTCGAAAATCGCCTGCGCGAGTTGGAATCGACGCTCGCCGACGAACTGCTGAACCGACCGGGCCGCCGCGTTTTCGCGGCTGGCTCGGCCGGCGACGTCATTTCGATGAAGGCGGGCACCCGCACCAGGCGCAGCAACCAGATTGTCATCTGGCGGCAGCCCAGACCATAGTCAGCTCCATGTTTTTGTTTCACAGCACGAACTAGTTGCACCAGCACCACTTTCAGGGGGAACCATGTCCGAATCGGGCACGAATGACCAGTCCGCGCCGCGGAACACCAATATGCCGGCGAAGGACAGCGTGAACGAATTCGATTTCGACCGTCTGCGTCGCCGTCCTGATATCGAGGCGGAGAACCTCTTTGCCGTCGACGCGAGTGACCGCCTCATCCTTGATGAGGCGGCCGGCGCACTCGCCGCCTACCGTTCCGGTGGGGTCGTCGTGCTCGAGGACCGCTATGGCGCTCTCACCCTCGGCGCCGCAGCTCTGCACGACGCCCGCGGCATTCGCGTTTACCAGGACGCACTTTCGGGCGAATACGCGCTCGACAGCAACGCCTCCGGCGTCAACCTGACGGATGCCTACCGCTCACTGCCGCTCGGCGAAGAACTACTCAAAGACGCCCACGTCGTGCTGCTGCAGCTGCCGAGGAGCCTCGATGCGCTCGACGAGATCGCCGGCGCGATCGCAAAGTACGCCGCTGGCGACGTGATCGTCTTCGCCGGTGGGCGCATCAAACACATGACCGTGAGCATGAATGAGGTGCTGCGCCGCCATTTCGGCGCTCTCAACGTGCGCCCGGCCCGCCAGAAGTCCCGTGTGCTCATCGCCTCATCGCCGTTGTCCACATCAACGAGCGACTGGCCCCGCAACGAGCGCCACGACGACTTCGACCTCACCGTGCGCGGCCACGGCGGCGTGTTCGCCGGAACCAGCATCGACATCGGCACGCGGGCCCTGCTCGAGGTTCTTGACCGCATGAAGCCCGACGCCGAGCGCGCCATTGACCTCGGCTGCGGCACCGGCGTGCTCGCCGCGGCGCTGGCAGCCCAGCGCCCGCTGCTGCAGGTGCTCGCGACGGACCAGTCGGCCGTTGCCGTCGCATCCGCTCGCGCAACCGTCGACGCCAACGCACTCGCCGATCGCGTTACCGTGGTGCGCGCCGACGGTCTATCCGGCCAGGCGGACAACTCGGCCGATCTGATTCTGCTCAACCCGCCGTTCCATATCGGAGCGTCCGTGCACGCCGGCCTCGCTGAAAAACTGTTCATCGACGCAGCGCGCGTGCTTGCACCCGGCGGCGAACTGTGGACGGTGTGGAACACGCACCTCGGCTACCGACCCACCCTTACCCGGATAGTCGGTTCGACCCGCCAGGTCGGCCGAAACACCAAGTTCACAGTGACGGTGTCCACCGGCCGCTGACGCTTCGGCGTTGGTCAGACGGCTAGGAGCGACTCGCCGTTCAGTACGTCGAGCTGCCACGTTGTCGCGCCATCGGCGTGTACGTGGTGGTGATGCACGAGGTTGAGCGTGGCGTTAGTGATGCTGCCGATGCGTTGGTCGAGCGCGTGCGCGAGGCTCAGACGAATGAGGGTGCCGTGTGCGACCACGATGATGCGCGCACCAGGATGTTGCTCGGCCAGCTGTTGCAGGGCATCGATCCCGCGCGCCGCGACAGCCGCCTCGGTCTCAGCGCCGCGGAAACCGCCGGGAAAACGCAGGGCGTCGAGCTCTGCTCCCGCGGTGAGGCCCTCGGCTGGCCCATAATCGCGCTCGATCAGGTCCGGAACACGCTGGGCAACGTCGAGCCCGAGCTGTTCACCGATCAAGTCGGCGGTTTCGGCCGCACGGGACAGCGGAGACGAGACGATGAAATCCCAGTCGTAGCGTTTCAGGGGGGCGACGGCATCCACGGCCTGGCCGCGCCCCACGTCGTTGAGCGGAATATCGGTGGCTCCCTGGATGCGCGCGGCCGCATTCCAATCGGTCTGGCCGTGGCGGATGAGGGCGAAGGTCGTCGTCGTGGTCATCCGTCTATTCTGCCTGGGCGAACTGGGAGTGTAGGGTCGACGCGGGTACGCAGTCAAGCGCGGCCTGCACCTACCGGCGTGGTGCCCGATCGGTGAGTTCAGGCCGAGGCGATTGCGCCCGTGCGCGTGGCCCTAGCGAGGTTCTCGATCAGTTCGCGCTTGTTTTGACGGATGACATAGGCAGGCTGGTCGCGCTCGACGCGCCAGCTTTCCGAAAGCGGGCCGACGTTGACCGTATCGAAGCCGAGCTGTTCGTAGAGCTTCGTGACGAACTCGGTGGCCTCGTCGAAGTTGCTGGAAGTGGCCAGGGCGCGACGGTTAGGGGTGCCGGCGGGTGTTCCATCGGTGGTGATGTCCGGGGCCATGATGTGGTTGAATCCCTTGCCAACCTTGCTGGTCGGAAGGTGACGCTGCAACATCTCAGAGACAGTGTCTACGCCGGTGTCGAGGCCGATGAATGTGCCATCGCGGTCGGGGTAGTAATTGTTCGTATCGATCACGATCTTGCCGGCCAATGGTTCGACCGGAATGGCTTCGTATGCCCGCAAGGGTACGGTTACGATCGCCACGTCCGCTGCCGCGGCTGCTTCTGCGGCCGTCGCGGCACGCGCCTTCGGTCCCAATTCCGCAATGAGGTCCGTGAGGGTTTCGGGTGCGCGTGAGTTGCTGATGACGACGTCGTATCCGACGGAGATCGCGGATCGAGCGAGCTGGCTACCGATGTGACCGGCGCCGATGATGCCCAGTGTCTGAATATTCATGTTCGCTTTAACCTCAGTTCAGCCGAAATGATTCCCTGCGTCCGAACCGTTTCGTTCCCAACCCGATTGACGAATTGCGTATTAGTCGGCCTGAACGTTCAGCGTGTTGTGTGCGTCGACCATTGCTCGCGGCGTCCTGCCGGCCGAAACGGCCAACTTTGCGAGGGCCACGATCGACCAGCCCATCAGTGCGGCGAGCAGCGCATTGCGCGCCGTCAGCAGCAGCAGGGAGAACAGGTCGCCGTCGATGAGGGGCAGGTAGAAAATGGGAAAGATCAGCGTCGTCAGGCCCGAGATGGCCAGCATCAGCACAGCGGGCACCCGCCACTCGGCCCAGCTTCGGCCAGCACCGACCGCGACTACCGGCACCAGCCACAACATGTATTGCGGTGAACCGACCTTATTGAAGGCGATGAACGCGCTGACCAGGGCAAGGGCTCCGAGCAGCAGTAACTGGTTGGCATCCGCTCGCCGATGCTGGGTGATGAGGATGAGCACGAAAATCGCCGCGATGGCGCCAAACATGGCCGGCGTCATCAGGGAAGCGACCAGGTCGGTGCCGGGTCCGCTCACCTCACGGGTGGCTATTGCAAAATTCTCGTAGATGACCGTGCCATGGTGGCCGAGCGTGGCCAGCCACACCCACGGGGTGGTGATGGGCGCCTCGAGTTGCAGGGCGCGGTCGGTCTGTTCCGTGATGAATCCGGTGAGAAATTGCAGTCCTCCCAGCAGCCAGACGGATGCTGCCACTCCGGCCGACAGCGCAGCCCCTGTGAGCAGGACCGTACGGCGGCGGGGCGATACCGTGATCACGGCGAGCATGACAGCGGCCGGCCAAACCTTGATCCAGGTGGCGAGAGTGAGGAAGGCTGTGGCCACAACCGGACGCCGGGCGAGCAGCACAAGGCCGACGATGACGAGTGGAGCGGTGATTCCTTCGAGGCGCAGCAGGCCCACCGGGCTGAGCAGGAACGATGCGAGCATCCAGTACCAGGCCGACTTGAACCCGCTGCGGCGGCGACCCCAGTCGGTGAGCGCCCCGACCGCGACGGCATTGAGCGCGGTCGTCATCAGAAACCACAGCAATTGATAGACAAGCGGACCGGCGATACTCGCGAACGCGATCGGCAGCATGGCGCCGATGGGATAGACCCAGGCGGTATCGATACCTTGCCAGACGCCGTTGTTGAGGCCGAGTTCGGCCCAAGTGCGGTAGAGCGGGAGGTCGCCCAGTACCCGGCCGGTGAGGATGGTGGGGAGCAGAGCGATGAGGAATATCGTGTGGAGACCGAGGAAGCCGAGCGCCAGGGTACGCGGACGTTGGAGTGTGAGGCGACGGCTCGGGGTCAGCGTGCGAGCCAGGCGAGCGTCAACCCGATCGAAAATAGTGGACATAGGACCGTTTCTGCAGGCGCGAGGTGGGGTCGTCGCGTGCAGTCTAGGTGTGCTGGGTGAACTGTTGGTGTCGGGTCGTGCGCAGAGCGTGCGAAAGACAACCGGGGCGATCGGCGGTTCCGGGCCTGGGCTCGGGCATGGTTCCGCGGAGATACGCGGGAGAGGTCAGGCGAGGAGCTCGCGGATGTCGGCGGCGGTCAGGGCGGTGCCCTGCGGAGCGCCATCGGTCATGACGCTTTCGAACAGGCGAGCCTTCGTGGCCTTGAGGGCCATGACCTTTTCTTCGATGGTGTCCTTGGAGACCAGACGGTAGACCATGACGTTCTTGGTCTGGCCGATGCGGTGCACGCGGTCGACGGCCTGGGCCTCGGTCGCCGGGTTCCACCAGGGGTCGAGCAGAATGACGTAGTCGGCCTCGGTGAGGTTGAGGCCGAACCCGCCGGCCTTGAGGCTGATCAGAAAGACGGAGCTCGAGCCCTCCTTGAAATCACTGATCGCCTTGGCCCGGTTGCGGGTCTTGCCGTCGAGGTAGGAGTAGCTGATTCCCGCCGCGTCGAGCCGGTCCCGCGCCTTGCCGAGGTACTGGGTGAACTGGCTGAAAATGAGAGTGCGGTGGCCCTCGGCGACGGTGTCTTCGAGCAGCTCTAGCAGGGCGTCGAGCTTGGTCGACGGCACACTGTCGTACTTCGCGTCGTACAGGCTTGCGTCGAGACTGAGCTGGCGCAGCATGGTGAGCGAGCGAAAAATCTCGAACCGATTCGCGTTCATGTCCTCGATCAGGCCGAGCACCTTTTGGCGTTCGCGGGCAAGGTGCATGTCGTAGACCTTACGGTGCCGCGGGTGCAGGTCGAGTTCGAGCACCTGTTCCTGCTTCTCGGGCAGGTCGCTGGCCACCTCGGCCTTGGTTCGCCGCAGCATGAAAGGACGGATGCGGCGGCGCAGCTGTGCGAGCCGGTCGGCGTCGGCATCCGTTTCAATGGGCTTGCGGTAATAGTCGGCGAACCGGCTGGGGCTCGGAAACAGGCCGGGGGCGGTGATGGAGAGTAACGACCACAGTTCCATGAGGTTGTTTTCCATCGGCGTGCCGGTGATGGCGAGCTTGAACGGGGTGCGCAGGCGGCGGGCGCAAACGTGCGCCTTGCTCTGGTGGTTCTTCACGAACTGCGCTTCGTCGAGCAGTAGTCCGGCCCAGTCCTGTGCGTTGTACTCCTCGAAGTCCAGGCGGAACAGCGTGTAGGAGGTGATCACGACATCCGCTTCACCCATCACGTCTTGTAGGCTGGAGCCGCGCTTGGCGGCGGTCTGCCCGATGGCCACCGTCGTGAGGTCGGGCGCGAACCGAGCGCACTCGGTGGCCCAGTTGGAGACGACGCTCGTCGGCGCGACGACGAGGAACGGTTTGCGGGCGGCGCCGTGCACAGCACGTTGGCTGTCGCGGGCGTGGGCGATGAGCGCGATGGCCTGCAGGGTCTTGCCGAGCCCCATGTCGTCGGCCAGCACGCCGCCGAGTTGGTGGTCGTAGAGAAAGCTGAGCCAGTCGAATCCGGTCTGCTGATAGGCGCGTAGGGTGGCGTGCACGGCCGGCGGGAGCGGGCGTTCGGCGATCGGAGCTGCCTCAGCCAGTCCCTGTGCGGCGAGGCCTTCGACAGCGCTGCGCCAGGTGGCGGCCTGCTCAGCGACGACGCCAAGCAGCTGCAGTTCGTCCCACAGATCGGCCTGAAAACGGCTGAGGCCGAGCGTGCCGGCGTTGCTCTCCTGCAAACCACGGGCCTCTTCGATCAGGCGCCGCAGCTGCTGCAATTCGGGGCGGTCGAGACTGAAGTAGGTGCCGCTGTCGAGGATCATGAGGTCTTGGTCGGTGGCCAGCGCCCGGAACAGGTCGTCAAAGGGAATGTCTTCGCCCTCGATCGAAACGGTCACGGCGAGGTCGAACCAGTCGCGCGTATCGGTGCTTTCGGTGGTCGCGAGGCTGATCACCGGGGCTTCCTCGGCCTCACGGTAGCTCGGGGCGTCGGCCGAGACTTGCACGACGATGCCGGCCTCGGCGAGCAGCGGCACGATGTGCTCGAGAAAGTCGATCATGACGGCACCGCGCAGTTCGGAGTGCTCGAGCAGTCGGGCCGGGCTGACCGGCGTGGCGGGCTGCCAGAGCGCGGCGAACGAAATGATCGTGCGTTCGACGTCTCGCAGGGTGTCGGTTTCGCGAGTCGCGTCGCGAAAGCGGGTGTCGCTGGGTGTCGGGCGCAGGGGATGACGGTAGAGCACGGGGGTTTCCGCTATTTCGCCAGCGGACGTCCCGGCCGGGTCGGCGGCATCCACGGCGGCCACGCCGAATGCCGCACCGGAGGTGATCGAGACACGGTTGGCCGGTTCGGGGGGTGCGACGTACTGCCACTCCCACGCGAGGGTGATGCGGGCATCCGTCTGGTGGGTGATTGTGAGGGCCAACTGGGGCTGGGCGGTCCTGGGTCGCTCGAACGACGCATCGTGGCTGGTGAGGGCCAGTTTTTGCTGCAGGAACGGGTAATAGTCGGCGAGGAAGGCTGGCTCGTCGTCGGCTGGAATGTCGAATCCGCCGGTGACCGCGAGGGCGCGGATCTCGGAGCTGACCGGGGCATTCAGCGGGGCGAGAACGAGCTGCCGGCCGGTCGCCAGCGGGTCGGCGGGGCTCGTGAAGGTGTACGCACCGTGTGCTGGATCGCCGATGAAACCGAATTCAGCGCCGCGGTGCAGCCGCTCGCTCAGCACGAGCAGCGGGGTCAGTTGCAGGCCGTCGTCGTCGCGTCGGATGTCGACCTCGAGCGAGGCTGGCGTGGGCGAGAGAAGAACGGGATTCTGGGCATCCGTTGCACAGACCAGCGGCAGGCCGCTTAGCTGGGCCTCGTACAGGAGATCCCAGAGGGCCTTGTTCTCGAAGTTGTCGAGGTAGAGCCAATGGTCGGTGTAGCTGTAGTAGCGCTGCCCGGTCGCCGAGAGGGCGTAAAGGGCGTTGAGAATTTTGCGGTGGCCGCGATTGTAGGTGCCAGGGGTCCAGGACAGGTTGTCCCAGGTGAGGGAACCGCGGATCCATTTGCCTTTCTTACCCATGACCATGGGGCGGGCGCCGAGACGGCGGGGGCCCGTGCGTCGGTTGGGGCTGTAGGCGGGGTCGAGCAGGTCGAACTGTAGCGCGAGCGCCATGCTGGACGTCGCCTCGCCAGCGCTGGGTTTAGCGATCGGGGCCAGAGCCGCGCGCCAGGCGGGTACCAGCGGGAGAATGGGGATGACGGGCGCCGGCGCGGGTGGTTGGTAGGCGGCCGGCACGAAGGTCGACTCGAACACGGCGGTGCGGCGATCGCCGATTGCGCGCACGTTGGAGGCGGCGCGCGCAGCGTTCAACTCAGCTGGGCTGCTCCGGCTGGCCAACAGCAGCGCGGCGACGTGTTTGCAGTTGCTGCCCATGGGGCAGGTGCAGGTTCCACTGGCCCGTACTGCTTGGCCGGCGACATTCAATGTGAACGAGACGAGCACCGTGTACGGCTGCGGGCTGGTGCCGCTGACGCGACCGGTGAGGTGTGTTCCCGACGGGGCCCAGGACTGTTCGGTGACATGCCCGTTGCGGGCGTACCGTTCACCGCGCGAGAATGACTGGCTGCCAACGATGCGCGCGATCTCATGAGTGCTGAGCGAATGGGCCATAGGTGTGGGAGCTCCGTAAGAAAAAAGGACCAACCCTCATTGTCTCATGTGCGGCTGACCGGGCCGGCGACATCACGCTCGGGGAGCGGGCGCGCCCGGTCCCCGCGAACTGCTCGGCGCGACTAGGCGGCAACGGCATGCCACATGGCGCGTTAGCGGGATGCAGCGGGATGGTACTCGATCCTGACCGCTCCACTGCCGGGTCCGGTCCGAGCAGTCTCGGCCAAACCAACTTCGGCCAGCGGAACCCCGAAGGTGGTGCAGAGGCGCCTGAGCCCGTCGGAGTCGCCAACCGCAGCCGCGTGACGGGCAGCCATGGTCGGACCGTGCAGCAGTTTGCCGGCGATGGCGTGCACTGAGCGGGCGCGCGCGTCGGAATCGAGCGTGGGCCAGTCGGCGGACTCGGCGAGCTCGGCCTCACAGGCCAGTTTGACTCGGTATCGCATCGCCGCGATGACTGGACCAGCCTCACGTGCAGCCAGTCTGACAGTGAAATCGGCGGCCGCGGCGTTGGACATCATTGCGGCAAGAGAGAGTGCGGCCACCAGGCCGGGCTCGGCGGTGCCGTCGTCGTTCAAGCCTACGAGGTCGATGAGCGTGACCCTCGGCACCTGCGCCACCGCCGGGTCGACGTTGCGGGGTACGGACAGATCGACGACCGTGAGCGGGCTGTTCCGCTCGGCCATGGCGCCACTGACGTGGTCCATCGTCACGACGGGCTGGGCCGCCGCGGTGGTGCAGATCACCAGGTCCGTCTGGGCGATTCCCCGCGTCAAAGCGGAAAGCGCGCATACGGCTCCGGCACCGGCGAGTCGCGCGGCATACGCTTCGTCGCGTGCCGCAACGGTCACGCGTATGCCCAGACCCATCAGATGGTTGACCGCAGAGGCGGCCATCTGGCCCGACCCGACGACAAGCACCCGCGGGTCGGCGCCCGTGGCCAGGGAGGCGAGCCCAGTCTCGACGGCTCGATGAGCGAGCGAGCGAACGAACCCGTCGAGGGCGGTGGTGGCGCGGATTTTGCGGCCGGAGCGCAACGCGGCAGGGAACAGCTGCGCCAATGCACGGCCAGCCATGTCCGCCGTTTGAGACTCACGATAGGCTGCCTGGGTTTGGGCCAGAATCTCGACCTCGCCGCGCATGCGGGACTTCAGCCCCGCGGTCACATCGAAGAGGTGCTCGCGGGCGACTCGGCCGGTACGGACTTCGATGACAGCCTTGAGTTCGTCGTGGGTCACTCCGGAATGCTTGACGAGCACGTCGAGGAGCGCACAGAAGAGGTCGGTCAGTCCGAGTGATGTGTTGTCGACATAGATCTCGACTCGGCTGCAGGTAGATAGCAAGACCGCCTCTGGACATCCCGCGGCACGCAGGACCATGAGCAGATCCTGGCGGGCGTCCCGGCGAACGGAAACCCGTTCGAGCAATGCCAAGGATGCGCCATGATGAGAGATCCCCACCATGGTCAAGCCCGTCATGCAAGCCTCCTGCGCTCGTTTCTGAGTGGAACGTTGACCCGACACTGCACCAAGGAACTTAGGAAAAGCTTGGGGCCGCTCGGGCTCGTTACCGGGGGCGGCATCGCGCCGCGGCAGGGATAGTTCATGCGGACGAGCGGGGTGCTGATTTGTTTTCTAGTCAGGTAGGTGAAGCCCCTTCTGGCCGCCGACTTTCTGCTACTAAACTTGAGTCAGTAAGACTCAGGTTCAGAGGAGATAGCGATGCAAGCCGGTCAGCGACCACAGCAAGAAAACGCTAAGACGGCCCTCGAACTGTATGGGGTGAACCTCACCGATATCGCCCGCAGCGGCAAGCTCGACCCGGTGATCGGTCGGGACGCCGAGATTCGCCGGATCAGCCAGGTGCTCACCCGGCGCACCAAGAACAACCCCGTACTCATCGGTGAACCCGGGGTCGGCAAGACCGCTGTGGTGGAGGGTTTAGCCCAGCGGATCGTGGCCGGAGACGTGGCCGATTCGCTCAAAGACAAGCAGCTGGTCTCGCTCGACCTGGCCGCACTCGTGGCCGGCGCCAAGTACCGCGGCGAGTTCGAGGAGCGGCTCAAGGCCGTGCTCAAGGAGATCAACGACGCCGACGGCCAGATCATCACCTTCGTCGACGAACTGCACACCCTCATGGGCGCGGGCGGCGGTGAAGGCTCCGTCGCGGCCAGCAACATGCTCAAGCCCATGCTCGCGCGCGGAGAACTGCGCCTGATCGGTGCCACGACCCTCAACGAGTACCGCGAATTCATCGAAAAGGATGCCGCGCTCGAGCGCCGCTTTCAGCCCGTGCTTGTCGACGAGCCGTCGGTGGAAGACACCGTCGCCATTCTGCGCGGGCTTAAGGAACGCTATGAAGCGCACCACAAGGTGACGATCGCCGATTCTGCCCTCGTGGCCGCTGCATCCCTCTCGAATCGCTACATCACCGCCCGCCAGCTGCCCGACAAGGCGATCGACCTCATCGATGAGGCGGCGAGCCGGCTGCGCATGGAGATCGACTCCTCACCGGTCGAGATCGATGAGTTGCGGCGCAGTGTCGACCGGCTGAAGCTCGAAGAACTCGCCTTGAAGAAGGAGAAGGACGACGCCTCGAAGGCGCGGCGGGTGTTGTTGCGCAGCAATCTCGAGGAGCGCCAAGCCAGCCTGAAGGAGCTGCAGGCGCGCTGGGACACCGAACGGGCGTCACTCAACCGGGTCGGCGAGCTGCGCGGGCGGCTCGATGCCGCGCGCATCGAATCCGACCGGGCGCAGCGCGAAGGCAACCTGGAAAAGGCGTCACGACTGCTCTACGGCGACATTCCGGTAATGGAACGGGCGCTCGCCGACGCTGAGAACCAAGAATCCGTGGGCCCCCGCATGGTCAACGAACAGGTCACCAGCGAGGACATCGCCGCCGTGGTCGCCGCCTGGACCGGGATCCCGGTGGGTCGACTGCTGCAGGGCGAAACCGAGAAGCTGCTCAACCTCGAAAATGAGCTCGGCCACCGCCTGATCGGCCAGAAGCGCGCGGTGCGTGCCGTCGCCGACGCCGTGCGCCGTTCGCGCGCCGGCATCTCCGACCCTGACCGCCCGACCGGATCGTTCATGTTTCTCGGGCCGACCGGTGTCGGCAAGACCGAACTGGCCAAGGCGCTCGCCGAGTTTCTGTTCGACGACGAAAAAGCCATGGTGCGCATCGACATGAGCGAGTACGGCGAGAAGTTCGCGGTGAGCCGCCTGGTCGGAGCCCCTCCGGGCTATGTCGGCTACGAACAGGGCGGTCAGCTCACCGAGGCCGTGCGCCGGCGCCCCTATTCAGTGATTCTCTTCGACGAGGTGGAGAAGGCGCATCCCGAGGTATTCGACGTGCTGCTGCAGGTGCTCGACGACGGCCGGCTCACCGACGGCCAGGGCCGAACGGTGGACTTTCGCAACACCATCCTCGTGCTCACCTCAAACCTCGGTTCGCAGTTCCTGGTCGATCCGACCCTGTCGGCGGCTCAGAAGGAAGAGGCTGTGCAGGGCCTCGTGCGGCGAGCCTTCAAGCCCGAGTTCGTCAACCGGCTCGACGACATCGTGGTGTTCTCCTCGCTCACGACCGAGGAACTCGGTGAGATCGTCGAGCTCGACGTCGACCGGCTGCAGAAGCGTCTCGCCGAGCGTCGCCTCGAGTTGGCCGTGACTCCGGATGCCCGCCGCTGGCTGGCCGAGCGCGGCTACGACCCGATCTACGGCGCACGTCCCCTCCGCCGGCTGATGCAGCGTGAGATCGACGACAGCCTGGCGCGGGCACTGCTCGCCGGCAATATTCGAGACGGCGACACGGTGCTCGTGGCGCTGGCCGCCGACGGCGATTCGCTGACTGTGGCATCCGCTCCGGCGCTGCCGGAGGTACCGCCCGAGGGGGATCTGCTCTGAACCGCTACCCGCTTTCATGAGAAAAGAAGATGCAGAGGTTAGGTTCAGGTTTGCCCGGTTAGGGTTTAACGATGCGCGCAACTGTGATTTACGGCGAACGGGATGTTCGCCTCGAGGAAGTTCCCGACCCCGTACTCTCGACCGGCGGCGACGCCATCGTTCGCGTGGTTGCGGCCTGCGTCTGCGGGTCGGACTTGTGGCCGTACCGCGGCGTCACGCCAACCAAGGAACCGCACCGGATCGGCCATGAGTTTGTTGGCATCGTCGAAGAGATCGGCCCAGACGTTTCCACGCTGAAAGTGGGTGACTTCGTCATTGCTCCTTTCTACGACTGCGACAATACCTGTATCAACTGCCGCAACGGCGTGAGTTTTTCCTGCCTCCACGTCGTTCCGTGGGGCGCGAATGACGATATGGGTGGCTTCGCCGACGGTGCTCAGGGCGAGCGGGTGCGCGTTCCCCATGCTGACGGATCGCTCGTGGCAACACCCGAGATGCCCGAAGACGCACTGATTCCGGGGCTTTTGGCCCTCTCCGATGTCATGGGCACCGGGCACCATGCGGCTGTGTCGGCCGGTGTCACCACCGGAAGCACCGTTGTTGTCGTCGGCGACGGAGCCGTCGGGCTCTGCGCCATACTCGCGAGCAAACGACTCGGCGCGAGCCGCATCGTCGCCATGTCCCGCCACGCCGACCGCCAGGCAGTGGCTCGCGAATTCGGTGCGACGGACATCATCGAAGAACGCGGCGACGAGGGCGTTGCAGCGGTGCAGGCCCTGTTCGATGGGATCGGCGCCGACTGTGTGCTCGAGTGTGTCGGAACGAAGGAATCCATGGATCAGGCCATCCGGTCGACACGGCCCGGTGGAATGGTCGGCTACGTCGGCGTGCCCAACGGTGGCGCCGAGTTGCCAATTCGCTCGCTGTTCGGACGCAACGTGGGCGTGAACGGTGGCGTGGCATCCGTTCGAGGCTATATCGAGGAATTGCTGCCCGAAGTTCTGTCCGGCCAGATCAACCCCGGCCGGGTCTTCGACCTGGAGCTTCCCCTGGCCGAGGTCGCCGAGGCCTACGCCGCGATGGACGAACGCCGCGCCATCAAGGTATTGCTACGCCCCTGATCGTCTCGCAAAAGCGTTAAAAGTGCCCGTTTGACTTGTTCAAACGGGCACTTTTTGCGCTCGGGACGACTCGTTCGGGGCTTAGTCGTTGGTGAGGAGCAGATCAGAGAGAGAGAGAGAGAGGTGCATCGGGCGCCGGTACGCCCGGGGCGTTACTTGCCTTGCAAGCGGTTGCGCACCTCGCGGCGCAGCACCTTGCCGAGGAGACTGCGCGGCAAGTCGTCGACCTCGACGATGCGTCGCGGAACTTTGTAGGCCGACAGCCGAGTGCGGCAGTACTCGCGCAAAGCGGTGACGTCAAGTTCTACATCGGGTCGAAGCACAACGACCGCCACGACGTCTTCGCCGCCGCTGGCGCTCGGCAACCCCACTGCGGCGGCGTCCGTGATATCGGGGTGCGAGAGCAGGGCTTCTTCCACCTCGGACGGCGACACGTTGAAACCGCCGGTGATGATGAGCTCCTTCATGCGGTCGACGACGGTGATGAAACCGTCAGCGGAGACGCGCACGATGTCGCCGGTGCGCAGCCAGCCACCCGGCAGCAGCACCTGCGCGGTCTCACTCGGGCGGTCCCAGTAGCCTGAGAAGACCTGCGGGCCGTGTACGAGCAGCTCGCCTTCCTGTTCGAAGCCGCGCTCGATCGACGGGTCCTCCGGGTCGACCACGCGAATGTCCGTGCTGGGAAATGGCACGCCAACCGTTCCGGGCCGACGACTCGGGCCGATCGGGTTGCCGGCAACGATGGGCGAAGCCTCGGTCATGCCATAGCCTTCGACTAGCAGCCCGCCGGTGGCTTTCTCCCAGCGTTCCACGATCGATACCGGCAGGTTCATGGCGCCCGAAATAGCAAAGCGGATGCCCGCGAGGCGCACCTTCTTTTTCGCAGCGGCCGTGACCAGGCGGTCGTAGATCGGCGGCACCGCGGGCAGGAATGTCGGCGGTGCGTGCTTGGCGGCATCGAGCACGAGCTTCTCGTCGAACTTGGGGAACAGCACGAGACGCGCACCGATGCTCATGGCAAAGGTGAGGCAGAGCGTGAGCCCGTAGGCGTGGAACATGGGCAGAACGCCGTACACCGTCTCATCGCCGGGGCGCAGGCCCGCCACCCAGGCGGAGCCCTGTGCGGCGTTGGCGCGCAGGTTGTAGTGGCTGAGGATAGCGCCCTTCGGGGTGCCGGTCGTGCCGCTCGTGTATTGCAGCACGGCGGTGTCGGTGAGAAGGGGGCGCTGATGCGAGTGGTGCAGCTTGCGGGCACCGACGATGGACTCCCAGCTGATCGCCCCTTTTCCCGGTCCGGCCGTGAGGGAGGCGCGGGCGTCCTGCGCCTTCTTGATCGGCAGCTTGAGAGCCAGCCTTTTCGAGAACGGCATGGCGCGGGTGAGGTCGATGGTGACAACATCCGCTACCCCCATATCTTTCGGGAAGGCACGCACAGTCTCGTAGACCTTGTCCCAGACGATCGCGACGCGGGCACCGTGGTCTTCAAACTGGTGCCGCAGTTCCCGGTCGGTATAGAGCGGATTATGCTCGACCACGATGGCGCCGAGGCGCAGCACCGCATAGAACGCGACGACGTGCTGCGGGCAGTTCGGCAGCACGAGCGCCACGCGGTCTCCCGGCGTGATGCCGAGCCTGCGCAGGCCGTTGGCGGCCCGGGAGATCTGTTCGCCAAGCTCGGCGTAGGTCGTCGTGGCTCCGAAGAAGTCGAGGGCGATGTTCGGCGCGAACAATGCGGCCGAAGTCTCCATCATGTCGATGAGGGTTTCGGTGGTCTCGGCGATGGTGGCGGGAACGCCGGGCGCGTACGAGGCGAGCCAGGGCTGGTCCTTGAACGTCATGACAGCTCCCGGGTGATCGCGGCTACGAACTGGTCGATGTCGTCTTCGGTCGTGTCAAAGCCGCACATCCAGCGCACCTCATTCTTCGAAGCGTCCCAGTCGTAGAACCGAAACGACTCACGCAAACGGTCGGCGACGCCGACGGGTAGGGTGGCAAAGATGGCGTTGGCCTGGGTGGCCTGGCTGAAATTCAGGCCGGTGATGGTGCCGTCGGCGAGTTCGCCTTCCAGCGCTCCGCGCAGCCGTGCGGCCATCGCATTGGAATGGGTGGCGTTTCGCAGCCACAGGTCGCCGTCGAGCAGCGCGATGAGCTGCGCCGAGATGAAACGCATCTTGCTGGAGAGCTGCATGTTCGACTTGCGCAGAAACTTCAATCCAAAGGATGCCGCCGGGTTCAGTACCACGATGCACTCACCGAGCATCATGCCGTTCTTGGTGCCGCCGAAGCTGAGCACGTCGACGCCGGCGTCGCGGGTGAAGGCGCGCAGCGGCACCCCGAGGCTTGCTGCCGCGTTAGAGATGCGGGCACCGTCCATGTGCAGCGTCATCCCCTTGGAGTGGGCGTGGTCGGCGATGGCGCGCACCTCGTCGACCGTGTAGGCGGTGCCGAGCTCCGTGGTCTGCGTGATGGCCACCACGAGCGGCTGGGCGCGGTGCTCATCGCCCCAGCCCCACGCCTCCTGGTCGATGAGCTCGGGGGTGAGCTTGCCGTCGGGGGTCACGACCGGCAGCAGCTTGAAGCCGCCGACGTGTTCGGGGGCGCCGCCTTCGTCGTTGTGTATGTGGGCGGTGGCCGAGCAGATCACGGCGCCCCAGCGCGGCAACATGGACTGCAGCCCGGTGACGTTGGCGCCGGTGCCGTTGAACACCGGAAAAGCTTCGATGCCGGCGCCGAACTGTTCAACGAAGACCTCCTGCAACCGCGCCGTGTAGACGTCTTCGCCGTAGGCGATCTGGTGGGCACCGTTGGCCCGGGCCATCGCCTCTAGAATTTCCGGATGAATTCCGGAGTAGTTGTCGGAGGCGAAACCGCGGGAGGACAGGTCATGGAGTTGGGTCACTCCCCCATCCTCCCGCATTCGGCTGGACGCCGCCCCGCCTGCCTACTTGTGCAGGGCCTCGCGCAACGAGACCCTAGCGCCCATGCGCAGCAGGCCGTTGGAATAGATGCGCGACCCGATCAAAATCACGACCATCGTCGACAGCGCCAGCACCACGAGGGAGAGCACGGGCTCCCACCATTCGGCCTGGCCGAGGAAGATGCGCACCGGCATGCCGACCGGGGCCGAGAACGGAACATACGACATGATCGCGAGCACGAGCGGGTTGTCGTTGAAGAAGACCACCATGAAGTAGGGGATCATCACCAGGAACAATACCGGCGAGGTCGCCGAACCCACGTCTTCCTGTCTGGACACCATCGATGCCGTGGCCGCGTACAGCGCGGCGAGCAACACGAAACCGAAGGCGAAGAACACGGCGAACCAGACTATCGCCGGGCCCACATCGGCCAGCAACACCCGTTGTCCGGTGATCGCCAGGCCGATCGAGACCAGTAGGCCGATGGACACGATCTGCCCGAACGCCATCAGGCTGTTGCCGAGCACCTTGCCGGCGAGCAGGGCCCGCACCGAGATGGTCGACATGAGAATCTCGACGATGCGGGTCTGCTTCTCCTCGACGACGCTCTGGGCGATGGTGGCGCCGAAGGTGGTCGCCGACATGAGAAAGATGATGCCGAACCCGATGGCAACGAGGTAGGCGAGAAAACTATCCTGCTCGGCCGGGTCGAGAATTTCAAGGTCCGGGCTCACACTGAGGGTGCCGAGCACGTCGCTCGGTACCGAATCCAGGGCGATCACGGTGATGCCGAGCAGGGAATCGGCGCTCGACGACGGAACGACGGCCGCGTCGACCGTGCCGTCGCGCACGAGAGCCTCTGCGACGGCGACGCTTGAAGTTTCGACGATGTCGAAGGCTTCGGTCCGCTCGACGACGCTGATAGCCGTGCCAACCACGGCGACCTTGGTCAGGCTCGTGTTCTGGCTCGCAATGCTGCCGACGATGACCGACGCCATCGAGATGAGCAGCAGAATTCCGGTAGCGATCAGAAATGACTTACTGCGCAGGCGTGCCGAAATCTCACGGTTGGAGACCAGCCAGACACTTTGGGCGAAGGTGGGGGCGGTGTGTACCGGTCGGGTCGTGGTGCTCATGCGATGACCTCCTTGAAGATCGTGGCGAGCGAAGGTCGCTGCTGGCTGAAGGTGTGCACCGCGCCGAGTGCGACCGCGCGGTGCAGAACCGCCTGGCTGGCGGCATCCGTTTCGCTTTCGAAGATGGCGAAGTCGCCGTCGAAGTCGATCACGGTGATGCCGGGCACCTCGCGGATCCAGCCGGTATCGCCGGCGGTGCGAATCTCAAAGCGGGGGCTGCTGTGCTGCTCGCGCAGGGCGTCGCGGGAACCGTTCGCGCGAATCTCTCCGTCGGCGATGATGACGAGATCGTCGCAGAGTCGTTCGACGATGTCGAGCTGATGCGAGGAGAACAACACGGGCGCGCCCTGGGCGGCGTAACCGGCGAGAACGCCCATCACGATCTCCACCGCGAGCGGGTCGAGGCCCGAGAACGGCTCGTCGAGCACGAGAAACTCGGGGTCGTGAACGAGCGCGGCGGCGATCTGGGCGCGCTGCTGGTTGCCGAGCGAAAGCGACTCGACGGTATCGCCGGCGCGCGCATCGAGCCCGAGACGCCCAAGCAGATCAACTGTGTTGCGACGAGCGGATGCCGGCGACAGCCCGTGCAGGCGGGCCAGATAGACCAGCTGCTCGGCCACCTTCATCTTCGGGTAGAGGCCGCGCTCTTCGGGCATGTAGCCAAAGCGGCGGCGGTCACTCGCGGTGACCGGCGCTCCGTCGATGAAGACGGTACCCGAATCGGGCGACAACACACCGAGAATGATGCGCATCGTCGTGGTTTTGCCGGCACCGTTTGCGCCGACGAAACCGGTCATGCGGCCGTCCCCGACGGTGAAGCTCACGTCGGTGAGCACCTTCCGCGCGCCGTAGCTCTTGGTGACTCCCCTGATGTCGAGCATGCTCGCCCTTTCGTTGTGCGTGTCTTCACGGTAGCGCGGGGCAGCGGGCCGGCACATCCGCCTGGCGGGTGAACCCGGTCTACGCCGTGCGGGGGAGCTAGGCTTCGAGCGCGCCGCCGGGCACGATCACGCGGTGCTCGTAGGCGTAAACCACTCTGACTGGTCGGTTCGGCGCGTTGAGCGTCGTCTCCGCGCAGGGCGCCGAGCATGGTGTGCAGCTCGTCGACGGCGATGCCGGCGCTTGGGTGAAGACGTCGGCGCTGCGAGTGAGCGACACGCTTAGGGCGGTAGCGCCGGCCAATACGGGGGTGACCCACAGGCCTTTGCGGAGGCTCGGCCCGCTCGGGCGGGGTCTGCGCCACTTGTCGACGAGGGGGGAGTCGGTGGTGCTCATGCCCTTACGCTGGCGTGAGCCCTTTCTATTCGTCAGGTTTTGGGGACTGGAGCGCGAGCGCCACCCGGCTGTTATTAGCGGATGCCGCCGTTTCATCCCATAGACCCGTCACCCGGGTAGCCAGCT
Source organism: Cryobacterium ruanii (assembly GCF_004404055.1). Lineage (GTDB taxonomy): Bacteria > Actinomycetota > Actinomycetes > Actinomycetales > Microbacteriaceae > Cryobacterium > Cryobacterium ruanii. The sequence continues at coordinate 278,887 of NZ_SOHK01000017.1, forward strand.
CGGTTTCGAGACCGTCCAGCGACCCCACGACGAAAATCACCGCCGCGGCGGTGTCCCCGGCCTTCGCAAACCCCTGCCCGACCGCGCGTACCCACGTTTCGGCCGCAGACTTCACGGCCGCATAATTCGCGCCGCCCGCTAGAGGCCGGTCTACCGACACGCTTGAGACAATCGCGAGGCGCCCGGCCGCAGAGGCCAGAAGGCCGGCGTTGAACGCCCGGGTGGTGTTTCGCAGCGTGGTGACGACGTGCGCGTGCAGAAAAGCCCAGTCCTCGTCGGTCTGGCCGGCCAGACCGCCGCCGCCGCGCCAGCCGCCCACCAGGTGAATCAGCCCGTCAATCGGGCCGTGCGATAAAGAAACCCGCGCCGCCAATGCGGTCACCGCATCGAAGTCAGCGAGATCGCACTCGTAGAGCACAGCCTCCGGTGCCACGGCCAGTACGGACTGAAGGCGAGCGAGATTGGAGCCGACAGCCAAGACGTGCGCGCCGGCATCCGCTAGCGAAGAGGCGACGGCCAGACCGGCCGTGCTGGTCGCGCCGGCGATCAGCACGGTGCGACCGGCGACGGCCGGACTGGCACGCATCAGTCGACCGCGTTTCCGGTGATACCGGCCGTGGACTCGATGACATTGCGCATCTTCTTCTCGAGCGCTTCGAAGAACATCGACAGCGGAAATTCGTCGTCGAGAACCTGGTCGGTGTAGCCCTTCGGCGCTCCGGCGAGCACCTCGAGCGGTAGGCCGCGGGCCCACGTCGATGCCGGATTCGGCGTGAGGGTCTTCGAGATCATCTCGTGGGCCGCGAGCCAGTGCGCCTTCTTCGGCCGGTCGATCGACGCCCAGTACAGCTCGTCGATCTGCGCGCCGAGTGCGATGACGACCTCGGGCACCGCCTCCCAGTCGAACGTGAGCCGGGTGTCGGTCCAGTGCAACACACCGTGCTGGTGCATCCAGGCGAACAACAGCTGACCGCCGAGGCCGTCATAATTGCGCACCCGGTTTCCGGTGATCGCGAACCGAAAGATGCGGTCGAAGATTACCGCGTACTGCACCAGTTTCGCGTGCCGCCGCGCCTCCGGGCTCGCCAGCTCAGTGCGCTCGATCGTGACCGATTCGCGAAACGCGGTCAGGTCGCACCGCAGTTCCTCGAGGGAATACAGAAAGAAAGGCATGCGCTGCTTGATCATGAAGGGGTCGAACGGCAGGTCGCCGCGCATGTGAGTGCGGTCGTGGATGAGATCCCACATCACAAAGGTCTCTTCGGTGAGGTGCTGGTCGTCGAGCAGCAGGGCCGCGTCGGCGGGCAACTCAAGTCGGGTGATCTCGGCGGCGGCACGCACAACCCGGCGAAAACGGGCGGCTTCGCGGTCGGCGAAGATCGCCCCCCAGGTGAACGTGGGAATTTCGCGCATCGCCACGGTCTCGGGAAACAACACGGCCGAGTTGGTGTCGTAGCCCGGAGTGAAATCGAGAAAACGAATCGGCACGAACAGCTTGTTCGCATAGCCGGCCTCGAGCTCGCCGACGAACTCGGGCCAGATGACCTCGATCAGCACGGCTTCGATGAGGCGGTTGGCGCTGCCGTTCTGCGTGTACATCGGGAACACCACGAGGTGGCGCAGCCCGTTCACCCGCTGCTGCTGCGGCTGGAAGGCCATGAGGGAGTCATAGAAGTCCGGTTCGCCGAATCCGTCTGCCACCCAGCGGTCGAAGTCCGTGATCAGGGCCGTCAGATATGCAGCATCGTGCGCGAAGTGCGGCGCGAGGTCTGCGATGGACTCGGTGATGCGCAAAACGGATGCCGCGGCATCCGTGTGCCGTTCGGCGTCGGCTATGGACCCGTTCTGAGACTGCACACCCTGCAGCGCGGTTGCCGCGGCCTTGAGGCTGAGCCAGGACCGGTGCTGGGCAAGGGGCGTTCCGCCGTCTTCGAGAACCTCGGGCTCTCCGACCAAAGCGTTAGCTACGTGTGTTTTTTCAACAGATATCGACATGGGAACCTCCGATTCGAGTGAATGCCGCGGTCGCGGCGGGCGTACCTCTTCAGAATATCGGGCGTCGAGCGGCGTTTTCTTGCGACTTCTCGCAAGGAATCGTTGCTATCGGGGCGTAATGGCGCGCGAATTCACCGTGGCGTGTCGATCGGTGAGCTGAGGAGACGGCAGTAGTCGATTGCGACCAGTAATCAGCACAACGGGTCAGTTCCCGAGCGTGCACACGAACACCACCCCGGCGGGCAAGGTTTTCACAAGGCCGCCACGGCATTCTTCGTTATGAACTCATTTCAAAGCACCGCTCTGGAGTTATTATGACCACACGTCGGGAAATACTGCAGTTGGGCGCAGTGGGCGCCGTCGGTGCGATGGGTGCTCTCGGCATGGCGAGGATGTCGGACCCGGTCCCCACCCCCAGCCTGCTGGCGCCCGCGAACATGCCGGTCCCGTACCGGGGCGTATTCCGTCGCCCGCCCGAGCTGGTGCCGTACGCCACGGGCTTCGATGATGGCGACCCGGCTCGGCCATTCGCCAAATTCGCCCTCACCCAGAGGCTGGCGCAAGCCCAGCTCCTCCCGGGACTCTCCACCACGCTGGCGGGCTACAACGGTGTCTTTCCCGGCCCGACCATTCGGGTGCGGCAGGGCACCCGATCCGAGATACGCATCCGCAACGCTTTGCCGGCAGCAGGGCTCCTGCACCCGGCGGCGTTCAACACCGTCACCCACCTGCACGGCTCGGCGTCGTTGCCCCAGTACGACGGGTACGCCAACGACTTCACGGCTCCGGGCAAAGTCAAGAACTACCAGTACCCCAACTGGCAGTCGGCGCGCACACTCTGGTACCACGACCACAACCACCTGGTCACGAGCCAGAACGTGTACTCAGGGCTCGCCGGTTTCTACCCGATGTCGGACCAGTACGAGCAGGCGCAACTGCCGCAGGGCGAGTTTGACGTGCCGCTGATGATCTCGGACGCAATGTTCAATGCCGACGGCTCTCTGGGATTCAACGACAACGGCCACGCGGGTCTGTGGGGTGACGTGATCATGGTCAACGGGGTGCCGTGGCCGACGATGAAGGTCAAGCCGCGCATCTACCGTTTTCGAGTGCTCGTGGCCTCGATCACACGCTCCTATCGACCCACCCTGTCTACCGGTGACCCGTTCTACGTCGTCGGCACCGACGGCGGCATGACGCCCAGGGTGGAGGCGGTGCAGTCCTGGCGGCAGGGCACGGCGGAGCGTTACGAGATCCTGATCGACTTTCGCAAGTACAGGGTCGGACAAATGATCGAGATGCGCAACCTGAGCAACAAGAACAACGTCAGCTACGCCAACACGAACAAGATCATGCGGTTCCAGGTGGTGGCCGACTCAGGCTCCACGGCCGGGTCGATCTCCGCCATCCCGGCGACCCTCGACGACGGCGGCTCGGCAAACCCCGAGCGCGGCGGCCTCGACGTGATGAAGCTGACCCCGGACATGGCGGTGGCGAAGCGGATACTTCGGGTGCAGCGCCAGGGCGGAGAATGGACCATCAACGGGGAAACCTGGGAGGACGTGGCGGCCTCCGGGTTCTCCCGGTGCTTCGGCAGTCCTCAGCCGTACTCCATTGAACAGTGGACCATCACGAACGAATCCGGAGGTTGGTTCCACCCGGTGCACATACACCTGATCGACGCCAAGATCATCGCCCGAAACACCAACGGCGGTAAGCCGTTCCCCTGGGAGGGTGGGCCGAAAGACGTTTTCTACGCGGGAGAGAACGAGTCCATCACCATGCTGATGCAGTTCAACACCGGCGCCCACATCGGCGGGCGGTACATGGTGCACTGCCACAACCTGGTGCACGAAGATCACGACATGATGATCCAGTTCTCGGTAGGCGACTGGCGCAACAACGACCCAATCAGCTCCGACTATCCGGTCGTGGACACCACACCGATGGGCTCGTATCCGCCGGCGTACCAACCCGGGTTTGCGCCGGGAACCTGAAATGAACAACGTCACCAAGTTGGTCACGGCGGTGCTCATCGCGTTCGCACTGAGCGGATGCACCGCCGTGGTTGCGCCCCTCACAGTCACTCCCGCTTCGGCCGGACTGATCGGCTCCGCTGAGGCGGGTACCGATGCGGGCAACGACCGACCTACTGTGACCTACGACGGGCTGATGGTTCGACGTCGGGTGGTGATCGCAATCCACTCGACTCCCGGCGCCGATCTCGCCGCGCTCCGCACGGTGCTGGACGATGAGGCGAACCAGAGCCAGATAAGCCTGTCCGACATCTCTCCCGACGTGCTCGACCCCGCCTCGCTCGACCACCTCGTGCCGGAGCTGATCGTGGCCCTGCCGATGGGGGGCACCGTTGCCGAAGCCGGGGAACTGGTCAACCGAGCGTACTTTCAGGACCCAGCGGTTTCCGGGGTGGACCACTACCACGTCGCCGAGGTCCTGGTACACGATCTCCGGTTCGCGGTGCGGGCGACCAGCCCTGCCGCACTGGAGGAGTCCATCGCTCGGGAAGGCATCCTGTCGGACGCGCTCGGCAACTACGCCACCATCCTCCGCACCGGTGAGCTCGACGTGACCTACACCGGTCCGCTACTCAGCGATGATCTTATAAAGTCGGTTCAAAACGGCATCGCGCGCGCGGCGCACACCAAGCTGACAGCAGTCACCGTTTCCCCCCGCTCGACCGCCGGGGTCGGTGTGGACATGGCAAAGGAGCCGGCGCCTGCGCCCGCAGCCACCGAAGCTGCTTCGGACCATGACCATGACCACGACGCCGCGCCCGGCACCAGCGACTCGGACGACGATGGCGACACGGGCGACACGGGCGACACGGGCGACACGGACGACACGGACGACACGGGCGACACGGGCGGCACGGGCGACGATGGCGACACGGGCGACACGGGCGACGATAGCGACAGCTCGGACCGCGGGACCGATTCCAAGCCCGATGCTGATGAGAACGGCGGCTCTGGCAACGGAAGCAACCACAATTAGTGCCGGGGATGGTGTCGGCTCGGGCTGCCAGATGGTCCTGAAAACGCTGATCGACTGTTCGCGGAAGACTTGTAGAAGGGGAAGGTGAACGTCGGCTGCGCGGCGTTGGGCCTAGCCAGCGTGACGGCCGGATCGCGCGAAGGTCTGCGCGCCGACGCACGCTGAACTGTCCGAAGGTTTGCGGCGCCCTACTCGCCGATTAGGCGCAGTCCGTTGTACCAACAGACGGCACGTAACCAGTCGTCGTCGAGCCGCGGCTCCCGGTCACGCAGCCGTTCGAGCGACTCCAGCTGGTGCGCGTACGGGTAGGGAATGTTGGGAAAGTCGCTGCCGAGCACGACGCGGTCTGGCAGGTCGGCCAGCCGTGACAGTAGGGCGGGGGCGAACGGCGCGAGCTGTTCGAAAAAGTCGGTGAACACCATCGTCGTATCGAGGTGTACCCACGGGTACCGTTCGGCCAGGTCGAGAAACTCGCTGTATTCCGGGGCACCGAGATGGGCGACGACCGCAGACAGCTGCGGATGCCGCGCCAGCACACCCGCAAGCTTGTCCGGTCCGGTGATCCCCGGCCGGGAAACCGGCCCGCTGCCGACGTGGATCACGACCGGGATCGCGGCGTCGGAGAGCAGCCCCCAGACCGGGTCGAGCAGGGGTTCGCGCAGGTCGAACGCCCCGATCTGCGCGTGGATCTTGAATACCCGCGCGCCACGATCAAGGGCGGACTGCACCTGTCCGAGCACGCCCTCCTCCGGATAGAACGTGGCGCTCGGCACGCAATCGGCGTGTTCAGCCGCCAGGTCGAGCGAGAAATCGGTCAGGGAGGCCGCCATTCCGGGGCGATGCGCGTAGGACAGCGCGGTGAAGCGCCGCACGCCGAGCCGGCGAATCGTCGCGAGCCGTGAGTCCTGGTCGTCGCGGTACTGGATCGGCCACTCGTGACCGATCAGCGGCTCGATGTCGTCGAAGTGGGCCCAAACGCGCCGCAGCATCCGCTCGGGCAGAAAATGGGTGTGCAGGTCGACCAGGCCAGGCAGGCCAAGCGTGCGCCACCAGGCCGGCACTTCATTGTCGAGCATCATTGTCCCCAGTGTGTCAGACCGCCTCTTGACAGATGGATGCCCCGAGCTGATTTTCTCCCGCGAGAAGAGGCAACGAAATGGACACGCTCCGGGTGAGCATCGAGACCCTGAGCTTTGACGACCTGGGCGACGGTCGCATCCGCATGATCGGCTGCACGATGTTGAGCGCCTTGATGTTGTTTCCTCCCTGTTGAGTCGGGCCGTCAAAAAACGGATGCTGCACGCCAGTCGGGACCGTGCCGCCGGCGCGCGTCACCCGATACTCTTGAGCCATCGGGGTAAGTGCCGCGAGCAGACGAGACAACGGACGGCGGTGCCAGTGGACGCACTCGACTTCGCCGGCATCATCAGTGAGATCCTCTCGTTCGTCGGCCTTATCATCGGACTCATCCTTTATTTCGTCGGCCTTTCCGTGCGCGGCATCGGCGGTCGCTGGACGCGCACGACCGCCGTGATCGCATCGTCAGGAACGGCCGAGTCGGGGCCGACCACGGTCATCCGCTGGTTTGACAGCGACGGCGATGTGCACGAGTGTCCCGCTGAAACGCACGAGACGCACCACCTCGTGGCGGGCGATGACGTGCGGGTGTGGTTTCGCAATCGCTATCCCGAGCGGTGCCGCACGCACGACCCCGACCTGGACGGTAAAGGGCTGCGCCTGACCGGCCTGGTTCTGCTCGGCATTGGCGTAGTCGCCGCCGTCGCCGGCATCGCACTGATGTTCCTCTAGCCGACCGTCGACCCAGAAACGGATGCCGCGCGCGTCCGCGCCCATCCGCTCGCCACCGCGGTCACCGCGATGGTCACGAGCGCGCCGAGCAGCAGGGCCGCCGCTTCACCGGGGGCCAGAACGTGCAACTGGGTGCCGATCGTCGCGGCCGCGACCGGAATTCCGAGCTGGGCGGCCGACAGCAGGCCGTGCGACAGCGGGAGGCCCAGCACGCGGGTGGTCGCGTGGGTGAGCAGGGTAGCCAGGCCGAGTGCGAGGCCGAGCGCGATCATCTGCGGGTGTTCGGCGAGGTCGCGCAGTGCGAGCGAGGCGCCCAGCCAAACGAAGAAGAGCGGCCCGAAGAATCCGTCGGCGAGAGCGAACAGCTGGCGGGCGAGGCGGCGCGGTTCGCCGACCGCGGCGACGGCGAGGCCGAACGCAAACCCGGCGAGCATGACCGAGACGTGGCTGAACACGGCCACCGCTGACAGAGCGAACAGAATGGCCAGCTGGATGCGCAGCTCGAGCGCGAATTTGCGATTGGCCGAGAGCTTGTGCAGCCGCAGGCGCGAGCCGTTGCGTTCGAGCCAGGCCAGCACGACGTAGAGAGCCACGGACAGAGTCGCTATCAGGGCGGCTCCGAGGGCGGCGCGAGGCGCATTCGGCGGGTCGATGGCGAGCGGCAACGCCACGATCGCAGCGATATCGGCGATCGCAACCTGCGCGGTGAGCTCGAGCATCGATCGCCCGCGCAGCCCGAGCGAGTGGATGAGGGGCAACACGAGCGCGGCCGAGGAGGAGGCGAGCAACACGATATACAAGGGTGCGTGCTGGGTGCCGAAGATCATCGCGATGGCCACGCCGAGGACGCTAGCCGAAACGGTCACGAGGATCGCCCGCACCAGGCCAGCCGAGAGCGCTGCACGAATCGCGCCGGAGCGCACGGGCACGTGCGTGCCGGCGACGAACATGATCAAGGCGAATCCGACGTCCGCTAGGAGGGTCAAGGTGGGGTCGGCGGCGTCGATGAGGCCGAAACCGGTGCGGCCGACGATCACGCCGGCGGCGAGTTGGCCGATCACGACGGGAATGTTCCAGCGGCGCGGCGTTGCCAGTAGTGGCCCGAGCAGCGCGATCACGGAGATGATCGCGAGGGTCTGAAAGTCCATGCGCACCTCCCCAGTCCTTCAGCTGAATCGAGCGTAGTCCCGTGGTATCCGTGCCGGGCGACCCCCGCAGGCGGCATGATGGGTGTATGAGTCAAACCGTCGCCGGAGCCCGCGTGCTGATTACCGGAGCCGCCATGGGAATGGGCCGCTTGTACGCCGAACGCTGCGTGACCGAGGGGGCGAAAACCGTCATCCTGTGGGACCGCGACGGTGCCGCGCTCGCCGCGACCACCGCCATTCTCACCGAACGTTCCCGGGGGCGCACGCAGGTTGTCCCCTACGTCGTCGATATCGCCGACCTGGGCGCCATCGCGCAGACCGCGCAGCGGGTGCGCACCGAGATCGGCGACCCCGACGTGGTCATCAACAACGCCGGAATCGTTCGCGGCAAGTACTTCTGGGAACACGACAACGGTGCCGACACCCGCCCGACCATGCAGATCAACGCCCTCGCCCCCATGTACATTGCCCGCGAGTTTCTGCCGGCCATGATTGCGAGCGGATACCGCGAGTCTCGAATCGTGAACATCGCGTCGGCCGCTGGAACCCTCAGCAATCCGCGCATGAGCGTCTATGTCGCCTCGAAAGCAGCCCTGATCGGCTGGAGCGATTCGCTGCGGCTCGAACTCGTGCAGCAGGGCCATGGCCACGTCAAGGTGACCACGGTCTGCCCGAGCTATATCGACACCGGCATGTTCGAGGGCGCGCGCGGGCCGCTGCTTACCCCGCTGATGACCCCGGAGTATGTGGTCGACCGGGTCTGGCGGGCGATGCTCTGTGGCAAACCCCAGCTGCTCCTGCCGTGGACGGTCAGTCTGTCGAAGGTGCTGCGCGGCGTGCTGCCGTTGGCCGCCTGGGACGCCGTCGCCGGTCGCGTCTTCGGCGTGTACCGCTCGATGGATCGGTGGGTCGGCCGCGGTTAGCAATCGTTGATTGGGGTGACGGGTCACCCTGTGACGGTGACAAATCCAGGGTAGGCCAGCGAGCTTGTCGTCGTCGCCGTGATTCTCGCGACCATCTGGTACGTCATGTGCTCACGACCTCAACACCGGCACCCCCCACCTTGTTCGTAACCTCGGATGGTGTGAGTATCTAAGGGTGTTGGCCTGCCGGGTCCGGCATGATACTTGCCCCCAGTCGTGGATGATCCGGGGGTGTTGTCACCGGACTCGATTGGTGTCGGGTGATCGCTGATAGGAGCTCGACTAGACCCAAAGCCGAGGTCGTTCGTAACGTGGATGCCGAGAGTTGACGCCGTGGACCAGGCCGCCGGACAATGAGTGGACGGGAGCAGTCATGATCGAAAACTATGACAGCGTCGACGGGGTTCGTCGGTGTCGACGTCGGGAAAGGCGAACACCACGCCGTCGCCTTGAACAGGGCAGGGAAAGTCGCTTTCGATAAGGCATTGCCGAACGATGAAGGCAAGATGCGGGCGGTGCTGCAGAAGCTCAGTCCGGCACGGTGCTCGTTATCGTCGACCAACCGGCCACGATCGGTGCCCTGCCGATCGCCGTCGCTCAAGCCGAAGGAGTCCTCGTCGGCTACCTGCCTGGCCTGGCGATGCGGCGCATCGCCGACCTCCACACGGGTGAGGCGAAGACCGATGCCCGCGACGCCGCGATCATCGCCCAAGCCGCCCGAACGCTGCCGCATGCGTTCCGGTCGATCCACCTGGCTGATGAATCGGTCGCGGAGCTGTCCATGCTGTGTGGTTTTGACGATGACATCGTGGGTCAGATGACGGCGACCAGCAACCGAATTCGCGGGCTGCTGATCCAGATTCACCCAGCGTTGAAGCGGGTCGTGGGCCCGCACCTGGCCCACCCAGCGATGCTAGATCTGCTCCAGCATTACCCGTCACCCGCGGCCATGAAAACTGTCGACGCTCGTTGAAAAGTGGTCCGTGGGTGCTCTTTGAAAAGTAGGCCACTGTTGTGTGTTTATTCTGTGGTGTTTTCTGGTCTGGCGAAAGGCAGGGTGGTGATGCCGCTGTCTTTGAGTCGGTAGCTGGCGCTTTTGAGGCAGATGACGTCGGCGTGGTGAACGATGCGGTCGATCATGGCTGCTGCGACGGCTTGGTCGCCGAAGGCGTCGCCTCATCGGGCGAAGGGTAAGTTGCCGGTCAGGATCAGCGAGGCGTGTTCGTAACGAGATGACACGAGTTGGAAGAACAGGTTCGCGGCGTCTTGTTCGAATGGGATGTAGCCGACTTCGTTCACGATGAGGAGTGAGCTGCTGCGGATATCTCGGACAGTGGGCCCTCTTAAAATGAGGGTTCACTGAGAGTAGAGATCGGCATGACCGCAGCACGTAGGCGTTTCACCCAAGAGTTCAAAGACGAGTTGTGCGGCGCCTGATCAGCGGGAAGAATAAGCGCGCCCGGGCCGTCGTTGCGCAGGCCGCCGCATCCGCTGTTTTCGACAAACCGTCGCCACTGTAGCAGCGCTCCGACGGCAGCACCGAGAAAGCCTACGTAGACGCGGGTGAGGGTGTCCTGGCTCTGAAAGATGCCCGCCGCGAACAGCCCGAAGCCCGGAGCCGCGACGGCGAAGCCGGCAACGCTCCCCACCCGCAGGTTCGACCGGGCGTGCCAGCTGAGGAACAACGCTGTGCAGCCGAGCAGGGCGATGCCCCAGTACAGTGCGCCATCGCCGGCTGCGAGCCCGAACAGGTTGTTCTGCCGCACGCCCCAGACGTCGAGCAGCACGAGCACGACGGCGAAGCTGCCGATGCCCTCTGCGGTGGAGGTGAGTCGTGAGCGACGCATGCGAGCGGCGACCACGAGGGCCGCCACGGTCAAAAGCGCGACGACATTGGAGCGGAAACGAGGCCGGCGACGATCCAGGCGACGGTGAGAAAAAAGATTGCGGCAACAGAAACCAACAGCACACCGATGGACAGCAGCACGACCTGAACACTGGAACGCTGGGGCCGGCCGGGCACGGCCGTCGCAAGGTCGGCTACCGGCAGTTGGGGCGGCGGTGGCTGTGGCGGCGAGAGAGCGCGCGCAACCCTGGTGCTGGCCGCCGGGTCGAAGACCGGCGGCCCGACGGGGAGCGCGGTGCGCGGTCCGGCGGAAACGGTCGCTCTCGGCTGTACGGGCGTGCTGATCGGGCCGGTTTCAGTCTCGTAGCGGATGTGACCGATCAGCTCGGCGCGCTTCTCCAGGGCTGCCGCGGCATCCGCTGAGCTGTCCAGCAACGCGGTTGCAGTGGCATGCCGCAGGTCGAGTCGGCACGCGGAACAGATCGGGGACTTCAGCGGAGTGTGACAGGCCGGGCAGAGCGTCGTATCGGTGAGGTCGGCGATGTGGCGCGGCCAGATGATTCGGCCCACATGCCGAAGGTAGAACTCCCCGGAATGGACTGGCTCGTGCGCTGACATCGATCTCCCCGCGGTCGGTCACTCTTGCCACAGGCTACCGGGCGACGAAGATCCGGGGCCGACAACGCGACGACCTGTGGAGAACTTATGCAAGGGGAGGAGGGACGCGGTCAGAGGCTGTTGGTCGCGAGCCAGCTCACCAGCACGCGCTGAAATTCCAGCGGATGCTCCACGCTCGGCAGGTGAGCAGTGTCGCGGAAGGTGCATCCGCTCGCCTGCGGCAGCATCTCCAACAGGAACTCATAGTGGGCCAGCGCGCTCGTGACGTCGAGCTCACCGACGGTGATGAGCGCCGGAATCTCGATGTCACTGACCCGGTCGAGTGCGGGCGGTTCGAGCGGCAATGAACTGGGAGTTTCCGTGGCATGGATGACGTTGCGCAGGTTGAGCTCCTGCGCGAGGGCCAGAAAAGCCGGGTCGATGTCGGCCGCTTTGCGGGTCGGCCCGACCGCCCACAGGGTGACCTCCAGCCGGGCCAGCCGCGGCCACTGGCGGGCCGTGAAGGCCGCATCCAGTTTATCGAACAGGGCGTCTTCTTTTTCGGTGAGCTCCACGACGGGAAACCCACTCGGCCCGGATCCGATCGTGACCAGGCCGGCGACCCGTTCGGGGCTTTCCACAGCCAGATCGATCGCAATCGTGCCGCCGCGAGAGCACCCGATGAGGGTAGCGCGGGCGATGCCGAGATGATCGAGCAGCGCCGTGGCATCCGCTCGGTTGGAGAATTCGACATTCTCGGTCGTCGTCTGGCCGAAACCGCGCGTGTCGAAGCGAATGACGTAGTGGTGCGCCGCGAGGGCGGCGACCTGCGGATCCCACATGCGCAGGGTCGCGATGCCAGCGTGCAGCAGCAGCAGGGCTGGCCCGTCGGGGTCGCCCTCAGTCTCGTAGTAGAGGGAAGCGCCAGGAACGTCGAGTCGGGGCATGCGTTGAGCGTAGCAACGTGACGGGCCGGCTCGAAAGAGTCGCTCGAGCCACCGGCCAAGCAAAGCCCTAGGCTCGACAGAATGAATGGTGTGCTAATCGGGTTTTCGATTATCGGATTTGTGATTCTGATCGGGTACTTCGTCGAACGGTTCGGCATTGCCGGAAAAGGCGCCGGCCGGGTGCTCAACCGTATGGCTTTCTTCATCGCGACTCCCGCGCTGCTGTTCACCGTGCTTTCCCACGCCGACGTCTCGGTGCTGTTCTCCGAGTTTCTGGTCGCGATCGTCTGCACGATCGCGGCCGGCGTACTTGTCTACATCACTGCTGCCCGACTGTTTTTTCGCACGCCCCTGGCCGAGACGGTGCTCGGAGCGTCGAGCGCGACCTATGTGAATGCCAATAACATCGGGTTGCCGGTAGCGATCTACGTGCTCGGCAGCGCCCAATATGTGGCACCCGTATTGCTGCTGCAGCTGGTGATCCTGGCACCGACCATCCTGGCCATCCTCGACGTCGCTACCCGCGGTCGGGCATCGTTCGTGTCGATTCTGACCCAGCCGTTTCGCAACCCGATGATTCTCGCGTCGCTTGCCGGCGTGCTCGTGGCGACGTTCGGCATCGCCCTGCCGGATCCGGTGCTCGCACCGTTCGAACTGATCGGAGGTGCGGCGATTCCGATGGTGCTGCTGTCATTTGGCATGTCGTTGCACGGGCAGCGCCTGCTCAAGGCTGGAACGGGGCGTAAACAGGTCGTGGCCGCCACCACGATTAAGGTCGTGTTGATGCCGATCATCGCGTACCTGTTCGCGCATTTCGTGTTCGACCTCGACGGTGTCGAGCTGTTTGCCGTGGTCGCCGTGTCGGCGTTACCGACCGCGCAGAACATCTTCAACTTTGCGTCGCGCTATGACCGAGCGGTGGTCGTCACCCGAGATACCGTTTTGCTCACCACGGTCATGTCGATGCCTGCACTGCTCGTCATCGCCGCGGTGCTCGCCTGAAAGATCACGAGTCTCGGCAGTTCTGCACGACGACCGCTCCAGAAAGGATGAAAATGCCGCTCAGCGCCCCGGAAACCGGCCCGACCACCCCGTTCTCTCCGCCGACACCCTCCAGCCTGCCGATCGTGCACTCTGCCGAGCGGTTCTACCTGAACCGGGTGTACTGCGTGGGCCGAAACTACGCCGATCACGCGCGCGAATTGGGAAACGACCCCGATAGGGAGCCGCCGTTCTTCTTCGCAAAACCGGCCGACGCGGTGTACGCCGTCGACGAGGGCGTTGACGCGCAGAATGTCGCTCCCAACACGGTGCCGTATCCTCCCGAGACCGACGACCTGCACTTCGAGATGGAACTCGTCGTCGCGATCGGTGTCGGCGGCGCCGACATCGCTTCAGCGGATGCCCTCACCCACGTATTCGGTTACGGCGCCGGCGTCGACCTCACCCGACGGGACCTGCAGGATACCGCCAAGGCCCTGCGCCGACCGTGGGACCTCTCCAAGGGCTTTGATTTTTCCGGACCGTGCACGTCGATCGCACCCGTGGCGGTGATCGGCCACCCCGACAGGGCTCGAATCTGGCTCGACGTCGACGGTGAGAAGCGCCAGAAGGGTGACCTCGCCGACCAGATCTGGCCGGTGTCAGACGTGATCGCGGCCCTGTCTCGGTTCGTCACCCTGCGCCCCGGTGACTTGATCTTCACCGGCACGCCCGCCGGTGTCGGCCGCATCGTGCCGGGAAGCACCGTCGTGGCGGGAATCGACGGGGTCGGCGACCTCGCGTTTCGCGTGATCAGTCCCCGTCAGGAGTGAAGCAGCGTACCGAGCGCAGTCGTGGCATGGCCGCGATGCTCATCGAGCAAGCGGATGACCAACTCGGCATCCTCCGCGGCGAAGGCCTCAACGATGCCCGCGTGCTCGTCTTCGACCCGTGCCCGGTTGCCCGACTGTTCGTAGTAGAGACGCCGGTAGGCTTCGGTCGAATCCCAGAGCGCGCGCAAAATACGTTCGAGCCTGGGCAGCCCGGATGACGTCACGAGCACGAAGTGAAACCGTCGGTTGGCCTCGTTCATGGCGAGCAGATCGCCGGCCGCGTTGGTGCGTTCGACGTCGGCGCCCGCCGTGCGCAGGTCGGTGAGTACCCGCGCGCTGCCAAGCGCGATCGTGGCGCGCACGGCTTCGGCCTCCAGCAGTTGGCGCAGCCGGTAGACCTCGAGCAGGTCGGCGAGGGACAGTTCGGTCACCCGGTAGCCGCGATGCGGCTCGTGCACGACATGCCCCTCGGTTTCGAGCGTGTTGAGCGCCTCACGCACCGGAACCCGGCTGACACCGAGGCGCTCGGCCAGGTCCTCCTGCCGCAACGGCTGACCGGGAACCAGCTCGCCGACGGCGATCAGCCGCCGCAGCTCCCCGAGAACGAAGGCCGGAACGGTCGGCGGCCGCTGGGTTGGATGCTGGATTCGCTCGGGGGAAGGCACGCTCAAAACCCTAACAACTCAACGGAACGCCGCGATGCCGGTGATGTGCTGGCCGAGAATGAGGGTGTGCACCTCGTCGGTGCCCTCATAAGTGCGCACGCTCTCGAGGTTGTTCGCGTGCCGCATCGGGGAATAGTCGAGGGTAATCCCGTTGCCGCCGAGCATCGCGCGGGCCTCACGGCAGATGGCGATGGCTTCGCGGCAGTTGTTGAGCTTGCCCACCGAGATCTGGTGAGGGGCGAGCGTTCCGGCATCCTTGAGCCGGCCGAGCTGCAGGGCGAGGAGGGTGCCCTTGTTGATTTCGAGGGCCATGTTCACGAGCTTTTGTTGGGTGAGCTGGTAGCCGGCGAGCGGCTTGCCGAACTGCATCCGCTCCCGGGAGAAGGCCAGCGCCGTCAGGTAGCTGTCGCGGGCGGCGCCCATGACACCCCAGACGATGCCGTAGCGGGCCTCGCCCAGACACTCGAACGGACCGCGTAGGCCGCGCGCCTTGGGCAGCATGGCCGAGTCGGGAAGGCGCAGCTCGTTCAGTTCGATCTCGCACTGGATGGAGGCACGCATCGAGAGCTTCGGCTCGATCAGCGTGGCGACGAAACCGGGGGTGTTCGTTGGAACGACGAAGCCGCGGATCCCTTCATCCGTCATCGCCCAGATGATCGCGACCTGCGCGACCGTGGCGAGGCCGATCCAGCGTTTGGTACCGTTAATCACCCAGTCGGTGCCGTCGCGGCGCGCGAAGGTGGTCATGCTTGCGGGGTCGGAACCGGCAGATGGTTCCGTCAATCCGAAACAACCGATGACCGAACCTTCGGCCATGCGCGGCAGCCACTCGTTCTTCTGTTCCTCAGAGCCGTGCTTGTGGATGGCGCTCATCGCGAGCGAACCCTGCACGCTGACGAAGGTGCGCAGTCCGGAATCGCCGGCCTCCAGCTCGAGTGCGGCAAGGCCGTATTCGACCGCGGTGCGCCCGGGACAACCGTAACCCTTCAGGTGCATGCCGAGCAGGCCGAGCTTCGCCATCTGCGGAATGATCTCAAGCGGAAAGACTGCCTCCTCGTACCAACCCGCAATATTCGGCTTGATGATGGTGTTGACAAAGGCCCGCACCTCGCCTCGCAGGGCTATTTCTGTCTCGGTCAGCAGGGAATCGATGCCCACGAGGTCGGCGGCGTCGGTCAGGTCGGTGTCAAGCAGAGCGGTCATGAGTCGTCTTTCGGTCGGTAGAGCGGATGCCCGGGGTCGGCTGGTTGGTCAGCGAGTGCTGAGCGCGCCCCCAGCATCATAAAAAGACGCGCCGGTGTGCTCGCCGAGCAGCGGCGGCGGGCGCAGGTAGCGGGCGGGGGTGGCGGACAGGCTGATCGGGTTCGCGATCTGCTGGCTCACGCGGAAACCCGCGGCATCTTTCACCGGAACGACGGGAGCCAGGCCGAGCAGAGTGGCCAGGTCGAGAGCCTCGGCGATCGAATTCACCTTGCCGGCGGGCACCCGCGCCAGGGAAAGCTGAGCAGTCCACGCGGCGGCCGACCGCGTCTCGAGCCGTTCTTCGAGCAGTGCCTTGAGCACGGCGCGGTGCGCGAGGCGGTTCGCGTTGCGGTCGAAACGCGTGTCGGCGGCGAGGTCGGGTAGCCCGAGCACCTCGACGAGGTTGCTGAACTGCTTGTCGGTGCCGACGGCGATCGCGATCGGGTCGTCGAGGGTGCGAAAAGTCTCGTAGGGAGCGATGCTCGGGTGGGCATTGCCGAGTCGCGTCGGCGCGACCCCCGTGGCGAGCGTGCTCGAGGCCTGGTTGACGAGGCCGGCGAGCAGGGACGAGAGCAGGTTCACGTCGACCCGCTGGCCGAGGCCGCTCTGGTCGCGCCAGCGCAGTGCAGCGAGAATACCCACGACCGCGTTCTGCCCGGTCAATACGTCGACGAGGGCAACGCCGACCTTGCTCGGTTCCGAATCGGGTGCGCCGGTCACGCTCATGAGACCGCCGACGGCCTGCACGAGCAGGTCGTAACCGGGCAGCGCAGCGCCGCCGGTGCGGCCGAATCCGGTGATCGAGCAGTAGACGAGCTCGGGGCGCTCCGCAGTCAGGGTGGCATAGTCGAGGCCATACTGCTCCATGACGCCGGGGCGAAAGTTCTCGATCACAACATCGGCACCCAGGGCGAGCGCGCGCGCCTCGGCCAGGCCGCTGTCGGTGTGCAGATCGCAGACGACCGAACGCTTATTGCGGTTGACGCTCGCGAAGTAGCTGCCCATGCCGTTCTCATCGACCGGCGGTACCCAGGCGCGAGTGTCATCGCCGAGCGGATGCTCGATCTTAATGACATCGGCGCCGAAATCGGCGAGAATCATCGTCGCGAAAGGCCCGGCGAGCACGCGGGAAAAATCGGCCACACGGATGCCGTCCAGCGGCCCGGTCGTGAGCGTCACGTCCTCAAACCGAGTCATTTGGATACTGTATCCAATTTTTCTCGAAAGAGAAAGAGGGTCGCGGAAGCCGGAGCCGTCGGGGCCAACTCCCCCACTGATCGACCGTGCGGGTGTTCGAAATGGTCACGGATGCTGACGCGGGTGTTCGAAATGGTCACGGACGCTGACGCGGGTGTTCGAAATGGTCACGGATGCTGACGCGGGTGGGCGGCCGTCATCAGGTCTAGAAGATCATTGGGCGGTCGTCGTCATCGCCGCCCAGGTCGAGGTCGACGAGCACCGGCACGTGGTCGCTCGGGGCGTCGCCCTTGCGCTCGTTGCGGTGGATGCTGGCATCCGTCACGAGATCGGCGAACGCGGGCGAGCCGAGGATGAAGTCGATGCGCATGCCCTCGTTGCGCGGAAACCGCAGCTGCTTGTAGTCCCAGAAGGTGAAACCCTCCGGTACGATCGGCCGCACGACGTCGGCTAGGCCGGCCCGCTCGAAGGCGTCGAACGCCGCCCGCTCCTCGGGTGAGATGTGGGTCGACTGGCCGGGCACGAAGCTCGGGTCGCCCATATCCTCGTCACGGGGCGCAACGTTCCAGTCGCCCATCATGGCCAGGGCCAGCGCGGGGTTTGCGGCGAGTTCCTCGGCCGCGTGGGTCTCCAGGGCCCCCAGCCAGGCCAGCTTGTAGGCATAGTGCGAGTCGCCGAGCGCACGCCCGTTCGGCACGTACAGGCTCCACAATCGCAGGTCGTTCACCGTCACACCGAGGGCTCGCGCCTCGAGCGGCTGGTCGGGCCCGACCGCACCCTTCAAAAAGCCGGGCATATTGGGAAAGGCGGTGACGACATCCGTCATCGGTTCGCGGCTCGCGAACGCCACACCGTTCCACTGGCTCAGGCCGTGAATGGCGAGGTCGTAGCCGGCGTCCTCGAACACCTGCGACGGAAACTGTTCCGGTTTGCACTTGATCTCCTGCATGGCGAGAACGTCGATGTCCTCGCGTTCCATCCAATCGACGATTCGCCCGGAGCGGGCACGAACGGAGTTGACGTTCCAGGTGGCAATGCGCATGCCTTCAGCCTATAAGGGGCCAGCCTCCAGTTCGCAGGCCGAAGAGGATGCCGCCGCACGCGGTAGTGCGATTGAATAGTACAAAACATCCAGTGCAGAAAGGTCACAATGACGCAGTTGCAGATTGGCTATGCGGCCATGTTGGAGCAGTTCGCACCGGCCGAGGCGGTCGCCCTTTCGGCCTACGCCGAGGAGCACGGCTTCACCGGCGTCATGGCGGCCGATCACTTTCAACCGTGGGTTCCGGCCCAGGGGCAGTCGAGCTTCGTCTGGAGCGTGCTCGCCGCGATCGCCGAGCGCACCAGGGGCGACTTCGGGCCCGGTGTGACCGCACCGACTTTTCGCTGGCACCCGGCCATGGTCGCTCAGGCATCCGCGACCCTCGCCTCGATGTATCCCGGCCGGCACTGGCTCGGGCTCGGTTCCGGCGAGGCCCTGAACGAGCACATCGTGGGCGGCTACTGGCCCGAAGCGCCCGAACGCATCAACCGCATGTTCGAGGCCATCGAGATCATCTCGAAGCTGTTCGCCGGCTCGATCGCCGGTAAGGACGTCAAGCATTCCGGCCAGTTCTTCAAGCTGGAATCAACCCGGCTGTGGACGATGCCTGAAGTTGCCCCCGAGATTTTGGTCGCCACTGCCGGCCCGGTCACCGCCAAGCGCGCCGGAAGGCTGGCCGACGGCCTCATTACGGTCGGGGCTCCGCTGGAGAAGATCTCGATGCTGTTCGGCAAGTTCGACGACGGCGCCCGCGAGGCCGGTAAGGACCCCTCACTCATGCCCAAGGTGCTGCAGTTGCACATGAGCTGGGCCGAGACCGACGAAGAGGCCATGACCAACGCGCTGCACGAGTGGCCGAACGGTGGCATGAAGTTTCCGAAGGGAGATATCCGTTCGCCGTTCGAGTTCGAGCAGATGGCCAAGCTCGTACGTCCGGAGGACTTCGAGGGCCGCATGATCATCTCGGCAGATCCCGACGAGCACCGCAGGTACATTCAGAAGTTCGTCGACCTCGGCTTCGATCGCATCTACCTGCACAACGTGGGCCGCAACCAGAAGCAGTGGATCGACGTCTTTGGCGCATCCGTTCTGCCGAAGCTCGTTCGGTAGATGCCGCACGATTCGCTGCCCGACGCGGCTGCCGCAGAAGTGGGCGCCATGGAGCTGTTCGGGCTCAAGGTGTTCACGCTCGGCGGCTTCGGCGAGATTCGGGCCGGCGACGACCTCGCCGAACTGGTCGCGGAGGCCGCGCAGTCCCGCCTGCTCGACGGCGATATCGTGGCGGTGACCAGCAAGATCGTCTCCAAGGCAGAGGGGCGCACCGTCGCTTCGGCCGATCGGGAACAGGCGATCACCGACGAGACCGTGCGCGTCGTGGCCTCGCGGGCGCACCCAGGCGGCCTCACCCGCATCGTCGAGAACCGGCAGGGCCTGGTGATGGCCGCGGCCGGCGTTGACACCAGCAACGCGCCAGACGGCGTGGTCTTGCTGCTGCCGCTCGATCCGGATGCCTCGGCGCGCGCCCTCTGCGCGGCCCTGCGCGAGCGCACCGGGCTACGGCTGGGCGTGCTCGTGACCGATACCGCCGGACGCCCGTGGCGCGAGGGTCAGACCGACATTGCCATCGGCGCGGCCGGACTCGCGGTGCTCGACGACCTGCGCGGCACACCGGATGCCTCCGGTCGTCGCCTCGAGGTCACCGTTGCGGCCGTCGCCGACGAGATCGCCGGTGCCGCCGACCTGGTCAAGGGCAAGACCAGCGGCAACCCGGTCGCCGTGGTGCGCGGACTCGGCCGGCTGGTCGGCGACCTGGACGCCGTCGGCGCCCGGGCGCTGCAACGCCCGAGCGACACCGACATGTTTCGTCTTGGCACGGCGGAGGCCCGCGCCGAAGGGTATGCGGAGGGGTATGCCGCCGGGCGTGCGGCGAAAGGAGAGGTCTAGATCGAGATGGTGAGGGCCTGGATCAGGCCGCTCTCGGCGTCGAGTTCGAAGCGGTAGCTGAGGTCGACGCTGCGGCCCGGAAAGTTACCCGCGATTCGGTTGACGACGGTCGTGGCCGTTTCGTCTTTCTCGATGCGCAGCTGGGTGGTCGTGTACTCGAATTCGGTGACGGTCTCGGCGAGCCAGGCTGCGATGGCCGCCTCACCGGTGTAGGTCTTGCCGTCATCGACGACGACCGCGTTTTCGGCGAAGGTGGCTCTGGCTGAGGCTGGTTTGGCGCTGACGCTGCGTTCGAGGTATGTGGTGATGGCCATGGGCAGCGGGCGCGACTGGGTAGTGGGTGACATGGAACCTCCTGGACCGTCCAAACGAACGTACTCGGGTCGACGGATATGCATCCTCGACCCTTCAGGCTACCGCGCGCAAGCCTGCACGATGTTGCCAGCGGTTGCAGGCAGACGCAACAACGGCGCTGGTAGCGTTCTGCTATGGACCACACCCAGCGCGTCGACGACGGAACAGCGTCGCTACACCCTGCCACGCCACGCTGGGTGGTCATCGTTCCCGTCAAGGGGAACCAGGGGGCGAAGAGTCGACTTCGTGATCTGCCCGAGCGAACGGCGCTCGCGGAGGCTTTCGCGCTCGACACCGTGGCGGCGCTGGTGGCGGCATTCGCTGTGGAACAGGTATTCGTGGTGACCGGGAGCGCGCATCTCGGCACGCTGCTCGCCGGGCTCGGCGCGGTCATTGTTTTCGAAGTGCCGGGGCCAAAATTGGGGCATGCCCGGTTGAACGCCGCGATCGCGCAGGGGATCACGGCCGCGCGGATCGCCTGCCCCGATGCGTCTGTGGCCGTGATGACGGGAGACCTGCCCGCCCTTCGCCCGACCGATCTCGAGAGCGTGTTCGGGCTCGCAGCTGGGTACGCGCGGTCGATGGTGGCCGACGCCGACGGAGGGGGAACGACGACCCTGTTCGCCCGCGCGGGCGCGGCCCTCACGCCACAGTTCGGTGTCGGCTCCCGCGCCGCGCACGCCGCCGCCGGCCACGTGGTGCTCGACCTGCCGCTCACCTCGCCGCTGCGGCGGGACGTCGACACGGCAGCCGACCTCGACGCTGCCCGGGTGCTCGGGCTCGGTCCGCACACGAGCACGCTGTTGGGGCAGTCCTAGTTCAACGGGACGTCAGAGCGCCAGCACGGCAGCAGCCATCGCGGTCGTGGCCGACAGGTCGGTCATCCACAGCGGTACGGCAGCGGAACGAATGCCGGCGGCCGCCAGCGCGGGCAACGCCGCGGCATCCGTTTCGTCGATGAGCCAGGCATCCAGGAGTCCACCTGCGCTGCGTGCACCGTAGTGCCGCCCGACCGCGAGTGCGCTGGTTTCGACGCCGATCGTGTGCAGGCAGGCGTCGGCCATGCCGCGCACCGCTGCGCCGCCGATGATCGGCGATACCCCGACCACCCGCGCGGCCGTCGAACGGAGTGCGGCGCGCACCCCCGGCACGGCGAGGATGGTGCCAACCGACACGACGGGGTTCGATGGCGGAAGCACGACCAGGTCGGCCTCTCCGATGGCTTCGAGCACGCCGGGCGCGGCGACGGCTTCAGCCAGCCCCCGCTGCTCAAAACCGGTGATGGCAACCCGTGCGCGGTACCGTACCCACCATTCTTCAAAGTGAATATAGTCACCCGCGACATGCTCGTCAATATTCTTGGCGAGGCATACATAGGTTTCGACCGGCTGGTCGCTCATGGGCAGAAGTCTGGCTCCCGGCTGCCAGCGACGGCAGAGAAACTCGGTCGCCGCGCTCAGTGTCGATCCATCACGCAGCAGGTCGGTGCGCACGATGTGGGTGGCGAGGTCGAGGTCTCCGAGTGTGAACCAGGACCAGCCGCGGCCGTAGGCGGCGATCTCGGCCGAGGCCCGCCGGGACTCGTCGGGTCGGCCCCAGCCCTGCTCCTCGTTGATGCCGCCGCCGAGGGTGTACATGACGGTGTCGAGGTCGGGGCAGATTCGCAGCCCGTCGAGCCACATGTCGTCGCCGGTGTTGACGATCACCGTGACGGTCGCGTCGGGCGCGGCGACGGCGAGGTGGGCTAGCAGGCCGCGGGTGAACCGGGCGCCGCCGACCCCGCCGGCCAGTACGGTGACATTTCTCATGACGCGGCCGAATACACGATGACCGGATGCCCGCCGCGTGGATGTTTCAGAATGAAGCAATCGACTCCGTACACGGCACCGATGATCTCGGGGGTGAGCACCTCGGCGGGCGCGCCCGAAGCTACGAGCAGGCCGCCGTCGAGCATCAGGATGTGGTCGCAGTACGCCGCCGCGAGATTGAGGTCGTGCAGGGCCATGATCGCCGTCACTCCGAGCTCGCGCACCTGCCCGAGCAGGGAGAGCTGGGCACTCACGTCGAGGTGGTTGGTCGGTTCGTCGAGCAGCATCAGGCTCGGCTGCTGCGCCATCGCCCGCGCGATCTGCACCCGCTGTTGTTGACCGCCGCTCAGCGTGTGCCAGGATCGGTCGGCCAGCGTCCCGGCGCCGACGGCTTCGAGGGCGTCGAACGCTACGGCGCGATCCTCCTCGCCGCTGAACGAGCCCATGAGTTTCGTGCGGTGCGGAATGCGCCCGAGCAGCACGACTTCGAGCACGGTCAGTTCCACACTCGGTGCCGCATTCTGTTCGAGCAGGGCGATGCGCCGGGCCGCGTCGCGTCGGGGCAGGGAGCCGATCGTGATGCCGTCGAGGGAGGCGGTACCGGCATCCGCTTTGTCGATGCCGGCGATTACTCGCAGCAGGGTGGATTTGCCTGCGCCGTTCGGCCCGAGTAGGCCGGTGACGCTGCCGGTCGGCAGCGACGCCGACACCTGTCGCAGAATTCTGGTGCCGTCGATGGTGAACGACAAACCGTCGAGGTCTACGCCCACAGGTGGGACTTCTTTCTCTTGATCAGCAGAATGAACACCGGCACGCCGATGAACGCCGTGATGATGCCCACCGGGAGTTCACGTGGCTCGAACGCCGTGCGTGCGAGCGTATCGGCGATGACCAGAAATAGCCCGCCGAAGACGGCCACGAGCGGCAACAGCCGGCGGTGGCCGGGCCCGCTCACACCGCGCACGAGGTGCGGCAGGATAAGCCCGACGAATCCGATCGAACCGCTGACGGCCACCATCGCACCGGTCAGCAGGGCGACCGCGCCGAGCAGTGCCCAGCGGGTGCGGGTGACATGGATACCGAGGCTCGCCGCCGAGGTGTCGCCGAAGGCGAAGGCGTCGAGCCGGGTCGCCGACAGGAGGATACCGGTGCCCACCGCGGCGACGGCCGTCGCCGCGATCGCGACGCTGCTCCAGGTGGCGCCGGCCACCGAGCCGAGCAGCCAGTTGAGGATCTCACGGTAGGAATCACCCTTGGCGGCCCAGAAGATGATGAACGAGGTCAGGGCTCCGGCGAGCTGTGCGATGGCAAGGCCGGCGAGCACGGCCCGTACCGGGGTGATCGTGCCGCCGGCCTTCGCGATGCTGAGCGTTGCCACGAGGGCCAAAAGCGCGCCGAGAAACGCTGCGGCCGGCAGAATAAAACCGATGCCGAGAATGACCACGCAGACCGCGCCGACGGATGCCCCGCTCGACAGCCCGAGCAGGTACGGGTCGGCGAGGGGGTTGCGCGTCACGCTCTGCATGACCGCGCCGCTGAGAGCGAGGCCGGCGCCGACCAGCGCGGCGGTGAGCACCCGGGGAAGCCGCAGCTGCCAGACGATCGAGTCGATCAAAATCGGCACCGGCTCGGTCGCGAGACCGATATGCGCGGCGATGCTACCCGCCACCTGGGCGAGGCTCACCGCCGCCGGCCCGATGGTCACCGCCACCCCGCACACGAGAATGAGCGCACTCGTGGCCGCGACGAGCCACGCGAGGTATCGCGCGCGAGTCACTCGTTCAGGTCGGCTAGCTGCGCGATGGTAGAGGACGCCGCCTCGACATTGCGGAGGCCGGCCTCGGTGGAGGCGAACGGCAGGATGATGTAGCGCCGCTTCTTCACGGCACCGAGCACCTGCGTGGCCGGGTCCGATTCGAGCTGGGCGATCTTCGCGGCGGCGGTGTTCCAGGTGGCGTCCACGAGCACGATGACGCTCGGGTTGGCCTCGATGATCGATTCCCAGCCGACCGAGGTCCAGGTGTCGTTGACGTCCGCGAAGATGTTGGTGAGCCCGGCGGCCTCCATGATCATGGCCGGCGAACCGATTCCGGCACCGACGTACGGGGTGGTCGTGCCGCTGGAATACCAGAGCGCGCTGATCTCGGCGGTGTTCGGCTCGAGCGCCGCGAGGTCGCCTTCCAGCGTGCTGACCAACTCATCCGCGGCAAGCGACGCGCCGAAGATGGCACCGGCCTCGTCGATCTCAGCGAATACCGTGTCAAAAGTGAGCGGCTGGGGCATGAAATCGCCCTTGCAGGCGGCGGGAGAGACGTAGCTGCCGACGCCGAGGTCCGCGAGGGCGGGGCGTTCGCCCACGCCGTCGGCGCTGAAGTTGGACTCCCAGCCGCCGTAGATGAAGTCAGGGTTCAAACCAAGCACGGCTTCCTGGCTGGGAAGAAAGTCGCTGATCACGTTGAGATCTGCCCCGGCCGCGGCGAGTGTTTCTGGCAGCGGGCCGTCAAGGAAGGCCGAGCCCACGATGCGGTCGCCGAGCCCGAGGGCGAGCAGCAACTCGGTCGCCGAGGACTTGATCGACACGATGCGTGCAGGGGCGGCCGTGACGGTGACGCTCGTGCCGCAGTTCTCAACGGTGACCGGGTAGCTCGCATTGGAAACCGGGGTCGTGCCGAGCGTGGCGGCGGGCGGTGCCGCGGCGGCGCATCCGCTGAGCAGCAGTGACGCGGCGACCAGCGCGGTGAGGCGCATGGTGATTCTATTCATGAGGTCTCTTTCGGCTTTTCGCGGCCGATACACGAGGCACCTTGGGCGCGAAACTGGCGGAACAGTATGGACCTCAGCCCAAATCCAGGCCAGTAGAACCGGTCAAAGCAAACCGGTGGTCTGCCTCAACCCTAGGCCCCGCGCAGCACTACGACCAGCGCGCCCTGACCGGGTGCACGGCCGACTCAAGCGGATGCGCCGCCGCGGCGAGGGCCTCCGCTACCGGTGCGACGTCGTCCGGGAGGGCACCGGCCGTCACTCGAATGAACGCGGGGACGCCGATGTTCGGCTGGAACGGGGTCGACAGGAACGGGGTCGCCAGAAACGGCGAGCCGCCGGCCACGCGAATTCCCGAGGCGGCGAGGCGCACCAGGGCGCCCTGCTCGTTCTGCACGGGCAGCCAGGTGTTGATGCCGTCGGCCTGCACTACCTCGACCCCGAACACGGCTAGGGCATCGGCGAGGGCACGCTGGCGGGCGAAGTAGATGCGGCGAGCCTCGCTGACCTGCGCCATGCTCTCACCGTTGGTGAGCAGGTCGTGCAGAATCGTCTGCAGCATGCGGCTGGTCCAGCCCGGGCCGAGCATGCGCCGCGACACGATCGGGTCGATCAGCGCGGACGGGCCGCCGAGCGCCGCCATGCGCAGGTCGGGGCCGTGCGACTTCGAGAAGCTGCGCACGTGCAGGGTGCGGCCCGGCAGCCACCGACCGAGGCTCACGTCGGGGGCGATGCTGATCTCGGCGGAGTGGTCGTCTTCGATCACGATGGTGTCGGCGCTCGCCGTGGTCGTGCGCAGCAGCCGGGCGAGTTCCTCGGCTCGGTGCGCGGTCATCGACGCCCCGGTGGGGTTCTGCGCGCGCGGCTGCAGCAGCACGACGGCCGGGCCGAGCTGGAGAGCCGCGGCGAAATCGGCCGGAATGATGCCGTGCGCGTCGACGGACACCGGCAGTCGTTCCAGGCCGAGCTGGTCGAGCAGGTCGAAGAATGGTGGAAACGAGGGGTTCTCCACGATCACCCGGTCGCCGAAACGGGTGACGGCGTCGAGGCAGCGCGAAATGGCGTCGAGGGCGCCGTCGACGATGGTGATCGTCTCGACCGGGTACGGCCACGAAGCCCGCAGCACCTCGAGCAGCTCCGGAATGATGGGCAGGTCCTGATAACTCGGCGTCACCGCGCGCTGCGATACCCGGGAGAGGGCCGGCCCGAGCGCCGGCAATAACCGCGGGTCGGGCGTGCCGCGGGAGAGGTCGAGGCGGGCCGGACCGACCGTGCCGATCATGGACTGACTGCGCGCCGGCAGCCACTTGGGCGCGGCATCCTGCACGAAGGTGCCGCCGCGACCACGCGACACGATCAGGCCGACCGCTGAGAGGGCCTGCCAAGCGTGACTGACCGTCGCGGGACTCACTCCGAGCTCACCGGCGAGCACTCGCACGGTGGGCAGGCGGTCCCCGGGGGCGAGGCGGCCGGAAGCGATGAGTCGCCCGACGGCCGCGGCGATCCCCGCGGGGGTGCGCTGCTCGATTTCGTCGATAAAGTTCTGCATTGCTCTTGCCCCTGGCTGCGTCGGACGACAGGATGATTAGTGCGTGCGATACATAGAAAAACACATTTGAAATGTTTACATCAAATAATAACAATAAGAACAGCGCAGTTGGTATTGGCCCTTGACTAACGAAAGCAAGTGGAAGGCACAGCATGACTGTTGACACCAGCCAGATTGTTCGAACCGCCATCACCCAGGCCGCCTGGACCGGCGACGAAGAATCCATGATCCAAAAGCACGAGGGCTTCGTGCGCGCCGCTGCCGCCACGGGCGTGCAGGTAATCTGCTTCCAGGAACTCTTCCATGGCCCCTATTTCGGCATCGTGCAGGACGCCAAATATTACGACTACGCGCAGGCCGTTCCCGGCCCCATTGTCGAGCGCTTCCAAAAGCTCGCCGCTGAGTACAAGATGGTCATCGTCGTTCCAATGTACGAGGAAGAACAGCCCGGCGTGCTCTACAACACCGCCGCGGTCATCGACGCCGACGGAACCTACCTCGGCAAATACCGCAAGCACCACATCCCACACCTGCCGCAGTTCTGGGAAAAATTCTACTTTCGCCCCGGCAACACCGACTACCCCGTCTTCGACACCCAGTACGGCAAGATCGGCGTATACATCTGCTACGACCGTCACTTCCCCGAGGGCTGGCGCGCGCTCGGCCTGAACGGCGCCGAGATCGTGTTCAACCCCTCGGCCACCAAGCCCGGGTTATCGAACCGCCTGTGGGAGCTCGAGCAGCCGGCCGCCGCCGTCGCCAACCAGTACTACGTCGGCGCGAACAACCGCATCGGCAACGAGCAAGCCGAATTCGGCGACGAGGCCGTGACCTTCTACGGCAGCTCCTACTTCGTCGACCCCAAGGGCAACTACGTGGGAGAACGCGCCTCGGCCGACTCCGAGGAAATCCTTGTGCGCGATCTCGACCTCGCCGTGATCCGCGAGGTGCGCAACTCCTGGCAGTTCTACCGTGACCGCCGCCCCGACTCCTACGAGTCCCTCGTCGCGCCGTAGCCCGAGCAGACCACAACGGAGGATGCCATGAAGACCCTGATCAAGAACGGCACCGTGGTCAACGCCACGGGCCGAGGGCTCGCCGATGTACTCATCGACGACGAAAAGATCGTCGCGGTGCTCGCCCCCGGCGGGGGCCTGCTCGGCTTCGATGTGGAGGGCAACGTCGACCGTGTCATCGATGCCGGCGGCAAGTACGTCATTCCCGGCGGCATCGACGCCCACACCCACATGGAGATGCCGTTCGGCGGCACCCAGGCCAGCGACACCTTTGAAACCGGCACCCGCGCGGCCGCCTGGGGTGGCACCACGAGCATCGTCGATTTCGTCGTGCAGTACGCCGGCGAAAGCGTTCTCGAACGCTACGCGGCCTGGCAGCAAAAGGCCGCCGGTCAGTGCGCCATCGACTACGGCTTTCACCAGATCCTCTCCGACGTGCAGGACACGTCGCTGACCGCGATGGACGAGCTCGTCGACGAGGGCGTCACGAGCTTCAAGCTGTTCATGGCCTACAAGGGCGTGTTCCTGAGTGACGACGGCCAGATCGTCAAGGCCATGCAGCGCGCAGCAACGAATGGCAGCATGATCATGATGCACGCCGAGAACGGTAGCGTCATCGACCTGCTCGTGCAGCAGGCGGTCGCCGCGGGCAACACGGGCCCGCTCTATCACGGTCTCACCCGGCCCTGGCAGGCCGAAGAAGAGGCCACTCACCGGGCGATCATGCTCGCCAACCTCACGGGCGCTCCCCTGTACATAGTGCACGTGTCGGCGAAGCAGGCCGTTGACCAGATTTCCCAGGCCCGCGACAAAGGCCAGAATGTATTCGGTGAGACCTGCCCGCAATACCTCTACCTCTCGCTCGAGGACAACTTGGGCGCCAAGAGTGACGAGTGGGGCAGCTTCGAGGGCGCCAAGTGGGTCTGCTCTACGCCACTGCGCGCCAAGGCCGAAGGCCACCAGCACCATATGTGGCAGAGTCTGCGCACGAACGACATCCAGATGGTCTCCACCGACCACTGCCCGTTCTGCATGAAGGGCCAGAAAGACCTGGGCCTGACCGACTTCTCCAAGATTCCCAACGGCATCGGCTCGGTCGAGCACCGCATGGACCTGCTATACCAGGGCGTCGTCGACAACAAGATCTCGCTCGAACGCTGGGTCGAGGTGTGCTCCACCACCCCGGCCCGCATGTTCGGCATGTACGGCCAGAAGGGTGTCATCGCCCCCGGCGCCGACGGCGACGTGGTGATCTACGACCCGAACGGGCACACGTCCATCGGTGTCGGCAAGTCGCACCACATGAACATGGACTACTCCGCTTGGGAGGGCTACGAGATCGACGGCCACGTCGACACCGTCATCTCCCGCGGCAAGGTCGTCATCGACGACAACGCCTATCTCGGTACCAAGGGTGACGGTCGCTTTATCAAGCGCGGCCTGAGCCAGTACCTGATCTGAGGGGGAGCCATGGATTTTGGAGCAGTACTGCAGACCAACCCGCCGTCGGCGCGCACTGTGCAACTGGCCAAACTGGCCGAGGCCCACGGATTCAGCCACGTCTGGACCTTCGACTCGCACCTGCTCTGGCAGGAGCCCTACGTGATCTACAGCCGCATTCTGGCCGAGACCAGCAAGATCCTCGTCGGCCCCATGGTCACCAACCCGGCTACCCGTGACTGGACCGTCACGGCGTCGACCTACGCAACCCTCAACGAGATGTACGGCAACCGCACCATCTGCGGCATCGGCCGGGGCGACTCGGCGGTGCGCACCACCAACGGCGCCCCGGCCACCCTGAAGACCCTGCGCGAGTCGATCCACGTCATTCGCGAGCTCGCCAACTCCCGCCCGGTCGAATACAACGGCGCCACCGTGCAGTTTCCGTGGAGCCGCGGTTCCAGCCTGGAGGTGTGGGTCGCCGCCTACGGACCCCTTGCGCTCAAACTCGCCGGTGAGGTGGGCGACGGCTTCATTTTGCAAATGGCCGACCTCGACGTCGCCGCATGGATGATCGAAAGCGTGCGCACCGCAGCCTCCAACGCCGGCCGCGACCCGCTGTCGATCAAGTTCTGCGTTGCCGCCCCCGCCTACATCGGCGAGGACTGGGAGCATATGCGCGACCAGTGCCGCTGGTTCGGCGGCATGGTCGGCAACCACGTAGCGGACATCGTCGCCAAGTACGGCGCTGAATCCGCCGTGCCGAAGGCCCTCACCGACTACATCAAGGACCGCGAGGGCTACGACTACAACCAGCACGGCAAGGCGGGGAACGAGCACGCCGCGTTCGTGCCCGACGACATCGTCGACCGGTTCTGCCTGCTCGGCACGGCCAAAAACCACGTGGAGAAGCTCGAGGCGCTCAAAGAGCTCGGCGTCGACCAGTTCGCAGGCTACCTGCAACACGACAACAAAGAAGAGACCATGCGGGTTTACGGCGAAACCGTGATCCCGGCCCTGACCGACGCCATCACGGCCAAGAAATAGCCATGCGGATGCCGGCCACCAGCGAGCAGACCGCCCCGCTCACCCGCGGCGCGCGCGGGGTAGCTGAACTGCGCCTGCCCAGTAGCCCCATGGGTGTGCACCGGCGCCTGCCCAGTAGCCCCATGGGTGTGCACCGGCGCCTGCCCAGTAGCCCCATGGGTGTGCACCGGCGCCTGCCCAGTAGCCCCATGGGTGTGCACCGGCGCCTGCGCGGAGGCCTCTCCGAAGATGAGGGACTCGACCTGACCATGGTCGAGGGCGGCCCCAACATCGTTCCCCCGGATGTGCTCGCGGCCGGCCACGTGGACTACGCCATTTCTTGTGTGCCCGAGGTGCACGGCTCGATCGAACAGGGTGCGAACATCAGCATCGAGTGGGAACGCTTCGTCGGCATGGAGCAGGCCGATGTCGCCCAGGACGACATTTCCCTGATCCAGCAGGCCTTCGACATGAACGCCTTCCTCTCCGGCGACATCGACGCGGCCCAGGTGATGACCTACAACGAATACGCCCAGGTTCTCGCGATCGTGAACGAAGACACTGTCGAGCTCTACCAGCCCGATGAGCTCAACGTCATCGACACAATTTTCATCGTTTCACCACCACCACCAACACAGAAAGCCAGCGATATACGTGACTGATACCAGCACCAAAAGCCTCAACGCGCACACGAGCGAACTCGACCGGGCGCACGTCTTCCATTCCTGGTCGGCGCAAGCGGCACTGAAACCGCTCGTCATCGCCGGCGGGTTGGGCTGCCGCATCTGGGATAACGACGGACGTACCTATCTCGACTTCTCGAGTCAGTTGGTGAACGTGAATATCGGCCACCAGCATCCGGCCGTCGTCAAGGCCATCATCGAGCAGGCCGCACTGCTGACGACCATCGCGCCGTCCACGGCCAACCTCGCCCGCGGCGAGGCGGCCCAGCGCATCACGGACCGAGCCCCGGCCGGTTTCAACAAGGTCTTCTTCACCAACGGGGGAGCGGATGCGAACGAGAACGCCATGCGCATGGCCCGCCTGCACACCGGCCGCGACAAGGTGCTCTCGCTCTACAAGTCCTACCACGGCAACACCGGCGCGGCGATCGTCGCGACCGGCGACTGGCGCCGCGTCCCCAACGAGTATTCGCGCGGCCACGTGCACTTCTTCGGCCCGTTCCTCTACCGCAGCGAATTCTGGGCGACGAGCGAGGCCGAGGAATGCGCCCGCGCGCTGCACCACCTGGAACGCGTCATCCAGGGCGAGGGAGTGGCGTCGGTCGCGGCCATTCTGCTCGAGTCGATTCCCGGTACCGCCGGCATCATGATGCCGCCGGCCGGCTACCTGCCCGGCGTGCGCGCCCTCTGCGACAGGTACGGCATCGTGCTCATCCTCGACGAGGTCATGTGCGGCTTCGGCCGCACCGGCAACTGGTTCGCGTTCCAGGCCTACGACGTCGTGCCCGACCTGATCACCTTCGCAAAGGGCGTCAACTCCGGGTATGTGCCTACCGGCGGTGTGATCATCTCCGACGCCATCGCCGCGACCTTCGACGACACGGTCTTTCCCGGCGGACTCACCTACAGCGGGCATCCGCTCGCCATGGCGTCGATTGTCGGCGCCCTCGACGCGATGGAGGCCGAGGGCATCGTCGAGAACGCAGCCCGCATCGGCCACGACGTGCTCGAACCGGGCCTGAAGGCGCTGCAGGCCAAACATCCGATCATCGGCGAAGTGCGCGGTGTCGGGGTGTTCTGGGCCCTCGAACTCGTCGCCGACCCTGATACCCGCGCGCCGGTGAGCGCCGCCGTCATGGCGCGCGTGAAGGCCGAGCTGCTCGGCCGGGGCCTGCTGCCGTTCCTCATGGAGAACCGCATCCACGTCGTACCGCCGTGTGTCGTCTCCGACGCTGAGGTCGCCGAGGCACTCGCCATCTACGACGAGGTGCTCAGCCTCGACCTGCTCTCCTAACCGATTCACTGAAAGGCATCACTCATGACCGACGTTCCCACCATCCAGCACTACGTCAACGGCACACCGGCTGCGGGCACCTCCACCCGCACCGCTCCCGTCTACAACCCGGCTACCGGCAAAGTTGCCAAGAACGTGCTGCTGGCCAGCACCGCCGACCTCGACGACGCCGTCGCCGTCGCCCAGGCCGCCTACCCGGCCTGGCGGGATATGAGCCAGGCCCGCCGCCAGACCATCATGTACAACTTCCGCGAGCTGCTGAACGCCCGCAAGGGCGACCTTGCCGAGATCCTCACCGCCGAACACGGCAAGGTCATCGCAGACGCACTCGGTGAGATCATTCGCGGACTCGAGGTCGTCGAATTCGCACTCGGCATGCCGCACCTGATCAAGGGCGAGTACTCCGAGAACGTCTCGACCGGCGTTGACGTGTACTCCATTCGTCAGCCCCTCGGGGTCGTGGGCATCATCAGCCCGTTCAACTTTCCGGCCATGGTGCCGCTGTGGTACTTTCCGATCGCGATCGCGGCCGGCAACACCGTCGTGCTCAAGCCGAGCGAGAAGGACCCAACCGCGTCGAACTGGCTCGCCGAGCTGTTCACCGAGGCTGGTCTTCCGGCCGGTGTGCTCAACGTCGTGCACGGCGACAAGGAAGCCGTCGACGCGCTTCTCGTGCACCCCGACGTGCAGGCGATCTCCTTCGTCGGCTCCACCCCGATCGCTCGCTATATCTACGAGACTGCCGCCAAGCATGGCAAACGCGTGCAGTCTCTCGGCGGCGCGAAGAACCACATGCTCGTGCTGCCAGACGCCGACCTCGAACTGACAGCGGATGCCGCTGTCAACGCCGGTTTCGGATCCGCCGGTGAGCGCTGCATGGCGATCAGCGTCATCGTCGCCGTCGAGCCCGTCGCCGACGAACTGATCGCGAAGATCGCCGAACGGGTCAAGGGCCTCACTGTCGGTGATGGCACCCGCAATTGCGACATGGGCCCGCTGATCACACAGGTGCACCGCGACAAGGTCGCCGGCTACATCGATATCGCCCAGGCTGACGGCGCCGACGTGGTCATCGACGGTCGCGGCGTCAAGGTCGACGGCGACCCCAACGGTTTCTGGCTCGGCCCGACCCTGTTTGACAAGGTCAGTGTCGATTCGGCCGTGTACCTCGACGAGATCTTCGGACCGGTGCTGTCGATCGTGCGTGTGGCCACCTATCAGGAGGGCCTCGACCTGATCAACGCGAGCCAGTACGGCAACGGAACGGCTATCTTCACCAACGACGGCGGGGCCGCTCGCCGGTTCCAGAACGAGGTGCAGGTCGGTATGGTCGGCATCAACGTTCCGATTCCGGTGCCGGTCGCGTACCACTCCTTCGGCGGCTGGAAGAACTCGCTGTTCGGCGACGCCAAGGCCTATGGCCCCGCCGGAGTGAACTTCTTCACGCGGGAGAAGGCGGTAACGAGCCGGTGGCTTGACCCGAGCCACGGCGGCATCAATCTGGGCTTTCCCCAGAACCAATAGCTCTTTTTACCGCGAGAGCGCAAAAAGTGCCCGTTCGGGGCCTCCAATCGGGCACTTTTTGCGCTCTCGCTGAGCTATTTCGTGTTTTGGGATTGTTGTACTCTCGACGCCTCGCATTGCAGGGCCTCCAATACGGTACGCACGGCTACGCGCTCGGCCCGGTCGGGACGCATTAGGGCCACGATCTGGCGCTGGGATTCGACGCCGCGCAGGGGTTTGAGCACGAGGCGGCCTGGCTGGCCGCCTCCGGAGGTATAGCGCGGCACGAGCGCGATGCCGAGCCCGGCGATCACGAACGATTCAATCAGGGCCAGGTCGGCGAACCGCTGCGACACCGACAGGCGGGCGCCGGCTTCCTGCTCGATCGCGTGCAGGATGCGCTCGAACGGGTAGCCGTCGGTGACACCAATCCAGGTCTCCCCGATCAGG
Organism: Cryobacterium ruanii; assembly: GCF_004404055.1. Classification (GTDB taxonomy): domain Bacteria; phylum Actinomycetota; class Actinomycetes; order Actinomycetales; family Microbacteriaceae; genus Cryobacterium; species Cryobacterium ruanii. Next base: position 312,951 of record NZ_SOHK01000017.1, read on the forward strand.
TCGCGCGGACCGACCCAGGCGCGATCGGCGAGCGGATGCCCGACCGGCAGTCCCACATCGAGCGGCTCGGTCATGAGCGGCACGACTTTCAGGCCTCGGCCAGCCCAGGACAGCTGCCCGCTCATTGAGTGCGCCAGCACGATGTCGTACTCGGCGGTGAACGCGGGAAAGTCACTCAGTTCGGGGTCTTCATCGGCGCAGTTGAGCACGAGGTCGGGGCCGAGGTTCTTGATGACGCCGGGGAGGAGCATCTGGCCGGCGGTGGGAAAGGTGACGAGGCTCACCTCTCCGCTGGCATGGTTTCGAAATTCGTCCCAGAGCGCGGTGGCCTTCGCGAGTGACACCGCGACATCCGCTGCGCTGCGGGCGAGGGCGCGACCAGCGTCGGTGAGCACGAGGCCGCGCCCCTGCCGCTGGGTGAGTGGCAGGCCGGCTTCTCGTTCGAGCACCTTGAGTTGTTGGGAGACCGCCGACGGGGTGCGGTGGGTGGCGAGCGCGACCGCCGTGACGCTGCCGCGGTCGGCGAGTTCACGGAGCAGTTCGAGCCGTTGTACGTCCATGTAGTTAGTCTAAATTATTGATACAGAATAAAGCGATTGTGCTGAACGGTCAGGGGTGATCAAATGAGGGTGTCATACACGAGCAATGTCGCCTCCGTGCCGGGCCACTCCACCTCCTTCGAAAGGCACCTCGTGTTCGTCCTCATCGCTATTCTGCTCCTCGCCGTTGTCTCCATCGCCGCTCTCGTCGTCGAGGTGCACCGCGATGGTTACCGCCAGATCGAGCGTCGCAACCTGGTGCGCATCTTTTAGCACGGGGTGCCAGCGGGGCATGCCCTAAACTGGCGAGCGTGACCGATACACGGCAGAAACTCATCGACTTCATCTCGGCCGAAGCCGTTTTTCACGGAGACTTCGTTCTCACGAGCGGCAAGAAGGCCACGTACTACGTAGACCTGCGCCGGGTCAGCCTCGACCACCGGGTCGCCCCGCTGATCGGGCAGGTCATGCTCGATCTCATCAAGGCCGTGCCCGATGTCGTCGCCGTCGGCGGAATGACGATGGGAGCCGACCCGATCGCCGCGGCCGTCATGCACCAGGGCGCAGCCCGCGGCGCAAGCTACGACGCGTTCGTCGTGCGCAAAGAACCCAAAGACCACGGCCGCGGCCGCCAGGTCGAGGGCCCTGATCTCGCTGGCAAGCGCGTGATCGTGCTCGAGGACACCTCGACCACCGGCGGGTCCCCCCTGGCCGCCATCGAAGCCCTGCTCAAGGTGGGCGCCGAGATCGCGGGCGTCGCCGTCGTCGTCGACCGCAACACCGGTGCGCGCGAAGTGATCGAGGCCGCCGGCTACCTTTACTTTGCCGCGATCTCCCTTGAGGACCTGGGGCTGAACTAGTGGCAGTAGACGACGACGAGCGCGGAATCGACTGGCTCGCGTCGCAGCTCGACACGAGCGCCGATGACACGAGCGCCGATGACACGAGCGCCGATGATACGAGCTCCGGTGACACCGCCGACGACGGCCTGGCTCCCGCGGTCAAGACTCCACGAGCTGAAAAGGCGGATGCCGGCGCGCCCACGAGCCGGTTCGGTCGTCGCGCCCGCGTCGCTGAACGGATCGAGGAACCCGTTCTCGTTACGCCGGCAGCACCCCCGGTTGCTGCGGTTCCGGCCGGTCCGGCGCCCTGGTGGACGACCCCCCTGCCGCAACCGGTCGAGACCGATGCTGCTGCGGCAGAGTTCAGCGATCCCCTTGTAGCTGCCGCTGGAGTCGGGCACGAATCTGCCGTGCCGGCCCCTGCTGAGCTGGTCCCAAACCGGTCGGTGCCTATCGAGTCGGCTCCCGTCACGTCAATTCCGGTTGAGCCGACCGTGTTCCTGCCAGTTTCTGAAGCATCAGCCGACGTCGAAACAGCGGTCATCCGCTTGACCGAGACAGAAGCCGAAGCGGAAAGTGACCAGCCGACAGAACTGCTGCCCGCTCAGCCCGCCGGCGGTGAGGGTGTGCCCGCAGGGGCAGCGGGTACAGCTGCTGCGGAAGCCGCACCAAGCCCCGAGCCGCCGAGCCGCCACAGGTCCCGGCGCGGCGCTCCCATAGCGACCCAGGCTGCCCTGATCTGGACGGCCGTCGGGCTGCTCGCCGCCATCGTGCTCGTCGGCCTGTTCTATCTCGGCCAGCGGTTCGTCGCGAGCCCAGTGGCGGCGCCGCAGCCGACGGTATCCGCTACGCCGACGCCCACGCCGACGCCGACACCCACGCCGGAGATCACCGCGATGCAGCCGGCCGGTGTGCACGAGTGGAACACCCTGTTCGGTGGCGAATGTTTTGAACCGTATGGCTCGCCGTGGGAGGAAGACTTCACGGTCGTCGATTGCGCCGCGGCACATCCGGCCCAGCTCGTGTATCGCGGCAATTTCGGCGGCGATGCGGCCACTGCTTTTCCAGGGGAGGCCGCACTGGCCGCCCAGATCAACGTGCTGTGCACGGCTCCCGGCATCCTGGACCTGAATGCGGCCGGCGCCTACCCCAATCTGCAGATGCAGGGCAGCTACCCGATCAGTGAAGAACAGTGGACCGACGAGCCTCGCTATTACTTCTGTTTCGCGAGTCGAGCCTCAGCCGAGCCGCTCACGGCGAGCATCATGGGAGCTGGCCCAACCGCCTGACCCCGCCCGAGCGACACCGACGTAACCCACCCACTCGCGCACGAAGGAAGATCCACCATGACCGACGCATCCACTCTGCCCGCGACCATGCGCGCTAGCGTTCTGCTGAAACAAGAGTCACTGACGATCGAGGACCGGGTCGTGCCAGCGCCCGGCGCCGACGAGGTGCTCGTCAAGGTCGCCGCGGTCGGTGTCTGCGGCTCCGACGTGCACTACTACCGCGAGGGGAGAATCGGTGACTTCATCGTCGACGCCCCCCTGGTTCTCGGCCACGAGCTCAGCGGCACCATCGCTGCGGTCGGGGTCGACGTCGACCCCGCCCGCATTGGGGAACGCGTAGCCGTGGAACCCCAGCGTCCGTGCCGCCTCTGCCGCGAGTGCCGCGCCGGTCGGTACAACCTGTGCTGGAAGATGGAGTTCTACGCGACTCCGCCCATCGACGGCGCCTTCTGCGGCTACGTGACGATTCAGGCCGAATTTGCCCACGTGATTCCCGACTCGGTGTCGTTTGAGGCGGGCGCCCTGCTAGAGCCGCTCTCCGTCGCCATTGCGAGTATCCGCAAAGCCCAGATCGTTCCGGGCTCCTCGATTCTGATTGCCGGGGCCGGCCCGATCGGCATCATCACGGCCCAGACCGCGCGGGCCTTCGGGGCAAGCGAAATCATCGTCTCCGACCTCGTGCCGGCCAAGCGGGAACGGGCCTTGAAATTCGGCGCCACCCGGGTCATCGATCCCGTGGCCGACGACCCCGCCTCGCTCAACCTCGACGTGAACGCGTTTATCGACGCGAGCGGGTCTGCGCGGGCAGTCGACAGCGGCATCCGCTCGGTGCGACCGGCCGGTACGGTCGTTCTGGTTGGACTGGGAAACTCCGAGATGGTTCTGCCGGTGTCGCACATTCAGAACCTGGAGATCACGGTCACCGGCATCTTCCGCTACGTCGACACCTGGCCGACCGCCATCCATCTCGTTGCTTCGGGGCAGGTGGACCTGGACGCCCTGGTTACCGGAAAATTCGACTTGGCGCACGTCGCGGAAGCGCTTGACAGCGACCGCGACGAGAACAGCCTCAAGTCCATCGTCTACCCGAACTAACTCTTCGAACGCTACGGTCTAGATCTCGTCGCTCTCGATCGGCTCGGTGACGAGCAGTTCGTGCACCCCGGCCACGATCTCGTCTGGCCGGAACGGGTAGCGGTTGATCTCGGCTTCGTCGCTGATGCCGGTCATCACGAGAATGGTGTGCAGCCCGGCCTCGATGCCCGCGACGATGTCGGTGTCCATGCGGTCACCGATCATGCCGGTGTTCTCCGAGTGCGCACCGATCTTGTTCATCGCGGAACGGAACATCATGGGGTTGGGCTTGCCGACGACATAGGGTTCCATACCGGTGGCCTTGGAGATCAGCGCCGAAATCGCGCCGGTCGCCGGCATCGGGCCGTCCTTGCTCGGTCCGGTCGCATCCGGATTCGTCGCGATGAACCGCGCACCGCCCAGAATCAGCCGAATCGCCTTGGTGATCGCCTCGAACGAGTAATTGCGCGTCTCGCCGACGACCACATAGTCGGGGTCGGTTTCGGTCATGATGAACCCGGCCTCGTGCAGGGCGGTCGTGATTCCGACCTCGCCGATCACGAACGCCGTACCGCCGGAAACCTGCGATCTCAGAAAATCCGCCGTTGCGAGAGCCGAGGTCCAGATGCGGTCCTCCGGCACGTTGAGCCCGCTCGAGCGCAACCGGGCGCTCAGGTCCCGGGGCGTGAAAATGGAGTTATTAGTGAGCACCAAAAATGGCGTTCCCGCATCGGTCCACTGCTGCAGCAATTCGGCGGCCCCCGGGAGGGCCTGGTTCTCATGCACGAGCACACCGTCCATATCGGTGAGCCAGCATTCGATTTCGTCGCGTCGTGCCATCAGGCGCTCCTTCTCGTCGGGTCCAGCCTAGCTGCGCGAGTCAAATCAGGCGGTCACCCAGATCGACCTGGCCGCGGCCGGCGTGACCAGCCGGCTCTGGCCATCCGCTAAAACGATGGTGAACGGGGCCGCGAGCGTGAACTGGGTGCCTGGCCCGATCAGGTCGGCGGCGAGCTCGCGCAACACAGCCGGGTCCCGGTCGCTGATGCGCAGCACGGTTCCCGAATGCGAGACTTCGGCGTCGGCCAGCAGCAGTGCCGCTGGCCGCTGTACGGTACCGTCGGCGGCCGGAATGGGATCGCCGTGCGGATCGTGCGCCGGAAACCCGAGGCGGGCGTTGATGGCCTCGAGCAGACGATCCGAGATGGAGTGCTCGAGAATCTCAGCCTCGTCGTGCACCTCGTCCCAGTCGTAGCCCATCTCGCCGACCAGCCAGGTCTCGATCAGGCGATGCCGCCGCACGACGGCGGTCGCGCGCAGCCGGCCGGCATCCGTCAACGCCAGCGGACCGTAGGGAACGTGGGTGATGAGCCCGCTCGCAGCGAGCTTCTTGACCATTTCGGTTACGGAAGATGGCGCCACCCCCAGTCGCACCGCGAGCGCCGAGGGGGTGATCAGGTCGGTCTGCCACTCGGTATGGGCGTAGATGGTCTTGAGGTAGTCCTCGGCGGCGCCGGTCGTGTACGTCATATCTGTTTCAGGATATCCGTTCAGGCGCCGGTGAAGACGAGCACGAGCAGCACGACGTTCAGTGCAACGAGGGCCAGTGCGCAGACAGCCCCGGCGGCGGTCGTGAACCACCGGTTGGTGAAGCTGCCCAGCAGGCCGCGCTGAGCAGTAAGCCAGACCAACGGGATCAGCGCGAACGGAATGCCGAACGACAACACCACCTGGCTGAGCACGAGTGCCTGGGTCGGGTCGAACCCCACGCCGAGAATGAGCAGCGCCGGAATCAGGGTGACCAGTCGGCGCAGCAAAAGCGGAATACGCACGTGCAACAGGCCGTGCATGATCTCCGCCCCGGCATAGGCGCCGACCGAGGTCGAGGCGAGCCCCGATGCGAGCAAGCCGACGGCGAACAGTATCGCGACGACCGGTCCGAGCGTGTCCTTGAGCGCTGCATAGGCTCCCTCGAGCGTGTCGGTGCCGTCGACCCCTTGCAGAGCGGATGCCGCGAGCAGCAGAATTGCGAGGTTCACCGTTCCGGCAATGGCCATGGCGATGGTGACGTCCCACTTCGTGGCCCAGAGCAGGCGGCGAGTGGCGACGACGCCCTGCCACTCTGGAAACCGGTCGCGGGCGAGCGAGGAGTGCGCGTAGATGGCGTGCGGCATGATCGTGGCGCCGAGGATGGACGCGGCGAGAAGTACCGAGTTGGAGCCCTCGAACCGCGGCACCAGGCCGGAGAGCACACCGCCAGCGTCGGGCGGAGAAGCGAAGACCCCCGCCGTGAAACCGACGACGATGATGAGCATGAGCATGATGATAACGCGCTCGAAAATGCGCGGTCCCCGCCGAGAGTGCACCATCAGCACGATCATCGAAATGGTGCCGGTGATGACCCCGCCCCAGATCAGCGGCAGGTTGAACAGCAGATTGAGGGCGACGGCACCGCCGATGATCTCGGCGAGGTCGGTGGCCATGGCCACCAGCTCCGCCTGCACCCAGTACAGCCGCCGGGCCATCGGCCGTTTCATGCGCACCCCGAGAATCTCGGGCAGGCTCGCCCCGGTGACGATTCCGAGCTTGGCCGAGAGGTATTGGATCAGCCAGGCCATGACGTTGCCGGCCACGACCACCCAGACCAGCAGGTAACCGTAGCGGGCTCCGGCAGTCATATTGCTCGCGACATTGCCGGGATCGAGGTAGGCGACCCCTGCTACGAGGGCCGGACCCAGAAGCCAGAGCAAGCGGCTGGAGGCGACCGTGGTGGGAGCGTTGGCGAGCACGCGATCGGGAGCGGGAGCATCCGTTTTAGTCATGCCGAAACCCTAGCCAAACTTTCGGCAAACCGAAACCTCGCTGTCGACAATTCTGGTCGTCCAATAAATGAATGTGACGATTGCGATTAGTTGGCCGCTGACGAGAACGACGCGATCAGACCAGCCGCGTAGGGTGCCAGGGCTAGAAGCGCCCAGACGGGGTGCGCGCGTCGCGTGGCGCTCTTCGGATCCCAGCTGAAAAGGGCGACTGCCAGGACGAAGGCGACGGCTCCTCCCGTAACGAGGATCGCGAGTGACCACCATGGCTGCGTTGTCGCCTGCCCCATCGCCAGTCCTGCGAAGGCATCCATCGCGTGGGTCGTCGGAAGGAGCAGCGCGACCTGAGCAAGTGTCGGGGGAAGAATGCTGGCGGGGAGCATGAGGCCGCCGAGGATCATTGACGGCAGAAAGATAAGTTGCGATAGCAGGACCGTTAATCGGGAGTTCGCCGCCACAACGCCGATCAGCGCTCCGGCCCCAGCGAGTGCGAAGGCCGACGTCAGGAAGACGAGCAGGAATCCCGCCCAGTTGACGGGTGCTTCGCCGCCAAAGATCAGGGGCGCCGTGACAGCGATGACTACCGTCACCAGGAATGCATGGAGCATGCTGGTGATTACGGGGATCAACAGCAGAGACGGGGCGGGCACACCGTTGATCTTGAATGAGCGAAACACTCCGGCGTTTCTCGCGCTGACGAGCGTGTCTGGCATTCCGAGTAGAGCCCCGCTCATTATCGCGAACAGCGACATCGCTGGCACGATGGTGGTCAGAAAGCCCGGATTGATCTCCCCCAGGAGGGCCCCGAACATTAAGTAGCCGCCCAGGGGAAACAGGTAATTCATCAGCATAAGCGTCTTATTGCGGATGCCAACTCGAAACTCAAAGCCGAGGTGCATGATGGAGGCCTTCATGGATTCGTGTGCTCCGTCGTGATTTCGAGAAACCGGTCTTCAAGGCTCGGCCGCTCGACGCGCAGATCGATCAGCACGTCTTTCCGGTCCGTGATGAACGAGATGAGTGCTGAAACGGTCCGCCCGACGTCGGTGCTGAAGTAGATCACGTACGCGTCGCGACTCTGTGTTTGTTGCACGGCGGGGAAGACGGCGTCCGGAAGGCTCAGGCAGTCGCCCTCGGTGAGAACCGAGATGCGTGTGAGGCTTCCACCCGTGGCCGTCAGTTCCATCGGGGTGCCGATCGCGGCGATCCGCCCCCGGAGCAGGATCGCGACCCTGCTGGCCAGGTCGGACGCCTCGGCCATGTCGTGCGTGGCAAGAAGGATCGTTGTACCGTCGCTCTGGAGTTCCCGGATGAGCTCGTGACGCATGACCCGAGACGCCACATCTAGGCCGGAGGTCGGCTCATCGAGGATGACCACCGCGGGACGGTGCGCCACGGCGAGCGCGAGAGACAGTCGGCGCTGCTGACCGCCGGACAACTCGTGGTACTGGGCATGGTGCTTCTCCGTGAGGCCGACTCGTTCGATCAAATCGAAGCGCGGTGCGATCTTGTGGTACGTGCAGAAGAAGCGCATTGCCTCGTCCACGCGATACTGTCCGGCAGGGCCGAAGCCTGGAGTTGCACCCCGATGAGTCGACTGAGCCGCCGCCCGACCCGGCCGGGGTCGACGTTGTCGACTCGCAAGGTACCGCCGTCGGAGCGCCTCAACCCCTCAAGACATTCGAGCGTCGTGGTCTTGCCGGCACCATTAGGTCCGAGCAGGCCGAAGACCTCTCCACGGCTCACCTCGAAGCTGATCCCGTCGACCGCGATGAAGCCGCCATAGGACTTGCGAAAGTCCTTGATCAGGATCATGGTCTCGCTCACAGCTTCACCTTAGTAAGGACTGCCGACGAGCAGTATCGGGGAAGGGCGCGGCCGGTCTCGCAGCGGGTGAGACCGTCTCGGCCGCGGGATACGGTTAAGCAGTGAACGAAAGAATAGTCAACCTGCCAGTGCCCGCGTCGGCTGAGAATCCCACGCCCGAGCGATCCACCTACGGCGTCGGTCCGTGGCCGGGAGAGTGGCCCGGGGAGGACCGCTACGACGCCGAGCTACTCGAACACGGCGACACCCGTAACGTGATCGACCGCTACCGATACTGGACCATGGCGGCGATCGTGGCTGACCTGGATGAGCACCGGCATCCGTTCCACGTGGCTATTGAGAACTGGCAGCACGACATGAACATCGGCTCGATCGTGCGCAGCGCCAACGCGTTCGGCGCCGACACCGTGCACATCATCGGCCGCAAGCGCTGGAACAAGCGCGGCGCCATGGTCACTGACCGGTATCAGCATGTGCTGCACCACGCGGATGTCGCCGCTTTCGTCGAGTGGTGCGCGAGCGGGTCGCTGCCGATTATCGCGATCGACAACGTGCCGGGCAGCGTCATCATCGAGACGTTCAGCTTTCCCGAACGCTGCGTGCTCCTGTTCGGCCAGGAAGGCCCCGGACTATCGGAGGAGGCCATCGCCGCCGCCGATTCCGTCGTCGAAATCAGTCAGTTCGGGTCGACCCGATCGATCAACGCCTCGGCCGCCGCCGCCGTCACGATGCACTCCTGGGTGGTTCAGCACCGGTTCTGACCTTTTCTGCATTCGGTGACGGTTTGGGGCTAGCGTGGCGGTATGACTGCGATCACTGACGATCTCCCCGCACGGCTCCTTCACGAAGAAAACGCAGGATGGCAGGCCATCCTGGGTGGCCAGGGTGGCGCGTACTACCAACGCGAGATGACCGACGACGCCCTGATGATCGTGCCGGGCGCCGTCATCACCCGCGACCAGGTCACCGCCTACTTCGACCAGGCCGCTCCGTGGGAGAGCTACGGAATTCACGAGCCAGCCATCATCCGCCTCGGCGAGCGTGCCGGCGTCGTCGTGTACAAGGCGATCGCCCGCCGCGGCGATATCGTGGCCGAGCTCAACATGTCGACGACCTACCTGTTCGTCAACGGCGGCTGGCGGGTCGCGGCCCGGCAACAAAGCCCGGCCTAGCCGTTATGGCCGGCCGGGCCCGTCGCCGCGGTGGGGGCCTGCGGCCTTGGTAGGATTCAGTGTGACTGGCGACAATTTGATTTCAGAGCCCGAGACCCTTCTTCCCGCGGAACCGGAGGTGCTCGAGGCCCTGCGCCGAACCGCGAGAAGCGAGATCGCCGGCGTTGTTCAGGTGCACCCGACCTCCCCGCTGGCCTGGGCTGAACTGGCCGACGCCACCTACGCTGAGGGTCGCATCCTCGAGTCGTACGCTTACGCCCGGGTCGGCTACCATCGCGGACTCGACGCCCTGCGCAAGGCCGGCTGGCGCGGCCACGGCCCCATTCCGTGGCGCCACGAACCCAACCGCGGAGTGCTGCGCGCCCTGTTCGCGCTGCGCCGCGGCGCCGAAGAGATCGGCGAGGCCGACGAAGTCTCCCGCCTCACGGCTTTTCTGACGGATGCCGATACGAGCGCCATCTCCATCATCGCCACCCTGCACACCGGCAGCCCAGGGTCCGACCCGGCGCCGCCCACCGAAGCTTTTGTAATTCGAGGAGAAGACTAAATGCCCGCGATCGTACTCATCGGAGCCCAGTGGGGCGACGAGGGCAAGGGTAAGGCCACCGACCTGCTCGGCAGCCGGGTCGACTATGTCGTCAAGTTCAACGGCGGCAACAACGCCGGCCACACCGTCGTCGTCGGCGACGAGAAGTATGCGCTGCACCTGCTGCCGTCCGGCATCCTGAGCCCCGGAGTCACCCCGGTCATCGCCAACGGCGTCGTCGTCGACGTCGAGGTGCTGTTCGAAGAGCTTGACGCCCTCTCCGAGCGCGGCGTCGACGTCTCCCGGCTCAAGGTCAGCCTCAACGCCCACGTCATCACCGCATATCACCGCACCCTCGACAAGGTCACCGAACGTTTTCTCGGCAAGCGCCAGATCGGCACCACCGGCCGCGGCATCGGCCCGGCCTACGCCGACAAGATCAACCGCGTCGGTATTCGTGTGCAGGACCTGTTCGACGAGAACATCCTGCGGCAGAAGGTCGAGGGAGCCCTTGACCAGAAGAACCACATGCTGGTCAAGGTCTACAACCGCCGCGCCATCGAGGTCGAGGAGATCGTCACCGAACTGCTCAGCTACGCCGAACGCCTGCGCCCCATGGTCACCGACACCGCCCTGCTGCTACACCAGGCGCTGAATGACGGCAAGACAGTGCTGTTCGAGGGCGGCCAGGCCACCATGCTCGACGTCGACCACGGCACCTATCCCTTCGTCACGTCGTCGAACGCTACGTCGGGGGGCGCGGTGACCGGTTCCGGCATCGCTCCGAACCGCATCGACCGGGTCATCGGCGTGGTCAAGGCCTACACGACACGGGTCGGCAGCGGCCCGTTCCCCACCGAGCTGTCCGACGAGTCGGGCGAGTACCTGCGCGTCAACGGCTTCGAGTTCGGTACCACCACCGGCCGCCCGCGCCGCTGCGGCTGGTACGACGCCCCCATCGCCCGCTACACCGCGCGCATAAACGGCGTCACCGACTTCGTGCTGACCAAGCTCGATGTGCTCACCGGCCTGGCTGAGATACCGGTCTGCGTCGCCTATTCGGTCGACGGTGTGCGCGTTGACGAAGTTCCGGTCTCGCAGAGCGACTTTCACCACGCTACTCCGATTTACGAGAACTTCCCCGGCTGGACCGAGGACATCACCGGCGTGCGCACCTTCGAGGAGCTTCCGCAGGCAGCGCAGAACTATGTGCTCGCCCTCGAGTCGATGAGCGGGTCGCGCGTGTCGGCGATCGGCGTCGGCCCCGACCGCGAAGCCATTGTGGTGCGCCACGACCTGATCGACTGAATTTCTTTGCGGGTTGCCGCGAAGCGCGCACGATTCCTCACTTTGACCTGCCAAACTAAGCGGGTGAACGCCGTGAGACCCCATTCCCTGACCTTGACCGGTCGTTTTGTGCAGCTGCAACCGCTCGGAAGTGCGGTGCTGCCCGAACTGGCGCGCGCCATCGCGCACCCCGAGGTGTTCGCGGCCGGCTACGGCGGCGGCCTCGCGGCCCTGCGCCGGGATGTCGACGGCTTCATCAAGTGGGCAGACGACTACTTTCAGTGGGAAGGCCTGCCCTATGTGGTGCGCCTGCTCGGCGGTCCGAACGACGGCGATGTCGTCGGCACGACAACCCTCGGCGACATCGACGTCGTCAACGAGTCGATTCACCTCGGCTGGACCGCCTACGACCCGCGCGTCTGGGGCACCGTCGTCAACGCTGAAACCAAATTGCTCGTGCTCGGCACGTCCTTCGAGAACGGCTTCGGCCGGGTCAAAATTCAGGCGGATGCCATCAACTTGCGTTCCCGCGCTGCCATCCTCGGCATCGGCGCCACGTTCGAGGGCATCCTGCGCCGCGATCGCCCCCGCGCCGACGGAACCTGGCGCGACAGCGCCATCTACTCCATCCTCGCCGACGAATGGCCGGCCGTGCGCGCCGGGCTCGAAGCGCGACTCGACGCTTTCAAGGGCCGGTTTGTCTCGTACCGCAGCCTGCGCCCGACCGGTCCGAGCGGCACTATCACGGGCGGCGGACCGCAGGGCGGCATTCGCGGCGGCAGCCCGGCCGGAACCGATACGCAGAGCAACGCGGGGGCCGACGCCTCGTAGTCGCGGCATCGGCTGCCATTGTTCGGCGCTTTTCGGCCGTTGAGTTCGTGCCGACCGGCGGCGGGGTGCCTGCGCTATAGGCTCGGATCGTGCCTCTGACCCCTGCCGCCAGCAAGACCCTCGTCGTACTGCAATTTCTTGGGATGGGGCTGATCTGGGGCGCGAGTTTTCTGTTCATGAAGATCGCGCTTGACGGCGTCAGCTTCGGCCAGATCGCCTGGTCGCGGCTCGTGCTCGGTGGGCTGACCCTCGGGCTGATCGTGCTCGTGACCCGTCCACGCATCGGGAACGGGCCAGTGCTGCCGCGGGAGCGCGTGGTTTGGCTGCACTTCCTGGTGATCGCGGTCAGCGGATGCGTGATTCCGCACCTGCTCTTCGCCTGGGCCGAACAATACGTTTCCTCAAGCCTCGCAAGCATCTACAACGCCGTCACCCCGATCATGACAGCGTTGATGGCCACGCTCGCCTTTCGGGTGGAGAAACTCGTGCGCGCGCAGGTCGCCGGCATCGTGCTCGGCATCGTCGGCGTCATCGTGATCATCGGTCCATGGCAGTATTCCTCGCTCACCGGCGACCTCTGGGGTCAGATCGCCTGCCTTGGCGCGGCCGTCTGCTACGGCTTCACCTTTGGCTACACCCGCCGCTTCCTGAGTGGGCGGGCGATATACGCATCGACGTTCGCCTTTCTAAACATCGGCATAGCCGGTTTCATCATGCTGCTGCTAACGCCGGTTCTGGCTTGGAGCGCGGTAACGCTGACCGTTCCGATCGTGCTGTGCCTGCTCACGCTCGGCGCGCTCGGCACCGGCCTGGCCTACATCTGGAATATCAACGTGCTGCGCGCCTGGGGGCCGACCAATGCGTCCACGGTGACCTACGTGACGCCCGTGGTCGGCGTGGTGCTCGGGGTGCTCGTGCTCGCCGAAACGTTCTCCTGGCACGAGCCGGCCGGGGCGTTCCTCGTGCTCGTGGGCATACTGCTCACGCAGAAACGGATGCGACTCGGGTCGTTCGGTGCCCGCAGTCGGGAGGCTGCGGCATCCGTTTGACCGCGTGGGCATGCATTATCGTAAAAGTATGGCCGTACACGAGGAACTACCCGCCGATGCCGACGCGGCTGCGATCCTGCAGCTGCACAGCATTCGCGAGAGTATCGACAATATCGACGCCGCGCTCATCCACCTGCTGGCCGAGCGGTTTAAGTTCACCCAGTCGGTGGGTCGGCTCAAAGCCGCGCACGGGCTGCCGGCCGCCGATCCGGCGCGCGAACTCATGCAGATCGACCGTCTGCGCGGCCTCGCTGGAGAGGCGCACCTCGACCCGGCTTTCGCCGAGAAGTTTCTCAATTTCATCATCGCCGAGGTGATCCATCACCACGTGAAGATCGCGGGCGGCGAGCCGATGGACGCGACGCGGTCAGCGGGAGCTGCCGGCGTTGCCCCGAACGCTGCGCCCCGAGCGGCCTCCTAGCCGGGTGAGCTGGAACCCGCGCTCGCTGCCCGACCAGGCCGGCAAAACCTTCGTCGTCACCGGTGCCAACGCCGGCCTCGGTTACTTCACGAGCGAACAGTTCGCCAGTGCCGGCGCCCACGTCGTGCTCGCCTGTCGCAACCTCGCCAAAGCGGATGCCGCGGCGGCGGCCATCCGCGCCCGCGTGCCGGGGGCATCCGTTTCGATGTTGCAACTCGATGTGGCGGACCTGCAGTCCGTGCGCGATGCGAGTGAGACCTTGCGCGCTCTGCCGCGCCTTGACGGGCTGATTCTCAACGCTGGAATCGTGCATCCGTCCACGGATCGCCAAGTGAGTCTCGACGGCAACGAGCTGATCTTCGCCACAAATTTTCTTGGGCACTTCGCGCTCACCGCTGGCACCCTCGTGGCGCTCCGCCGCACGCCCGGCAGCCGAGTGGTATCCCTTGGGTCGCTGATTTCGCGGCTGATGGACTCCTCCCTCGACGATCTTCAGTTGGCCACCACCTACAACGGGTGGAAAGCCTACGCGCAGTCCAAGATCGCGATGCAGGTGTTCGGATTCGAGCTCGACCGGCGCTTACGGGCCAATGGTGCCGGCACGGTTCAGTCGCTGGTCGCGCATCCAGGATATTCCATTTCGGGGTTGACCCCCGGCATCCGATCGGTCAACGAGGTGTCGCGTTGCAAACGGGTTATGGACGGCCTGCAGCTGCTCGTCGGAGCGCAGAGCAAAGAGTTTGGAGCCTGGTCGACCGTGCGAGCCGCGATCGACCCGGATGCCCACGGCGGCGACTACTTCGGCCCGCGTCTGCTCACCCGCGGTGCACCGACGCGCCAGCCGGCAACCCGCACGTCCCGCGACCGAGCCGTGGCTTCCCGCCTGTGGGAGCGAGCCGAAACCCTGATCGGGGAGCCCTTCCTCTAGGTTTTCTCATGACCGCGAAAGTGCAAAAAGTGCCCGATTGGACCTCTCAATCGGGCACTTTTTGCGCTCTCGCTAGACGGGGATCGGGTTGCCAACCTGCGGCTCGCAGGGCCGTTTGTACTTTGCGGATGACTAGGGCGGGGCGCGTGCGCAGGTGGGACTTGTTGATGCGAATCACCCGCCACGTGTCCTCCATGAGGTTGTCCAGGCGGTCGATGTCCCAGTGATACTGCTCCTCGTCAGTGCGGTGCTGCCCACCGTCGTACTCGAGCAGAACGCGATAACGCCGGTAGACCAGATCGCCGGTGGCGAGTTTCACGCCCATGCGGTTCAGAATCACGCCATTGACTTCGGGCTCGGGCAGGCCGGCCCGCACGAGGAGCAGCCGCAGGTCGGTCTCGCGCGGTGAATCGACGCCCGGTCGAATCCAGATGAGCGCCTCACGCAGCAGCTTGACGCCCCGGTGCCCCGAATACCGTCGAACGGCGGCGAGCAGGTCACCCATCACGGCGAACGGATGCCGGCGGCGCACAAGTGCGTCGCCAATCCGGATGAGGTCGTCGAGCCCGAGCACGGTGGACAGCTGGCACCAAGTGTCCACCGCGCTCGTGACGCGTAGGCCCTGCACTTCAACCACGGCGATCGTCTTGGGTGCGACATGGTGGCCGCGGATGCCGCATACCCGGTCGCGCAGGGCGGGTGCCTCGGTCGATACATCAAGAGTTTGGGTTCGTTCGACGGCAAAAGGCAAAGGAAGCCCGTGCACGCGCGCAGCCGTCAGATGACTAAAGAAGTCTGATTTGGACATGCGGTGTGCGTATGCGTGGATGAGCAGGTCTATCGAGTGGCCATCTCCACGCGGGGTGCGGGTTGCCGGATAGGGGCGCGCCAAGTCGGACGCGCGCATCCGCTTCTTTGACAGACCGGCGCCACTACCCTCGGCCGTGCTGAATGGACGTCCCTCAATGTGCGGCGGCAGCCTGCGAGACCGATTCATGCCCATAGTGTGACCGAACGTCTCGGTGTCCATCAAGTTATCCACACCCGAGGGCTCATCAAGGTTCACGAGAGCGCAAAAAGTGCCCGATTGGACGTCTCAATCGGGCACTTTTTGCGCTCTCGCGGGGAGGAGGCAGGGTTAGGCGAAGGCTGCGGGGAGGGTGGACGCGTGACGGTTGCGCATCTCTGCGAGTGAAGCAGCGAAGACGTCCTGCACCTCTAGGGCGTGCAGGGTGGCGTCGGTCACGCCGATGCGCAGCACCGGAATGTAGCGACCGGCACACAAACCAAGAAACTTCACGTCGTCTTCGCGCGGCACGCTCACGATGACGCGACCGGCTGATTCCGAGAACAGGGCAGTGGATGCGTCCACCCCGTCCCGATCCAGGATGTCGCCCAGCCAGACCCGCGCGCCCACCCCGAAGCGCAGCACGGCTTCGGCGAGGGCCTGGGCGAGCCCGCCCTCGCTGAGGTCGTGGGCGCTGTCGATGAGGGCTTCCTTCGACGCGGCGTGCAGCAGGCCGGCGAGGGCCTTCTCCCCTGCCAGATCGACCATCGGAGGACGGCCGCCGAGGTGGTTGTGCACGACACCGGCCCAGGCTGAGCCGTCGAGTTCGAGGCGGGTCGTGCCGAGCAGGTAGATGTTGTGCCCGTCGTCCTGCCATCCGCTTGGGATGCGACGTGCGACGTCGTCGATCACGCCGAGCACGGCCACGACCGGGGTGGGGTGGATCGGCTGGTCGCCGGTCTGGTTGTAGAACGAGACGTTGCCGCCGGTGACCGGGATCTCCAGCTCGAGGCATCCGTCGGCGAGAGCCGTTACGGCCTCACGGAACTGCCACATGACCTCGGGGTTCTCGGGGGAGCCGAAATTGAGGCAGTCGCTGACACCGGCCGGGATCGCGCCGGTCGCGGCGACATTGCGATAGGCCTCGGCGAGGGCGAGCTGCGCGCCGCGGTACGGGTCGAGCTGGCAGTAGCGGCCGTTCGCGTCGGTGGCGATACTAAAGCCGAGTCCGCTTTCTTCATCGACGCGGATCATTCCACCGTCGTCGGGAAAAGCCAGCGCCGTGTTGCCCTGTACATAGTGGTCGTACTGGTCGGTGATCCAGCTCGGGTCGGCGAGGTTGGGCGAGCCGAGCAGATCGAGGAACTGCTCTCGCAGGGTCTCGCCGTCGAGCGCACGCGGCAGCACGGAGGCAGTGTCGGCCTGCAGGGCGTCGATCCAGGTCGGGTAGGCGAGCGGGCGCTCGTAGACCGGGCCGTCGACGGCGACGGTGCGTGGCAGTACGTTGACGATTTCTTCGCCGTGCCAGTTGATGATCAACCGGCCGGTATCGGTGACCTCGCCGAGCACGCTGGTCTCGACGTCCCACTTCTTGGTGACGGCGAGAAAGCCCTCGAGCTTTTCGGGCGTGACGATCGCCATCATGCGCTCCTGGCTCTCGCTCATGAGAATCTCTTCGGCGGTGAGCGTGGGGTCGCGCAGCAGCACCTTCTCGAGTTCGATGAACATGCCACCGTCGCCGTTGGAGGCGAGTTCGCTAGTCGCGCACGAGATGCCCGCCGCTCCGAGGTCCTGGATTCCCTCGACGAGTTTGCCCGCAAACAGTTCGAGGCAGCACTCGATGAGCACCTTCTCGGCGAACGGGTCGCCGACCTGCACCGCGGGGCGCTTGGTGGGCCCGCCGGCGCTGAACGTGTCCGAGGCGAGAATGGATGCCCCGCCGATGCCGTCGCCGCCGGTGCGGGCTCCAAACAACACGACCTGGTTGCCGACACCGCGGGCGTTGGCAAGGTGCAGGTCTTCGTGGCGCAGCACGCCAACCGAGAGAGCGTTGACGAGCGGGTTGCCTTGGTAGACCCGGTCGAACACGGTTTCGCCGCCAATGTTGGGCAGGCCGAGGCAGTTGCCGTAGAAGCTGATGCCCGAGACCACGCCGTGCACGACGCGGGCGGTATCGGGGTCGTTGATATCGCCGAAGCGGAGGGCATCCATCACGGCGACCGGGCGGGCGCCCATCGAGATGATGTCGCGCACGATTCCGCCGACGCCGGTCGCGGCGCCCTGGAACGGTTCGATGTAAGAGGGGTGGTTGTGCGATTCGATCTTGAACGTGACCGCCCAGCCCTCACCGACGTCGAGCACGCCGGCGTTTTCGCCCATGCCGACCATGAGGTTTTTCTTCATGGCGGGGGTGACCTTGTCGCCGAACTGGCGCAGGTACATCTTCGAGCTCTTATAGGAGCAGTGCTCGCTCCACATGACCGAGTACATGGCGAGCTCGCCGCTCGTCGGGCGGCGGCCCAGAATGTCGCGGATCTTCGCGTACTCGTCGGCCTTGAGCCCGAGCGCGCCGTAGGGCTGCTCCTTCTCGGGCGTCGCAATGGCGTTGGAAACGGTGTCGGCGACGCCGTGGGAAGAAGTTTTGGAAACAGCGGTCACGTGTGGAATTCTCCCCGAGATAGCGGATGCTTGACCCAATAAGTCTACCGGTCGCCCCGACCCCGCCCGCAGGCAGTGAATAGGCGCGTGTATTGTGTCGTGAGTGTCGTGAGTGTCGCCGGCGCACTGGCTGACGCTGCTGAGTTCAGCGCCCTGCGGCTAGTGCTTCGCGAAGACCCGACCGGTCCTGCTTCGTTCGGTGTACGTGTTCTGGAGCTAGACACCGAGGGCGGCCGGAGCATTCGGTTCGGGCCGCGTCGACGAGCACCAGGCTCTGATGAGTTTCCTCGCCGCCGAGCTGATGGCCCGCAGCGCGCGTAACCTGTCGGGATCGGGATCGGGATTCGTGTTGACCGAGGCGGAGGTCACCGTCTCCCGCGAGGCCTTCGGCACGCATGACGTACCGAGCACACTACTGGGAGTCACCCTCCTCGGCTACCCGGAGCAGCTCGTTGAGATGGAAACCGTCGCGGCAGTGATCGACTGACAAGGCGTCCCGCCGAGGGTTCCGCCCCCCTGTCGCCTGTACCGTCGACGGTGTACCCATGATCCATGCTGATCAACGAGGTCGCTGCGGCTGACAGCGTCCCCTCATGACGAGGGTCATTCGCAAAGCCCCTCCACTGTTCTTTGAGCGGCCGCACCTGCGCTCTCAACAAGACCTTCCCGCCTGCAACGAATCACCGGAAGACTCGGTCGCTCCCACAGGACACTCCAGTAGAAGGTTCCCAAACGCCACTCCCGAGACTCCGGAACGTCGGCCGATTGGCACCGACTCTGCGTTTAAAGACGTCCGTCAACTGACACCTGTGTAGATTTCGGATATGACCACTGGTCGCGCAACTCCGAGAGGGAATGGCCGCCTGTCCGCGTGGGCCGTGGCATCGATAAGCGCTTACTTGGCGGCAGTCGCCGGGCTCGTGGCGACGGTGTCCGTGATGCGTGCTTTTGGGGTGGGTGCCGGGACGGGAGCATCCGAAGCGCTGATTTTGTTGATGGTCGTGCTGACAGTGCCGCTGTCTACTGCGTACTATGCCGTCGGTACACTGGGTTCTTCGCAAGGGTCGGAGCCGGGAGAATTTGCCGTCGGAGCGCTGTCCGTGAGTGCAGCGCTGTACTACCTGGGGTTTTTCCTGTTGGCTGCGCTCAATGCCGCCGTGTTCAGGTGGGTAGTCCTCGGCACTCGCCGACGGAAGACGGCCGCTCAGTCCGACTCGTGACGGCCAACTGAGGCATTGCGGCGTGCGGAGCCCGCGCGAAGCAGCGGTCGGGCGAGGACAATCCCGCTAATCAGGCCGGCGAGGGCCACCGGAAAAGCCACTAAGGCGCTGAGTTGGGGAAATAGGGAATTTTCGAACAGGAGAGACAGCCCGCCCACAAGGGCGGCTGGGGCGGCTACAAGAATGCACGCCCAAATCGGGGTGTGCATCCATCGCGCCCAGCCCGCTGCCGCGATGAGTGCGACCGCACCAGCGAGGATAAGGAGCCTTCCGACGCGGGCGTCCTCGAGAGCCTCGCCGGTCGGCTCGAAGTACCAGGTTTGGTTGAGGCCAATCCCAATCAAGCTGAGTCCGCCGACGATGAGCGCAGACCGTGAAACGAGGACTGCAACCCAGAGTAAGGGCCGGCCCCAACTCGGTGTCATCACTTCACCAAACTTTGTTGTGGTCATGTGCGGAACATGAACTGCGCTTTATGAACGCTTCCGTCGTCGCGTTTTATCTGGAATGTCCGGCAGGTTCCCGTCTACTTGGACGCCGTTTTCCACACTAGCTGTAGCTGCTGGCCCCGCGACAGACAAAAATTCCCGCTCTAAACCCTGCCGCCGTACTGCCGACAGGAGCAAACGACGTTCCCTGGGGCGTCAACGCCAGCGGCAACACTTTCGGGGTGCAGAACGAAAACAGGTGCCGGATGTTGGCGCTGAATGGTGCGATAGAAAATGGAGCGGGCGACATTGACGAGCTCAGCAAGCTCGGCTGTTGTGTGCCTTCTGGCGCCTTAGACCTCCATCAGATGTCCGTGATGCGCGCCTTTGAGATGAACCCCGGGCGGGATCATTCGCAGTGCTGGTTCTGGTCATCGTCATTCTGACGTTGCCACTGTCAACTGCCTACCATGTCGTCGGTACACTGGTCCTTCGCAAGGCTCGGGCCAGGGTGGATTCGCCAGATGGGGTGCTGTCCGCGAACGCGGCACTGCATTATCTGGGATTCTTCCTCTTGGCTGCGACCAATGCTGCCGTGTTCAGATGGATAGTCACGGGTAGTCGCCGCCGGCGGGCGGCAGCTCAGTCCGCTTCCTAACCTTGAACCGACCCGCTAGGGCTTGTTGGGCTTAGACGCAGGTGGCCGGGCGAGGACAAGACCGCAAATTAGGCCGGCGAGGGCAATCGGGAGAGCCACCAGAGCCCTGAGGTGAGGAAGTAGGGAACTTCCGAAAAACGGGGTGAGGCCGGAGGATCGCCGGGGTTGCAAGAAGAGCGCCTGTCCAAATGGTGGTAGGCATTAGTCGAGCCCCCTCGCCAGATCGATCTCGGCCGTGCTTGCGGCCCTGACCTAGGGTGGACGCATGGACGCTGACATCAATTTCTACTTCGACCCGGTCTGCCCCTTCGCCTGGATGACCAGCAAGTGGGTGCGGCAGGTGCAAAAGCAGCGCGACTACACCGTGGACTGGCGGTTCATCTCGTTACGCCTGATCAATGCCCAGGTCGACTACGACGCGCACTTCCCTCCCGAGTACGAGGCCGGTCACACCGCCGGGCTCCGGCTCCTGCGGGTAGCCGCCCGGACGCGAGCGGAGCACGGCCGCGAGGCGATAGCGCCGCTGTACGCCGCCTTCGGGGCCCACATCTTCGACACTGCCCCCGGCCCGGACGACCATCGGACCGAGGGCGAGGTGCGTGAGCTCCGCGGGACGCGTGAGTTTGCGGAGCCGATCCTCGCCGAGGCGGACCTGCCGCTCGAGCTGGCGGAAGCTCTCGATGACGAGTCGTGGGACCGGGAGATCCAGCGGGAGACAGACGAGGCGCTCTCACTGACGGGAAAAGACGTGGGCACGCCCATCATCCACTTTGAGCCGCCCGCCGGTGCGGCCTTCTTCGGGCCGGTGATCAGCCGGCTGCCCCACGAGGACTCAGCGGTCGAGTTGTGGGACCACGTGGTCGGACTGGCCCGCTTCCCGGGATTTGCCGAGCTCAAACGCAGCCTGCGCGAGCAGCCACAGCTGGCCGCGTTCGGAGTCGACGCGGACACGGTCGGAAAGCAGGAGGACTGGCACGGCGGCAGTCGGCGGCAGAAGAAATGACCCCGTTCCCTAGAGTAAAAGCATGAGTGAGACACGCATCCTCAGTCACCAGGAGTCCGTCATCGTCGAGGCGTCGGCCGCGTTTCTCTACGATCTGCTCTCCGACATCACCCGTACCGGCGAGTGGAGCCCGGTCTGCACGTCGTGCTGGTGGGACGACGAGGCCGAGGCCGGCCGGGTCGGTGCCTGGTTCACCGGGCACAACGAGCTCCCACACCGGACCTGGCAGACCCGGTCCGAGGTGGTGGCGGCAGAGCATGGTCGCGAGTTCGCCTGGGTGGTGGGCGGCAGCTTCGTGCGCTGGGGCTTCAGCTTCACCGCCGCGGAGACCGGGACCATGCTCACCGAGTCCTGGGAGTTCTTGCCGGACGGGATCGCCATGTTCGAAGAGAAGTTCGGCGACGAGGCGCACGCTCAGATCACCGACCGCACCCAGCAGGCCCTCGATGGCATCCCGAAAACCCTCGCCGCGATCAAGCGGATCGCCGAAGTGTCCAGCCACGCAGGGGAGCAGGCCCAGCCATAACCGGGCCGCTCGGGGAGGGCGTGTCGCTGAAACGCTGGTCGCTGCCGGAACTTCAGAATCCGTCTCGGTGACTTCCTGCAGCCTTGCGTTGGATGGCGTCGCGACCCGATTCGGGGTCACTTTCGCGGGACTGGGACTCGCATTTCTTGGGTCGGTAGCCCCGAGTCGCAGGTCGGGGAGGCTCTGGCGCGGTCCCAATACGTGCAGCTCTCTCCGCTGGTGTTCTGCTTCTCGCCCCCTGGACAAAGCAGTGGCGCCTGCGCCTCATCGCCCCAGCCGCCTACTCCGGTGTGATCGGGGTGGTCGTGCTGGTGTGGTTTGTCGTGTGAAGCGTCCGACGTGCCGCCATCTTTGGGAAGACGCTCTATTCGATTGGCTGCATCGCCTCCTGGCTTCGAGGGTCCCCTGCGCAACTCAAAATAAGCCTCCGCGACGAAACCAGCCGGTTAGACGTTCACTGGCCTCATTCGCCTTGACAAATTCCGCGACCATGATTGGCTCGTACCACGCGATAATTTTCGGCAGACCACCCGATTGTGAAAGGAGGTGGCTCGTGAGCCACCACGCCGTTATCAACCCCGCCACAGGCGAGACCATCAAGACGTACCCCCAGATTTCGGAAAATGAACTCGAGCAGGTCATCGCAGCGGCGGATAAGGCCCACGTCGGCTGGTCACGGAACTCTTCAATCGACGAGCGGGCCGCACTCCTGCGCAAGGTCGGCGATTTGCATGAGGAGCGCCGCGCAGAGCTGGCGGCCATGATCGTGCGCGAGATGGGCAAGCCCGTCGATCAAGCGCTCGGCGAGGTCGACTACGCCGCCGACATCTACCGGTACTACGCCGACAACGCGCAGGAATTTCTGAAGGACGAACCAATCACCCTGCTCGGCGGCGAGGGTTCCGCGTTCATGCGCCCCAAATCGCTGGGTGTGCTGATCGGTGTCATGCCGTGGAATTTTCCGTATTACCAGGTTGCGCGCTTCGCCGCACCGAACCTCATGACGGGCAACACGATCATCCTCAAGCATGCGTCGCAGTGCCCGGAGTCGTCCGCGGCGATTGAGCAAATCTTTCATGACGCAGGCTTCCCGGCTGGCGCCTATACAAATGTGTACGCGGACAGCGAGCAGGTCGCCACGATCATCGCCGACCCGCGGGTGCAGGGTGTCTCCCTCACCGGTTCGGAGGGCGCCGGCGCGGCCGTTGCCGAGGTGGCTGGTCGTCACCTTAAGAAGGTCGTGCTGGAGCTGGGCGGATCAGACCCGTTCATTCTGCTGAGCACCGACGACATGGCCGCCGCAGTGGATGCCGCCGTTGCCGGTCGCCTCCGCAATGGCGGGCAGGCCTGCGACGCCGCCAAGCGATTTATCGTGATCGATGAACTTTACGATGAGTTCACGGAGAAGTTCACCGCCGCCATCCTGGCGTGCTCCCCCAGCGACCCGACCGTCCCCGGGGCAGACTACGGACCCCTCTCGTCCCTCGACGCGGCCGAACATCTCGCGGAGCAGGTCGAGCGCGCAGTTGCACAGGGAGCGACCCTGGCGAGCACTGGCAAACGGTCTGGTAACTTCTACCCGTCTGGCGTGCTCACCGATGTCACGCGAGACAACGACACATACCACGAGGAGTTCTTCGGACCCATAGCATTCGTCTACCGGGCAAGCTCCGAGGATGACGCCATCGCCCTCGCAAATGACACCCCGTTCGGACTCAGCTCCTACCTGTTCACGACCGATTCCGAGCAGGCACTGCGCGTTGCCGACCGCATCGATGCGGGCATGGTCTACGTCAACCTCGTCGACGCCGGCAGCGCGGAGCTACCGTTCGGCGGGGTGAAAAGAAGCGGCTTCGGGCGCGAACTCGGACGCTACGGTGCCAGCGAATTCGTGAACAAGAAACTCATCCGCATCGGCTGACCCATCACTGCAGATCAGGAAAAGCGACACGATCGTGCACCCTCCTTCGCCTCGCTGTGGATGCTCACCATCTGCGCCGGATGCAGCAGCAGATTGCGCGCTTCACAAACGCACAACCGGGATCGACGCCACGAGTGACCGTGCTGGCCGCTAAACCGTCGCTGCACGCTCCTGTGCGCGCAGGTCCTTCCGCAGGATCTTGCCGGATGCCGACTTGGGAATCCGCTCGATGAACTCCACTGCCCGCACCTTCTTGTGCGGGGCGACCCGCTCGGTGACGAACGTCATGACCTCGTCGGCGGTGAGGGCCGACTCGGCCACGATCACGACGAAGGCCTTGGGAATCTCCTGACCGTCGGCATCCGCTACCCCGATCACGGCCGCATCCGCGATCTGCGGGTGGGTGAGCAGCAGGGCCTCAAGCTCGGCTGGCGCGATCTGGTACCCCTTGTACTTGATCAGCTCCTTGCTGCGATCGACGATGGTCACCTCGCCATGCGCACTGACCGTGGCGATGTCGCCGGTGTGCAGAAAACCGTCGGCGTCGATGGTCTCGCGGGTGGCCTGATCGTTGTTCAGGTAGCCGAGCATCACGTTCGGCCCGCGCACGAGTAGCTCGCCGGGCTCGCTCACTCCGCTTTCTGGAACCTCGATCTCCGCACCGGTTTCGGTGGAGACCAGCTTGCAATCCATGTTCGGCACGGTCACCCCGACCGAGGCGCGCGACAGGTGCGCAGCGTCGATCGGTATCAGGTGGCTGACCGGGCTGACCTCGGTCATGCCATAGCCCTGCAGAATACGGCAGTCCAGTCGGGCGGCCACGGCCGCGGCGAGGGCTCCGTCGAGGGGTGCTGCCCCCGAGAGGATGGTGTGCACGCTCGACAGGTCGTAGCTTTCCACCAGCGGATGCTTCGCCACGGCTACCGCGATCGGCGGCGCGATGAAGACGTAGCTGCAGCGGTGATCCTGGATCATGCGCAGAAACTCGGCGAAGTCGAACCTGGCCATGGTGACGAGGGCGGCCCGCTGTTTGAAGGCGAGGTTCAGCAGCACCGTCATTCCGTAGATGTGATAGAACGGCAGCAGTGCGAGTACCTTGTCCTCTGGAACGACGCCGATCAGGTCGCGCGCCTGCTGCACATTCGCGACCAGGTTGCGGTGGCTGAGCCTGACGCCCTTCGGCGCCGCGGTGGTTCCCGACGAGTACGGCAGAACCGCGACGTGTGCGGACGGGTCGATGTCCACAACGGGAGCGGCGGCATCCGCCTGGAGAAGATCAGCTAGGGACGGATATCCCGGCTCACCATCGATCACCACGATGTGCTCGTTCGCCAGGCCCGCCGCGTGCGCTGCCGACTTGGCGCCGGCCAGCAGCGGTGAGACGGTGACGAGCCAGGTGGCACCGGAATCGACCAGCTGTCGCTGGATATCGTCGGGCGTGTAGAGCGAATTGATGGTGGTGACCGTGGCGCCCGCGCGGAGGATTCCGTGGAATACGGCCGTGAATTGCGGTGTGTTCGGGCACAGCAGGCCAACGACCGTGCCGGGGCCGACGCCGTCCGTGGCGAGAGCTCCGGCCACCCGGGTGATCTGGTCGATCAGGGTGCGATAGCTGAAGCTTTCGCCGCTTGCCCCGTCGACGACGGCGGTGCGCTCGAGTTCTGCCTCGCTCAAGTCACCGAAGAGGTAGTCGAAGATGCTCAGATCGGGAATTTCGACGGGAGCGTAGGGGCTCGTGAACACGGGGATCTCCTTTGATCAGATGCGACGTTTCACGGTACCGCTCGGTGCTCCACTGAAACTGTGCGTGTGGCCCCAGTGGTCGGTGTTCACCTGCCATTGCTCGTTCACCTCCCGGTAACCCCGCTCGCCATCGTTGTTGGCGTCGGCTGCCTAACGTGACTTAACGTATCGACCTCAACGGATCGACTTCAACCCTGGAAGGTTTCACGTGGCAATCCACAGCGCTCCAAGCACCCGCAGCATGCTCACCAGGACGGCGGTCGCCGCTGGTGCCGCCGTTCTGCTGACCCTCAGCCTGGCCTCCTGCTCCGGCGCAAGCGCCGACGCGGCGGACAACGACGCGACCGGCGTGAGCTACGCCGCCGATGAGAACACCCTCGTCTTCGGCGTGGTTCCCGACTCGGTCGACACGCAGACCAACTATCAGCCGCTGATGGACTACATCGAGCAGGAGACGGGCAAGACCGTCGAGTACCACGAGTCGACCGACTACGCCGCTCTGATCGAGGCCGCGATCGCCGGCAAGATCGACGTGGCGTCGTTCTCCGGCTTCACCTACATCACCGCGACCAACAACGGCGCGGCCATCACCCCGATCTCCTCGATTGTCACGACCGAGGGTGAGGTGCCCGGCTACTACTCCCAGGCCATCGTTCCGGCCGACAGCGACATCACGTCGCTCGAGGAATTCGCCGGCAAGAAGGTCTGCTTCGTCGACCCGTCGTCGACGAGCGGCTACCTGTTCCCCTCCTACAACCTGCTCGAAGCGGGCGTCGACCCGGTCGCCGACGTCACGCCGGTGTTCGCGGGCAAGCACGACGTCAGCGTGCAGAAGGTGGGCGAGGGCAAGGAGTGCGAGGTCGGCTTCGCCGAGGACAGCGAGGTCGCCAAGAGTGACAAGGTCAAGGTGATCGGCGAGACCATGGTTCCCGGTGCCCCGATCGTCGTCTCCGACACCCTGCCGGACGACCTGAAGTCCCAGCTCATCGAGATCCTCGCCGAGGTCACCATCGACGACATCATCGCTGCCGGCATCGAGAGCGCCGATACCCAAGCCTTCCGCGACACGTTCTATGCGACCGAACCGGTCGATGACGAGTACTACGACACCATTCGCGACATCTGCGTGAAGACGTCGGCCTCGCAGTGCCAGGGCTGACAGCGACTCCTGGCGTTGTGACCGGTACCGCCCTCGCGGCGGAACCGGTGATCGACGTGCGCGGTGTGACGAAAACCTTTGGGGAAACCACGGCCCTCAAAGACGTGTCGCTCACGGTTGCCCGCGGCGAAATTGTGGTGTTGCTCGGGCTGTCGGGTTCGGGCAAATCGACCCTGCTCCGCCACCTCGACGGTCTGGACCGGCCCGATACCGGCACGGTGACCGTACTCGGTGCTGCGGTATCGCGACTCCGCGGCCGGTCGTTGCGGGCCCTGCGCGGGCAGGTCGGTTTCGTTTTTCAGCAGTTCGAACTGGTCGGGTCGCTGACTGTGCTCGAAAATGTGCTGTCCGGGGCGCTGTTCCGGGTGCGCGGCCCGCGACTCGGTCTCTGGGGCTACCGTCTCGATCTGAAACTGGCAGCGCTCGGCCACCTCGACCGCGTCGGGCTACTCGCGCAGAGCTACCAGCGCGCCGATACCCTCTCCGGCGGGCAGCAACAACGGGTCGGCATCGCCCGGGCGCTCATGCAGAATCCGTGCATCCTCCTCGCCGATGAACCGGTCGCCTCGCTCGACCCCGAGTCCAGCGCCCAGGTTATGGCGCTCATTCGGGAAATCGCGATCGACAGTGGCCTCACCGTGGTGTGCAGCCTGCACCAGGTCGACCTAGCCCTCTCGTGGGGCGATCGCATCGTCGGCCTGCGCCACGGCGAGGTTGTGCTCGATACCGCCACGCAGGGCCTCTCCAAGCAGAACGTCATGGAGATCTACGGCCGGGTCACAACGTCGACCGGTGAGCTCGACCTGCAGACGTTCACCTCCTCGCGGGACAACCGCAGATGACCCTCGCGCTCGACCGCCCCCAGCCCGGCGAAGCGGATGCCGCCACCGCGCCGGTGCGCGCCCCGCGGCACCGCGCCCAGCCGGAGAAGATCGCGGCCGGGCTGACGTTGGTGGCGCTGGTCGTGGCATCCGTTCTCTCGCTGGTCAGCGTGGATATCTCACTGCCACAGATGGCGGCGAGCTGGTCGAACGCTGCCCGCTTCTTCGACCGGGTCGGGGTCGTCAGCTTTCCCGCGCCGGGCGAGCTGCTCTACCTGACCGGCCTCACGGTGGGTCTCGTGCTGCTCGGTACGCTGTTCGCCGCGTTCTGCTCGGTGCCGCTGGCCTGGCTGGCCGCCGCGAACACCTCGCCCGGCCGGGGCTGGATGGGCCTCGCCCGTTTTCTCGGCGTGCTGGCCCGGTCCGTACCCGACGTCGTGTTCGCGATGGTATTCGTGCTCATGTTCTCGCTGGGCACCCTGCCCGGAATCCTGGCCATCGGCATCCACTCGATCGGCATGATCAGCAAGATGTTCGCCGATGCGATCGAGCAGATCGACGAAGGGCCCCGACTGGCCATCCGAGCAGCCGGAGGCAGCAGCTCGCAAGAGTTCTGCGCCGGCGTGCTGCCGCAGGTGCTGCCCTCCTGGGTCGCCACAGTGCTGCACCGCAACGACATCAACCTGCGCGGCTCGGTCATCCTCGGCTACGTCGGTGTGGCCGGGCTCGGTCTGGAGATGTCGTACGCCTTCAAATCGCTCAACTACTCGCTCGGGCTCGGCATCGCCCTGGTCATTTTCATGCTGTGCGTGGTCATGGAGATCGTGTCGAGCGCCATACGTGTCGTCATGCTCGGCCAGTCCCCGACCGGCCGCGGGCTCGGCGACCGGCTGCTGCGGCGTCTCGGCGTCACCGGCATGAAAGCGGATGCCTCGCTTCGCCCCTGGACCTACGCCCGGGTGCGAAACGTCGTGTGGGGCGTGCTTGCCACCCTGATTGTCGTCGGCAGCGTCTGGATCTGCGACATCAAGTGGGGCGACTTTCTCATGGTCTGGTCGTACCTGCCCGAGACTGCCGCGAAGTTCTGGCCGCCGAGTTTCGGCAGTTACACCGCGCCCGTCATGTTGGCCGCAATGGGCGAGACGATCGCGATCGCCCTCGCCGCGACGATCCTCACCATCGTCGCCTCGATCGTGATCGGCTCCCTCGCCGCCCGTAATGTTGCGCCTTCGAGTCGGGTGCGCAGCGGGATGCGACTGGTTCTCGTCTCGATCCGGGGCATCCCCGAGATCATCCTGGCCATCGTGCTCATCGTCGTGACCGGCCTCGGCGCCCAGGCCGGCACCATCGCCCTCGCGATCGGTGGAGTGGGCCTGCTCGGCAAGCTGCTCGCCGACTCGCTCGAAGAGGTCAAGCCCGGTCCGGAACAGGCACTGACCGCCGCCGGCGCGACCCGCCTGCAGGTCTATGCTGGCGCGACCGTGCCGCAGGGCATGACAGCACTCGTCGGCCACAGTTTCTATATGCTTGACACCAACATTCGGGCGGCGACCATTCTCGGACTGGTCGGTGGCGGCGGGGTTGGCTACTACCTGCTGAACGCTGGGCAGGGGTCTCGCTACGACCTGGTCACCACCATCGTGGCGATGATTCTCGTCACGGTGCTCCTGGTCGAGGGCCTCGCCATGTGGATGCGTCGGGTGTTCCGATGACGGCCTTCGACGTGGTCGTCGTCGGCAGCGGCATCGTGGGCCTCGGGCACGCGCTCGCCGCCAGCGACCGGGGGCTGTCCGTGGTCGTCGTGGACCGCGCGGCAGCCCTGGGCGGGGCATCCGTTCGCAATTTCGGGCATCTGTGTTTCACCCCGCAGGGCGGGCTGGCCCGTGAATTCGCCGCACGTTCCCGCCCGGTCTGGCTGCGGCTGGCAGCGGATGCCGGCCTCTGGCTGCGTGAATCGGGCACGGTCGTCGTCGCCCGCCACGATGACGAACTGGCGGTGCTGCGTCAGCTTGCGGCCGAGCGGGGCAGCGAGTCGGTCTTCGGCTCCGGCCAGCCCGACGTGATGCTGCTGAGCGCCGCGGAGGTCGAGACCCGCCTGCCCCTGGCCGCCGGCATGGCCGTTGGTGGGGCATTGCTGCCCTGGGACCTGCAGGTCAATCCGCGCCAGGCGGGCGCCGGCCTCGCCGCCGGCCTCGCCGGTCGCGGGGTCGAGTTTCGTTACCGCACCGCAGTCACGGCCGTTCGTCCCGGGCGGGTCACGACCACGCGAGGATCGGTCGACGCCGGAACGGTGATCGTGGCGGTGAACCACGACATCGACCAGCTCTACCCCGAGGTCGCACTACGCGAGGGTATCCGTCGGTGTGGCCTGGACATGCTCCGCGTCGACGCGGGCCTGCGTTCGCCGCTGCCCGCACCCGTACTCACCGGCTGGTCACTGCTGCGCTATGGAGCGTTTGCCGAGCTGCCGGCCGCCGCCCTGCTCGGCGATCGCCTCAGGCGGCAGTATCCGGCGCTCGCCGAGCTGGACCTCAACCAGATGTACACCCAGCTGCCCGACGGCTCGCTGATCGTAGGTGACACCCACTATCGCGGGGCATCCGTTTCTCCATTCCAAAATGAGAATGCGTTCGAGGAGTTGCTGCGGCTCACCGCCGAGCTCTTTGGTGTGCCGCGCCCGCGGGTGCTCGAACGGTGGCAGGGCGTCTACGCCAGTGGCCGTGACGACTTTCTCATCGATGAGCCCGAACCCGGCGTGCACCTGGTGGCTGCCACGACCGGGATCGGCATGACGACCGGTCTCGGGCTGGCCGAGCACGTCATTGCCTCCGTCTGCGATTCATCCATCCCCATCCTGAAAGGAATCTCATGAATACCGCACCCCTCTCTCTCGATCTGGACCCCGCCCTTTACGGCTCCGATGACTTCGACCCCGCCGATTTCGACACGGAAGATGTTGACGTCGAGCTCGTCGTCTTCGACATGGCCGGCACCACGGTGAGCGACGACGGCCTCGTTGAGCGGGCGTTCGTGCTCGCCGCCGAGCGCAGCGGCCTGGCCGACACCGCCGACGAACTCGAAGAAGCCGTCGCGTTCGTGCGCGAGACGATGGGCCAGTCCAAGCTCGATGTCTTTCGCGAACTCACCGATTCCGAAGAGGCGGCGGTCGCAGCGACCGCCGCATTCGAGACCGCCTACGGGGAACTCGTCGACGAGGTCGGTGTGACGGCTATCGCTGGCGCCGCCGACCTGTTCCAGGAACTCCGTAACGCCGGGGTGAAGGTGGCCCTCGTCACCGGATTCTCCCGGGCAACGCAGGACACACTCATCGAGAAGCTCGGCTGGAGCGACCTCATCGATGTGAGCCTGTGCCCGGCCGAAGCCGGTCGTGGCCGCCCCTACCCCGACCTGCCGCTCACCGCGCTGCTGCGCACCGGGGCGTCGAGCGTCGCGGCCATGGTCGTCGTCGGCGACACGGCGAGCGACATCCTCTCCGGACTGAATGCGGGTGCCGGTCTCGTCGTTGGTGTTCTGACCGGCACGCACGACACCGAGACCCTCGACGATGCCGGGGCCGACGTCGTCATTGCAAGCATCGCCGACCTCGCCGAGCTGCTCGGCCTGCGTGAGGACACGATCGAGTAGATATGCCCGAACACAATCCTCATCCAGCGTCGTCGGCAACCCTGACGGCCCGAGCACAAGGCCGCGAGGTCGTTCTGCCGCGAGCCGCCGAGGCCATGGTCTGGTCGGGTGTCGGCCTGCCACTGGAGTGTGTGGCGGTACCTGGTGTGCTGCTGCGCACCGGCGACGTGCTGGTCGAGGTCGAGCTGGCCACGGTCTGCGGCTCCGACGTGCACACCGCGCGGGGTCACCGTCCGGCCGACAAGCCGCTCGTGCTCGGTCACGAGCAGGTCGGGCGCATCGTTGCCGTCGCCGAACAGTCATATTCCGCAAACGGAATGCCCTTGCGTATGGGTCAGCGCGTGGTCTGGTCGGTGACCGTGGCGTGCGGAACCTGTTCGCGCTGCCGCCGCGGCCTGCCCCAGAAATGCCACGAGCTGGCAAAATACGGCCACGAGCGGATGCAGCGGGGCTGGGAACTCAGCGGCGGATTCGCCACCCACGTGCAGGTACGCGCCGGAACGGCCATCGTGGTCGTCGACGAACAGGTTCCGGCGACCGTACTCGCGCCGGCGTCCTGCGCGACCGCCACCGTCGTCGCGGCGCTGGGGTCGGCATCCGCCCTTGTACCACTGGCGGGCGCGACGGTCTTGGTGACCGGTGCCGGCATGCTCGGCGTGACGGCCTGTGCGATGGCGACGGATGCCGGAGCAGTCGTGGTTGTCAGCGACCCGGATGCGGCTCGCCGACAGCTCGCGCTCGCCTTCGGGGCCGCGGCCGTCGCTGACCCGGGCGCGCCGTACGAGTCGCCGACCGGGGTGGCGAGCGTGCTGACCGCGTTGCAAAGGGCCGGCGCCGCCGAGCCGACCATCGCCCTCGAACTGAGCGGTGCCGGGTCCGCGGTGCAGACCGCCCTCGACCTGATCGGCATCGGCGGCGTGGTCGTGCTGGTCGGCAGCGTCTCGCCGGGGGAAGCGGTGCTGCTTGACTCCGAGTCGATCGTGCGCCGCCTGGTCACCGTGCGCGGCGTGCACAACTACACCCCGGGTGACCTGGCACAGGCGGTAACCTACCTCAGCGGAGCCTGGCACCGGCATCCGTTCTCAGCGCTGGTCGGAAGGACCTTTCACCTCTCGCAAGCGGATGCCGCCCTCGCGCTGGCCGCCACCGCCCTCCACCCTCGCGTGGGCATCACCTCGCAACAGCCCGCGACCCTCGGCTGATCCGTCTGCCCCGATTCGCTCCCGCTCCTTGGACAGGGCCCGGATCCCGTCCGCTACGCTAACTGGTGCCGCCGGGCGGGCCGATCGTGAGCAGGGTGGCCATGATCGTCACCAGGGCGATCGCCATGATGCCGGCCAGCACGACCGGACGAGCCAGCATCCAGCGGAGCAGGGCGCTCACCGGCGTGTGATCGCGGGGATCGTCGGTGCGGGTGTGACGCCAGCCGCCGATGAGCAGTCCGTTCTTCTCGAGTCCACGGTTGAGGGGGACAGTGGCGAACGGAACGATCGCGGTGGCCATCGCGATCGAGGTGAGCCGCAAATCCCAGTGCTGGTTCACGCCGACCAACAGCGCAGTGAGGCCGAAGGCGATGAAGACCAGGCCGTGCAGAAACCCGCCGACCTGCACCCCGATCTCGCCGACCGCGAACCCGTATTTCATGAGCATCCCGGCGATCAAAAGCACCCAGGTGATGGTTTCGGCTATGGCAACGGAGCGAAACAGCAGGCGCGGGGTCATGGTGACTTTCAACTCATGGCGGGCAGGAGGCTCTTATCGTCGCAGTGATACCTGAACAGCCCCTGTCGCCGCCGTCCCGAGCGCCAGCTACACTCCGACGAGCGACCGGGCGATGACCGAGGTGAAAAAGGTGAGGCCGTCGACGCCGCTCGCCATGGCATCGTCGGTGTCGGGGCCGAAGCCGGCCTCGACGGCGTGCTCGGGGTGCGGCATGAGGCCGACAACATTGCCACGCGCGTTGGTGACGCCGGCGATGTCGTTCAGTGACCCGTTCGGGTTGCCTCCGATGTAGCGGGCCACGATTCGGCCCTCACCCTCGAGCGCCTTGAGGGTCTCGGATGATGCCATGAACGAGCCCTCGCCGTTCTTGAGCGGAATGACGATCTCGGCGTCAGCGGCGAACCCATTGGTCCAGTCGCTCGTGTTGTTCTCGATGCGCAGGCCCTGGTCGCGGCAGATGAAGCGGCCCTTGTCGTTCCGAATGAGCCCGCCGTCGAGCAGGTGGGCCTCGGTGAGCATCTGGAATCCGTTGCAGATGCCGAGCACGGGCATGCCCCGGTTCGCCGCGTCGATGACCTCGGTCATGATCGGCGAGAGGCTCGCGATGGCGCCGGCGCGCAGGTAGTCGCCGTAGCTGAACCCGCCGGGCAGCACGAGGGCATCGACACCATGCAGGTCGTGGTCGCCGTGCCAGAGGGCTACGGCGTCGGCGCCAGCAAGGCGGATCGCGCGCGCGGCGTCGCGATCGTCGAGCGAGCCGGGAAAGGTGACGACGCCGATGCGCATCAGGCGACCGCTGACGAGGGAGCGCTTTGCACGTGGATGCCGACGACATCCTCGATCACGGAGTTCGACAGCACGGTGTCGGCGAGCTCGCGCACGGCGGCGAGGGTCGCGGCATCCGCTTCACCGTCGATGGAGATCTCGAAGCGCTTGCCGACGCGCACGCCGGTGACGTTTGCCAGCGCTGACTGGGTCTGAGAGAGGCGCCCGAGGGCGCCGGCGACGGCCTTGCCCTGTGGGTCAAGCAACTCGGCCTTGGGCATTACTTCGACGACGATCGTTGGCACAGGGCACTCCGCATACAGTCTGGGGCTTATAGTCGTGGCAAATCACTCTAATTCTACAGGCCGGGCCCGCCCCGGCCCGCCGTTCTACCGGCGCACGCCGTTCTGGCCGAGCAGGATGCCGCGAAGCACGTCGCGTACGGCGGCCACACCGTCGTAGGTCTCGACGAAGCTCGTGCTGAGCGGGGCGAGGCCCAGCCGCAGCCCGTTGGGGCTGCGAAAATCGGGAATCACGTCGTTGTCCCACAGAATCTTCGTGACCTGGCGCATGAGCGGATGATTGATGGTCACATGACCGCCGCGATGGGTCTGCTCCCGCGGGGAGGCCACGGTGACCCCTGTCGGCGCGAGCCACTCATCGACGAGGGTGATCGCGAACTCGGTCAGCGCGACCGATTTGGCGCGCACCGACTCGATCGTTGCTTCGCCCAGCATGGCGATCGTGTCCTGCATGGCGAGCATGCCCAGCACGGCGGGCGTGCCGCTCATGAAACGACGGATGCCCGTGGCCGGCCGATACCCCGGCCCCATCTCGAAAATGGCCTGAGAACCCATCCACCCCTGGATCGGCTGGGTCAGCACGCCCTGCAGGTCGCTTTTCACATAGCCGAACGCCGGGGCGCCCGGCCCGCCACTCAGGTATTTGTAGGAGCAGCCGACCGCTAGGTCAACGTCGCACCGGTCGAGTTCGACCGGAACCGACCCGACCGAATGGCTGAGGTCCCAGAACACGAGGGCATCGTGCTCGTGGGCGACAGCGGTGATGGCCTGCATGTCGGCGAGGTAGCCGGAGCGATACGCCACGTGGCTCAGCAGCACGAGGGACGTCTGCGGGCCTACCACCTGGCGCACCTGCTCGGCGGTCACTCCGCCCTCGGTGTCCGAGTCGATCCAGCGCAGCGTCAGGCCGCGCTCGCGCGCGATGCCCTCGAGGATGTACCGGTCAGTGGGAAAATTGTCGCTGTCAAGCACGATCTCGGTGCGGTGCGGGCGGGAATCCACGGCGGCGCGGGCCAGCTTGTAGAGCAGCACGCTGGTGGAATCGCCGACGAAAACCTGGCCCGGAGCGGCGCCGAGGCAGGCGCGGCCGAGGTCGTCGCCGATCTGCAGCGGCAGCTCCATCCACTGCTCGTCCCAGCCGCGAATGAGTCGGGTGCCCCAGTCGTGTTGCAGAAAGTCGGCGATGCGATCGGCGCTCGCCCGCAGCGGGCGGCCGAGCGAGTTGCCGTCGAGGTAGGCGCGCGGGTTGGCCGTGTCGGTGTCGGCGTCGGTGCCGAGGAACCGGCCGCGATAGTGGGCCAGACCGTCGATGCGGTCCATCCGACGGGCAAACGCGAGGTGGGCGTCGAGGCCGGTGCTGCCGTTCAGAGTGGGCGTCATGCGAGTACCTCGAGTTCGGGGCGGGTGAGGGCGCGAGCGGCGATGAGCCAGCCGGCGAAGTCGCCGGGGTCATGCGGTCGTTCGCCCGGGATAAAGGTAACCCGGGTATCGGACAAAACCAGTCCAAGCGGTGTCGGAGAGCAGAGAGCCGCCAGTATGTCGTCGGGGGTCAGGCCGGCGCCGAGCAGCGCCACGATTTCGCGGTGGTTGACTCCGAGGTTCAGCGGCCCGTTGCCGAGGTCGGTACCGTACAAAACCATGCCGCCGGCAGCATGGAATCGACGCAGATTATCGCTCGCAATCTCGAATGCCAGGGTGTGGGAACCCCAGCCGTGAATGTCGAGTGTGCTGATCCACGTCATGCGGGTGGCCATCGCGGTCACCAGGTCGTCGGCGAGGCGTTCCGAGAACGGGGTGTGAGCGAACGCGTCAACACCGGCTGCAAACGCACGATCGGCCTGTCCGGCCCCCTCGGTGTGTGCCACGACCGGCAGCCTCAGTGCGTGTGCCCTGTCGACAACGGCAGCCAGGGCCTCGGTGCTGAGCACCGGTCCGGCCACCGAGTTCAGCATGACCTTCAGAACGGATGCCCCGGCCGCGACCTGCAGATCCACCGCGCTGGCGGCATCCGCGGCTGTTGCAACCGTGCAGCTCCACCCGGGTTCCGCCCAGCCGGTTCGGCTCGGGTAGCCTCCCGGAGCGGTCACGAACTGGTGCGCGTATGCCAGATCGGGCATAGATGTGCGTAGGCCGTCGGGCAGCGAGCCACCGAGGTCGAGCACCCGGGCGATGCCGCCGCCGGGTAGGCGGCGTGGATCGATCAGGGTGAGGTGCACGTGCGCGTCAAGAAAGCCCGGATAGACGGCGCCGCGATCGTGAAGGAAGTGGATGCTCACGTGCCGATCTCCGTGCGCACCGCGAACAACTCCGGAAAGAAGGTGAGCTCGAGCGCTTTTTGCAGAAAAGCCGCGCCGCTCGACCCGCCAGTGCCGTGCTTCATGCCGATGATGCGCTGCACGGTCTTGAGGTGTCGAAAACGCCACAGTTGGAAGTTGTCCTCGAGGTCGACGAGTTCCTCACAGGCCTCGTACGCGGCCCAGTGCTCGCTGGCATTCTCATATATTCCCCGAAAAGTATGCACGAGCTCACGGTGGAACGTCCAGGCTTCGGTCACGTCACGCTCTAGTACTTCGGCCGGGATATCGAAGCCGGCCCGGTGCAGGTAACGCAGGAACTCGTCGTAGAGGCTGGGCGCTTCGAAGGTGGCAGTCAGCAACGCGTGGGCGGAGGCATCCGCTTCGAAGACGGTCAGCATGCGGCGGTTCTTGTTACCGAGCGCAAACTCGACCGCACGGTACTGATACGACTGGAAGCCGCTGGAATTGCCCAGAAAGTGCCGAAACTGGGCGTACTCGGTGGGGGTGAGGGTTGCAAGAACCGACCATTGCTCAGTGAGGGTGCGCTGGATGTGCTTGACCCGGGCGATGCCCTTGAGGGCGGGCGCGAGCTGGTCCCGACGCAGGGCCTCGACGGCCGCCTGCAGCTCGTGCAGCACGAGCTTGAGCCAGAGTTCGGTGGTCTGGTGCTGGATGATGAACAGAAGCTCGTCGTGGTGTTGCGGAACACTGACCGGTTTTTGAGCGTCGAGGAGGGTGGGCAGGTCGAGGTAGGCCCCGTAGCTCATCTTCTCGTGAAAATCGGTGACGATCTCGGGGTCGAACTCACGGGTGTTGTTTTTGAGGGTCATCGGGTTCCGTTCGGCTTGTTCAAATTGTGCGCAGGTTGCTGCTGCCGGCGCAACACCGGAGCGAACCAGACAGGTCAAAGTTCTAGACTGGAACCTATGACCCCGCCGACCCGAAAGCCCCAGGATGGCGTGCCGACTCCGACTGTGCCCCAGAGCGTACCCGAAAGGTCCGCATCGGTGCCGCCCCGCCGCCGCGACGCCCGGCTCAACCGGGACCGCCTTATCGTCAGCGCTCGCACGCTGCTCGCGCAGCACGGCGTCGATGCCTCATTCGAGGCGATCGCGCGCCAGGCCGAGGTTGGCGTGGCCACGCTGTATCGAAACTTTCCCACCCGGGACGACCTCGTGCGCGCGCTCTACGACCTCGCGCTCGCGCAGCTGTACGCCGTGCGCGGTGAGATCGAGGCCGCGCCCACCCCATGGGACGCGCTCGTCGTATACACCGAACGGGTCGCCGAATGGCTCGTCGCTGACCCGTCGCTGCCGCCGATCCTGCGCCGCATGGACCAGCTGGACCCGTCGGCCCGGCCCGCGGCGGAGTTCGATGGTTTCATCGCGAACCTCGTGGCCCGGGCGAAGAAAGACGGCACGCTGCGCCGCGACGTCGACGCGGTGGACCTCGCCGTGCTCGTTACCATGATTGGGTCGCTCGGCAGCCTCGGCGACGGGTACGCCGGCCAGTGGCGTCGCCAGCTCTGGATCGTGCTCGATGGCTTGCGGGCCGCTGACGCGCCCCGGCCCAAACTGCCCGGCCGCCCGCTCGAGGTCAAGGACTACCAGGCCACCGTGCACGGCCTCACCCGCCGGGCGGCCCGCGCCGCCCGTTGAGCCTTGGAGGGTGGCACAGGCCCGTCGGTGCTGCGTTGTGAAAGTCGCGACCGTGCAGCGCGGGTCAGGGCGCGTCGACGGCGTCGACAGCGGATGCTGCCGGCGCGGTGTGCGTGTTGTCCGCCGAGCGCACCCGGATGCGGTTGGCCCACGGGTCGTCAAAGGCGAGGGTCTGCCCGTCGTGACGGGTATCGACTTTGAAGTGTGACATCCGCTCGTTGAGGGCACCCACGTCGTCGGTGCTCGGCACGATGATGCTGATTTCGCCAAGGCCCAGGGCCAGGCGGCGCTTGCCGCTTCCCGAGCTCTCCCAGGTGTTCATGGCCATGTGGTGGTGATAGCCGCCGGCCGAGACGAACAGGGCGGAGGGGCCGAAGTTCGCGGTCGCCTCGAAGCCAAGACGGTTCACGTAGAATTCGCGGGCGCTTGGGACATCGCCGACCGAGAGGTGCACGTGGCCGACGATGGCGTGGCCCGGCTTCGCGCCCGGTTCGGCCGACATATGCTCAGAAATGAATGCGTTCGGATCGAGGTAGAGCGAAGCCATGTCGACCTGGCCGTGGGTCCAGCTCCACGCGGTGCGATCGCGGTCCCAGTACAGCTCGATGCCGTTGCCCTCCGGGTCGGTGAAATAGAAGGCCTGGCTGACCAGGTGATCGGCGCTGCCGGTGAATGTTCCGGGCGATTTCGTGCCGATCGAATACACGGCGGCGGCGAGGTCGGCCTGCGTGTCGAACAGGATGGCGGTGTGGTACAGCCCGGCCGAGCGCGGTTCGGCGGCCGCAAGCTCAGGCGCGTGCTGCAGGATCACGAGCGGGATCTTTCCGCGACCGAGCACGGCGACCGGCCCGTCGTGGCTGTGCAGCTCGAGGGTCACGATGTCGCGGTAGTAGGCGATCATGGCGTCGAGATTGCCCACGCGCAGAGTGACAGCACCCATTCCGGTATCGGCGGCCAGTAGGTCCTTCGCGGTCAGTGTCACAGCAGGCACAACTCGGGTTGCGCCTGGGCTATTCCGTGATCAACGGGCATCCGCTCCCTCGTTTGAGTTTCAGGCCCCGGTGAGGCGTTCGAGGAGTTCGCGGTAGCGGGCCGCGGTCTGTTCCACGATCTCGGTCGGCAGTTCCGGCGG
The DNA here is from genome assembly GCF_004404055.1 of Cryobacterium ruanii. Classification (GTDB taxonomy): domain Bacteria; phylum Actinomycetota; class Actinomycetes; order Actinomycetales; family Microbacteriaceae; genus Cryobacterium; species Cryobacterium ruanii. The sequence goes on from NZ_SOHK01000017.1 coordinate 352,000, forward strand.
TATGCCGGCACCGTCCCAGTGTGCGGACAGCCAGTTGCGCACGATCTGCTTGTCGAAGCTTGCCATGCGGGTCTCCGGGGTGGTGCCGGTGCGCCAGACTTCGGCGTCCCAGTATCGGCTGGAGTCGCTCGTGAGTACCTCGTCGGCGAGCACGGTCACGCCGGTGTGCCGGTCGGCGCCGAACTCGAACTTGGTGTCGGCGAGAATGACGCCGGCCTGCTCGGCGATCGCCCCGGCGGTGGCAAACAGGGCCAGGGAAAGGTCGCGCAGCTCGGCGGCGATGGTCGGCCCGACGAGTTCGGCCGTGCGCGCGAACGAGATGTTCTCGTCGTGCTGGCCCATCGGCGCCTTCCAGGCCGGGGTGTAGATGGGTTCGGGCAGGCGGTCGCCGTTCTGCAGGCCGGCCGGCAACGCGATGCCGCAGACGGACTGGGTTTCGAGGTATTCCTTCCAGCCGCTGCCGGTGAGATAGCCGCGCACCACGCACTCGATCGGGTACATGTCCAGGGTGCGGCAGAGCATAGTCCGGCCGGCGACGCTTGCGGGAACGACCTCGCGCACGGTGCTGCCGACCAGTTCGTGGTCGGCGACAAGGTGGTTGGGAACGTCGGTCAACCGGTCGAACCACCACAGGCTCAGCGTGGTGAGCAGCTCGCCCTTTCCCGGGATCCCGGGCTCGAGCACGTGGTCGAACGCGCTAACGCGGTCGCTCGCGACCACGAGCACGCGGGATGCGGTCTGCAGGGATGGGGCATCCGTTGATGCGCTGGTCGGCGTCTCGATATAGAGGTCGCGCACCTTGCCCGAGTAGACGGGCGTCCACCCGTCGAGCGCGGCGACGGATGCGGAGGACTCGTGCTCAGAGGCGACGCGAGCGGCGATATCCGTTCGAAAGTGGGCGCCGGTGAGGGTGATCCGGCCGAGGGCGTCGTAGGCGCGGGCTCGGGCCTCGGCGAAGGAGTCGCCGACGGCGACGACGCTGAGCACCCGGCCGCCGGTCGACACGAGGGTGCCGCCTTCGACCCGCGTCGCGGCGTGGGCGATCGTGATGCCGTCCACGGCCAGTGCGGCGTCGAGCCCGGTTATTTCGCGGCCCACGAGCGGGGTTTCCGGGTAGTTCTCGCTCGCGAGAACGACGGTGACGGCGACAGCGGGCGAAAAGACCGGGCGCGGCAGTGCGCCGAGTGCGCCGGTCGCGGCGGCAAGCAGCAGTCCCGACAACGGCGTGACCAGGCGCGGCAGCACGACCTGCGTCTCTGGATCTCCGAAGCGCGCGTTGAACTCGATGACGCGAATTCCGGCATCCGTTAATATGAGCCCGCAGTAGAGCAGCCCGACGAACGGGGTGCCCTCGGCGGCGAGCTGCCGCACGGTCGGCAGGGCGACAGTCTCGATGATCTCGTCGACGAACGCGTTCTCACTGCCGAACTCCGTGTCGAGCCAGGGCAATGGCGAGTACGCGCCCATGCCGCCGGTGTTGGGGCCGGCATCATGGTCGAGGGCGCGCTTGTAGTCCTGGGCGGGGGAGAGCGGCAGCACGTGCTCGCCGTCGCTGAGCAGAAAGAGCGAGATCTCCTGGCCGTCGAGGAATTCTTCGATCAGCACGCTGCCGTGTTCGAGCCAGTAGGTCGCGTGAATGATCGCGGCGTCGCGATCCGCGGTGACGAGCACGCCCTTGCCGGCGGCGAGGCCGTCGGCCTTGACGACGTAGGGGGCGCCGAAATCGTCGAGAGCCGTTTCGGCCTCGGCGAGGGTGCCGGCCCGCACTGCACGACCCGTGGGCACACCGGCCTCATCCATGATGCGTTTGGCGAAGGTTTTGCTGCCCTCGAGTGCGGCGGCTGCCCGGTCGGGTCCGAAGACGGCGATTCCGCGGGCGCGCAGGGCGTCGGCGACGCCGGCCACGAGCGGGGCCTCTGGCCCGATTACGACGAGTTCGACGCTGTGCAGCAGCGCGTAGTCGGTTACGGCGACCGGGTCGTTTGGGTCGAGCGCCACGACCGGCACCTCGGCGGCGATTCCCGCGTTGCCGGGGGCGCACTCGATGCCCGGCCGTGGCTGCTCACGAAGCAGCGCGGTGATGATGGCGTGCTCGCGGGCACCGGAACCGAGGACCAGAATTTTCACCATTTCAGGCTACCCGATGCCTCGGGCCCGGCCGATCGGGCAGACTGGAACCATGGCACGAGCACGCATCGACGACGCAGCCGGCCGGGTTGCGGTGCGGGCGGCCCTGGCCGCGCTCGCCGGCGGCACTCCCGCGAGCCGCGACATCCGTGCGCAAGCGGTGCGCTACACCCTGCAGCTGCTCGCCGAACAGGCCGAGGGCAACACCCTTGAGGTGCGCGTGCCCCCGTTCGGCGCCGTGCAGTGCGTCGCCGGGCCGCGTCACACCCGCGGTACGCCGCCGAACGTCATCGAAACGGATGCCGCCACCTGGCTCGCGCTCGCCACCGGCGCCCTGCCCTGGGCGGATGGCCTCGCGAGCGGCGCCATCCACGCCTCCGGGGCCCGCGCGGACCTGAACGGCCACGTTCCGGTGCTGCCCCAGCCCTAGCGTCGACCGAACTGCGGAGATATCGGGCAATTCCAGCGGAATGTGCCTGCGAGAACCCTTTTTTCATCTCCGTAGCGATGAATCCCTTCCGAGTAGGCAAGCGTGTCGGAGCAACCCCATGCGGTAACCGGGAAGTCACAGACCGGTCCTGTGGCGCTCCTAGCTTGAGCGGGACCGCAAATGAAACACAGGCCTGCTCAGTGCGCATTCTCTCTCGTTCCTTCCGTCCGTCTTTGACCGCGCTGGGCCTCGTGCTGCTAATCGGCGGAGCGGGTGCCATCGCCCCGGCGCTATCGGCCACGGCAGCCACCGAGGTTTCGATGCCGCCGCTGATCGTTACCGAGATAGCCCCGGACAACGTCGGGTAGCGCACTTCGCCGCCGAAACCAGTTCTACCGACGCCTACGCGGTGGTGCGGGTCACCGGACAGGCGGGCATGGCCAACAGCGGCGGGCGCGGCAGCCGCATTGTCGACGGCGCTGACGCCTCGATCAGCTGGGCGGTCTACCCGGCCGGCTCCATCTCCGCCGACAAGAGCGCGCACTTCGGCGCTCCCGCAGCGAGCACAGCGCTGTTGCAGGAGTTGGTGCAGTCGCTCGGTCTTCCGACCCCCGGCGACCCCGCCCCGGAAGCGACGGCAAACCAGATCGTGCCGACAAACCCCGAACTGGAGTTCGCCCCGCAGTTCGTGTTCGAGGTCACCGCCGTGAACACCTTCTTTCAGAACGGTGTGCTGGTCGGCACCGACGTGCTGCGCATCTTCGACGACGGCATCCCCGAAGGCTGGGAGACCATCGCGACCCCGGTGCCGCTGACCTATGTGACTCAGGGCGAGGACCTCGTCGTCAGCGTCTGGGCCGGCTCCAAGGTCGCTCCGAAGATCAACCCGAACGAGAACAACGATGACTTTCAAATTCGCAACCCCCGCCTGGTACTGCCCGACGGGCGCAGCCTGAAGCCCGACGGCTACACCGACCCCGACCTGGCGCTGAATATGGGCGACAGCGCCGGCAAGCTCGACTTCTACGACGCGACCTTCACCATCCCGGAGGACGCCTATATGGCCGTCGCCCATTCCTGGGACACCACCGCGGTCGCCGACGGCCAGCACAGCGTGCTCGCGAGCAACGGCGTCGACGCGAAGACCCGCACCGTCACGGTCGACAACACGGCTCCCGTCGTCACAACATCCGTTGTTGCCGGCCAGCTCTACCAGGACGAATTCATGATCGAGGGTGGTGCGACGGATGCCGGCGCCGGCTTCGACACGCTCGTCGCGACCCTCGACGGCCGGGTCGTCGAGTTGCCCTATGCAACCTCGTCGATCGAGCTGGCCGACGGTGAGCACACCCTGCTGCTGGCCGCCCGGGACAACGTCGGCAACGTCGAAAAGGTCAGTACCGTTTTCTCCACCCCGGTCGAGGAACCCGGCAACGAACTGATCACGCCGCTCGACGGAGCCACCGTCGAGGAAGGACCGGTCGACCTGACGGCGCGGGCGACCGACCCGACCGGTGACCAACTGCACGTCACCCTGCGGCAGGGATTCACGGCATCCGCAGCGGCCAGCAGCGTGCGGAGCTACTCGGGCACCACCGCGAACGCGAAAGGCGCCGACCGCGCCGCCAAAACACTACTTACCGGAGACCAGGTCACCGCGATGGCTCGGCTAGACGGCACGATTGAGCCGGTCACCTCCGACTCGCAGTTTCCTTACCAACTGTTCGAGGTTGACCTTCCGACGCAGGCCGGTGTCGATTTCACCGCGCGGGTGCGCTGGGACGGCACCGCGAACGCCGACGCCAAGGTGCTGCTCTACGTGCAGAATCTCACCACCGGCGCCTGGGAAGAATTCGACCGCCACGTGACCATCGGCGAGGGTGCAACCGCGTTCACCCTCGACGCCATGGTGCCGGCGCTGGATCACGTGCAGAACCAGGTCATGACCGTGCTCATCCAACACTCCGAGGGCTTCGCCGGCGCCGATCTCTCCGACCGGTCGAGCGTGCTGCCCGTCAACAACGTGAACGACACCGCGCGGGCGGACTACGATTTCACGCTCGCCGTGGAATCCGACACGCAGTACTACAACGACACGTTCTACCAGCGCCAACTCGACATCCACGACTACCTGCTCGACCAGCGCGCCGCCATCAACCTGCAGTACCTGATCCACACCGGTGACATCGTCGACAACTTCGAAGACGAACACCAGTGGACCAACGCCAACGCGGCCTACGCAATGCTCGACGACGCCCAACTGCCCTACGGTGTGCTCGCCGGAAACCACGATGTCGGCCAGAAAGACGCCGACTATGCCGCGTACAAGGCCAACTTCGGGGCCGAACGCTTTGAGGTCAACCCCTGGTACGGCGACAGCTTCGAAGACAACCGTGGCCACTACGACCTGACCACGGCCGGCGGCATCGATTTCATCATGCTCTACCTCGGCTGGGCGCCGAGCGAAGAGGGCATTGCCTGGCTCAACGAGGTGCTCGCCCAATATCCCGAACGCACGGCCATCCTCAACCTGCACGAGTACATGCTCACCACCGATGGTCTGGGGGCGGTTCCACAGCAGATCTACGACGAGGTTGTCGCGCCCAACGCCAATGTGGCCATGGTCTTCTCCGGCCACTACCACGACGCGTTCACGCGCATCGACCAGTTCGACGACAACGGTGACGGCACCCCCGACCGCTCGGTCTACCAGCTGCTGTTCGACTACCAGGGGCTGCCCGAGGGCGGTCAGTCCTTTCTGCGACTGCTGCACTTCGACAATGCCGTCGAGCAGATCAGCGTGCGCACCTACTCGCCCTATCTCGACGTGTACAACTCCGACGATCCCACCCTCGACCTGGTGCACCAGGAATTCACGGTGCCCTACGCGGCCTTCGGCATGACAAAGGTGCAGAAATCCCTCGGAACGGATGCCTTCACCGTCGACATCCTGACGACCACGGCGATCGCGGCAGTTGCCCCGGTCACCATTCGGGTGGTACGCGCCCGAACCTAACGCGAGCTAGTCCAGTATCGCGTCGACCTCGGCTCGGGTGGGCATCGAGGTGGTGGCCCCGGCCCGGGTCACCGCGATTGACGACGCCACCGTGGCGTAGCGTACGGCCTCGATCATCTGATCGGGGGTGACGGTGGTGCCGCGCAGATAATCGACCGCGAGACGGGCCACGAGAGCACCGACGAAGGTATCGCCCGCCGCTGTCGTATCAACGGCCGTCACCGGGCGGGCCGGGGCGAGCCCGAGGGCTTCGCCGTCGAAGGCCACGACAGACCCCTCCGAACCCAGCGTTACGATCGCCCAGGTGCCCCCGGCGCTGAGCGCCTCCGCCGCGCGCACCGGGTCGCTCTCGCCGGTGAGTTCAACGGCTTCACCCTGGTTCGGCACGACGAGGTCGACCGAAGCGAGAAATCCTTTCGGCAGCGGCACCACCGGCGCGGGGGTCAGCACGGTGAACACCCCGGCTGCGCGAGCGAGCTCGATTCCCTCGACCAGTACCCGGGTCGGCAGCTCGCACTGCATCACGAGAAAAGTCGAATCGGCCACCACCGCGCGCTGTTCAACGCTCAGGGTACTGACGGTGGCGTTTGCCCCCGAAACCACGACGATCGAATTCTCGCCGCTGTCCAGGACGGAGATGTGGGCGGTGCCGGTGGGAACATCTGCTGTGGCGAGTTCGGTAGAACGGATGCCTTCGCTTGCCAGCAGCGCGCGCAGCTCGCTTCCGTACGCATCCGCTCCTACCGCTCCCAGAAACGTGACGGGCGCGCCAAGTCGGGCCGCGGCGACAGCCTGGTTCAGGCCCTTGCCGCCCGGGATGGTGCTGAAACCGACCCCGAAGATCGTCTCACCGGGCAGGGGCAGACGCGCCTGACGCACGACGAGATCCATGTTGGCGCTTCCGAGTACCGCAATCGTGTTCATAGAGCCAGTCTCGCATCCGCGCGTGGGACACTAGATGCGTGAGTGCTTCTGAGCAGCCCCAGGCTGAGCAACCCCAAGACCCGTCGACCGACAACGACACCACCAGTGAGACCCTCCTGGCGGAGACGACCGTGACCGTGCATCGGGCGCCGCGGTACCGCAACTTCATGCTGCTTGGCGCCATTGTCGGCGTGCTGGTCGCCCTCATTCTCACGATCAGTTTTCCGGAGAGCGACGAGTACGGCCGGGTGCAGATTTTCGGCTTCCTGCTGCTCGGCGGTCTCGCCGTCGGCACGACCCTCGGCGCGGTCGTGGCCCTCATCATTGACCGCATTGTCGGTCGATCGCACGTGTCGGTCGTCGCCGGTAGACTGGGGGCGAACGAACTCAGTACGAACGAACGCAGTACCAACGAGTATCGTGCCAACGAACTGCGTAGCGCTGAGCCTGGATCCGGCACCCCCAACGATGATTTTCAAGCGTTCAACGAGAAGTAAAGAGGCTGCGGCTTGCCCGGTGGCGACGGACTGTTAAATCACGATCTTCTACCCAACGAGAAGGGCCCACAAGACGCTTGTGGGGTCTTCGGCGTCTGGGCTCCCGGCGAAGAGGTAGCCAAACTCAGCTATTTCGGCCTCTACGCCCTGCAGCATCGCGGCCAGGAATCGGCCGGGATCGCTACGAGCGACGGCAGCAAGATCCTCATCTACAAAGATATGGGGCTTGTCTCCCAAGTCTTTAATGAGGCCTCGCTCAGCACCCTGCTCGGGCATATTGCCGTCGGGCACACCCGGTATTCCACAACGGGATCGTCGAGCTGGCAGAACGCCCAGCCGACCCTCGGCCGCACGTCGAGCGGAACGGTGGCCCTCGGCCACAACGGCAACCTCACCAACACCGCCGAGTTGCTGCGACTCGTGCACGAACGCTACCCGCAGGTTGACGGTGAACTCGCGCGCGGCAACACCACCGACACCGCCGTGATTACCGCCCTGCTCACCGGCGACCTCGACCACACCCTCGAAGCCACCGCGCTCGAGGTGCTGCCGCGCCTCCGCGGCGCATATTGCCTCGTCTTCATGGACGAAACCACCCTGTACGCGGCCCGCGATCCCCAGGGTGTGCGGCCGCTCGTGCTCGGCCGACTCGAACGCGGCTGGGTCGTCGCCTCCGAGACCGCCGCTCTTGACATCGTCGGTGCCAGCTTCGTGCGCGAGGTCGAACCTGGCGAACTCATCACCATCGACGAGAACGGGCTGCGAACACAGCGCTTCGCGAAGGCCGAGCCCAAGGGCTGTGTCTTCGAATACGTCTACCTCGCCCGCCCCGACACCACCATCGCGGGTCGCGGCGTGCACGAGGCCCGGGTTGAGATGGGCCGCCGGCTCGCCGCCGAGCACCCGGTCGAGGCCGACCTCGTCATCCCCACCCCTGAATCCGGCACCCCAGCCGCCATCGGCTACGCGCAGGCATCGGGCATCCCGTTCGGTCAGGGCCTGGTCAAGAACTCGTACGTCGGGCGTACCTTCATCGCGCCGTCGCAGACCATCCGGCAGCGCGGCATCCGCTTGAAGCTGAACCCGCTCAAGAACGTCATCAAGGGCAAACGGCTCATCGTCGTCGACGACTCGATCGTGCGCGGCAACACGCAGCGGGCCCTCGTGAGCATGCTGCGTGAGGCCGGTGCCGCCGAGGTGCACGTGCGCATCTCGAGCCCGCCGATCACCTGGCCGTGTTTCTACGGTATCGACTTCGCCAGCCGCGCCGAACTCGTCGCGACCGGCCTCGAGATCGACGAGGTGCGCCAGTCGATCGGTGCCGACAGCCTCGGCTACCTCTCCGAAGACGGCATGATCGAAGCCACCGAGCAGCCGCGCGAGCGCCTGTGCACCGCCTGTTTCACCGGTGTCTACCCGATCGCGCTGCCGGAATCGCAGCACCTCGGCAAGAACCTGCTCGAGCGACCGGCGGTATCGAACGGCTGCGACCCCGGCCCGGATTCCGACCTTGAAGCCGTGTTGGCGCCCGCCGCACGCAAGGAAGAAGCCCTCGCCCGCCTGGGCCAGGTGCCGTTCGGCGACCCGGGAAGACCAGAATGAGCAACTCCAGCCCTTCGACCAACGCGAGCTATGCAGCGGCCGGAGTCGACACTCGGGCTGGCGACCTCGCGGTTGAGCTCATGAAGTCGGCCGTCTCGAAGACGCACGGCCCCGAGGTCTGGGGCGGTGTCGGCGGCTTCGCCGGTTTGTTCGACGTGTCGTTCCTCACCAGGTTTCGCCAGCCCCTGCTGGCCACGTCGACGGATGGCGTTGGCACCAAAGTCGCCATCGCGCAGGCCATCGACAAGCACGACACGATCGGGCAGGACCTCGTTGGCATGGTTGTCGACGACATCATCGTCGTCGGCGCCCGCCCGTTATTCATGACCGACTACATCGCCTGCGGCAAGGTCGTGCCCGAACGCATCGCCTCGATCGTGGCCGGCATCGCCCGCGCCTGCTCCGAGACCGGAACCGCCCTCGTCGGCGGCGAAACGGCCGAACATCCCGGCCTGCTCGGTGCCGACGACTATGACGTGGCCGGCGCGGCCACCGGTGTGGTCGAAGCCGACCAGGTGCTCGGCGCCGACAAGGTGGTCTCCGGCGACGTCGTCATCGCAATGGCCTCGAGCGGCCTGCACTCCAACGGCTATTCGCTCGTGCGCCACATCCTGGCGCAGCGCGGCATCGGCTACACCGACACGTCGGCCGAACTGGGCGGCATGGTCGGCGAGGTACTGCTCGAACCGACCCGCCTCTATACCGGCCCGCTGCTCGACGTGCTCGGCGACCCCGAGCTGTCCGGCGCCATCCACTCCCTCAGTCATGTCACCGGCGGCGGCATCGCGGCGAACCTCGCCCGCGTGCTGCCCGTCGGTTCGTGGGTCGAGGTCGACCGGTCCACCTGGTCACCCGCCCCCGTGTTCCGGGTGCTCGGCGACATGGCCGGCTCCACGCTGGAAAGCGCGGAGGGAACCTGGAACCTCGGTGTGGGCATGTTCGCGGTCGTGGATGCGGCATCCGCCTCGTCGGTCATCGCCCGCCTCGCGACGAGCGGAATTCCCGCTTGGGTCACCGGGCGCGTTTCACGCGCCGCGCACGACCTGACCGGGTTCGAGCAGGGCGCTAAGGGCGTCAACGGCGGCGCTGTGCGCCTCGTGGGGGCCTACGCGAACTAGCGGCAGCACGAACCCGTCAGTACGAGCTGGCGGCGCTGTATGCGAACACCGCATCCACTCGCTACGGCAAGCGGATGCGGCGAGGCCAGCAGTTAGGCGCGCTTCTGTTCGTCTTCGGTCGCGTAGTGGTCGACGTAGCGATCGTCGTCGTCGGGATCATCGTCATCGTCATCGGAGTCTGTGGCCCCAGCGGCGGCCTGCTTGGCCTTGTCCGCTTCGTATTCCGGCCACTTGGCGAGGTCCTCGTCGAGGCGCGGGTCGGACGGATGCCCGGTGAGCTCGCGTTCGAGCGCGTTGTAGTTTGTATCCGGGCTGAAATACTTCAACTCCCGAGCTACCTTGGTGTGCTTTGCTTTTTGACGGCCGCGCCCCATGCGTGACCCCCTTACGATGCCAGGCCGAGCGAGTCGCGAGACCCTCGGGATTTGCCGAACGGAATGAGTAAAAACTAGAGTTTAGTTTAGCATGGTGGGCCTTGGGCCCCGCGGACGTCGTTCGCAAGGCTAATCCGTGGGAATGGGGTGGCATGACGGGCAGTGTCAGCGTGCCCGTCGTCATCATCGGGGCCGGACAGGCCGGTCTATCGGTCGGTCACTATTTGCGCCGGTTTGAACTTGTGGCTGGGCGTGACTTCATCATTCTCGACCGCGGTCCCGGCACCGGCGGTGCGTGGCAGCATCGCTGGCAGGCATTGCACCTCGGGTCGGCACACCGGGTCAACGATCTGCCCGGCATGAGTGAACTCGGTCTGAGCTTCGATACGGCCGACCATGCCCTGCCGGCCCGCGACGTCGTCGGTGACTATTACCGCGATTATGAGCGCCACTACGAGTTGAACGTGGTGCGCCCGGTGACCGTGACGAGCGTGGCTCCGAGTCAGGCCAACCTCGTCGTCGCCACGAGATCGACCGTATACGGAGACCAGAAGACCAACGCGCGCCTGATCGTCAACGCGACCGGCACGTGGGGTGCGCCCTTCGTGCCGCACTACCCCGGCGCGGATACCTTCGCGGGAACGCAAGTGCACACGGCGAGCTACGTCTCCAGCGAAGCGTTCGCCGGTCAGCGGGTGATTGTGGTCGGCGGAGGCACATCGGCGATCGGTTTCATGCTCGAGCTGGACGGGGTCGCGAGCGACCTGACCTGGGTGTCACGTCGACCGATTGATTTCAGTCACACCGACGAGCTCGCGGAGGTGACGGCCGTGGCGGCGGTGATGTCACAGGACCGTGCAGCACGAGCCGGCAAGGCCCTCCCCAGCATTGTCAGCGGAACCGGGGTGCCCGTCACGCGCCGCATCGCGGCCGGCATCGACCGGGGACTGCTCGTCGCGCGCCCCATGTTTTCGAGCATCGAGCCGACCGGTGTGCGCTGGAGCGACGGAACCTTCACCGCGGCGGACGCGATTGTGTGGGCATCCGGTTTCCGGCCGGAACTGCGGCACCTGGCCCCGCTCAAACTGCGGGACAAGGCCGGCGGTGTCGCGGTCGGCTCCGGCGCGTCCTTCACCGACCCGCGCATCTTTTTTGCCGGGTACGGCCCGCAGGCGAGCACGGTCGGCGCCAACCGTGCCGGGCGAATCATTGCCCGGCAGATTGTGGCCCAACTATAGCTCCCGAACGGATGCCTGCCGTTATTTGCGCTTGCGCCGACGGGATGCCGTTGGCCGGGACTGCGCGGGAACGGCCACGGGGCTCGACTTGGTCGGATTCTCGATGGTTCCGCTCGGCGGCGCGAGCGGCCGGCGCGAGACGGGACGCGAGCGTACGGGCTCGCCGCGACGGTCCTGGCCGGGAATCGGGCGCGACCGTCGGCCGTAGATGAGCTCCGAGGAGTCGAGCAGCCACGGCACGAGCGCAATCGTGACGCCGTGCACGAGCATGAGCTTCTGGCGCAGCCGCCGGGCCTTGTGGTTGTGCAGCAGGCCTTCCCACCAGTGACCGACGATATAGATGGGGGTGTAAACGGTGATGACCTCGGAACCGTGATCGTCCCGGCGTCCGCGAATGTAATTGATCAGCGGCCAGCTGATGTCGCGGTAGGGCGATGCGACGATGCGCAGCGGTACCTGAATGTTTTGCTTGACCCAGGCGCGTTTGAGTTCCTTGGTCTCGAGAGTGTCGATTGACACGTGCACGGCTTCGAGGCTCACGTGCCGGGCGGCGATGGCGTAGTCGAGCGCCTTCAGGACGGGCTTCTGCATCTTGCCGACCAGCACGATCGCATGGTCGCCCTGCGAACCGAAAGTCGTGACCGGGTCGACCTCGATCTCCTTCGCGACGTCGCGGTAGTACCGGTTGACCCCCATCATGAGGAAGAACAGAATCGGCATCATCACGAAAACCAGCCAGGCACCGTGGGTGAACTTCGTGACGGTCACGACGATGAGCACCACTCCTGTCAGTGCGGCTCCGAAGCCGTTGATCGACAGGCTGAGAATGATCGATCCTCGGTTCGGCGGGTTCTTCTTCAGCAATTTCAGCCAGTGCCGCACCATGCCGGTCTGGCCCAGGGTGAACGATACGAACACACCGATGATGTAGAGCTGAATCAGCACGGTGAGGTTGGCCTGGTAGACGACCATGATCGCCACCGCAGCCAGGGCGAGTAGAACAACACCGTTTGAGTAGATCAGCCGGTCGCCGCGGGTACTCAGCGACTTCGGCGCGTAGGAGTCCCGGGCGAGAACGGAGCCCAGAAGCGGGAAACCGTTGAAAGCCGTGTTCGCGGCGAGCAGCAGCACGGCAGCGGTGGCCGCCTGCAGTACGAAGAACATGATTGAGAAGTCGCCGAACGTCGCGGCGGCTACCTGCGCGATCAGGCTGCGCTGCGGGGCCGTGGCGCACTCGGCCCAACCGATCAGGTCGCAGGCGCGCTCTGCGTAGTGCACCTGGGAGATGAGCGCGAGTGCGGTCAGTCCGACGAACAGCACGATGGCGATGCCGCCCATGAGGGTGAGGGTGCGTTGGGCGTTCTTGACCTTGGGGTGTTTGAAGGCGGGCACGCCGTTGGCGATGGCTTCTACGCCGGTGAGGGCGGAGCATCCGCTCGCGAAAGAGCGCAGAAGCAGCAAGATGAACGCGGCCTGAGCCAGGTTCTCGCCTTGAACGGTGTATCCGGCGGACTCCGCCACAGGGGCATCGCCGAGGAGAGCCCGAACGAGTCCGACGATGATCATCAACAGCACACTGCCGATGAACAGGTAGGTCGGGACGGCGAAGGCCTTGCTCGACTCCCGAACGCCGCGCAGATTGGCTGCCGCGAGCAAGATGATGAACACGACAGCGAGCTCGACCCGCAGCGGAGCCAGCGCCGGGATCGCCGAGATGATGTTGTCGACACCGCTGGCGACCGACACGACCACGGTCATCACGTAGTCCACCAGCAAAGCGGATGCGACGACCAGACCGGCCTTCTCACCCAGGTTCTTGTGCGCGACCTCGTAGTCACCGCCGCCCGAGGGGTAGGCCTTAATCAGCTGGCGGTAGGACGCGACCACGACGACGAGTAGCACGACGACAACCGCGGCCACCCCCGGCGCGAAGCTCAGAAACGCGAGCCCGCCGAGGGTGAGAATCATGAGGAGCTCTTGCGGTGCATACGCGACGCTGGAGAGTGGGTCGCTCGCGAAGATGGGTAGAGCGAGGTGCTTGGGCAGCAGCTGGCCGTCCAAATGCTCGGTGGGGAGCGGATCGCCGATGATCCACCGCTTGGGTGAACGACTTTCCGGTACTGGGGCGTTCGCCTCGGGTGTCACGAGGGACGACATTACACCCTCGGTGGCCCCTGTCAAATTGGGCTGTTGTTTGAAGCGGATGGCTGTGGGCCGCGACGGCATCTCATCCGCTCTTCGCTCTAACACTGAGGGTTTTCGAGTACCCCCGCGAGAAGCGTGCGGAGACACGCGAAAACCTTCAAAACTCGCGACTCCGCGAACAACCCGCCGCCGCGGCGACGTGCAGGTCGGCTCGCGTGAACGGACTGGCGTAACGTGTCTGCGGAATGCCACCTGCAGCCGGTCAAGCCCGTCGAGGCCGCCATCGACTGGCGCTGGCGGTCTCGAGTAGGCGGTGCCTACGGGTGCAGGGTGGCGAGGATGTTCGCGCGCACTTCGGCGAGCTGCCGGCGGAGCGACGAAACGGTGTCGGGCGGCATGATCGAACGGTAGGCCTGGGTGCGCAGGTCCGTGCGAAGCTGCTGCCGAAATTCGTTGAGCACCATGTCGGCTTCGCGCAGGGACCGCGTGGAGTCGTGGCGCGGGGTCGAAGGGTCACCGCTCGAGGTGGCGTCGGTCGCGGCGGCCTCGGGGGATGCGTCGGTATTTGCAGGCGCCATGGGCGGCTGCTCGGGCGGCGTCGGGCGCCCCCGGGTTGACGCGCCCGTCGGATCCCAGGAGTCGGGGGTGCCGTCGTAGCCGCGCGGTTCGGGCGAGGCGGCATCGCGGGCCTGGCGGGCGGCTGAGGCGAGGTCGGCCCGCAGGGTCTTCATCGCGGAATTGACACCGGAACGCACCTGGTCGGCGAGCCTGCGCACCGAATCGGTCACTTCGTCTTCGATCGCGCCGAGTTCGCCGTCGCGGGCGAGCAGTTCGGCGCGGCCAGCCTCGGTGATCTGGTAGACGGTTTTGCGGCCCTCCGCCTGCTTGGTGACGAGGCCCTCTTCTTCGAGCTTGGCCAGTCGCGGGTAGATCGTGCCGGCGCTCGGGCTGTAGGTGCCGCCGAACCGGTCGCTGAGGGCCTGGATCAACTCGTAGCCGTGCCGGGGCCGCTCGGTGAGCAGGCTCAACAGGTACAGGCGCAGGCTGCCATGGGCGAACATGGCGCTCATGCTGAGTCCTCGCGGGTATCTGCAGAAGCGGGCGCAGCGGCATCCGCTTGACTCGTAGGTTCGCTGCGTACGACCGAGATGTCACCAGACACCGAGTTGGAACGCACGTCGAGCCAGCTGCCGTCGAGGGCGCCCGTGGAGCCGTCATAACCCTTGCCGAACGCGGTGCGCACGGTCTGGTCGTCGAGCTGGAGCGTGCCGGAGAGGGTGTTCAGGTGGTATCGCGCCGCGACCCCGGGTTCGAGCCGCACGGTGAGGTTGCCGCTGACCGAATTCGTGACGATCTGGTCCGGGTTGCCGACCAGGTCGAGGAACACGTTGCTCGAGACCCCGTCGAGCGTGAATCGACGGATGCTGCCGCTCGCCGTGATATCGCCCGACACGGTGTGCACGGAGAGCGTTCCTACGTGGTTGCGCACCGAGATTTCACCATTCACCGCGTTGAGTTCGAGGTCGCCCTCTACGTCGTCGATGATGAGATCGCCGGAGACTGTGCTGAGTTTGGCGTCATTGCGGAGGCCCGAGACCAGGGCATCGGCCGAGACGACGCCGAAGCGCAGCGCGACATCGCGGGGGACAGACACGCTCACCTCGGCGCGCGCGGTGCCGCGGAACGAGGCGAACACCTCGATGAAGTTGTCCCAACGCAACTGCGGGTGGTCGATCTCGAGGCGGTCGCCGTCCATCGAGATCTTCAGGTCTTTGCCGGTCACGCCGCGCACTTCAATGCGAACGCCGGGCTCGTCGTGGCCGATGATGTCGACCGTGCCGCCGATTAGGCCGACTTTGAGCTTGCGCACCAGTTCGACATCGATAATCTTGGTCTGCCCGGGGGCGACCAGCCATTTTTCCAGTGACACTGAGTTGTCCTTTCAGAAAATTGACTCGCGCTATATCGCGTGTTCTGAAAGACACGATATATCGCGTCTTTGCAAGGTGCAAGAGACTCAGTACAAAAAGATGTCGAGCCACTGGCGGTTGTGGGCGTGTACGAGCACGGCGAACACCACGACATCGAAGAGCAGGTGCACGCAAACCACATAGGTCAGCGACCGCGTGCGGGCGAAGGTGTAGCCCTGCAGCAGCGCGAACGGCACCGTCAGCAAGGGCCCCCAACTCCGGTAGCCGAGCTCCCACAAAAACGACGAGAAGATCACGGCTTGCAGAATATTGGCCTGCCAGTCGCAAAAATGCCGCCGGAGCAGCGCGAAAGCGATGCAGATGAAGAACAATTCGTCCCAGATGCCGACGAAACCGACGCCCACGAACAGCCGGGCGATCTCATCGGGCGCGGTCACCGCCGGCCAGTTCTGGTATGCGCCGCTTCCGATAAAATAGCTCGGCAGAATCAGGTACCCGAGCAGTACCACGAGCGGCAGGTAAGCGCGTTCGAGCCTGGTCCAGCGCTGCCCGGTGCGAATGGGAAACCGAATCGTGTGGTCCTTGAAGTAGTAGCGCGACAGCAGGTACGGCACGAGTACTGAGAGGCTTAGTACCGTGCCCATGAGTGCGATGTTCGGGTAGCTGATGTTCGCCTCGACCGAGATCGTGCTGATGATCACGAGGCCCACTGCAATGAGCAACAGATCGCGAAACAGCGCCCGGTCGATCACAAATGCGAGCACGAGCGCGGCGGCGAGCACGACGTAGCCGGCCAGCGGCATCCGCAGCGCAAAGAGCAGCACAGCGGATGCGCTCACCAGCGCCGCCGGAATGAGCCCCCACCGTGATGTACCCATGCTGCACCCTACCGAGGTCACTCCCCAGTTTCGGGAGAGCGGGAAAAGTGTTGCGTGAGCACCCCGGAAGCAGCGATTTTCCCGCTTTCGTTGGAGGGCCTAGATTCTAGGGATGACTCGTCTACCCCCTGAGAGCGACCCCGTCGTTATTTTGCAGCAGCTCGTGCGCATCGATTCGGTCAACCCCGACCTCGTGCCCGGGGCTGCGGGTGAGGTTCGGATTGCTTCGTGGTGCGGTGATTGGCTGCGAGATCATGGGTTCGATGTCACCGTGCTCGAGCAGACTCCCGGGCGGCCGTCGGTGGTCGGCGTGAAGCGAGGCGCCGGGGCGGGCCGCTCCCTCATGCTCAATGCCCACCTCGACACGGTTGGTGTCGCCACTTATGTGGGCGATCCCTTCAGTGGCGAACTCCGGGACGGGCGGGTGTACGGGCGCGGGGCCCTCGACACCAAGAGCGGGGTCGCGGCCATTCTGGTGGCGGCGGCGCGGGCATCCGCTGGTGGGTTAGCCGGCGATGTCATCGTGACCCTCGTGGCCGATGAAGAATTCGGCAGCATTGGCACCGAAGAGGTGCTGCGCGGTTTTCACGCCGACGCCGCCCTCGTGGTCGAGCCGAGCAGCCTCGAACTCACCACCGCCCACCGCGGCTTCGCCTGGTTCGAGCTCGAGCTGACCGGTCTGGCTGCGCACGGCTCGCAGCCCGAGCTCGGCGTCGACGCCATCTGGCACGCTGGCCTCGCCCTGCGCGCCCTCGACGGGCTGCGGCAGCAGCTGAACGCCGCCCCGGCGCATGCCTCGCTCGGCCACGGCGCTGTGCGGGTGTCACAGATTAGCGGCGGCGACGATGCGGCCACTGTCGCCGCGCGGTGCGTGCTCACCCTCGAACGACGGATGCTGCCAGGCCAGTCACCCGACAGCGTCGAGGCCGAACTGCGCGCGCTGTTCACCGAGCTGGCGCGCACCGTGCCGCAATTTCAGTTCACGCTGTCCCGGCTGGTGGCGCGCGCGGCTTTTGAGGCCGAGCCGGACTGGCCGATCGTGCGTGCGCTGTCCGGCCATGCCGAACGAGTGCTCGGCCGCCCGGCGGCCACCCGCGGCGAACCGTTCTGGACCGACGCCGGTCTGATTCTCGAAGCCGGCATCCCCTGCGTCGTGTTCGGCGCCGACGGTGAGGGCCTGCACGCCGATACCGAGTGGGCAGACGCCCAGTCGGTGCGGGCCCTTGCCGACATCCTCGAGGGCACCATCACCGAGTTCTGCGGACCTACAGCCGGCTGATCCGTTCCCAGCCCCGCCCAGGGTGTCACGCTCCGGCGTGACCTTGAGGGGGCGGAGTGTGTGTGCGACGCGATGTTGTTCCGCCGACCGCAACCCTGAGCCCACGCTTGAGCGGCTCCTCAGACGGTCGTGGCGAGGGCGGGATCGGCCGCCTGGACCCGGCGTTTGATCGCGAAGAACGGGATGGTGCGTTGGCAGAGCGGCCCGATCAGCACGGCGAACAGCACTGTGCCGATTCCCACGTTGCCGCCGAGGGCCCAGCCGATGCCGAGCACGGTGACTTCGATGCCCGTACGCACGATCCAGATCTTCCAGCCGGTGCGCTTATGCAGGCCGGTCATCAGGCCGTCGCGGGGGCCGGGCCCGAAGTGCGACCCGATGTAGAGGCCGGTGGCGACCGCAATCAGCAGCAGCCCTGCGGCGAAGAGCAGAATGCGCACCCACAGGTCGAGATCAGCGGGAATGAGCCACAGGCCAACATCGGCTGACGGGCCCACGAGCAACGCGTTCAGCAGCGTGCCAGCACCGGGCTTCTGCCGGATGGGGATCCACAGCAGCAGCACGACCCCGCTCAGCAGAATCGTGATCAGCCCGAAGCCCAGGTGCGTGTGGTTGTCGATGCCCTGGGTCAGCACGTCCCAGGGGGCTACGCCAATGCCGCCGCGAACAATCAGGGCAATGCCGATGCCGTAGAGGAAGAGGCCAATAAGCAGTTGCGTGATTCGACGGGTCATAGTTGCCCATCCAATTGCATAACTGGCCTGTTATCAAGTAGCCAATCTGACTAGGGTGGCCTCATGAGCGACAATCATGTCAGTGCGCGAGCACTGGACACACTGTTGGGACAGTGGCGCGGGGGAGCGAGCGCTTATCTTGCCTTGAGTGATCGCATCCGCTTGCTGACCCTCGACGGACGGATCCCCACCGACAGCCGCCTGCCGGCCGAACGCGATTTGAGCCTGCGCCTCGGCGTGAGCCGCACCACCGTCACAGCGGCCTATCGCCAGCTGCGCGACGCGGGCTACCTGCGCAGCGTGCGCGGGTCGGGCAGCGTCGTTCGGTTGCCGGGGGCGACGGTTGCGGCCTCCACGGGCGCGGCCGACGGCATCCTGGATTTCAGCAAGGCTACGATGCCGGCACTGCCCGGGCTGGCGGATGCAGCGGCGCACGCCGTCGCCGAGCTGCCGCGGCACCTCGGCGACGCCGGTTTCGACCCGGTGGGTATTCCCGAACTGCGGGCGGCCATCGCTGACCGCTACACCGTTCGCGGGCTGCCGACCGCGCCCGAGCAGATCATGGTGACGCTCGGCGCCCAGCACGCCATCGCCCTGCTGGCCCGCGTGCTCGTCGGGCGGGGGGACCGCGTCGTGATCGAGACACCCACCTACCCGCACGCAGCCGAGGCGCTGCGCGCGGCCGGTGGCCGTCTCGTAGCCGTGAACGTGTCGGCGGGCGGGCCGGACGAGGACCCGGCTGTCCGCGGCTGGGACGAGACCACCCTGCTGCAGACGCTGCAGCGCAGCAGCCCCGTGGTCGGCTACCTCATGCCCGATTTTCACAATCCCACCGGTCAGAGCATGCCGGCCGAGCAGCGTGCGCGGGTGGCCGCCGCCGCCGCGGACTCGTGCACGACACTCGTCATCGACGAGACCATCGCCGAGCTCGCTATCGACCGGGAAGGCGAGTTCCCGCCGTTCGCGGCCTGCGCCGACGCCCGGTCCGCTCCGCGTGTCGTCAGTGTAGGTTCGGTGGGCAAGACCGTGTGGGGCGGCATCCGCATCGGCTGGATCCGGACCGAGCCGGCGCTCATTCACAAACTCGTGGCCGCCCGCTGTGCCAACGACCTTGGCACGCCCATTCTCGAACAGCTCATCGTGACGCGGCTGCTCGCCGAGATGCCCAGCGTCCTGAACGGGCGCCGGGAGCTATTGCGCGTTGGACGCGACCATTTGGAGCGCCGACTCGCCGACACTTTCCCGGATTGGCAGGTGCCGCATGTCGACGGTGGAATCACCACCTGGGTCAACCTCGGCGCTCCGGTGAGCTCGCAACTCGCGCTCGCCGCGCGCAGCCACGGCCTGCTCGTGCCGGCTGGTCCACGCTTCGGCATCGACGGCGCCTTCGAGCGGTTCCTGCGACTGCCGTTTTCGCACTCCGTCGACGACACCAACCGAGCCGTCGACGCTCTGGACGCCGCCTGGGGGTCGCTGCTGCGGCATCCGTTTGTCGATACCGGCTACCTGGCCGAAGTGGTCTGACCCACCCGGCCCCTGGCCGGGCGGTCTGCGTGCACTGGCATACTGAGCTGGTGCATTTTCTCGCGGTAGTGAGCATGAAGAATCGGGCGCTGATCGCCCTCATCACCATTGTGGCGGCCGTGTTCGGCAGCCTGGCCCTGACCGGGCTCAAGCAGGAGCTCATACCGTCCCTGCAGCTGCCACAGCTGCTCGTGTCGACGAGCTATCCGGGGGCTTCGCCGCAGGTTGTCAACGACGACGTGTCGACCCCGATCGAGACCGCCATCCAGGGCCTGGTCGGCCTGGAAGCCACATCGACGACGAGTAGTACCAATTCCTCGCTGGTGAGTGCCACCTTCACCTACGGCACCGACCTGGTCAAGGCCGAATCCCGCATCGACCAGGCCCTCAACCGCATCCAGAGTGTGTTGCCGGCCGATGTCGATCCGCAGGTGATCAGCGGCAGCATCGATGATTTTCCAGTGATCTCGCTCGCGGTCGCGTCGAGTGACACCGTGGCGCTCGCCGACCAGCTCAAACGCAGCGTGCTCGGCGACATCCGCGATGTGGCCGGCGTGCGCGACGCCGCCCTGGTCGGCGATATCGGTCGCCGCGTCACGATCACGCCGAACTCCGACGAACTCGCCGCGCGCGGACTGACCACGCAGAGCCTGCGCGATGCCCTGCAACAGAACGGGTCGTCGATTCCGGCCGGCACCATCACCGAGGGCGACACGACCCTGTCGGTGCAGGCCGGAGCCAAGCTCGGCTCGATCGACGACATCGTCGCACTGCCGCTCCTGGCGGGTTCGACTGGCCTCACTGCCAGAGCGGATGCCGCCCCCACGACACTCGGCGACGTCGCCAGGGTCGCGCTCGCCGAAAACCCGGTCACGAGCATCTCCCGGGTGAACGGTGAACCCGCCCTCACGATCGCCGTTACCAAGGTCCCCGCCGCGAACACGGTCGATGTGTCCACGGGGGTGCGCGCGATCCTGCCGCAGCTCGAGGCGGCCGTCGCGCCGGCAACCTTCACTGTCGTGTTCGACCAGGCTCCGTTCATCCAGCAATCGATCGACGCGCTCACCCAGGAGGGCCTGCTCGGTCTCGGCTTCGCGATTATCGTGATTTTGCTGTTCCTGCTGTCGGTGCGAGCCACGATCGTCACGGCGATCTCGATTCCCACGTCGGTGCTCATCACCTTCATCGGTCTGCAGAGCGTGGGCTATTCGCTCAATATCCTCACCCTTGGGGCGCTCACGATCGCCATCGGCCGGGTCGTCGACGACTCGATCGTGGTGATCGAGAACATCAAAAGGCACCTCGTGGCCGGTGCCGACCGCGCTGCCACGATCGTCTTCGCCGTGCGGGAAGTGGCCGGGGCGATCACCGCTTCGACCGTCACGACGGTCACCGTGTTCCTGCCGATCTCCTTCGTCGGCGGGTCGACCGGCGAGCTGTTTCGCCCCTTCGCGCTCACCGTGACGATCGCCCTTCTGGCCTCGCTGCTCGTGTCGCTCACGATCGTGCCGGTGCTCGCGTTCTGGTTTCTGCGGGCGCCGAAAGCTGTGGCGGCCTTCGATTCCACTGTCCTCAGCGAGACGGCTGCCGAGGCGTCAGTCGTTCGCGGTTCCGGTGCCGCCGTAGTCGCGGGCGTCTCGGCGACCGTCGGGCACTCGCGGCACGCGGCTGACGCATCCGCTTCGCCGGGCCTGCCAACCGGGGTATCGGCGGCAGCCGAAGCCGGCGAGAACCCGGGGCGGCTGCAACAGGGCTACCTGCCGGTCATTCGATTCACGCTCAAGCACGCCGTAGCGACGCTGCTGCTGGCGGTTCTGGTGCTCGGCGGAACGGCAGCCCTCGTGCCGTTCATGAAGGTCAACTTTCTCGGGTCGACCGGGCAGGACACTTTTCGGGTGACGCAAACGTTGCCGGTGGGCAGCAGCCTGACCGCGCAGGATTCGGCATCCGCTTCGGCGGAGACCGCGCTGCAGAACCTCGACGGCGTCGAAATCGTGCAGCTGTCGATCGGCGGTGGCAGCGCTGCAAGCGCATTTCGCGGCGGTGCACCCACCTCGAGCGCGGTCACCTACTCGATCACCACCGCGGAGGGCGCCGACGCCGACGCGGTACAGAATGCGGCGCGCACGACCCTCGCCGGCCTCACCGACGTCGGCGAGATCTCGGTGGCTGCGGCGAGCGGTTTCGGGGCATCCTCCGACATCGCCGTCGACATCACGGCGGCAACGGATGCCGACCTGCAGTCCGCGACGACGTCCATTCTCGGCGCGGTGCAGAAACTCGGTGCAATCACCGAGAGTGCAAGCACCCTCACCGCCTCGCTGCCGTACCTGGCAGTGACGGTCGACCGGGCGGCGGCAGCGGCGGCCGGTCTGAGCGAATTCGCCCTCGGAACCATCGTGTCGCAGGCCATGCAGCCGAGCGCGATCGGGTCGATCGTGGTCGACGAGACCAGCCTAACCGTGTACCTGTCCGCGCAATCGCCGCCGACGACCGCGGGTGACCTCGCGGCCCTGCAGATCCCGACCCGGGCGGGGCCGGTCGCGCTCGAGACCCTCGCGACCGTTGACGAGGTCGAAGGCCCGAGTACGCTCACCACAGCGAAGGGGCTGCGCACGGCAACCGTGTCCGCGACGCCCGCAAACGACGACCTGGGTACGGCGAACGCGCAGCTGAACCAGATGCTCCTGGACACCAAGCTGCCGATCGGGGCGACCGCGACCCTCGGCGGGGTCAGCGCCGACCAGGCCGAGGCCTTTCAACAGCTCGGCGTCGCGATGCTCGTGGCCATTCTCATCGTGTACATCGTGATGGTGGCGACTTTCCGTTCGCTGCTGCAGCCGCTGCTGCTGCTCGTGTCGGTGCCATTCGCGGCGACCGGCGCGATCGCGCTGCAGGTCGTGACCGGCATCCCGCTCGGGGTTTCGTCGCTGATCGGCGTGCTCATGCTGATCGGCATCGTGGTGACCAACGCGATCGTACTGGTCGACCTGGTCAACCAGTACCGGCGTCGCGGACTCTCGGTGCCCGACGCTCTCGTCGCGGGGGCAAGCCGCCGGCTCCGACCCATTCTGATGACGGCGCTCGCCACGATCTTCGCCCTGCTGCCGATGGCGATCGGTCTAACCGGCCACGGCGGATTCATCTCGCAGCCGCTCGCCCTCGTGGTCATCGGCGGGCTCGTTTCGTCGACGGTGCTGACGCTCATCGTGCTGCCGGTGCTTTACCTGCTGGTCGAGGGCGCCCGAGAGCGGCGTGCTGCCCATCGGGCCGCCTTGTAGTCAGCGGCCGAGAACGACCCCGCGGTTGAGGAAGAAGGGTTGCGGGTCGATGCGAACGCCGTCGACTCGAACCTCGACGTGCGTGTGGCAGCCGGTCGACAAACCGGTGCTGCCGACGCTCCCGATCTGTTGGCCGGCGGCGACCCGATCACCGACGGCGACCAGGGTGTCGCCGAGGTGGGCGTAGCCCGTCTGGACTCCCTTGCCGTGGTCGATGAGGATCCAGTTGCCGTAACTACCGACGGAGCTGGCGGCCCGCACGATTCCGGAGGTGGCGGCAAAGACGGGGGTTCCACAGCCGGCCCCGATATCAGTGCCGTAGTGGAACGCGCCGGCCCCGGGGAGCGGACGAACCGGGCGCGAGCCGTAGGCATCCGTTATCGCACCGCGTGCGGGGTTGGCCCAGCCCTGATCGTTCAGCTGGCCGGCGTCGGTGCGAATGATCGGGCGCACGTCGAGCGCGGCGAGGGTGGCGGCAGCCGTCGCGGCCTCAGCTGCTGAGGCGACGAGTGCTACCCCCGCCGCTTCGAAGTCGCTCGCGGCCGCGTCGAGCATTGCTTGGCTGGCAGCTACCGTCACCGTGCTCGCAGCGGTGCGTGTCTCGGCATCCTGCTGATTCAGCTTGACCGCTCGTGCTCTATCGGCCTCGGCACGAGCCTGGATCGTCTCGATGTTGTCGGTGACGCGGTCCAACTGGTCCAGCGTGCTGAGCTGGTTGAGCACATTGCCGAGGGAATGCCCGCCGAGAAAGACGTCGGCGACGACGGCGCCGCTCTGCTGCTGGGCGAGCTTGCGGGCGAGTATGGCGAAACTGACGTTTGACTCCGCGGCTTGCCGGGAGGCTTCCACGGCCAGCCGGTGAACGAGGGAGGCGCGACCCAGCGCGATCATCTGGCTCGCCCGCGTTGATTCCAGATCGTCGCGCGCGGTGTCGAGCACGGCCTGCGCGGTTTGCGAGCGGGTCAGGGCGCTTGCCAGCGCCGCGCTTCGTTGCCCGGCGACTTCCTGGGCAGCGACGCGCGCCGCAACGACTCGTTCGGCGGTGGCCCGCTGCGCCGCGAGCGCCTCGGCGGCAGCCACGCGGGCCGTGTTGACCGCTTGCGCGGATGCCGCGGCTGCGGCCATCGCGACGCTATCGATGGGTGCGAACGGGCTTGGGCCGATGGTCGGGTCGAGCTCGGGGGCTGGATCTGGCTCGGTCACCGGCGGGATAGGACCGTCGCTCGGTTCCGGGGAGGGATCCTCGGTCGGGGTCGGGGTCGGGGTCGGGGTCGGGGTGGCCGTGGGTTCTGGTGTGGGTTCTGGTGTGGGTTCTGGTGTGGGTTCTGGTGTTGGTTCAGGTGTTGGTTCAGGTGTGATCTCCGCCGTCGGTTCCGGGGTGGGCTGCGCCGTCGGTTCGGGGGTCGGGCTGGCCGTCGGTTCCGGCGCTGGGTCACTGGGTGGTACGGACTCCGGCGGGGTGCCGACAGTCGGTGTCGGCGTGGCCGGTGGCCCGGCTGGCACCTCGTCGGCACTCGCCGCGATCGGGGCGCCGAAGGCCAGGAGTGCCGTGATGACAACCACCGACAGCCAGCCGTCGCGGGCGCGCGCCGCGCGGTACCCGGCGGCCCGATGCCGCGGTTGTGCTCGCCCAAGCCGCACGGTGCGGCGGCTGTTCGAGGGTGGCAACATTGCAGGACCTGATCCATTCGGGTAATGGGGGTACGCGGCTCGGGTGGGTCAACGTGGCGCAAGTATGGCACGGCGCCGCACGGGTCACAACGGGGCACGTCGACCCTGCAAGGTCGCTACAAGGTCACCCGGATGCTACGCCAAATCCGAGCCAGCGGCGGCTCGCACCGCACCCGACGTCACGAGGTGCACGACCCCCTCGATTTCGGGGGAGAGAAAGCGATCGTGACCGGGACCGGCGACCACCGTGCGCACGAGATCAAGCACCGCTCCGGTCGCCGCGGCTGGAGTGAGCGGTGCCCGCAGATCGAGCGATCGTGCGGCGGTCATGATCTCGATCGCGAGCACCCTGCCGAGCCCGTCGAGCGAGCGGCGCAGCTTGCGGGCGGCGTGCCAGCCCATCGACACGTGGTCTTCCTGCATCGCTGAGGAGGGGATTGAATCAACGGATGCCGGCGCGGCCAGCCGCTTCAGCTCCGACACGATGCCGGCGGCGGTGTACTGCGCGATCATGAGTCCGGAGTCCACGCCGACCTCGTGGGCGAGAAACGGCGGCAAACCCTTGCTGCGGTTTGCATCGAGGTGCCGGTCGGTGCGTCGCTCACTCATACTCGCGACATCCGCTGACGCGATGGCGAGAAAGTCGAGTACATAGCCGAGCGGGGCGCCGTGGAAATTGCCGTTCGACATCACGCGTCCGTCGATGGTGACGACCGGGTTGTCGATGGCGCTGGCCAGCTCACGGTCGGCGATGAGGGCGGCGTGGGCGGCGGTGTCCCGCGCGGCACCGTGCACCTGCGGCGAGCACCGCAGGGAGTAGGCGTCCTGCACCGAAGTATCTTCCGGTCCGGCGTGGCTCGCGAGCAGGCCAGAGCCTTGCAGCAGCCGGCGCAGGTTCGCGGCGCTGTCGGCCTGGCCGAGCTGGGGCCGTAATTCCTGCAGATCGGCCGCAAAGACAGCATCCGTTCCGAGCAGGGCCTCGATGCTCATCGCCGCGGCGATGTCGGCGGTGGTGAGCAAGCGGGCCAGATCGTCGAGGGCGAGCACGAGCATGCCGAGCATACCGTCGGTGCCGTTGATCAGGGCGAGGCCCTCCTTTTCGGCGAGCACGACCGGCGTGATGCCGGCAGCGGCCAGGGCCCCTCCACCATCGACCAGCGCGTCGGTCGCGTCGCGCGCCTGGCCTTCGCCCATCAGGACAAGGGCGCAGTGGGCGAGCGGGGCGAGATCGCCGGAACAGCCGAGCGAGCCGTATTCGTGCACAACAGGAGTGATCTCCGCGTTCAGCACGGCCGCGTAGGTCTCGGCGGTCGCGGGCCGCACGCCGGTGCGGCCGGTCATCAGGGTGCTCAGGCGCAGCAGCATCAGGGCGCGCACGACTTCGCGTTCCACCTCGGGGCCGCTGCCAGCGGCGTGCGAGCGCACGAGGCTCGCCTGCAGCTGGGCGCGCCGGTCGGGGCTGATGAACGTGGTCGCGAGGGCGCCGAATCCGGTCGAGATGCCGTAGTGCGGTTCGGTGTCGGCGGCGAGGGCATCGATGATCGTGCGCGTCGCGGCGACCTGCGTGAGGCTTGCCGGGTCGAGGATGACGCGCGCGTTGTGCCTGGCGACGGCGATCACGTCGGTGAAGGTGAGCGCGGCGGTGCCGACGATGACACCGGTGACAGCGGATGCCCCGCTCGGGTCGCGCGCGGATGTGCTGAAAGAAGTCGCAATGGTCATTCTTTGATTGCACACCCTCGCCGCACCCGGAAAGAGGACGCTAGGCTGGAAAGTGTCCGGGATACCGGACATGGCCTGACGGGAACGGGATGGCATCGAAGGTTCCGGCCGCGCAGGCTACCCTGCGCGTTTTGACCTACCTGGCTGCCCAGCGCGGACCGATTCCGGCGGCCGCCCTGGCGAGCGCCCTCGGGCTGCCGCGCTCGACCATCTACCAACTGCTCGACGTGCTCGTGGCCGAGGGGTTCGTCGTGCACCTGCCCGAGGAACACCGCTACGGGCTCGGCATCGCCGCCTTCGAGCTGAGCTCCGGGTTCAGCCGCCAGGAACCGCTTTCCAGACTCGGACGCCCTCTGATTGCTCAGCTTGTCGACCGGTTGGGGGAGAGCGCACACCTCGTCGTGCTGCACGGACGCGACGTCATCTACCTCGTGGAGGAGCGCGCCGTGCATCGACCCTCCCTCGTCTCCGACGTCGGGGTACGTCTGCCCGCCCACCTCACCGCGAGCGGACGCGCCCTGCTCGCGGCCCTGCCCGCTGCCCAATTGCGCGCGCTCTATCCGACCCAGGCGGCCCTCGAACAACGCGAGGGCCGGGGTCCGCGCACGAGGCTCGAGCTGCGGGCCGTGCTCGATCGCGTCAGAACGGATTCCTACGCGACCGAAAACGGTGAGATCACGCCCGGCATCGCCTCAGTCGCGATCGCCGTGCGCGACCATACCGGCTGGCCGGCCGCCGCGATCGCCGTGACGTTTGCGCACGACCGGTTCGCCGACGATCGTTGGCCGGCGGTCGCCGCCGCCGTGGCGGCGACCGCCGCCGAGTTGTCCCGCCGGATCGACGGTCGGCTGCGCTGAGTCGCGGCCGGGCCCCGCCGCCTGCGGCACTCCGTAACGAAGCGGGCACTCGTTCGTAGGGGTACCCGCTTCTTCACCGAGTGCCGCGAGCGGTTACAGGCTCTTGGCGAAGCAGACGCTGAATTCCTCGCCGACGTACTGGCCGAACAGCTCGACCTGCTCGTAGCCGCGACCACGATACAGCGCCATGGCCGCGTGTTGCAGCGGGCCGGTTTCCAACGCGAGAGAGCGGATGCCGCGGCCGGCGGCATCCGCTTCGATGCGGTCGAGCAGACGGCCAGCCACACCGCGCCCCCGAGCGTCGGCGTGCACGAACAGTCGCTTCAATTCCGCTGTGCTTACCGGGGGTGTGGCGTCGGAGTCGAGGGGCACCAGAGCGGCCATGCCGCAGGCGGTGCCGCCTTCGTCGCGGGCCACATATACGAAGACGCCCGAGCCTTCTAATTCATCGGTACTGAGCAGAAAGCTGTTCTCCTCCGGGTAGAGAGAGTGCGCAAAGACCGTGCCGGCGGCCAGCAGCGCCTCGACGTCGGCCTGTCGGGGCGGCTCAATACTGATCGAAATGGTCATGTCACCAGGATAGAGCGAGGCAACCTGCATCTTTTCGCGTGACTTTTCAGCATGCATCGGGTAACGTATATAAGTCGGCTCTTGACACCGCGCTGTGCGCGGATGGGTTTGTAAGTCAAGTTGGGCCGGTTTCCCAGTAATCCGCTGGTGAAAAATCACTGTATGTGAACGGCCCCGACCACAGATTGCTCGGGTTCTCAGTTACGTCGCATGTGCGATGTTGTTCTGCCATGTACTGAACACAACCCAGAGATATGTTTATGCCTCAAGGCAATTCGCACAACTCCACCGCCGGTCGTAACGGTAAGAATTTCGATCCCAAGTACGCCTCCAAAGGCGGATCGGGCCACGGCGGGTCCAACAACGCCGGCAGCAAGAGTCCCGGACACCGTGGCTACCGCGCTGACGAGGGCGCGCCCAAGAAGCAGCGCTGGAACGCCGACGAGCGCGCAGCGCGCTCAAACGAGCGCCCTTCGAGCGAGCGCCCGGCCTATGGCTCGCGTTCCGTAAGCCCCGAGAATGGTGGCCGCACCAACAGTGAGCGCAACGAGCGCCCCGCCTACAACAACGACCGTCCCCGCACAGACCGTCCTGCCTACAACAATGACCGTCCGTCCTACGGCGACCGCACCAGCGCTCCGCGTACCGAGCGTCCGTCCTATGGTGACCGTGCTCCGCGTACTGATCGTCCGGCTTACAACAGTGACCGTCCGGCCCGTACGGAGCGTCCGTCCTACGGTGACCGCACCAGCGCTCCGCGTACCGAGCGTCCGTCCTATGGTGACCGTGCTCCGCGTAGCGATCGTCCGGCTTACAACAGTGACCGTCCGGCCCGTACGGAGCGTCCGTCCTACGGTGACCGCACCAGCGCTCCCCGCACCGAGCGTCCG
>NZ_SOHK01000024.1 GCF_004404055.1 Cryobacterium ruanii
CGCTCAAGTGAAGGCGACGAACCAAAGCCCAATCTTCCACTGTGATCACCCATCTATCGTGCTTGGGTGGCCTAGTTTTAAACCGTCGATTCTGGACTACATTTCAACCGTCGCTGACATGGACGAGCGCTACCATCGCGTGCTACTCGCCAGCCAGGCCCTGAAAGCCATCGAAGACCACTGCACAGCTATCTCAACGACGCTCGCCTAGCCCACGCTGCCTGAAACTCAAGGCAAACGTCCAACTTCTGGCCCCCAAGCAAATCTCGAGCGACACTTTATTCGCGATGCTGCGCGCCGGCATTCCTTATGGAACCAAACACACCCCTTGCCGCTTGACAACGACAAGTCCCCCGCGCCGCCCGTTGTCGGCGGTCCCTGTGCGGTGGGCATTTCGGGTGAAGCATGCTGTAGATTTAATGAGAAAAATTCGTTAACGAGGCTCTGGGTTCCTCTTCGCAGATCACAGAAAGCGTGGTGAGTATGACTAAACGCCGCAGCAAAGACGAGTCTTGGTCTTCGACTCAGAATAAATTGGATAAAGAACTGACCCAGGCAAGCGAAGAGTATTCGGTCGCACAAAAGGGCGTCGCCGACACGAAACTGCTGGAACAGATCGTCAGCCTGCAGAATGCAATCTTCAATAGTTCCAATTTTGCATGTATCGCCACAGACGCCAATGGAGTGATCCAAATTTTTAATGTGGGCGCTCAACACATGCTTGGTTACAAGCTCGAAGATGTCGTGAATAAGGTGATGCCGGGAGACCTGCACGATCCAGACGAAATTATCGCGCGGGCAGAACGGCTAAGCGTCGAATTCGAGACTGCGATCCAGCCCGGCTTTGAGGCCCTCGTTTATAAGGCGAGCCGGCGAATCGAAGACATCTACGACTTGACCACAATCCGCAAGGACGGCAGCCGCTTACCAACCACGATCTCAGTCACGGCGTTATGTGACGCTGACGCAAAAATTATCGGCTATCTGCTGATCAAGACCGACAATACGGCACGCAATCAGGCAACAATCGCCCAATCGGTTCTCGACCAACGACTGCGCGACCAACAGTTTTATACCCGGTCACTCATTGAATCTAACATTGATGCGCTCATGATGACCGACACCAATGGGATCATCTCTGACGTAAATCAAGAGACGATCGACCTGACTGGGCGCACCAGGGATGAGCTCATCGGCGCTCCGTGCCGCAACTTCTTCACGGATCCCGAACGCGCCGACACTGCGATTCGGCGGGCCCTTGCGGAAAGTAGAGTCAACGACTACGAGCTCACGGTGCGTGCGATTAACGGCGATGAAACAGATGTCTCGTACAACGCGGCAACGTTTTACGACCGGGATCGTGTCGTGCAGGGAGTCTTCGCCTCCGCTCGCGATGTGACCGAACGCAAACGGTTCGAGCAGGCGCTCAAAGAAACCAATATCGAGTTGGAGCGTGCCAGCCGAATGAAGACGGAATTTCTGGGCACTGTGTCGCATGAATTGCGCACGCCCTTGAATGCTATTATCGGGTTTTCTGAGTCGCTTAAAGAGGGACTCGTGGGCAAGTTAAGTGATGCCCAGCGAGAGTATATAGGCGATATTTATACAAGCGGGCATCATTTACTGGCGCTCATTAACGACATCCTCGACCTCTCTAAAATCGAGGCGGGAGTGGTAGATATAGATTTAGAGCCCGTCGATGTGCACTTGTTGCTGGAACAGAGTCTGCTGATGGTGCGGGATGATGCCGCCATGCACGGCATACAACTGCGCTTTAAGAGTGCTATCAAGCTCGGTTCTCCACTGCTCGACATGCGAAAAACCAAGCAGATCGTGTACAACCTTTTGTCCAATGCGGTGAAATTTACTCCCGACCAGGGGCAGGTCACCCTGACAGCGAAACGTGTCGGGCGGAGTACGGTTGGTCACATCCCCGGCGCGCGGCCCGTGCACGATTTTCCGTTGCCCCAAAGCGCCGTTGCAAATTTTCTTGAGATTCGTGTCGACGACACGGGGATAGGAGTTTCGTCGAAGAATATGTCGAAACTGTTCTTGGCGTTTAGTCAGATCGATGGTGCGCCGGCCCGACAAAACACGGGCACCGGCCTCGGTCTGGCTACAGTTAAGCAAATGGTGGGCATCCAGGGCGGCACGGTCGCTGTGGCGAGCGCTGAGGGCGAGGGCTCGAGCTTTGTGGTTTGGATTCCCTTGGGTGCAACCGATCAGGTCGCACCGCTCTGGTCACTGCCGGGTTCAAAAGAGTCGGGTATCGACGGCAACCCTGCGAAGCGTGGTGCCAGCGCTCAGGCGGCCGATGTTGGTCGGGCGAAGCCGCATCCGTTCAACCCGATAGTCGCGGCATTATCGGAGGCCGGGCCGGGTACCTCAGACGTCAGGGCGGACTCGACCTCGACGCGCCACCTCGTCGCAGGGTCCGTCGCTGGGGCCGTGACATCTCAGCCTTGGCAAGCTTCCGAAGCGGGTTTGGAGAAGCCCACTGTTCTCGTAATCGAAGATGATGCCAACGGAGCTGAAGTGCTGCGGCTACTGCTGGAGGCTGAACAGTTTCGGGTCCTCGTCGCTCGCAGCGGCGAGGAGGGCTTGAAAATCGCCCCACGCCAGCATCTCAGCCTCATCACTCTCGACATCCGTTTGCCGGGAATGAACGGTTGGGGTTTTCTGAGGCGCTTGCACGAGTTCACTGATCTTGCCTCGGTTCCGATCGTGATCATTGCGGGGAGTACCGATGTGAGCCTGGCCCTGACCCACGGCGCGGCCGCCGTTCTGGAGAAGCCGATCAGCCGAGCTGCGCTGCAACAGTCGCTAAAAGCGCTGAACCTCAGCCCTGACGCGCTGCGCGCGCGACGCATCCTGGTGGCCGACGATGATCCTGAAACCATTGACGTGATCGCACGATTCTTGACTCGCCCGGAGTATCTGGTCGAACGTGCCTTTACGAAGGACGAGGCCATCGAGATGGCACAACGATTGCATCCGGACCTCGTGCTGCTCAATCTTATGATGGAAGGGTTCAGTGGCTATCAGGTCGTGCTGGCATTGCAGAGCGACAAGACAACCGAACATATCCCCGTGCTGATCGTGACTGCGAAGCCACTCACCACGCAGGAATCAGCGGTGATTGACAGCGACCCAAGCCAGCCCGTGCGAGTGCTGGGGACGGAAAATTTCGACCGAACGTCTTTCATGGCCGAGGTGAAGCGCGCTTTAAAGTCGCGAGATTTTCGCGGCGATTCGGCGGGCGGGTAGCGATATGGCCAGAATTCTGATTGTCGAAGATAACCCCACCAATATGAAGTTGGTCACCCTGCTCGTGCGCCGCGCGGGTCACGCGACGTGGGGAGCCGGTAACGCCGAAGACGGCTTGTTGCTTGCTCGGGTCGAGGTGCCGGACCTGATTCTGATGGATATCCAGCTGCCGGGAATGGACGGATTCGCCGCTACCGCCGAGTTAAAGAACGACCCGATCACCTCCGAGATCCCGGTGCTAGCGTTAACCGCGATGGCTCTGCCCAGTGATCAGGACCTAGCGCGCCAGGCAGGGTGCGATGCCTACATCACCAAGCCTCTGCACTATCAGGAGCTTCAGGACGCGATAAATTGGTTCGTGCCTAGAGTCGACAATGCAGCCGCATCCTTCAAGGCAGGATCATCGAACCGCAGTGTTCTGGATCCCGTGACGTCGCACCACGATTCGGCCTCACTGGCTGCACCCACGGAACAGGCGTGGGCCGCGCGTCGCGTTCCAGGTGCGCCCCGTATTCTCGTAGCTGAAGACAATCCGACCAACCAGAAACTCATCCTGTGGCAGCTGAACCTGCTCGGATACGACGCGGATGTGGCGGCCAACGGCGCGCTGGCGTTCGCCCGGTGGACGACGGGCGATTATGACCTCGTGATCACGGACCTCCACACTACAGAGATGAGCGACTACGAACTGGCAGCGGCCATTCGAGCAGCGGTGCCTGGTATTCGCCTGCCGATTCTCGCCATGACCGCCAGCGCCGAGCGCGGCGATCCCGACCCCGCCTGCATGGTCGGCATGAACGAATATCTCACGCGACCCCTGCACCTGGCCAAGTTGCGGGCGGCCCTGCTGAAATGGCTGCCCAGGGAACACAACTGATAATCTTGCCGCGTCTACAGACCCGGAATACACAGCGAGCGGCGCAGCACTTCAATCGTTCTGCTCAGCGACTCGGCCAGGGTCGGAGCCCGGTCATGATCAGCCGTGTTTCGACCAGTATCGGCATCGGACCCGGCCGCACAGTCTTGGGCGGGCATCCACTGCGCCGCCATGAAACGCACGCCCAGCATGGCGTGCATGGCTAGTTCTGCCTGGCCGTGCCGAAAGGCCCGGTCGGACTCATTCTCGGAGTGTGCGTCAGCTCCGCGTCCGAGGCGTGAGTAGACCAGCTCGATGATCTCGCCGGTGACCCGGGTCATTCGCTCCATTTGCCTCCTGCATGAGCTGCGGATGCAGCCCAAATATTCGCAGGCGGTCGGAGAACAGCTGTTCGTCGATGCCGTCGCGCAGGCCGATCGCCCTCATCAGGATGAGCACGTCGGGCAGCAGACATCGCCGGGGGCGCCGATGAAGGCGCGGGCCTGACCTTCATCGACGGTGAGCGGTTCGGCGCCGAGGATGGCGGTCTTTGGGTCTGGAAATAGTGGAAGAAGGTGCGCTGGGAAATACCGCCATGGCTGCAGATCATAGCCACGGTGACGTTGTTGAAACCATGTTTAAATACAAGGCTGACGGCACTGCGCTCCACGCGCAGCTTCGCCTCCTGATGCCTGTCTTTACGAGTGAGCACGCGCAGGTGCGCTGTCGCGGATGGCATCGGTGGGTGGGTCATGTCGGTCCTGAATCATCGGTTTTGGCCATTCACAGCGTGCCAAAGCGCTACTCGTAGCGCAGGGACTCGATTGGGTTCTGCTTGGCCGCGCGCTGGGCCGGCAGCGTGCCGGAGAGGAACGCGATCAGCATGACAAGTCCAATGACGAAGGTCACCGACGCCGGCTCGAACAGGAGGATGTTCAACCCCGGCAGTCCGGAGAGCAGTCCCTGCGACAACGCGGCACTCAGCGCGGAGCCGAGCCCGATGGCCACACCGGCGCCGATGGCGCTGCCGAGGAATCCGATGACGATGGCTTCGAGGCTGAACAGGGTGTAGACCTTGCCGCTGCTCATACCCATGGCCTTCATCAGGCCGATCTCGCGGGTGCGTTCCTGAACGCTCATGAGCAGGGTGTTGATGATGCCGAACGCGGCGGCTATCAGGGCAATCACGGCGAAGGCGTTCAGCACTCCGACGATGCCGTTGATCACCGTCTGAACTGCCCCCAGCTGGTCTTCGATGGTGCGAGCGGTGTAACCCGCGGTAGCGAGGTCCGCCTTGAGCGCCGTGATGGCATCCGCTGACAGCGTGGTGTCGAAGTGAGCCACGGCCACACCATAACTTGTGACAGCTGTGTCGATGCCGCTGGACTGCGCGTCGGCCAGCTCGGCTATCAGCGCGTCGTTGGCCCCGGCGCCCGCAGCAAGCAGGCTCTCGAGGGAGACGCCGACAACGGTGGCGTCGACGGTGTGCTTCTCTCCGAGAATGTCGGTTATCCCGATGGAAACGGATGCCCCCACTGCGTCCTCCGCCGAGGCGAACCCGAGGGGGAGTACAAAGGTATCGGGCAGCACGAGCTGCGCTTCACTGGCGCCGCCATCGAGCTGCGCGCCCGCTGTGAGGTCGGCCGTGGTAACGGCCGAGGTGGCGTTGATGCTGAACTCGTAGGGTGTGCCGGAGTCGTACTCGATATAGTCGGGCTGTACCGATCGGATCGGATCGACCGACTCGATGCCGGCGGTGGCGCCGATCGTCACGAGGTCGGCATCCGTCAGCGCTTTGGTCGTCGTACCGGGAGGTCCCTGGTTGCTGGCGACCGATGCAGACGAGCTTGCGTCAAACTCCACCGGGCCGTCGCCGGCGGTACTGGCATCGGTCGCTTGCGTGATGATGAACACGTCGGGGGAGCCGAGGGCGCCTACTTGCGCATCGACATACTGGCTGACGCCGGCGCCGACCGCGTTGGTCAGGGTTAGAGTGAACGCGCCGACGAAGATGGCCAGCACGGTCAGGGTCGTGCGGAGCTTGCTGCGAAAGGTGTTGGAGATCGCGGTGGCGACGAGGTCTTTGATTCTCATGCCGGGCCTCCGGCGGTGGTCATCGCGTGCGCGCCAGTGTGCGTTGCGGCGGTCTGCGGTACGACGAGTCCGTCGCGAATGTAGATCTGGCGATCGCAGCGAGCGGCGAGTTCCTCGTCATGGGTGACGATGACGAGCGTGATGTCCTGACTGCGGTTGAGTTCGAACAGGATGTCTTCGACCACGGCTCCGGTGGCGGTGTCGAGGTTACCGGTCGGTTCGTCGGCGAAGATCACGCGCGGCGCATTGACCAGGGCCCGCCCGATCACGACGCGCTGTTTCTGCCCACCGGAGAGGGTCGTGGCCTTGTTGCCGGCCTTGTCGACCAGCTCGAGCTGTTCGAGAACTTGCATGCCGCGGCGCCGCCGCTCCCTGCCGCCCATGCCGGCGATCTTCAGCGGCAGAATGACGTTGTCAAGCACGCTCACGTTAGGGGTGAGGAAGAACTGCTGAAAGACGAAGCCGAACTCTTTGTTGCGCAGTTCGTTGACCGCACGCTTCGACAGCGCCTTGGCGTCCTTGCCGGCGACCTGCAGCGTTCCCCGGTCGGGCTTGTCGAGGAGGGCAAGCAGGTGCATGAGGGTCGACTTGCCCGACCCGCTTTTACCGACGATCGCCACTGTCTCACCGGGCGCGATCTGAACTGACACGCCCTTCAGGGCGTCGAAACGGCTCGCACCCGACCCGTAGGATTTCTCCAGGCCTTGCGCATCAATTACCCACTCGGAGTCCATTGGTTTCCCTCGGTTCTGGCGACCCGTACGGGCCCCTTTGCAGTAACTGCACCCTAAGTTGCAGTTGTTGCAAATCACCTGAGGGCATGCCGTCTTCAAGCGGATGCTGCGCCGCAGATCGGGCTACAAGTCGAGGCTGTCGCCCGGTTCCAGGGGGAAGAATTCCCCGCCGCCGTGCTCGGTGACGCTTTGGAATCGAGCGTTGGACAGATCTTTTCCGACGCGGGACAGCAGCATCTCGTGGGTCGGAAAGCTTCGTTTGGGCTTCAACGCCAGAACGAAATCCATCGCCTCACTGATTTTCATCCAGGGCGCTGCCGCCGGCACGGCGAGCGTGCCCACCTCCACTCCCTCGGGAATGGTGAAGGCGTCACCGGCGTAATACAGCTCGTCGTTGACGAGCACGCCGACGTTGTCGATGACCGGGATTGATTCGTGGATGACGGCGTGTCTGGCACCGAAGAAGCGCAGGGTGAACGGATCGACGTTGATCACGTCGCCGGCCTGCACCGTCGTGACCTCGAGGTCGGCATCGACCGCGGCGATGGCTCTCACCACGCCGGCCGGCGCGAAGATGCGCAGGTCAGAGTTCATTTCCACAATGCGGCCCAACTGTTCCGGGGTCCAGTGGTCGGCGTGTTCGTGGGTGATTACCACGGCGACGGCGCCCGCCGTGCCGGTGAGGGCGGTGGTGAACGAACCGGGGTCGATGTACAGCTTCTTACCCGAGAGCTCAAGGATCAGGGCGGCATGCTCCAGCTTGGTCAGTTTCATGCCCTGAGCTAACCCCGATTCGGGTCGTGGCGCAACAGCATCCGCTTTCATGATTGCGGATTGTCGCCACCGCGACGCGCCGCGCAGGCTCAGTTTGGAAGTGCGCTCTTCTGTGTGGCATACTCGGTAAGTTGCAAAACGGCCCCATCGTTTAGCGGCCTAGGACATCGCCCTCTCACGGCGGTAACGCGGGTTCGAATCCCGCTGGGGTCACCATTGCCCGGCTGCCTTCCCCGCGAAGGTGCCGGGTATTCTTGTATAACCGGTCGGCGACCCGGCCGGTTCAGCTGGCGTCGTTGTCAGCTGGCTCGGTTGTTACGAAGCGCAGAGTCGCCAAAGTGAGGTGACTTCGTTCCGGCGCACCTCGTGCAGCGGGTCCCTCGAGTCGGCGGCGCGCGAGTGTACGGCGGGTGCTTCAAGCGCATCGATCACCCGCAGACCAGCGGCAGCGATCACGTTCAGGAGATCGTCGCGTGAGCGCAACCCGACCAGTTCGGCGAAATCGGAGAGCACGAGCCAGACCTCACCATTGGGTTGCAGATGGCCAAGCACGCCGGCCAGAAACCCCTTGAGCATGCGGGAACCGGGGTCGTAGACGGCCGCGTCGAGCAGGGAGTGCGCCGTCGCGGGGATCCAGGGCGGGTTGCACACGATCAGATCGGCGCGTCCCTCGGGAAACAGATCTGTCAACTGCACCTCAACTTGCCGGGAGAGTTTCAGTCGCGATACCGTCTCGCGAGCGGATGCGACGGCGCGTGGCTCGATATCCGTTGCGACCACCCGGGGCACGCCCCGGGTCGCCAGCACCGCCGCGAGCACCCCGGTGCCGGTACCGATGTCGAAGG
Organism: Cryobacterium ruanii; assembly: GCF_004404055.1. Lineage (GTDB taxonomy): Bacteria > Actinomycetota > Actinomycetes > Actinomycetales > Microbacteriaceae > Cryobacterium > Cryobacterium ruanii. The sequence continues at coordinate 8,571 of NZ_SOHK01000024.1, forward strand.
CCACTGTCGGCGTTGCCAGCGGAGCCCTCGCCACGAGGTCGACGTATTCGCTGCGCACCGGAAAGAACGTGCCATAGTGCGGATGAATGCTGGCGTTCAACGCGGCAACGGGAATGCCTGTGCTGCGCCACTGATGGGCGCCGATCGTGCCGAGCACCTCGTGCAGTGACACAACGGATGCCTCGGTGATGCTTCCATAGGCAGCGACCGTGGCAGCGTGAATGTCGGGCGCACGGCGCAACGCGATGATGTTGCCGATTCCGAGCGGAACGAGCAGGAGTCCGAGAATACGTGCCCGGTGCGAGCGGTTCTGCCGATAGCGGTAGAAGAGCTCGGCGGTCGTGCGCTCGGCCTGATCGGGGCGAGGCCTGGTGCGGTGCTCCAGCGCCGTCAGGATCTGGCGGGCATTCTGAAAGTCGCCGGTCCAGAGCATCGCGACCCCCTGCGAGGCCAGCCGGTAGGCAGCGTCCGCTGTGATGGTGTCGTCAACCGGCACGACCCGTTTCGGGGCTAATGCGCCGTTGGCCGATCGCCAGGATGCGGTGGCCGGTTGACCATCTTCTGACCAGTCGATGAATTGCCGTGGGCTGTCAGCAGCCGCAATCGAAGCCCGGTCCATAGTCATAAATTTCAATTATAAGCCGCGGTCGCGACCTGCGACGGGGCGACGGTGCGCGCGGGACCGTCACACTGTTAGGCTTCTTCAAGCGAAAGGGAGTATCCCTCTGGGCCCGGTCGGGCTCTACGTCGCGATCGTCAACACGGGCCGCACTGGCGGGGCCCCGGTCGCGGTGGTATCGGTGTGCGCCGTTGAGGCGCCATCGATGTGGGAGAGACTTTCGGGTTCTGCTACGCCCGATTTCCCATCATCATTTGAAAGGCCCCCGTGGAACTCGCCCTCCCTCTTTGGTTCGAAGTTGGATCACTCGTTGTTCTGACCCTTATTCTGGTCGCCGACCTGCTGATTGTCTACAAGCGTCCGCACGTTCCGAGCATGCGAGAAGCCAGCCTCTGGGTGGCGTTCTACGTCGGGCTGGCCCTGATCTTCGCCGTGCTGATGCTTGTGCTCGGAGACGCCGAACACGCTGGTCAATTCCTCGCCGGCTGGTTGACCGAGTACAGCCTGTCCATCGACAATCTGTTCGTCTTTGTGATTATCATGGCCCGGTTCTCGGTGCCGCGGAAATATCAGCAAGAAGTTCTGATGGTGGGCATCATCATCGCACTCGTGCTGCGCGGAATCTTCATTCTGCTTGGCGCCCAGCTGATTGAAAGCTACAGCTGGATCTTCTACATCTTCGGGGCGTTCTTGTTCTATACCGCTGTCAGGCAGGCGTTGTCGTCGGAGGAGGACACCGAAGACAAGGAGAACGCGGTTATTCGTCTGCTGCGTCGCCGAATTCGCATCTCGTCGGAATTCGACGGCGCCAAAGTGCGTACGCGGATTGACGGCAAAAAGGTTTTCACCCCGATGCTCATCGTGTTCATTGCGATCGGCACGACGGACCTTATCTTCGCGCTCGACTCTATTCCGGCCATCTTCGGCATCACCGAGAGTCCGTTCATCGTGTTCACGGCCAACATCTTCGCTCTTATGGGCCTGCGCCAGCTGTATTTTCTGCTCGGCGGACTGCTCGAACGCCTCGAATACCTCAAGTACGGCATCGCGGTCATCCTCGGCTTCATCGGTGTCAAGCTCGTGCTGCACGCCATGCACGAGAACGAATTGCCCTTCATCAACGGCGGCAACCACATCCTATGGGCGCCGGAGATCGGTACCTGGACCTCGCTCGGCGTGATCATCGGTAGCATGGCCGTGGCCACCGTGGCAAGCCTGATCAAGGCCAATCATGACGCCAAAAAGCGAGGCCACACTCTGGCCGAAGAGATCTCGGTAAACGCCAACGAATGACTGATCGAGGCCGGGCGCCGGCGAACGGGGAGTTCTCATGACTCTGAACCAGCAGAGCACGATAGAACTCTCCACCGCTACCGCCCGCCTCTCCTTCAGCGTGCGCACCGATGTCGGCAGCGTGCGCAAGGTCAACGAAGACAGCGTTCTCGCGCAGTCCCCGGTGTTTTTCGTGGCTGACGGGATGGGCGGCCACGCCCACGGCGATGTCGCCAGCCAGACTGTGCTGCGCGTCTTCGACGAGCACATCGCCCGTGACCTGCCGTCGACGCCGGAGCGCATCCTTGACGCCATTCATTCCTCGAATGATGCCGTGCGAGATCTTAGCGCGGCCGACGATTACGGCACCGCGGTGTCGGGCACGACCCTCGCCGGCATCGCCTTCGTCGATGCCGGCGATGATGTCGGCTACCACTGGATGGCGTTCAACGTGGGTGATTCACGCGTTTACACCTGGACCGATGGCGTTCTGACCCAGCTGTCGGTCGACCATTCCGCCGTACAGGAGATGGTTGATGCCGGCCTGATCTCTCGCGAAGACGCCGAGAAGCACCCCGAGCGCAACGTCATCACCCGCGCCATCGGCGCCGACGAGTTCGTCGATGCCGATGTCTGGCTGCTGCCGGCCCTGGGTGAGCAGTCCTTTCTCATCTGCTCCGACGGGCTGACCAAGGAACTCGACGACGCGGCGATCGCGCGGGTACTGGCCATGGACATCCGTTTGGATGGCGACGGACGCAGCTGTGCTGACATTCTCGTTGATGAAGCAATCGAACACGGCGGGCGGGACAACGTGAGCGTCATCTACGTGGAGTCGACGTTCGACTGATTGCGTGCGAGCCAGGTTGCTGAGCGAGGTGTTAGCCTGAAGCCGTGGTGCTGAGCCGACGTCTTCTGTGCCGCGACGAGTCCCCGTCCTGAGGCCTCCCTCGTCGTGCAAGTTCGGCGTGGCCGCCATCGATTCGTGAGGAAGACGCTCAAAATGACCAACGCAATACCCACTTCGCAGGTTAGTTCCAGCACCGGCCTGCGCACGCTCGCCGAGAAGGTCTGGGATAAGCACCTTGTCACCAAGGGTGAGAACGGCACGCCCGACCTCATCTACATCGACCTGCACCTGCTGCACGAGGTCACCAGCCCCCAGGCCTTCGACGGGCTGCGCCTCGCCAATCGAACGCTGCGCCGGCCCGATCTGACCATCGCGACCGAAGATCACAACACGCCGACGCTGGCCATCGACAAGCCGATCGCCGATTTGACCAGCCGCACGCAGATTGAGACCCTGCGACGCAACTGCGCCGAGTTCGGTGTGCGCCTGCACTCCCTGGGTGACATCGAACAGGGCATCGTGCACGTGGTCGGTCCGCAGCTCGGCCTGACCCAGCCGGGCATCACCGTGGTGTGCGGTGACTCGCACACGTCAACGCACGGTGCCTTCGGAGCCATGGCGCTCGGCATCGGTACGAGCGAGGTCGAGCACGTCATGGCCACCCAGACACTGCCGTTGAACCCGTTCAAAACCATGGCCATCACGGTCAACGGCGCACTGCGCACCGGGGTCACCGCGAAGGACATCATCCTCGCCGTCATCGCGAAGATCGGTACCGGTGGGGGAGCCGGTTACGTGCTCGAATACCGTGGCGAGGCCATTCGTGCCCTCTCCATGGAGGGTCGCATGACCATCTGCAACATGTCGATCGAGGCCGGTGCCCGCGCCGGCATGGTCGCCCCTGACCAGACCACCTATGACTACCTCGAGGGCCGGGCGCACGCACCACGCGGCGCCGACTGGGACAAGGCCGTTGCCTACTGGCAGACCCTGGCCACCGATGAGGGCGCCAGCTTTGACGCCGAGGTCGTCATCGACGCGAACGAGCTCGAACCGTTCGTCACCTGGGGCACCAACCCCGGGCAGGGCGTCTCGCTGAGCGGATCCGTGCCGAACCCCGCAGACATCGTCGACGCCAACGAGCGTTCGGCCGCCGAGCGGGCGCTGGAATACATGAACCTCACGGCCGGCACTCCGATGAAGGAGATTCGGGTCGACACCGTTTTTCTCGGCTCCTGCACCAACAGCCGGGTCGAAGACCTGCGCGCTGCCGCCGAAATCATCAAGGGCAAGACCAAGGCCGAGGGGTTGCGCATGATGGTTGTTCCCGGCTCGGCCCGCGTTCGCATCGAAGCCGAAGCCGAGGGGCTCGACCAGATCTTCTTGGATTTCGGTGCCGAATGGCGGTTTGCCGGCTGTTCCATGTGCCTTGGTATGAATCCCGACCAGCTCGAACCCGGCGAACGCTGCGCGTCCACCAGTAACCGCAACTTCGAGGGACGCCAGGGTAAGGGCGGGCTCACCCACCTGGTGTCGCCGCTCGTCGCGGCCGCCACGGCTATTCGCGGCACGCTCAGCAGCCCGTGGGACCTCGTTCAAGATGGAGACCAGTAGCATGCAGAAGTTCACGACCGTCACCGGCATCGCGGTGCCGCTTCGCCGTTCAAACGTCGACACCGACCAGATCATTCCCGCCGTATACCTCAAGCGCGTTACGCGCACCGGCTTCGAAGACGCCCTGTTCGCGGCCTGGCGCCTCGATCCCGATTTCGTCATCAATAAGAAGGAATACCAGGGCGGTCGCGTACTCATCGCCGGGACCGACTTCGGTATCGGATCCTCACGCGAACACGCGGTCTGGGCCCTGCGCGACTACGGCTTCGACGTAGTGCTCAGCCCCCGGTTCGGCGACATTTTTCGCGGCAACTCCGGTAAGCAGGGACTGCTCGCCGGCCAGATCAGCGAAGCGGATGCTGAAACCCTGTGGAACCTGGTTGAGTCAGACCCTGGCATTGAGCTGACCGTGGATCTGGTGGGTAAAACCGCGCGTGTCGGCGATCTGACCGTGAATTTCGAGATCGATGATTACACTAGATGGCGGCTGCTCGAAGGTCTCGATGACATCGGGCTGACGCTGCGTGACGAAGCGCGAATCAGTGAGTTCGAAGCGATGCGAGAGTCGTGGTTGCCCCAAACCCTTCCCGCGCGGTCCCCGGAGTCACCGTAATAATTTGCATCAATCTGCACCAGGACAGGTAATTTGTGAGCACTCTCAGGGAAGCCCGGCGTGATCAAGAGGCGAAGGATTTGAACGCCGCGAGGCTCAACGACGACGCGAACGAACGGGGGAGTGCCCAGAACCACGGGGCATCCGTTGGCCTCACCGCCGACAAGATCACCATCCGGGGCGGTATCCCGCTGATCGGCCGTATCGAGGTGAAGGGGGCGAAAAATCTCGTCACCAAGGCCATGGTGGCCGCCCTGCTCGGTGAAACACCCAGCGTGCTCAAGGACGTTCCGAACATCAGCGACGTTCGGATCGTTCGGGGGCTGCTCGAGGTACACGGCGTCAAAGTGACCGAGGGAGCCAAGCCCGGCGACCTCATCCTCGACCCGGTCGACGTGGAAAGCGCGCACTTCGCCGCGATCGACGCCCACGCCGGTTCCTCGCGCATTCCCATCCTGTTCTGCGGACCGCTGCTGCACCGCCTCGGAGAAGCCTTCATCCCCGACCTCGGCGGCTGCCGCATCGGCGACCGGCCGATCGACTTTCACCTCGAGGTACTGCGCAAGTTCGGCGCCGTCGTCGAGAAGCAGCCCAACGGCATCCGCATGTCGGCACCGAACGGTCTCAAGGGCGCCAAGCTCGAGCTGCCCTACCCGAGCGTGGGAGCGACTGAGCAGGTGCTGCTTACCGCGGTGCGAGCCGACGGTATCACCGAGCTCAAAGGCGCAGCAATCGAGCCCGAGATCATGGATCTCATCAATATTCTGCAGAAGATGGGTGCCATCATCACGGTCGACACCGACCGGGTGATTCGCATCGAGGGCGTCGAACGCCTTCTGGGCTACAACCACCGCGCACTGTTCGACCGCAACGAGGCCGCCAGCTGGGCTGCCGCCGCCCTCGCCACCGACGGTGACATCTTCGTCGGAGGTGCCCGCCAGGCCGAGATGATCACCTTCCTCAACGTCTTCCGCAAGGTCGGCGGCGCTTTCGACATCTGCGACGACGGCATCCGCTTCTATCACCCGGGCGGCGATCTGAAGCCCGTGATCATCGAAACGGATGTTCACCCCGGCTTCATGACGGACTGGCAGCAGCCGCTCGTCATAGCCCTGACCAAGGCGCACGGCACGTCGATCGTGCACGAGACGGTCTACGAGCAGCGGTTCGGCTTTGTCGACGCGCTCGTTGAAATGGGCGCGACGATTCAGATTCACAAGGAATGTCTCGGCGGTCATCCGTGCCGTTTCGGCCAGCGCAATTTCAACCACTCGGCGGTCATCACCGGGCCGACCAAGCTGCACGGTGCCGACATCGTCGTGCCCGACCTGCGCGGTGGCTTCAGCCACCTGATCGCCGCCCTCTCGGCCGAGGGTACTTCCACGGTCAGCAACGTGGGAATCATCAGCCGCGGATACGAGAACTTCATCGGCAAGCTGCGTCTTTTGGGGGCGGACTTCGATCTCGAAGGATAATGGTCGCGTGCCTGAAAATAACACCGTGCCAGAATCACCCGAGCCACCGACCCGAATTCGTTCGGAGAAGAGCAAGCCGAGCGCGTTCTGGATTCTCGCCGGGCTGATCCTGCCGGTGATGAATCTCGCTGCTCGCTACGAGATCATCGACGCTCATAAGTTTCCGCGCAGCGGAGCGTTCGTCTTTTCGCCGAACCACTACAGCGAGATCGACCCCGTTGTCATGGGCGTCGTGGCTTGGAAGCTGGGCCGGCTGCCGCGCTTTTTGGCGAAGGCATCCGTTTTCAAGATTCCCGTCATCGGCTGGGTGCTGACCAAATCGGGCCAGATTCCGGTGCAGCGTGGCGGATCGGTGCGCGGCAGCGAACCGGTCAAGGCCGCCCAGCGCCTGGTCGAGAAGGGCCAGATCGTGGTCGTCTACCCGGAAGGGTCGCTCACCCGCGACCCCGACCTGTGGCCGATGCGCGGCAAGACCGGCGCCGTGCGCATCGCCCTCGAGCAAGGGATTCCAATCGTGCCGGCCGCCCACTGGGGCACCCAGCACCTGATGGAACGCTATTCCAAGAAGATCAGCCTGTTTCCGCGCAAGACCATCAGGGTGAAAATCGGCGACCCGCTCGACCTGTCCCAATTTCGGGGACGTAGCCTCGATACGGCCACGCTCAACGAGGCGACCGCGGTCGTGATGGTGGCCATCACGGCGCTGCTCGAAGACCTGCGCGGCGAGCAAGCCCCGACCGAGCGCTGGAACCCGTCGGAGCACAATCAGAAAGAGACCGGTCGTTTTGAAGCCTAGAAACCCGCAGCAGCCCAAGATTCATTCAGGCACTCGGGTAGCCGTGCTGGGGGCGGGAAGTTGGGGAACGACTTTCGCAAAAATTCTGACGGATGGTGGCGCCGACGTCGTTCTCTGGGCTCGCCGCCCCGAACTGGCGCGCGAGATCTCCGAAGCGCGCCGCAACAGCGACTACCTGCCAGGCGTGAACCTGCCGGTCGGCCTGCGGGCCACAAGCCGCCTCGACCTGGCCCTGGCCGGTGCCGAAATGGTGTTCGTCTCGGTGCCCAGCCAGTCGCTGCGTGAAAACCTCAAGCAGGTCGAACCGTACCTGGCCGAGAACGCGATCATCGTCTCGCTCATGAAGGGTGTCGAGCGTTCGACCGGAATGCGCATGAGCACGGTGATCGAAGAGGTGCTGCAGACCGACCCCGCTCGCATCGCGGTGATCAGCGGGCCCAACCTGGCCCTGGAAATCGCCAAGGAACAGCCCACCGGCGCTGTTGTCTCGTCTTCGAGTCTCGAAACCGCGCAGGCCGTGGCGAAACTGGCCACCAATCGTTACTTTCGCTCGTACATTAACACCGACGTCATCGGCACCGAGTTCGGCGGCGTGCTGAAGAACCTCATCGCCGTCGCCATCGGCATCGTCGACGGCGTCGGCTACGGCGAGAACACCAAGGCCTCGATCATCACGCGTGGCCTGGTCGAAATGACCGACTTCGCGGTCGCCTACGGTGCTCAAGCCGAGACCCTGGCCGGCCTGGCCGGCCTCGGCGACCTCATCGCGACCTGCCAGTCGCCGCTGTCGCGAAACAACACGGCAGGGCGGCTGCTCGGCCAGGGTTACAGTATCAACGATGTAGTCAAACAGATGCAACAGACCACCGAAGGCCTCGCGTCGGTGAAGCCCGTTCTCGAACTGGCCCGCGCCAAGGGCGTGGAGATGCCGATCGTCGAACAGGTGCGCCAGGTACTCGACGGCACCCTCAACCCCCGCGACTTAGCGCCGCACCTCACAACAGACTCCGGCGAACCGCAGGGCGAAAGGACACTTGACGATGGACAAGCTCACGGTGGTGCTTCTCTTTGGGGGGCGTTCCAGCGAACACTCGATCAGCTGCGCCACGGCAGGCGGAGTGCTGGCAGCCCTCGACCCTGAGCGTTACACGATCATTCCGGTCGGTATCACCCGGGATGGCGCGTTCGTGCTCGAAGACAACGACCCGGCGAAGTTCTCGCTGAATGCAGAGACATTGCCGGTCGTCGCCGATAACGGTACCCGGGTGCGCTGGCCACAGAGTGCGTCGAGCCGGGAACTGACCGTCGTCGACGGCTCGGGGGAGCGAACGCTGGGCTCCATCGACCTTATATTCCCGATTTTGCATGGACCGTTCGGCGAGGACGGTACCATCCAGGGCCTGCTCGACCTGCTCGGCCTGCCGTACGTCGGGTCGGGAGTGCTGGCATCCGCTTTGGGGATGGACAAGCACTTCGCCAAGACCGTCTTTCAACAGGCAGCACTACCGGTTGCGCCGTGGCGCACACTCACAGCGGATGACTGGGCAGAGTCCCCCGGAATGGCCTATGCCGCCCTCGAACAGCTGGGCCTGCCCGCCTTCGTGAAGCCGGCGCGTGCCGGGTCGAGCGTGGGCGTGAGCAAGGTCTCGACACCGGACCAGCTGGCGGAGGCCATGATAAATGGGCTCGCCGAAGACACCAAGGTGCTCATCGAATCCGGGCTGATCGGTCGGGAGCTGGAGATCGCCGTGCTGCAGGGCCGGCCGGGGGAGCCGACCCGCGCGTCCGTGGCCGGTGAGGTCGTCGTGACCGGCCGCGACTTCTATGACTTCGCGGCGAAGTACCAGGGCGCGCCGGGTGTCGACCTGGTCTGCCCGGCGCCCCTGGCACCGCACGAGCTGGCCGACGTTCAGCGCCTCGCCATCGCAGCGTTCGAGGCGATCGGCGGTGCCGGACTGGCCCGGGTGGACTTCTTTCTCACCGACTCGGGATGGGTGATCAACGAGATCAACACCATGCCTGGCTTCACGAGCATCTCCATGTTTCCGAGCTGCTGGCTGGCGAGCGGCTACACCTATCCCGAACTGATCGACGAACTCATCGCGGTGGCCGTCGCCCACGCCCGCCACGGTTCCTGACCAGGGGTTTACGGGGCGCTCGTGGCCCCATCGGTGGGCAGCTGCACGTCTTCGGCGCCGACACAGGCACCGGTCGCGGGCAGGTAACCGACCGCGTTGGCAACGTCGATCAGTGCGGTGGAGCCGCTCACCGCTTCGGAGTCGATCACAATCTCGATGGCCGGGTTGCGCCCGTATGTCGTGTAGCGGTAGGTCGGTGCTTCTGAGTCGTCTTCGATCCAGTCGATGCCGTTGATGTTCAGGCACGGCAACGTTGTGGGCACCGGCACCGTCACCCCGCAGTGCAACAGCACGCTGGCTGGGTCGCCCCAGGCGCCGGTTGCCTGCGCGTTCGTCTCGCGCGACGCCTGGTCGGCAACGGTCGACGGCAGGTGCACGATCACGTCGGCGCAGGCCACGTTGGTGGCGTCGGCGGCCGGCGTCAGCGGCACGGCAGCGGCGCAGCCGGCCAGCAGCAGCGAACTCGCGAGAACGGTGACGGCGGCGAAGGAACGAAGGGGCGCGGAGCGCGGGAGTAGGAATCGGTGAGACATCATATTCAGGCTACCGTTTCTTACATGACCACCGCAGCGGATGCCCCGCTTCCAGCCTCGCGCTCCGCCGCGTCCGAAACTCTTGCCGACCTGAGCGAAGGGGCCGTGCTCGGGCGGATCTTTCCCCGGCTGCCGACGGCAACGGCGCAGCTTCTCGGCCCCGGTGATGACGCGGCGGTCATCTCCGCGCCCGACGGACGCTTCGTGGTCACGACCGACATGATGATTCAGGGGCCGGACTTTCGCCTCGCCTGGTCGACGCCGCACGACCTCGGTTGGAAGGCAGCCGCCACCAACCTCTCCGACGTAGCCGCGATGGGCGCCCGACCGACCGCCCTCGTCGTAGCGATCGCCGCACCACCGTCAACGCCCGTGTCGGTGCTCGAGGGCATCGCCGACGGCTTGCGGGACTGCTGCGAGGCCCTCGCCCCCGGCTGCGGTGTCGTTGGCGGCGATCTGTCGGCCTCAGACGCGCTCACCCTCGCCGTGACGGCGTTTGGCGACCTGGAGGGCCGTTCACCCGTGCTGCGCTCGGGAGCACGCCCCGGCGACACCGTGGCGCTCGCCGGACGGCTCGGTGATGCCGGTATCGGCCTCGAACTGTTGTTTCGCCTCGGCGTTGACGCCGACGGGGTTCCCGACTTCGATCGGTCCAACACCCTCAAGCTCACCCACCCCAGCGAAGTGGCCGCGCAGCTCACCCCGGTACCGCCGATTGACAGTGGCCCCCTCGCCGCCCTCGCCGGTGCCACCGCCATGCTCGACGTCTCCGACGGTCTAGCCATCGACGCCGGCCGGATCGCCCGGGCGAGCGGAGTCGGCATCGATTTCGACTCCGCGTGCCTGGGCGAGCGCATCGAGGTCGCCCTCGGGGGCGGCGAAGACCACGGGCTGCTCGCCACTTTCCCGCCCGACATCGTTCTGCCGCCCGGCTTTCGCCGTCTCGGAACGGTCGTGGCGGCATCCGCTTCGATCGTGGCGGGAACGATCACGCTTGACGGCGCCCCACACGACCAGGTCGGGTGGGACCCATACCGGGGCTGGGACGGTGCTGCCGGCTAATCCACGTCGGCGGGTGCGGCATACCAGACGGTCGTGTCGCCATAGTCCTTGCGGCGCTCCAAGACCAGTCCCGCGCCCCACTCGGGCTCGGGCGAGCGCGAGCTGCGTTCCAGCACCACGAGCGCGTCGTCGGCCAGCAGCGGTGCCAGCGCACTCAAATTGTGGCCCAACTCAACCTCAGTCAGATCGTAGGGCGGGTCGATGAAAACGACGTCGAAACCGTCCTTGGTGGCCGCCAAAAACGACTGGACCGCCTGCGATGACACCGCGATCTTCAACTCGGTGCCCTTCGGTGCTGACCGCTGCACCGCCTCGCCGTTCTTGCGGCACATGGCCGCCGCGCCATAACTGTTCTCGACAAGCGTCACCACGCGCGCGCCCCGGCTCGCAGCCTCGAGCCCCAACGCGCCCGATCCCGCATACAGGTCCAGCACGCGCATGCCATGCAGGGCATCGAGGGAGTCGAGGGCCGAGAAGATAGCTTCCCGCACTCGATCGCTGGTCGGCCGGGTACCGGACTTGGGAACCGTCAAAGTCAAGGAGCCGGCAAACCCGGAAATAATTCGCGTCATAACCCTACTGAGCCTAGCTGCCGCCCAGGCAGCCGCTGGAAGGCAGTGAACGCGAGAGAACTGTGTTGGCGCCGCCGACCCGCAGCGATTCCGCTACATCACTCCTGTCAGCCCCCCGGTTTACGATGGAGCCATGACCGATTCGAGCGCTGCGCATGGCCCCGAATTCGATGGGGTTGCCTTGCCAGCTCAGCAGCCTGAAACGATCAACCTGGACACCCACCTGAATGAGGTCCTTGGCGTGCCGAAAGCGTCAGCGCTCGGCAAGGCCTTCGGCTTTCAGACCGTCAGTGACCTGCTCAGCCATTACCCGCGCGACTACGCAGACCGCGAAGTGCTGCGGCCGCTGAACCAGGTCACCCCCGGCGCCAACATCACGGTCATCGCCGACATCATCTCGGCTCACGAGAAACGCATGTCGTCCCGGGCCGGCACAATCGTCGAGGTGGTGATCTCCGACGGCGGAGGCCAGTTCACCCTCACGTTCTTCGGCAAAAATAACCAGCAGTGGCGCCTTGACCAACTGCGGCCCGGCTTGCGCGGCAGCTTTTCCGGCAAAGTGCGTGTCTACCAGGGCCAGAGTCAACTGGCGAACCCGGCGTACAGGACGTTTGAGAGCGAAGAAGAAGAGGCACGCGACGACCCGGCCGTGCGCTTGCGCCACAAGGCACTCATTCCCATTTATGCGGCCACCGCCGCAGAGACGAGCTGGAACCTGCAGACCATGATCGACCAGGTGCTCGGGCGTGTGGGCACGCTGCCTGATCCCGTTCCCCAGGATTTGCGGGTCGAGCACGGTCTGCTCGACCACACCCAGGCCATCCGCTGGATTCACAGCCCTGACAACAAAGAACAGTGGATGGCCGCGCAAGAGACGTTGCGGTTCTCCGAGGCCTGGGTTCTGCAGTGCGCCCTCATGCAGCGGCATCGTCTTGCGCGGGAGCGCCGCACCCGGCCGCGCGTGCCACTGCCGGGCGGGTACCTCGAACGCTTCGACGCCGCCCTGCCGTTCGTGCTCACGGTCGACCAGAAGATCTGTGCCGTTGAAATCGCCACCGACATGGCCGGGTCCGGCCCGATGAACCGGCTGCTGCAGGGCGAGGTTGGATCGGGTAAAACCGTCGTGGCGTTGCGGGCCATGCTCGCCGTGGCCGACAGCGGCGGCCAAACGGCACTGCTGGCACCGACCGAGGTTCTCGCCGGGCAACACCTGCGGTCGATCACGACGCTGCTCGGGCCCGATCTCGCGGCTGAACTCATGCCGACCCTGCTCACCGGCAAGCTTGCCGTCGCGCAGAAGCGCAAGGCGCTGCTGCGCACCGTGTCGGGTCAGTCGCGCATCGTGATCGGTACCCACGCCCTGCTGAGCGACACCGTGACCTTCTTCGATCTCGGACTGATCGTGATCGACGAGCAGCACCGGTTCGGCGTCGACCAGCGCGAAACCCTGCGGCTCAAGGGAGCCGAACCACCGCACGTTCTCGTGATGACGGCCACGCCGATTCCGCGCACCATCGCCATGACCGTGTTCGGCGACCTCGACGTGAGCACCATTCGCATGCTGCCTGCAGGGCGCCAGGGCATCACGAGCATCGTCGTACCGCTGGCCGAAAACCCGACCTGGTTCCAACGCATCTGGACCAAACTTGCCGAAGAGCTCGCGCTCGGCCGTCAGGCTTTTGTGGTCTGCCCGGCAATCTCTCCGGCCGAGATCGAAGACGGAACCGACGCCGAGGCGCCGCCGCCGGGCGATGACGACCCGAAGACTCCGCTCGCCAATGTGGAGACCGTGCACGAAAGGCTTCGCGGATTCGCACCGCTGGCCGGATACCGCATTGAGGCCTTGCACGGACGCATGACGAGCGACGAGAAAGATCGCATCATGCGCGCGTTCGCCGCCGGTGAGATCGATGTTCTCGTGGCAACGACCGTGATCGAGGTCGGTGTCGACGTTCCCAACGCCTCGGCCATGGTCGTGCTCGACGCCGACCGGTTCGGTGTCTCCCAACTGCACCAACTGCGCGGCCGCGTCGGCCGTGGCGGCGTACCGGGATTGTGCCTGCTGGTGACCAATTCGCGGCCAGGGTCGCCGTCCCGCCAGCGCATCGGCGATGTCGCCGCGACGCTCGATGGATTTGTGCTCGCCGAACTCGACCTTGCCCTGCGCCGTGAGGGCAACGTTCTCGGCGACATGCAATCCGGCGACGGCTCGAAACTGCGTTTCTTGCGGGTGGCGGTCGACGGCGACATGATCGCCGAGGTGCGACAGGCCGCCTACCACCTCGTGATCGGCGACCCGGGTATCCGCACCAACCCGGCGCTGCGCGGCGCGATCGCGCGTCGGCTGAACGAATCGGAGCGTACGTGGCTCAACAAGAACTGATCAGTCAACTTCGAGTGGATGCACCGGGCAGCGCCGGTCAGCCTGTGGCAGTAGGGTGTGATCATGCGCCGGATCGCCGTTGTCCCTGGATCATTTGACCCCGTTACCCTGGGCCACTTGGACGTGATCGATCGAGCGGCCGGCCTGTTCGACGAGCTCCATGTGCTCGTGGTGCACAACCCCGACAAATCAGCCTTGTTGCCGATCAGCCAGCGCGTGGCTCTGCTGGAACAGGCCATCACAGAGGCGGGGCTGCCGACCAACATCGTGGTCGCCAGCTGGAGCATGGGTTTGCTCGTGGACTACTGCATGGACGTCGGGGCGAGCGTGCTCGTGAAAGGCATCCGCTCGCAGGTCGATGTGGCCTATGAGACGCCGATGGCCATCGTCAATCGCAACCTAGCTGCCGTTGAAACTGTGTTCCTGCTGCCCGATCCGGCCAACGCCCACGTTTCCAGCTCGCTGGTGCGCCAGGTTGCCGGTCTCGGCGGCGACGTCTCGCCCTACGTGCCGCGGGCCGTGGCCGAGTACCTGGAGCGTTCGCGGGTATGAACCTCAAACCGACTCGCTCCTCTGCGGAACTGGCGTCGGTTCCGGCGGAAGAAACTGCGCCCTTCACCACCGCGTCGGCCGGTGATCTCAGTGAGCTACAAGCCGCCGGGCGCATGGTGATGCGCAATGTCGAGACGGTCATCGACGGCAAACACGATGCCGTCCAGATCGCTCTGACGGTTCTGCTGGCCGAGGGGCACCTCTTGATCGAGGACGTTCCCGGTGTCGGCAAGACCATGCTCGCCAAGGCTCTCGCCCGGTCCGTGGACTGCAGCGTCGGTCGAATCCAATTCACGCCCGACCTGCTGCCCTCCGATGTGACCGGGGTGTCGGTGTTCAACCAGGCTGAGCGCCGGTTCGAGTTCAAGCCCGGCCCGGTCTTTGCCAACATCGTCATCGGTGACGAAATCAATCGGGCGAGCCCGAAGACCCAGTCGGCGCTGCTGGAATCGATGGAGGAGCGCCAGGTCACCGTCGACGGCATCACCTACCCGCTCGCCCTGCCGTTCACCGTCATCGCCACCCAGAACCCGATCGAGATGGAGGGCACCTACGCCCTGCCGGAAGCCCAACGGGACCGGTTCATGGCCCGCATCTCGATGGGCTATCCCGACTCTGACTCGGAGCTTGCGATGCTCGACTCGCGTGACACCGCCAGCCCGCTCGCCTTGATCTCGGCCGTGGTATCGGGGGAGATGCTGCGGGACATGATGCTCACCGCGCGAGCAGTTTTCGCCTCCGGCGCCGTCAAAGAGTACGCGGTCAATCTGGTTCGAGCCACCCGCGACGACCGCGACCTACGCCTCGGAGCCAGCCCGCGCGCGACCCTTCAGCTGATTCGGGCGGCGAAGGCCCAGGCCGCGTTGAGCGGTCGCGATTACGTGCTGCCCGATGATATCGACTCGCTCGCGGTGGCTGTCCTCGGCCACCGGCTGGTCCCGACCAGCCGTGCGTTGGGGCACCATCACCAGGACAGCGGCCCAGTGATCGACGATATCGTGCGCCGCATTCTCGCCGATACGCCGGTGCCGGTCGGAGCAGGGGCATCCACTCGATTTGAATCGGTGCCGCCCGTCCGGGCCGTTCCGCCTCGCCCTGTGGGTTCCACCGAAGCGTCGTAGACATGGCCGCGCGCGGGGTGAGGGAGTCCGGGCCGGCGGCCAACGCCGAGTGGTTCACACGGTTGTCCACCCGATTCGCCACGCGCCTCACCCTGCGAGGCCTGGTATTCCTCGCCGTCGGGGTCGTGCTCTTCGCCAACGCGGTGTTCGCGAACAGCCGCGACCTGCTGTTCGTCGCCAGCTTCCTGATCATGGCACCGCTCGTTGCGGCCGCGTACGTGTCACTTCATCCGGCACGGGTCGAGGTGACCCGGGTCTTTCGGCCGCCGATCGTGCCGGTTGGCGGCGAAAGCCTGGTGTCCCTGCAACTGCACAATCTGTCGGCTGCGCCGCTCGGTGGTGCCTCGTGGACCGACACTCCGTCACCGGGTATTGAGACTCCGCCGGCGGCCGTACTCCCGCTCGTGAGCCGGGACGGGGCGGCCGGCGACTCTGTGCGGCTGGAATACTCCGTCGTAGCGCGCCACCGCGGCGTCTACGACGTCGGCCCCCTGCGGGTATCCAGGCAAGACCCGTTCGGTCTCGCGCACAGCGACCGAAACGCTGGTTCCCCCCACGACTTGATCGTGACCCCCCGGGTGACGCCCCTGCCCGCCAGCGGTCTCGCCCAGTCCCGCAATGACGGCTCCATTCGAGAACTGGTTCGCCAGGCCGCCCCCACCTCGGACGAACTCATCGCCCGAGAGTACCGCCCGGGCGATGCCTTGCGCCGGGTGAATTGGCCGGCCACGGCCCGGCACGGCGAAATCATGGTGCGGCAGGAGGAACAGCGCAGCAATCCAGAAGCCCGCATCGTGCTCGACACGACCCTGGCCGGCGCGGCCGGTCTGGGTGCCGGCCATGTTCCACCGCATCTGGTGGCCGCTTTCGAACTCGAGATCGAACTAGCGGCATCCGTTGGTATGCACCTGCTCGAGGCCGGATGCCGCCTCGAAGTGATCGAGCTGGGCGCCAGCCAGCTGCTGCCGGGCGACCAACAGACCCTGGGCGGGCTCCACGGCGATGTTCCCGCCACTTTTCGCGCACCCGGCGGTGATCGCGCGATGCTCGAGGCCCTCGCGAGCGTGGTTCCGGTGCCGTGGCCGAGTCGCAGCGCTCGCCTAGCCGCGGGGCGCAACGTGCCGGTGCGCGCCGCGTTTCGCGGGGCACAGCCGGCGGTGCCGACGTTCGCCCTGCTCGTGAGTGTGTCCGAAGCGGATGTCGATGCCCTGGTCACCCTCGCCCGTCACTGCGAGCCCGCGGTCGCGTTTGTGCAGCGCACCGTTAGCACTCCGGCCCGCGAACGCCTGCAGGATGCCGGCTGGCGCTGTGTTGAGCTTGGTACCACCGACGACCTGGAAGACGCGTGGAACGACGTGAGCGGGGAGCGAGGTGCCAGTCATGACTAGCCTGTCCACCAAACCGGCGTCACCCGTCGAAACCCTTGCGGTGGTGAGCCGGGCGCGTCCGTCTCGATCTCCGCGCCGTCGGCGTGGCGGACGAGACGCCGCCTTCTGGCCGCTCGCCCTCAGCCTGCTTTTGCTTCTGCTCATCTGCTGTGCCGCACTCGGCCCGCTGCTGCGCGGCAGTGCCTGGTGGTGGGCCTCGGCGTCGGTCGGGGCGGCCGTGCTGCTGGGCTCTGCGGTGTTTCGCCGCCTCGGACTGCCGCGCCCGATTATTCCAGTGGCCAACGGGGCGGTGCTCGTTGGCACGATGACGCTGCTCTTCGGCGGCGGAACCGGCCTGTTCTGGATCATTCCGACACCGCAGACCATTGGTACGTTCACCGAACTGATCGATGCCGGTGGGGCGTCGATCGCCCAACAGAGCACACCGGCAGAGGCGACCGTTGGCATCCTCTTTTTGCTGGCCGGCGGTACCGGACTGATCGCAGCTCTCATGGACCTGCTCGCCGTGACCCTGCGCTGGCCCGCCCTTGGCGCGGCGGGTGCACTCGTGCCGCTGCTCGCGACGAGCTTCATCATCGACGACGGGGCCGATATGGCCGCGCTCGTTGTGGCCGCGATCGCCTTTCTACTGCTGTTGCGGGTGGACGTCCATGTGCGTCGCGCGCGGGAGCAAACGCTCCCTTCGACCGGACCGCGCGCCTATCGGGCGCCGCGGCGTCGGGGGCCCGGGCCCATCGGCGGCGCACTCATCGTGGGATCCCTGGCCATCGTGGGCGCCCTGATTCTGAGCACGGTCGCGCCGGCGTTCTGGGCCGGGGGACCGGTCTCGGCCCGGCCCGGCGGTCTGTTGTTCGGCAGCGGCGTGAGCCCCATGATCAATCTCGGGCAGGACCTGCGACGGCCTAAGGCCGGGCCGGCCTTTCACTACACCTCAACCGGAACGGAACAGCCCTATTTCACCATGCTCACCCTCGACGAGGCGATCGGGTTGAACTGGACGGCGCGAATCGACGAAGCCAACACGCGCAATACCGTCGACGATATCCAGCGGCCCTTCGGGCTGGGTGCTACCGTCGAGGCCGCGGAAGCATCGACGTCGATCGTCATCGATGGCGTCAATAGCCACTGGCTGCCCGCACCGGCCCGCGCGACGAGCATCGAGGGGCTGGCCGGTGACTGGTATTGGGACAATCGCACCCGGGCCATCGCGAGTACGACGGCGAACACTCTCGGCCAGGACTACACGGTGTCGTCGTTGGAGATCAAACCCACGGCCGAGCAACTGCGCCAGTCCAGCACCGACTACCCGGCGAGCGTTCTCGGCAGTCTGCAACTCCCAACCGACCCGCCGTCGATTATCAAAGACACGGCGCTGCAGGTAACGGCCCAAACCGCGTCGAGCTATGACGCTGCCGTCGCGATCCAGAGCTATCTGCGGGGCAGTGCTTTCATCTATGACACGGACGCGCCCGTCGAAGACGGCTACGACGGTGGAGGAGTGGACGTGATCGGAGTGTTCCTCCAGGAGAAGCGCGGTTATTGCGTGCACTTTGCCGCGACGATGGCCGCGATGGCACGCAGCCTCGGCATTCCCTCCCGGGTTTCGCTCGGTTACCTGCCCGGCGTCAAATCGCAGGACCTCGAGCAGGGCCGCGGGCAGTACAACGTGGATTCGCATGACCTGCACGCTTGGCCGGAACTCTACTTCGTGGGCATCGGCTGGGTAAAATTCGAGCCGACCCCCGGGCGGGGAACCGTGCCCAACTATGAGCAGACCGTGGTTGCCGATGCACCGACAGCTCTGCCGAGCGGTGCCGCCGCCGCTGGTGCCCCCGGTCTCGGCGCCGACAGGCTGGCCGACGATTCCGCTCTCGAACGCGGCGCGACAACGCAGGGTGCGGGGACCAGCAACCTACCCGGCATCCTCGGCTTCGGCGCTCTGGTACTGCTCGTGCTGGTTCTGCCGGGGGCCGTTAGACGGATGCTGCGTCGTTCGCGGGTGCGCCGCATCCGCGGCAGCGGCGCCGGCCTCGCCTGGATCGAACTGCAGCACACCAGCCTCGATCACGGCATCTCGGTGTCGGTGACCGAAACCCCACGAGCTTTCGCAAGCCGCCTGGAACGGCTGGGCATGCTCGACTCCGCATCGACGGACGCCCTCGAACGGGTGCTGCTGGCGTTGGAGCGCACGCGGTTCGACCGGTCTCCGGTCATGGGCGAAACCCTCGCTGCTGATCTGACCCTGGTGCTGCGCACGCTGCACGCCAGCGCGAGTGTCGGCATCCGTTTGCGCGCAACGTTTGCGCCCACCTCGCTGTTCGCGACCCTCGGTGCGCTGCTGCGCGGTGAGCGTCGGGCGCGCACGATCACCCCCTGAACAGAGCACTCACGCAGAAAGCGTACACTTTACGACCGTGACTAAGTTCAAGAAGACGCCGTACACGGTCGACGTGCGTGACCTCATAAACCGCCCGGGCACCATGCACGAACGCCACCTCGATATCGAGGTTCCTGACGACCTCGGTGCCGGCCTGGTAGCAGTGAAAGCCGGGTCGATCCTGTCGACGGAGCTGCGCCTCGAGGCGATGCACGAGGGAATTCTGGTGAGCATCGAGGTGTACGCGCGGGCGCTCGGTGAGTGCGGCCGGTGCCTCAAAGACATCGACCTGCCGGTTCGAGTTCAGTTTGCCGAGCTTTTCGGTTATCCTCAGGAGGAAGCCTTCGAGTTCGAGATTCTAGACGACCATGTCGATTTAGAATCTTTGATCCGGGACGCGGTAGTGTTAGCACTTCCGTTCCAGCCGGTATGTCGGCGGGATTGCCCTGGTCTTGACAGTGAGACCGGGCAGCCGCTTGCCGAACTACCTGAACTTGTCGCCGAAGATGCGCCCGATCCCCGGTGGTCAGCGCTCGCGGGGTTCACGGCTTCCATAGACCAAGACACGGGTGTCCACACCCATGTTTCAGACAGCAGAGAAGAGAAGTAGTCATGGCAGTACCGAAGCGCAAGATGTCGCGTTCCAACACCCACTCGCGTCGCGCGCAGTGGAAGGCCACGCCTCCCACGCTCGTGAAGACCATGGAGGGCGGCAAGGTCGTCTACAGCCTGCCGCACCGCGCCAAGGTCGTCACCGACTCCACTGGCACCCCGTTGTTCATGGAATACAAGGGTCGTAAAGTCGCCGACATTTAGGTCACTCACGCGCGTGTCAGAAGCGCCATCAGACCGAAACCCGGTCGATGAAGGTGTCCAGACGAAGATGTATTGATGAAAAGCGTGAACACCGAGCGGTCGCCTCTGTTGGCGACCCTCGGCGTGCAGATCGAACCGGTGATTTTGGAGCTCGCTCTAACCCACCGGTCTTTCGCGTATGAAAACGGCGGACTTCCCACCAACGAGCGTCTAGAGTTCCTCGGCGACTCCATTCTGGGTCAGGCCGTCACGGTCATGCTCTACCGCACTTACCCCGACCTCGACGAGGGACACCTGGCCAAGCGCCGGGCCAGCCTGGTATCGACGGCGGCACTCGCCCAGATCGCCCGCGGTCTGGGTTTAGGCGAGTACATCCGCCTCGGTCGAGGTGAGATCCTCACCGGCGGGCGCGACAAGGCGTCTATCCTGGCGGATACCGTCGAGGCACTCATCGGCGCAACCTTCCTCGACGCCGGTGGCGAGGTTGCCACCGCGTTCGTGCTGCGCCTGATCGCGCCGCTTCTGGCTGAACCGGGCCACTTCGGTGTGTCAATGGATCCGAAGACGGCCCTGCAGGAGCTCGCCGCTAGTGCCGGGGTCGGCGTTCCCGTCTACGCGCTCGAATCCAGCGGGCCCGATCATTCCAAGGTATTCGTCGCGACCGTTACCATCGGCTCGGCAGTCACCGCCGAGGGCGTTGGCCCGAGCAAGAAGTTCGCCGAGATGGCCGCGGCCCGCGAGGCCATCGACCGGCTCAACGCGCTGTAGCTTCGATGCCGGAACTGCCCGAAGTCGAGGTCGTGCGCGCTGGTCTGCAACCGGCTGTCACCGATGCTGTGGTCACCGGCGTCGAAATCTTCGACGAACGCTCCCTGCGCCGCCACTCTCCGGCGGCCGGTTCCTTCGCCGAGCAGCTCGGGGGGCGCCGAATCCTCGCCGCCGTGCGCCGCGGCAAATTTCTGTGGCTGCCGCTCGACAACGACCGTGCTCTGGTCATCCACCTCGGTATGAGCGGACAAGTTCTGCTGCGCAAGCCGGGCGCCGCGGTGGATCGCATGTTGCGCATCCGCTTGACGCTCGAGCACCCGACCCACAGCGAATTGTGGGTCAATTTTGTCGATCAGCGCATCTTCGGCAGCATGGCCGTCGACGAGATGGGGCCGACCAGTGACGGGCTCCCGGCGGGTTATTCGGGTGAGCTGCAAGCGGATGCCGCCTGGCAGCACCGCATTCCGTCGCAGGTGGCGCACATCGCCCGCGACCCAATTGATGCGTCGTTTTCTTCGAGTGCTTTTTTGGCAGCCCTCGCCCGCAAGAACACCGGCATCAAGCGGGCGCTGCTCGACCAGAACCTGATCAGCGGCATCGGCAATATCTACG
Source organism: Cryobacterium ruanii (assembly GCF_004404055.1). GTDB lineage: Bacteria > Actinomycetota > Actinomycetes > Actinomycetales > Microbacteriaceae > Cryobacterium > Cryobacterium ruanii. Next base: position 30,132 of record NZ_SOHK01000024.1, read on the forward strand.
CGGACGAAGCGCTGTTCGCCGCGCGCATCCACTATGAGCAGCCGGCCGCATCGCTGTCTTCGGCGAGAGCTCAGCTGCTGCTGGCGGCGGTGCGCACCATTCTGCACCGGGCCCTCGCCGAGGGTGGCACCAGCTTCGACGCCCAGTACGTGAACGTGAACGGGCAGTCCGGCTATTTCGCGCACAGCCTGGAGGCCTACGGACGGCAGGGTATTCCGTGTTCCCGGTGCGGCACCCTGATCGTGCGCGAACAGTTCATGAACCGTGGTTCGCACTTCTGCCCCCGTTGCCAGCGCCTGCGCTAGCCGATGGGAGATCGGGCGCTGAGCAGGTGTCAGCGTGCGCGGTGCGCGGGAGGCTGGCGGGCGGGGGGAGGCGGCTGCCGCGTTCCACCTGTTCGAGCGGGTGGTTGCGGGCGAGCAGAAACCGCACTTCGGGATTGTCGCGCGGGACCGAACCGAAACCGGTCGGAGCGGGCACGCGGTCGCCGAGGGCATCCGCGGAGACCGTGTAAACGATCAATTCGGAGTGACGAGTTCGTCGATCGAGAAGTCGCTCATGCTGCGTTAGAGTGCCTCGCGCGGCGGCAGCGCGTGCATACCCGCGAAAAATTTCGCGGGCAGCCCCGAAATTGCCCGGCAAGCGGCTCGAATCGCGACAATGTCCGCAGTTCCACTCGCCACACTCCGCGACAAGCGGATGTCCCGGCCAGTGTCGGTGGGGCACGGTACCGTTGAACCAGCCCCGAGACCGGTACTCGCTGCCGACCGACAGAAAGGGTCTCCGTTGTATTTGAAGAGCCTCACCCTCAAGGGGTTCAAATCGTTTGCGCAGCCGACGACTTTCGCGTTCGAGCCCGGAGTCACCTGTGTCGTCGGTCCGAACGGTTCGGGCAAGTCCAACGTCGTCGACGCCCTCGCCTGGGTGATGGGTGAGCAGGGTGTGAAAACCCTGCGCGGCGGCAAAATGGAAGACGTCATTTTCGCTGGCACCTCGACCCGCGGTCCGCTCGGCCGGGCCGAGGTCATTCTCACGATCGACAACGCCGACGGTGCCCTGCCGATCGAATACTCCGAAGTCACCATCTCGCGCACGCTGTTTCGCAACGGTGCGAGTGAATACGCCATCAACGGGCGCACCTGCCGGCTGCTCGACGTGCAAGAGCTGCTTAGCGACTCCGGTCTCGGCCGCGAGATGCACGTCATCGTCGGGCAGGGACAACTTGACGCGGTACTGCGCGCGAGCCCCGAAGAACGCCGCGGCTTCATCGAAGAGGCCGCCGGCATTCTCAAGCACCGGCGCCGCAAAGAGAAAACCCTGCGCAAGCTCGATGCGATGCAGGCAAACCTCACCAGGCTGAGTGACCTCGCGGGGGAGATTCGCCGCCAGCTCAAGCCACTCGGGCACCAGGCTGAAATCGCCCGGGAGGCGCAGACCATTGCTGCGGTCGTGCGCGATGCCCGCGCCCGCCTGCTCGCCGACGACGTGGTGACGGTGCGCACGGCGCTCGATACCCACAATCGCACCGAGAGTGAACGCCACACCGAGCGGGTCGTTCTGCAGGAACAGCTTGCACAGAAACAGGGGCGGGTGGAAAGGCTTGAGCTTGCCCAGGTTGGCGATGCCGTCGACCTGGCCCGTCGCACCAGTCACGCGCTCGAATCGGTACAACAGCGCCTGCGCAGCCTGTTCACCCTCGCCAACCAGCGGCTGGCCCTGCTCGGGTCCCAAGCCGAGTCGTCCACCGTTGTGCCGAGCGTCACCCCGACCATGCTGACCGACACGGCGGCCGAGGTCGAGCAGTTGCGCGCGGGTATCGGGGCTGCCCAAAGCGCCTGGGATAACGCCAGGGCTCAGAGCGCTGCCGCCCGGTCGCGACTCGACGCTGTCGACGAAGACATCGCGGCGCAGGCAGTTCTCGTCTCCAGACATGACCTGGAGATCTCCCACCTGACTGGGCAATCCGAGACGGCAGCTTCGCGACTTGCCGCCGTGCGCGGTGAACGCCTGCGGCAGCAGAATGCTCTGGACGCGGCGACGGACCGCAGCCAGAACGCGCAGTTGCAGCTTGACGAGCTGCAAGCCTCAGCGCCTGCCGGCGAACCCGAGTCCGGTGAACTTTCCGAAGCGTTCGAACTGGCGCAGGCCGCGGTGCAGCGCGTCGAGGTCGAAGTGGAACGCCTGCGTGATGAGCTGCACCAGCATGAGCGAGAACGCGACGCCCAGGCGGCACGGCACGGTGCGTTCTCCCTCGCCCTCGACCAGAAAGACGGCTCGTCCGCGCTGCTCGGCGCGCAGCTGGCCGGCATTCGCGGTCTGGTCGCCGACCACGTGCGGGTGCGGCCGGGTTTCGAAGCGGCGATCGCCGCGGCGCTCGGCTCCCTCGCCGATGCCGTGCTGGCCGACAATCGCGACTTTGCCGTCGCCGCGATCGTGCAGGCCTCGCGCGATGACTTCGGGCGGGTCGAATTGATCGTGGCAGCTGCCGGTGCGAACACCGATCGAACGGACAATCCACCGAACGAGCCACGAGTCGATCTGAACGACGGTGCAACGCTCAATCTCGGTGCACGGCCCGGCCTTCGCTGGGCGAGCTGCGTCATCGATGCCCCCGACGGGGTGCTGGGCCTTCTGGCGCAGACCGTCATCGTCGATGATCTCGCGCTCGCCCGCGCTGCCCAGCTGCCCGACGGCCTCACCGTCATTACCCTCGCCGGCGAGGTACTGAGCCCGTGGGTCGTGCGCGGCGGTTCCGGCGCGCGGCAGAGCAAGCTCGAACTCGTCGCCGAGCGTGATATCGCGGCAGTGAAGCTCGCGGCGGTCACCTCCCTGATCGAGCGCGCACGATGTGATTTTGCCGAACAGCGCACACTGTTGCAGGCACACAAGGAGCAGGCAGTGAGCGCGCGAGCGGCACTGCGCGCCTTCGAGACGCGGCTCGCCACCCGCACCGAACGGCGAGGCCGACTCGTCGTGCAGGCCGATGCCGCTGCCGCCGACGTCGACCGCGTCATCGCCGCGCTCGAGCTCGCGAACGGAGCCGTGACCGAAGCCGAGGCCGTCGCGGCACGAGCCGCCGCCACCCTCGTGACCGCCCGGTCGCAACCGCGGCCCATCCTCGACGCGACCCTGCGCGACGCGCTGTACAGAGAACTCGAGGCCGCTCGCGAAACCGAGGTCGAGACCAGGCTCATGATGGAAACCGCGCGTGAACGGGTGCGCGCTGGCGAGATCCAGGTGAGGAACCTCACCCAGCAGCTCGAGACCGACCGAACAAAGGCTGCCGCCGCCGCGCGCCGGGCCGTCATCCGTCGCCGCCAGGTGGATGCCGCCTCCCGCGTTGCCGAAGCGCTCCCCGTCGTGCTCGCCGCCGCCGACCGTTCGGTCGCCGAGGCGCGGCTTCGCCTCACCAGCGCAGAAGCGGAGCGAGCGAGCCAGAACACCGAGCTGCAGCAGCTGCGGCGTGATGAGAACGCGATGCGTGAGCGCCTCGCCGCTCTCACCGAGAACGTGCACGGCCTCGAACTGGAGATCTACGAGAAGAAACTGCACCTCTCGGCCCTGCTGGAACGGGCTGGCAGCGAACTCGGCCTGACCGAAGATGTGCTCGTCGGCGAATACGGGCCCGACCAACTCATCCCGGCCGATGTCGCGAGCATGGGCGACACCACACGCGACACGACACGTGAGACGACACGCGACGCGACACGCGAGACGACACGCGACGCGACACGCGAGAGAGCCACGACGGGTGACGACATCACGGGCAGCGTCGCGACCGGGGCCAGCCCTGCCGACGGCATCCGTTTCGATCGCGCCGAGCAGCAGAAACGGTTCTCGGCCGCCGAACGCAAGCTCGGCCAGCTGGGCCGGGTAAACCCGCTCGCGCTCGAGGAATTCGCCGCGCTCGAGCAGCGGCATAAATTTCTCACCGAACAGCTCACCGACCTAACCTCGACCCGCAGCGACCTGCTCACGATCATCGCCGACATCGACGAAAGAATGCAGACCATTTTCGGTGCGGCATTCGACGACACCCAGGCGGCCTTCGCCGAGGTTTTCCCGGTGCTGTTTCCCGGTGGCACCGGGAGCATCTGGCTCACCGACCCCGACGAGCTGCTGACCACCGGCATCGACGTGTCGGTCAAGCCGGCCGGCAAGAAGATCGAACGGCTGTCGTTGCTGTCCGGCGGCGAACGCTCACTCGCCGCCGTCGCGCTGCTGATCGCCATCTTCAAGGCGCGCCCGAGCCCGTTCTACATCATGGACGAGGTCGAAGCGGCCCTCGATGACGCCAACCTCGGCCGGCTGCTGACCATCTTCGAAGACCTCCGCGAGACCAGCCAGCTCATCGTGATCACCCACCAGAAACGCACCATGGAAATAGCGGATGCCCTCTACGGCGTCAGCATGCGGCAAGACGGGGTCAGCGCTGTCGTCGGCCAGCGCATCGGTGACCGGGCTGACCAGCGCCAGGGTGCCGCGGCGGGTTGACCCGCGGTCGCGGATCTTGGTGCCGGTGCCTGTGCCGGTGCCGGTGCCTGTAACGCCCGGATCGTACGCAGGACCAGCCGTGTTCGTCTCAGTCCTGTTCGTCTCTGCCGTGCTCGTACACCGCAGCGCCCTACCCCGGGGTGTCTTAAGCCTGCGGTGGCAGTGCCGAGATGACGGGGTGGTCCTTAGCGAGGACGCCGACCTTGGCTGCGCCGCCGGGTGAGCCGAGGTCGTCGAAGAATTCGACGTTGGCTTTGTAGTAGTCGGCCCACTGTTCGGGCAGGTCGTCTTCGTAGTAGATGGCCTCGACCGGGCAGACCGGTTCGCAGGCTCCACAGTCGACGCACTCGTCCGGGTGGATATAGAGGGAGCGTTCGCCCTCATAAATGCAGTCCACCGGGCNGATCACATACGTCACAGGGTCAGCAACGCTTCCGCACGGGAGATCGCGACCTGTTCGGCGCGGGAGATAACTTTGACCCGTTCGCGACCCGGGGTGACCTCGTCGAGGCTTCCGAGCTTCAGTTCGTGGGCATCGAGGGCCTGCCAGCCGGCCCAGGTCGTGAACTCGACCCCTCGTTCGTCCAACAGGGCCAGAATCGCATCCGCTGTGCCAAGGGGTTTTTCGTCGGCGACGAGCGCCGGCAGATCGGCCACGAGCCGGGTCACGGTCTCCAGAGCGTCTCCCTTGGTGTGGCCGATGAGGCCGACCGGGCCGCGCTTGATCCAGCCGGTGGCGTACAGGCCAGCGATCGGCACGCCGGACGCATCCAGCACCCGCCCGCCGTCGTTCGGAATGACGCCGCGCACGGCGTCAAACGGAACTCCGGTCAGGGCGCTGCCCCGGTAGCCGACCGCGCGGTACACGGCCTGCACCGGGTAATCGACGATCTGTCCGGTTGCCTTGACGCCGCCGTCACCGGTGTGTTCGGTGCGTTCAAAACGGATGCCCTCCACCCGACCGTCGCCGTAGACCTCGAGCGGTGCGTGCAGAAAGTGCAGGTGCAAGCGGCGCGAGGCGCCCTGCGGAACCCTGGTCAGCCATCCGTTCAACGTGCGGGTCATGATCTTGACCTGGTTGTTGCTCGCCACGAGCTGCTCGCAGTGCGAATCGGGCGTGAAGTCCTCGGCATAGACGACGAGGTCGACGTCGGGAATGTCGGCGAGCTCCCGCAGCTCGATCGGAGTGAACTTCACCTGCGACGGCCCGCGACGCCCGAACACGTGCACGTCGGTCACCGGGGAACCGGCCAGTCCGGCATAAACCGATGCGGGGATATCCGTGGTGAGCAGGTCGTCGGCGTGCTTGGCCAGAATACGGGCAACGTCGAGAGCCACGTTGCCGTTGCCGATCACGGCGACATCGGTCGCGTCGAGCGGCCACTCCAACGGCACGTCGGGGTGGCCGTCATACCAGGAGACGAAGTCGGCGGCGCCGAACGAGCCGGGCAGTTCGATGCCGGGAATGACGAGCGGGGCGTCTTGCGCGGCGCCGGTGGCGAAGATGACCGCGTGGTAGTGCTCGCGCAGGTCAGCGAGGCTCAGGTCTGTGCCGAAGGAGACGTTGCCGATGAAACGAATCGTGTCGGCGTCGAGCATCTCCCGCAACGACTTGACGATGCCCTTGATGCGCGGGTGGTCGGGGGCGACGCCATAGCGGATGAGCCCGTACGGTGCCGGCAACGAGTCGAACAGGTCGATGGCCACGGTGTGTGCGGCCTCCTGCACGAGCCGGTTCAGGATGTTGCCGGCGTAGATGCCGGCCGGGCCGGCGCCGATGATGGCAACACGCAGGGCAGAGGGAGCGGGGGTCATGACGGGCCTTTCAGAATGAAGCAGAAGAAAAGTGGATGCGCGCGGTTCAGCGCAGGCCGGCGGCCATAAGTCCGCGGCGGCGCAGCAGACGACGTTCGATCGGGGCGAAGACCACCAGTTCGACCAGGATGCCGACGAACAGAATCACCAGGATGGTCGCTAGTACGCCCGACAGGTCGGCGAGAACACGGCTCTGGTCGAGCATGGAACCGAGGCCGAAACCAATCGTCCCGCCCTGAGTGATGATTTCGGCCGCCATCAGCGAACGCCAGGCGAAGGCCCAGCCCTGCTTGAGGCCGGAGAAATAGCCCGGCAGGGCGGCCGGCAGCACCACGAGGGTAGCCATCTCGAAGCGTGAGGCGCCGAGCACCGTACCGACCCGGCGCAGCTGTGGCGGAATCTGGTCGACGCCGGAGACGAGCCCGTTGGCGATCGACGGCACAGCGCCCATCAGGATCACGAAGTAGACGGTGGCGTCGGTGAGGCCGAACCAGATGATCGCGGCGGGCACCCAGGCAACCGATGGGAGCACCTGTAAGCCTGAGAGCAGCGGGCCCACGGCGCGTCGCACCGGGCGGCATTCGGCAAGCAACAGCCCGATCGGGGTGCCGATGGCGACGGCGATGAGAAAGCCGAGGCCGCCGCGTTCGAGGCTGGTCGTGACAGCGAGCTGCAGGCGGTCGCTGTTCCACGCGCTGGCCAGGGCGCCGAACACGTCGAGGGGACCGGGAATCAGGTCGGGCCGGGGCTTGACGGTGACGATGTAAACCTGCCAGGCCGCGACCAGCGCGATCAGCAGCAGAACGGGCGGTACGACACCGTCGAGAGTGCGGCGAAAAGCGCCTCGCGGCGTTTCGGGAACGGCCTGCAATGAATCCAGGCCCGCTTCGAGGCGCCGGAGTTCGTCATGGCCAGGGTCATGCACCTTATCGGTGGCTGTCTCAGTGTCAAGCGGCATTGCGGCGGATCTCCTCTCGCAGCTGGTCGGTGATCTCATCGCCCAGGCGGGCGACCTCGGGGGATTCGATGCGGCGTGAGCCGGTGTCGGCGATGGTCCACTCGTTGACGATGCGGCCCGGGCGTGACGACATCAAGAGGATGCGTTGGCCCAGCCGGGCGGCCTCCCGCACGTTATGGGTCACGAAGACGATGGTGCGGCCGGTTTGGCGCCAGACTCGTTCCAGCTCCTCGTGCAGCAGGTCGCGGGTAATGGCGTCGAGCGCGGCGAACGGTTCGTCCATGAGCAGCACCTTGCGGTCCTGCGCGAGCGAGCGGGCGAGGGCGACGCGCTGACGCATGCCGCCGGATAGCTCGTGTGGGCGCTTGTCAGCGGCATCAGCGAGGTTCACCAGGTCGAGTAGTTCGAGGGCTTCCGTCCGCCGTTCTTTGCGCGGCACACCACGAAGCTTCAGGGCGAGCTCCACGTTGCGGCCGGCGGTCAGCCACGGAAACAGTGCAGCGTCCTGGAACATGACGGCTGCTTTGCCGCTCGCCACGGTGACGGCGCCCTCGGTCGGTTTCTCCAGGCCGGCGATGATGTTCAGCAGCGTGGACTTGCCGCATCCGCTCGCGCCGAGCAGGCAAACGAACTGCCCGGCCTCGATCGACAGATTGATGTCGTCGAGCACGAGCGGCCCGGCGCCAAACCGCTTGCCGAGGGCATCGATCGTGATCGCGGCCGGCCCGGCGGCCAGCGACGCTTGAACCGGCGCCGTCACGACCGCGGTGGGTGCAGGGGAGCTCACGGTGACACGTCCGACCCGGCGCCTGAGCCATCGCCGGCCCGGGTGGGCTCGCCAGGTGCGGTCACGATGCCGGCGGCGAGGGTCGCGCCGTCCTGCGGGTGAATAACGAGAAACGCCCCAGAGCGGCGGTTCTGCGTGTAGCGCTCGATCGGCAGATCGCGGGACAAGCGGATGCTCGCCTGCCCGATGTCGTTCACGGCGAGCGAAGTGGCCGGTTCTCCAGCGAGCGTGGTGAGGTCGAGCCGGCCGGTGACGGCGCTGATGAGGGCCTGCACGACGGTTGTGCCGAACTTCAGGAGCACGCGGGCGCCCGGCGCGAGCGGGCGCGGGTCGAGCCAGAACAGGTCGGCTTCGAGGCTGCGGGTGATCGGCGGCAGGGTGTCGACGGCGGCGATCACGGCGCCGCGGGCGATGTCGAGGTCGTCGGCCAGGCGCAGCGCGATCGACTGCGGTGCGAAAGCCTCGTCGAGGGCGACGCCGGCAAAGTCGATGCCGGTGACGGTACTGGTGCCGCCGCCGGGCTCGACGCTGACGCTGTCGCCGACCTTGATGCTGCCGCTGGCGACCTGCCCGGCGTAAGCCCGGTAGTCGCGGTAGGAGTCGGCGAGTTCCGGGGCTACGACGACTGCGCCCTGCGGGCGTAGCACGAGCTGCACCGGCAGGCGGAACGCCTCGGTGGCCTGGCCGCGCTCGTCGAGGTCGTCGATCACGGTGAGGGTTTCGAGCAGTTCGAGCAGGCTCGGCCCGTCATACCAGGGGGTGCGCTCTGAGCGGTCGACGACGTTGTCGCCGACCAATGCCGACACCGGAATGACGAGAACTTCAGCGATTCCGAGTTCGGCGGTGACCAGACGAACGGATGCCTCCACCTCCCGGTAGGCGGCTTCGCTGTAGTCCAGCAGGTCGATCTTGTTGACCGCGATGATCACGTGCGGCACGCGCAGCAGGGCTACGACGCTGAGGTGCCGGCGGGTCTGCTCCAGCACACCCTTGCGGGCGTCGATGAGCATGATGACGGCATCCGCTGTGGTGGCGCCGGTGACCATATTGCGGGTGTACTGCACGTGGCCGGGGCAGTCGGCGAGGATGAAGGAGCGGGCGGGCGTCGCGAAGTAGCGGTAGGCCACGTCGATGGTGATGCCCTGTTCGCGTTCGGCGCGCAGGCCGTCGGTCAACAGCGCGAAGTCGATGCCGCCGCTCTCGCCGCCGAAGCCGCGCTCGGTCGACGTGCGGGTGACCGCTTCGAGCTGGTCGGCGAGGATGGCCTTCGAGTCGTGCAGCAGCCGGCCGACGAGGGTGGACTTGCCGTCGTCGACCGAGCCGGCCGTCGCGAAACGAAACAGTGTGCCTTCGGGGGCAGAAACGGCAGCCGCGGCGTCGAGGTTTCGGGTGTCTATGGTGAGGGTCATCTGCTATTCCGTTCCCAATCCGCCGGCCGAGACCGATTGTTTTGCGTGCTTCGCCAGTACGGCGTTGAGCAGTGCCACGTTGAACAGACCGTTCAGGTCGCCGTCCTTGCCGATGCCGGCCTTGACCGCCTCAGCGAGTGAGGTCGGGAAGGTCGAAGCCAGCGGGTCGACATTAAACTTCACTTCGGTCAGCGCCCGGGCCAGCACATCGTCGGCAAGAGCCTTGCCGGTGTCGGCCGTGAGCTTCGCGTTGATGGCCGTGGCGGCGTCGGTCGGGTTCTCGGTTAGCCACTCGACGGCCGTGACATGGCCCTCCAAAAGTGCCTGAACGGTGTCGGGGTGCTCCTCGAGAAAGGCCTTGCGCACGAGCAGCACCGTCGTCGGAAAGTCGCCGTTGTCCCACAGGTCGGCTTCGTTCACGAGAACGTGGCCTCCAGCTTCGAGCACGAGTCGAGACACCCAGGGTTCGGGGAGCCAGGCGCCGTCTATCGTGCCGCTCTGGAACAGGGTCAGGGTCTGCGCGTTCTCGGTCGGTGACACAGTGACCTCGCCGCCGCCCGTGGTGCTGGTCGTATACCCCTCGTCACCGAGCCAGGAACGCAAAGCGACGTCCTGGGTGTTACCGAGCTGCGGGGTGGCGAGGATGGTGCCGGCCAGGTCGGCCGGGCTGTCAATGCCGTCACGCACGACGAGTGCCGCGCCGCCGCTCGCGGCTCCAGCCACGATCACGGCCGACTGGCCGCCGCTCTGGATGAACGTGTTCACCGCTGGGCTCGGGCCGATGTAGGCGGCGTCGATGGCGCCGGCGCTGAGCGCCTCAACGGCGGTCGGGCCGGCGTTGAAAATCTGAGTGCTCAGCGTCGTGTCGCCGAGCGCGTCCTCGAAGAAGCCGTTCTCCAGCCCGACCAGCGCTGCCGCGTGGGTGACGTTGTCGAAGTAGCCCAGGCGCAGTTCGTCGGCTGGACCCTGGTCGGTGGCGGGCTCGGTGCTGGCCGTGGCGGCGCATCCGCTCAAAAGAAGGGCGGTTCCCAGCATGAGGACGCCCAAGCGTAGCGAATTCTTCATCAGAAATATCCTTCCTTCTTGCGGTCTTCCATGGCGGCCTCGGAGATGCGGTCGTCGGCGCGGGTTGCGCCGCGTTCGGTGATGGTGCTCACGCCGACCTCGCGCACAACATCGGCAACGGATGCCGCTTGCGAGTCGACCGCGCCGGTGCAGCTCATGTCACCCACCGTGCGGTACCGTACCGTGCGGAGCTCGACGGTCTCGTCGGCGTGGGGCGGGCTGACCGGGCTGACCGCGCGCCACATGTTGTCGCGGCGGTAGACCTCACGGTCGTGGGCGTAGTACAACGGGGGCAGTTCGATGTTCTCGCGTTCGATGTAACGCCAGACGTTGAGTTCGGTCCAGTTGCTGATCGGGAAGGCGCGCACATGCTGGCCCACGGTGTGGCGGCCGTTGTAGAGGTTCCATAGCTCGGGGCGCTGGTTGCGCGGGTCCCACTGGCCGAATTCGTCGCGCAGCGAGAGGATGCGTTCCTTGGCGCGAGCTTTGTCTTCGTCGCGACGGGCGCCACCGAAGACCGCGTCGTGCCGGCCGGCCGCGATCGCATCGAGCAGCGGCATTGTCTGCAGCGGGTTGCGGGTGCCGTCGGCGCGTTCCACCAGGCGGCCGTCCTGAATGTAATCCTCGACCTTGGCGACCGTGAGGCGCACCCCATGGGCGGCCACAGTCTTGTCGCGAAACTCGAGCACCTCGGGAAAGTTGTGGCCGGTGTCCACGTGCAGCAGCGAGAAGGGAATCTTGCCGGGCCAGAACGCCTTCGCGGCGAGGTGTAGCACGACGACGGAGTCCTTGCCGCCGGAGAACAGCAACACGGGCCGTTCGAATTCGGCGACGACCTCGCGAATGATGTGGATCGCTTCGCTCTCGAGCACGTCTAGTTCGGAGAGGCGGTGGGCGGTTGGCGTTGATGTTGATGTTGATGTTGAAACTAGCGCAGTCGTCATTGGTGGAGCCCGCATTCTGTCTTCTCAAGGGTGGCCCAGCGGCCGGAACGGGGATCGGCGCCCGCCGCGACGGGCTGGGTGCAGGGGGCACAGCCGATGGAGGGGTAGCCCTGGGAGAGCAACACGTTCACCGGAACGTGGTGATCCGTGGCGTAGTCCATGAGTTCGTCGTAGCTCCAGGCGGCGACGGGGTTCACCTTGACCAGGCCGTTGCGTTCGTCCCAGGTGACGAGCGGCGTATTGGCGCGGGTGGGTGACTCGTCTCGGCGCACACCGGTGAACCACAGCTCGTAGCCGCCGAGTGAACGCTGCAACGGTTCGACCTTGCGCATCGCGCAGCAGGCGTTGGGGTCCCGGGCAAACAGCTCGGCGCCGTGCTGCGCATCCTGCTCCGGCACCGTCGTGACTGGTAGCACGTCGACGACGGTGACCGGCAGGGCTGCGGCGACAGCGTCTCGGGTCTCGTAGGTTTCGGCGAAGTGGTAGCCGGTGTCGAGAAAGAGCACGTCAACGCCGGGCAGCTGCTGCGACACGATTTCGGGCAGCACCGCGTCGGCCATGGAGCAGGCGACGGCCACGGAATCGGCGCTGAAGTTGCGGGCGACCCACGCGACGACCTCGGCGGCGGTGGCCTCACGGCCGTTCGCAGCGGCGGCCTGAGCGAGTTCGGCCGAACCCTGCTCGGCGAGGGCCTGCAGGTCGGCGGCCGGCCGGCGCGGAGGCAACGCGCGGGCGGGGGCAGCGGACGCCTCGGCATTGTTATTGAGGACCCGGGCATTCAGGTTGATCGCGCTCATTTGAGGTTCTCTTCGTCGGCGCGGTGCGCCCACTGGGCGAAGGTTTCGTCGTCGGTGCGCGCTACCAGAAAACGACGCACGAGGCGTTCGACGTAGTCGGCGAGATCCTCGGCGGTCACCTTGAGGCCTCGCACGGTGCGGCCGAGGCCGGCCTCGTCGCGGTCGACGGAGGCGAGGCCGCCGCCGAGGTGCACCTGGAAGCCGGGGGTGGAGCCGCCATTGCCGTCCGGCAGCAGCTGGCCTTTGAGCCCGATGTCCGCGGTCTGGATGCGGGCGCAGGAGTTGGGGCATCCGTTCACATGCAGGGTGATCGGGTGGGGGGCGTCGATGTCCGCGAGGCGTTTTTCCAGGTCGAGGATGGCATCCGTTGCGGACTGCTTGGTTTCGACGATGGCGAGCTTGCAGAATTCAATGCCGGTGCAGGCCACTGTCGAGCGGCGGAACAGGCTCGGACGGGCCGAGAGGCCGATCTCGTCGAGGGCCGCGATGAGCGGTTCAACGTGCTCTTCGGCCACGTCGAGCACCACGATCTTCTGATGCGGGGTCGTGCGCAGCCGGGTCGAGCCGTGGGCTTCGAGTAGGTCGGCGAGCTTGATCAAGGTTTGGCCGGAGACGCGGCCAACGAAGGGGGCCACACCGATATAGAAGCGGCCGTCCTTCTGCTTGTGCACTCCGATGTGGTCGCCCTGCGTTTTAGGGCGGGGTGCGGCGGGGCCATCGGGCAGGGTGTAGCCGAGGTATTCATCTTCGAGGATGCGACGGAATTTCTCGGGGCCCCATTCGGCGAGGAGGAATTTCAGGCGTGCCTTGCCGCGCAGGCGCCGGTAGCCGTAGTCCCGAAAGATCGAGGCGACACCGCGCCAGACCTCGGACACCTTGTCTTCGGCGACGAACGCGCCGAGGCGTTCGGCCAGTCGCGGGGTGGTGCTGAGCGCGCCGCCGACCCAGAGGTCGTAGCCGATGCCAAGTTCGGGGTGTTCGACGGCCACGAGGCCGATGTCGTTGATCTCGTGAACGACGTCCTGGCTGGGGTGGCCGGTGATAGCGGTCTTGAACTTGCGCGGCAGGTTGGCGAATTCGTCGGTGCCGAGAAACTTGCGGGCGAGCTCGTTGATCGACTCGGTGGGGTCGATGAGTTCGTCGGCGGCGATGCCGGCCACGGGCGAGCCGAGGAACACGCGCGGCACATCGCCGCAGGCCTGGGTGGTTTCGAGGCCGACGGCTTCAAGGCGACGCCAGATCTCGGGCATGTCCTCGATCTCGATCCAGTGCAGCTGAATGTTCTGACGGTCGGTGATGTCGGCGGTATCGCGGCCGAAGTCGCGGGAGACTTCGCCGATCACCCTGGTCTGTTCGGTGGTGAGCTGGCCGCCGTCGATGCGCACGCGGAGCATGAAATAGCGGTCTTCGAGTTCTTCCGGTTCGAGGGTGGCGGTCTTGCCGCCGTCGATGCCGGGTTTGCGCTGTGTGTAGAGGCCCCACCAGCGAAAACGGCCGTGCAGATCGGTGCCGTCAATCGAGTCGAAGCCCTCTTTCGAGTAGATCTGTTCGATGCGACCACGCACTGCGAGGCCGTTGTCGACCTGCTTCCAGACCTCGTTGCCGTTGAGCGGTTCGGTGCCGTCGATCTTCCACTGGCCGTTCGGTCGCGTTGACGGCCGCGGCGGGCGGGCGGCGGGCAGCCTGGTTACTGCCGTGGCGTTCGCGGCCTCGACCGTTTCGCTGTGCACCGTCTCGGTTTCTTTCGGCACGTCGGGCTCCCTCGGTTTGCGGCGCCGCCCCGGCACTGGTGAACCGAAGCAACGGTACTCACGCTACTGCGCCGCACGAACAGGGGGTGCAGCGAGGGTCACGTGCTGTCACACACTGTCATGTGGCGTCACACAGTTTGCGAGGAAGGCTATGGGTGCTCCGCGGCTCCCCGCGCCGAAGCCCGCGACACCCCCCTAGGCTAGGGACATGGCTGAACGCACCCCCTGGTCCCTCTCTGGCGCACTGCGCGGAATGTTCGCGAAGAAGACCATCGACGCCGACACCTGGGACGACCTCGAGGATGCCTTGCTGCAGGCCGACTTCGGCCCCACCGTCACCGACGCGGTCATCGCTGACCTGCGTGCCAAGGTCGCCAGGTACAGCACGACCGACCCGACCGACCTCCAGCGGATGCTCCGCGAAGGCATCGAAGAGCGCCTTTCCGTTCTCGACTCCACCCTCACACTGTCCGAGCGACCGGCCGTCGTGCTCGTCGTCGGGGTCAACGGCGTCGGCAAGACCACGACGATCGGCAAATTCGCGAAATTTCTGAACACCTACGGTCGCAGCGTTGTGATCGGTGCGGCCGACACGTTCCGGGCCGGGGCGGTCGAACAACTATCGACCTGGGCCGAACGCGCCGGCGCGCAGATCGTGAAGCCGCAGATGACCGGCCAGGATCCAGCATCCGTCGCCTTTCAAACGGTCGAGAAGGCGAAGAACGAGGGCATCGAGATCGTGCTCATCGACACCGCCGGGCGACTGCAGACCAAGGGCGGCCTGATGGACGAACTCACCAAGATTCGCCGCGTCGTCGAAAAACAGGGGCCGATCGCCGAGGTGCTGCTCGTGCTCGACGCTACGACCGGCCAGAACGGGCTCGCCCAGGCCGAGGCCTTCATCGAGCACGCCGGTGTGACCGGCCTCGTGCTGACCAAGCTCGACGGCTCAGCTCGCGGTGGCTTCGTGCTGGCCGTGCAGGAGAAGACCGGCATTCCGATCAAACTCGTCGGGCAGGGTGAGGGCATCAACGACCTCACCGGTTTCACCCCGCACGTGTTCGCACAGAAACTCGTTGGCTGATCAAGAACTTTAGAGGAGCACTATGAGCATCGAACACGATTTCTTTGGAATTCTCGGCGACGAAGACGAGGGCGAGGTCTACTGGTCCGAGTCGGCCGAGCTCGGCGACCAGAGCGTCGAGATCGACCTCACCTCGCCCGATGAAGACTCGGTGACCGCCGAAGCACTCGATATTGCCGCAGCAATGATCGGCTCGATGGAGGACCTCGACTCCCAGGTGCGGGAGTCCCTCGTCGCCGACCTGTCGGCCGAGGTCTCCGTAACGAGCCAGTACATCACTGAGCAGCTCGAGGAGATGGACCAGGAGGCGATCGAAAACGCCATCATCTGGGATTCCGGCGACCAGCAGATCGACTTTCTGCGCTCGCTGCGCCTGCAGCGTATCGGCTTTCATCCGCACCACAACGGCAGCGAGGCGCACTTCGCGGTACTCGAATATGCCATCAGTCCCGACGACACCGACGGCCTGCTCGTCGTCACGATCGATGTGCACGGCGACACTGTGCAGGTGGCCCTGGACAGCTAACGGGACGGGCCCCGGAACACGGGCGCAGTTCGTAGACTGGGCCCGCGGTCATCGGGTGGGCTCGCGGCCATAGGGTGGGCCCGCAGCCCGAGGTGTATCGCGCCCGCGCCAAGCGGGTCTTCCGTGCGCGGGCGCACCAGGATGAACGCGATGAGCGCAACGGTGCGGTCGTCGTCGCTCATGTTGAGCGCGGCCTGCGCCTGGGGGAGCGCGATGGGCACAACGGTGCGGTCGAGCACGACGGTGAGCTGGGCGAGCGCCACGATGGCGTGCAGGCGGCAGCATCCGTTCAGAAGTAGCAGCGGCCACCGGTTAAACTAAACGCATAATGGCTACTTTTGGAAACCTCTCAGATCGTCTTGCCGAGACGTTCAAAAACCTCCGCACCAAGGGCAAGCTCAGCGCAGCGGATGTCGACGGCACCGTTCGGGAGATTCGCCGCGCGCTGCTCGACGCCGACGTGGCCCTCGAGGTCGTCAAGGATTTCACCGGTAAGGTGCGGGAGCGCGCCCTCGGCGACGAGGTCAGCAAAGCCCTGAACCCGGCTCAGCAGGTCGTGCAGATCGTCAACGACGAGCTCATCACCATTCTCGGCGGCCAGCAGCGCCGACTGGAATTCGCCAAGAAGCCGCCGACCATCATCATGCTCGCGGGCCTGCAGGGTGCCGGTAAGACCACCCTCGCCGGCAAGCTCGCGAAGTGGCTCGCCAAAGACGGCCACACCCCGTTGCTCGTCGCCGCCGACCTGCAGCGGCCCAACGCGGTCACGCAGCTCGAAGTCGTCGCCAAGCAGGCCGGCGTCGCCGTCTACGCCCCCGAGCCCGGCAATGGCGTCGGCGACCCGGTCAAGGTGGCCCGCGACGGCGTGAAGTATGCCCTGCAAAAGGTGCACGACGTCGTCATCGTCGACACCGCGGGGCGGCTCGGCGTCGACGCCGAGCTCATGAAGCAGGCCGCCAACATCCGCAGGGCGATCAACCCCGACGAGGTGCTCTTCGTCATCGACGCCATGATCGGTCAGGACGCCGTCGCCACGGCGAAGGCCTTCCAGGACGGCGTCGACTTCACCGGTGTCGTGCTCACCAAGCTCGACGGCGATGCCCGCGGAGGCGCGGCGCTCTCGGTCGCCTCACTCACCGGCCGCCCGATCATGTTCGCCTCCACCGGTGAAGGACTCGACGACTTCGAACCGTTCCATCCCGACCGCATGGCCGGCCGCATCCTCGACCTCGGTGACATCCTTACCCTGATCGAGCAGGCGCAGGGCGCGTTCGACGAGGACGAAGCCCGCAAGGTCGCCGAGAAATTCGCCACCGACACCTTCACCCTCGATGACTTCCTCGGCCAGATGCAGCAGCTGCGCAACATGGGCTCGATCAAGAAGATGATGAGCATGCTGCCCGGCGCCGGCGCCATGAAGGCGCAGCTCGAGAACTTCGACGAGCGCGAGATCGTGCGCACCGAGGCCATCATCCAGTCGATGACCAAGCTCGAACGCACCACCCCGAAGCTGCTCAACGGCTCGCGTCGCCTGCGCATCGCGAAGGGCTCGGGCTCAAGCGTCACCGAGGTCAACCAGCTCGTGCAGCGCTTCGAGCAGGCCGCCAAGATGATGAAGACCGTCGCCAAGGGCGGCATGCCCAACATTCCCGGTATGGGCCCGATCCCCGGTGCCGGCTACGGTGGCAAGCCCAAAGTTGCGCAGAAGAAGAAGGGCTCCAAGTCGGGCAACCCGGCCAAGCGTGCGGCCGAGAACGCCGCGATTGCTTCGGGCGTCAAGCTGGCCGGCGAGACTGCCTCAACGGATGCCGCGGGCTCGGGATTCGGCCTTGGCTCCGGCGCCCAGCCCGGCAAGGGCAAGGCCGGCGGCCCCACCGAAGAGGAAATGGCCGCGCTGCAGAAAATGCTCGGCCGGTAGCCCGCCCGACCGGAGCACGGGCGTATTTCTGAACGGGCCCCGTGCCTGGGCCCAGTTTGTAGACTGTGTCTGCGTTCCTATGGTTGGCCCGGCGCCCGCGCTGGCACCCCGCGTTGAATTCGACCCGGGTTCGCGGCCCGATTCCGGGTGCGCACCTAGGCTGAATGCATGTCCTCGACGAACCAGACGAACCAGACGGAGCCGACGAACAAGAACGTGCGCATCGGCGTGCAGATCGCGCCGCAGCACGCCGAATACTCGAAGATTCGAGACATGCTCACCGAGGTCGAAACACGCGGTTTCGACGTGGCCTTCAACTGGGACCATTTCTTTCCGCTCAGTGGTGAGCCCGACGGCCTCCACTTCGAATCGTGGACCATTCTCGCCGCCTGGGCTGAGCAGACCACCATGATCGAATTCGGCGCCCTCGTCAACTGCAACAGCTACCGCAACGCCGACCTGCAGGCCGACATGGGCCGCACGATCGACCACATCAGCGGCGGGCGCTTCATCTTCGGCACCGGCGCCGGCTGGTTCGAGCGGGACTACCAGGAATACGGCTACGAGTTCGGCACCCCCGGCACCCGGCTGAATGCCCTGGACGACAGCCTGCACCGCATCGAGGCCCGGTGGGCCAGGATCAACCCGCCGCCCACTCGCGACATCCCCGTGCTCATCGGCGGCGGCGGCGAGAAGAAGACCCTGCGCATCGTCGCCCAGCACGCCGACATCTGGCACTCGTTTTCGAACCCCGAGGTGCTCGAGCACAAGCTCGGCGTGCTGGGCGCCTGGTGCGATGAGGTCGGCCGGGATATCACCGAGATCGAAATCTCCACCGAGCTGCGCGGGCGTACCGTCGCTGATGCGGACGCGCTCTTCGATCTCGGCACGCGCTTGTTCACCGTTGGAATTTCCGGCCCCGACTACGACTTGGGCCCAGCTACCGACTGGCTGGCCTGGCGCGACAGCAAGAACGCCTGACCGGCACCCAAGCGGATGGCGCGGCAGCCGCCAGCCTAGTTCCCCAGCCCCTGCGCCAGCTCGTGGCTGAGCGCCGCGACAACCGCGGGCAGGCTGCCGCCAGAGGTGGCCGCAACAGCCAATTGCCGCTGGTAGCTGCCGCCGTTGTCGATGATGCGGTGCAGTGCGAGCAACTCCGGCAGGCAACCGAGCCGTTCGGCCACAGGAGAGAGCGTCTCGATGAGGCGACGCACATCATCCGTTACGAGGCATTCGGCGCCTAAAGCATCGAGGATGATCTCGGCGTCGAGCCCGTAGCGGGCCGCCCGCCATTTGTTCTCCCGCACGAACCACGGCTGCATGCGCGGCACGGCTTCGCCCGCGTCGAGGCGGGTGGACATCCACTCGACCAGGCATTGGATGAACGCGGCGATCGCGCCGAGCTCCACGGTGGTCGAGACGCCGTCGCAGACCCGAATCTCGATCGTGCCCCAGCGTGGAGACGGGCGGATGTCCCAGCGCACCTCGGTGACGTCCTCGATGATGCCGGTCACCGCCATATCGTCGACGTAGCGCTCCCACGCCTCCCAGTCGGTCAGATCCCAGGGCAGCCCGGCGGTCGGCAGTTGCTGGAACATGAGTGAGCGGTTGCTCGCGTACCCGGTGTCGATGCCGGCCCAGAACGGGCTCGATGCGCTCAAGGCCTGCAGGTGCGGCACATAGGTGAGCAGGCCGTTCATGATCGGAATAACCTTGGCCTTGTCCTCGATGCCCACGTGCACGTGGATTCCCCAGATCATCATATTGCGCCCCCACCACTGGGTGCGGTCGATGAGCTTGTGATACCGGGCCTTGTCGGTGACGGTCTGGTCGAACCATTGCGCAAACGGATGCGACCCGCTGCAGATTATGTCCACCTTGCGTCCGTCGAGAGCGCGACGTACCTCGCCGAGCTGGCCGGCGACATCCGCTACGGCACTGCCGACGGTGTCGTGCACCTGGGAGACGAGCTCGACCGTATTGAGCAGCAGTTCGCCGGTGATGGTGGCGTGGGCCGAGCCGTCGGGGCCACGCAGGGCATCGAGCACCTCGTCGGCGATATTGACCAGGTCGCCGGTCGCGCGGTCGACGAGGGCGACCTCCCACTCGATGCCCACGGTAGAGCGGGCGGATCGGGCGAATTCCAGTGACACGGGGTACTCCTTGGGTGGGCTGATGAAAGCCGTAGACGGTCGATTATCACAACGTGCGTAATCTCTGACACAATGATTAGTCGCGATCCGTTGTGCCCGACCCTCTATCTCGGTGCAACGTGATCCTATAGAGCTTATGCCGAGTGTGCCCCCACGCTCACGGCCCAAGGTTCGCCAAACACCGAATCAACACTGGAGAATTGTGGCTGTCAAAATCCGTCTGAAGCGCATGGGCAAGATCCGTGCACCGTACTACCGCATCGTCGTCGCCGACGCGCGCACCAAGCGCGACGGTCGTGTCATCGAAGAAATCGGCATCTACCACCCCACGGAGGAGCCCTCGGTCATCGAGGTCAAGTCCGAGCGTGCGCAGTACTGGCTCAGCGTCGGCGCTCAGCCGACCGAGCAGGTCGCTGCACTCCTCAAGCTCACGGGCGACTGGGGTATCTTCAAGGGCGACAAGAACGCCAAGAGCACCGTCAAGGTGAAGGAACCGAAGGCTGCTTTCGTCGCCGACGAGAAGAAGAAGCCGGTTCTCAAGCCCAAGGCCGAGAAGCCGGTTGCCAAGGCCCCCGAGGTTGCTGCCGAAGCAACCGAAGAGGCGTAACTGTTGCTTGCTCCCGCGCTCGAACACCTCGTCAAGGGGATCGTTGATCACCCGGACGATGTGCACGTTGCAGAAAAGAATTCGCCGCGAGGCGAGGTCCTCGAGGTTCGTGTGAACCCCGAGGACCTCGGCCGGGTCATTGGCCGTGCGGGTCGCACTGCCAAGGCCCTGCGTACCCTCGTTGCGGCTCTGGCCGATGGTCGTCGCGTTCGCGTCGACGTCGTCGACACCGATTTCTAGATCAGTGGACGACAGCGAGAAGGACCGCACCCAGCAGTTACGGGTGGGGCGCCTGACCAAGGCTCACGGCCTCAAGGGAGCAATCAAGCTCGAACTGTTCACGGATGACCCGGGACGACGTTTCGTCCCGGGCGCCGTGTTCACGCTGCAGGTTCCGACTGGGTCGGCTTGGCACGGCAAGACGATCGAACTCGTCGAGCTGCGCTGGTACAACCAGCACGCGGTCGGATTCTTCAAGGATGTCCCCGATCGCTCAACAGCCGAAACGCTCGCGAAGGCGATCCTCTGGATCGACGCGGACGTCGCCGAGCAGTCGGACGAAGAGGACGCCTGGTACGACCACCAGTTGGTCGGCCTCGCCGTCATGCGCGACGGTGTGCGCATCGGCACCATCGGTCGCCTCGAGCATATGCCCGCGCAAGACCTGCTGATCGTGAAGACGCCCACGGGCGACGTCATGATCCCGTTCGTGAAGGCAATCGTGCCGAGCGTCGACGTGAAGAACGGCCTGATCACGATCACGCCGCCGCCCGGCCTGCTCGAAGAACTGCCCGAAGACCCCGCCGACGCTGAGCCGGCCTCCGAAACGAACGCCGCGCCCAACGCCGACGCTGAGCCGGCCTCCGAAATGAATGCCGCGCCCAACGCAACCGCTGACGCCGCCTCCGAAACGGATGCCGCGGCATCCGTTCTGAAGACCGACGAACTGTAAGGCTCAACCCGTACCTTTGCCGGGCTGTCCCGTTGTGTTTCGCAACGGAACCGCCCGGCATTTGTGTGCCGGGGCAGGCTACACGTTCAGGCGGTAGCCGCGCTTGACCACGGTCGCGACGAGCCCGGGCACGCCCAGCGTCTGCCGCAGGCGGCTGAGCGAGACCTCCATGGCGTGATCGTCGGAATCGCCCGCGAGAGCGAGCGTGAGGTCTTCGCGGGAGACGACCGCCCCGCGGGCCCGCACGAGCGCCCGCATGATCGTGAGGGCCGTCGGCGGAAGTTGCACGCGCTCCTCGCCGACCTGAACGATCGAGCCGCGCAGATGCACGAGCCCATTCTGGGTCTCGACCCGCTCGATCATGTTCTGTTCCAGGTGTTCGCAGACCAGCCGAATCAGCGCGCCCATGCGAAACCGCGTCGGCTGGATCGGCGCGATCCCGGCTGCGATGAGCGGGGCGCTGGTCACCGGGCCGACGGCTGCCGCGCAGACCTCGGTCTGCAGGGCCGCGATCAATTCGGGATACATGTCCATGCCCTCGGCGGCGGTGAACAGGGCGTGCACGGCCGGCGCGCTCGTGAACGTGACGCAGTCCAGCTGGCGAGAACAGATGGCCTCGACGAGCTTGTAGACGCGCTCATCGGTGTCGTCCATGGCGATCCAGCGGTACGGAGCGACCACCAGAACACGCTCGTGCACGGCACGCAACCGGTCGAGCTGCACCTCATCGGTCGCTCCGTGAACCTGGATGCCGATTACGAGCCCGCGCGGATACTCGGCCAAAACCTTGTCGACGAGCGAGGCGGTCGTCTCAGAATCGCTCATGCCGGAGTCGTTCAGCCCGGCCGCTCGAATACCGCCGCGCGCTTTCGGCCCCCGCACCAGAATGGTCGTCTCGGCCAGCGCATCGGTCAACTCGGAGCCGATGCCGTCGGCCTCGGCCACCTCGAACCAGCGTCGAACGCCGTACCCGGTCGTCGCGAGCAGAATATCGGGCCGCGCACTGATCATAGTGCGGGTGTCCTCGAGAAGCGGGCCGTCTTCCTGCGAGTGCGCGATGCGCAGGGTCGGCGCGTGCACGACGCGGGCCCCGCGCCGCTCGAAGGCGTCGATCAGGTCGCTCGAACGGCGATCGCTCGTCACCCCGATGCGAAAACCCTCGAGCTGGTTCGGCTGCAGAAAAGGGGCCGCGATCTCGATCGGCTCGGTTGCTCCCTGCATGCGCACGTGGTGCCCGTGCAGGTCTGGTGCGGTCGAACCCGTCAAAGCGGATGCCTCAACGCCCGCTCCCGAGACACCGGCGGCCTCGTCGTTCGCCCCAGCCATCAGTCGATCACCGCGAACTCGGACGCGCGCGCGACGAGGTCCTCGGCGGCGGCATCACCGCTGAAAGCGAGGCGTACGACCTCACCGACGACCAGAACGGCGGGGCTCCGCACGCCCGCTGAAGCGGCAACCGCCAGCACCGCCGACAGCGTGCTCACGGTCGCGCGCTGCGTGGGGCTGAATCCGCGCTCGATGATGGCCACCGGCATGTCGCCGGGCATGCCGTGGCGCAGCAGGCCCTGGCTCAGGGTGGGCAGGGTTCCGACACCCATCAGCACGACGATGGTGCTGCCGAGCAGGGTGAGACCCTCGAGTTCGTTGTCGGTGAGCGGCGCGTGGCCGCTGATCACGGTGAAGGCGTGGCTGATGCCGCGGTGGGTCAGCGGAATCCCGGCCGCGGCCGGCACCGCGATCGCACTCGTGACGCCCGACACGACCGTGACAGCAATGCCGTTGCGGTGGCAGGCGAGCACTTCTTCGCTGCCGCGACCGAACACGTACGGGTCGCCGCCCTTCAGCCGCACTACGCGCTTACCGGCGAGGGCGTGCTCGACCATGAGCTCTTCGATTCCGGTCTGAGAGACCGGGTGGCTGCCGGCACGTTTGCCGACGTCGATGAGCGTGGCGCCGGGTGCAAGCGAGGCGAGGTCGTCGCTCGGCGCAAGGCGGTCGAACAGCACGACATCCGCTTGCCGCAACGCGGTGACGGCGGCGACGGTCAGCAGGTCCGGGGCGCCGGGTCCGCCGCCGACCAGGGTGACCGTCCCGACGCTGACTGACCCAGTCGAACGGGAACTCTGGGCTGTCATTTGCCTACTCTTTTCGAACGGGAATGCGGCTTCCAGTTAGTAGAACAGTACTCGACGAGGCCCGTTCGGCCGGGGTCGCCGGTCGGATTTGGTCACGCTCCGTAACGAGCGCGATGCTCGGGTCGGGTTCGGTCGGAGCGTTCACGAAGGAACGGAAGCGGCGCAGGCGCTCCGGGTCGGCGAGCGTCGCGGCCCACTCGTCTTCATAGTTGTCGACGTGAGCGAGCATGGCCTGTTCGAGCTCAGCGGCGAGGCCGAGAGAGTCGTTGATGACGACGTCGCGCACGTGCTCGAGACCACCCTCGAGGTCTTCCATCCAGCGGGCGGTGCGCTGCATCCGATCGGCCGTGCGAATGTAATACATCATGTAGCGGTCGATGTACTTGATCAAGGTTTCTTCATCAAGGTCGGTCGCGAGCAGCTGCCCGTGCGCGGGCTGGAAGCCGCCGTTCCCGCCGACGTACATGTTCCAGCCGTTGTCACTCGCGATGACACCCACGTCTTTGGCGCGGGCTTCGGCGCATTCCCGGGCGCAGCCCGACACCCCGAACTTGAACTTGTGCGGAGCGCGCAGTCCGCGATAGCGCAGCTCGAGCCGAATGGCTAGGCCGACGGCATCCTGCACGCCGAACCGGCACCAGGTGGACCCGACGCAGGACTTCACGTTGCGCAACGCCTTGCCGTAGGCCTGCCCCGACTCGAACCCGGCGTCGACGAGGATGCGCCAGATGTCCGGCAGCTGCTCCAGGCGGGCGCCGAACAGATCGATGCGCTGCCCGCCGGTGATCTTGGTGTAGAGGTCGAAATCGAGGGCGACCTGCGCGATCACGGCGAGTTTGGTCGGCGTGATCTCACCGCCGGGAATGCGCGGAACGACCGAGTAGGTGCCGTCTTTCTGCATGTTGGCCATGGCGCGGTCGTTGGTGTCCTGCAGGGTGCCGCGACCGGCATCCAGAATGTAGGAGGTGTTCTGGCTGGCCAGAATGGAGCCAACGGCCGGCTTGCAGACATCACAGCCGCGGCCGGTGCCGAAGCGGGAGAAGATCTCGTCGCTCGACGTGAGCCCGAGCACCCGCACCGACTCGAACAGTTCCTGCCGGCTCAGTCCGAAGTGCTCGCAGAGGGCGTGCGAAACGGTTTGACCGGATGCCGTCAGCTCGGATTCGAGGATCTTCTTGACCAGCGGCACGCACGACCCGCACTGGGTGCCGGCGCGGGTGCACACCTTGAGCGCTCCGAGTTCTGTGCATGAGTTTGAATGTTCGTCACCGCGCACCGCCTGCCGCACAGCGCCGACCGAGACCATGTTGCAGGAGCAGACCAGGGCGTCGTCGGGCAGTTCGTCACCGGCCCTAGCCTCGGCGCCCGCTGCCGTGAGGTAGGCGGCGGGTTCACTGCTGAGCTTGCGGCCGACCATGGGGCGCAGGGCCGAGTAGGGGGTGGCATCGCCGACGAAGATGCCGCCGAGCAGGGTTTTGGCGTCGTCGGTCACGACGAGTTTCTGATACAGACCGCGGGCCGGGTCGGCGTAGACGATTTCGAGCGATCCCGGAGTGGTGGCGAATGCGTCGCCGAAGCTGGCGACGTCGACCCCCGAGAGCTTGAGCTTGGTGGCGTCGTCGACGGTCGTAAACTCGGCGGTGCCGCCGAGCAGGCGGTCCGCGACGACCTCGGCCATGGCGTTAGCCGGAGCGACCAGTCCGACACAGCGGTCATTCCAGCTCGCGACCTCGCCGATCGCCCAGATTTTCGGGTCGCTCGTGCGGCAGTCGTTGCCGATCGTGACGCCCCCTCGGGTGCCCACGGTGAGCCCGGCACCGCGGGCCAGCTCGTCCCGCGGTGAGATTCCGATGGCGTAAACGACCAGATCGGCGGCGATCTCCCGGCCGTTGCCGAGCTGCAGCCCGGTGATCTGGTATCGAATTCGTCGGTGAGAATCGTGCGGGCGCGGGTGCCGAGGTGCAGTTCGATGCCCTGGGCCACGATCATCCGGCCGAGAGCCTGCCCGCCGCCCTCGTCGAGCTGGGCCGACATCAGCCAGCCGCCGGAGTGCACGATGGCCGAGTCGGCGCCGAGCTTGTGCAGCCCGCCGGCCGCTTCGAGCCCGAGCAGTCCGCCGCCGGCCACGACCACCCGCGGGGTACGGCCGAGCGAGACGGTGAGGGCGGCGAGCTCGCCGACGAGGGCATCGACGTCGTCGACGGTGCGGTACACGCGAATGTGTTCGCGCCCCGGCATCTCCGGCACCGGGGCGGTCGACCCGGTGGCGAGCACGAGGTCGTCATACTCGAGCACGGCCCCGGTCGAGGTCGTGACGGTCCGGGCGACCCGGTCGATGCTCGTGGCCCGCTCGTTGATGCGCAGCGCGATGCGCTCGCTGTCCCGCGGTGCCGTGGGGTCCAAAGTGAGGTCGATCATTCCGGCGAGGCGCTGGCTCAGCGCGACCCGGTCGTAGGGTCGGTGGTTCTCCTCGGCCAGTACAACGATCGAGAAGGAGCGCTCGGTGTCGCGGGAGTGGAGGGCGTCGGTGAGGCGGTGGGCGGCCGGGCCGCCGCCGATTACGATGACGCGGCGCAATGTGGCCGGAGCCGGTGTCACGGCATCCGCTGCACTCATCGATGTGACGGCGTGTGTCGCCTCCACAGCGGATGCGGCGGCGTCTGGGGGAGAATACGCGGAAGCGGTTTCACGAGAAGCTGGCATCAGCATCCTTTCAAAGCGGGGCAATTGTGAGCGTAGTTCGGGGCAGTTTCCCCCTCGTGTCGCTCGTGTGTCCCGTACTGGTCGAAAGCCCCACAGTGGAGCACCCCAACTGTGAGGCGGGTTTCACTCAGGGGAAACATGGCTGGCGACTGGCCGAAATATGGCCCGCCTACCGTGGGACCAACGCAGAAACGCGACAACCCCGGGAGCGAACGATGACGATGACACTGGCTGAGACCCGTCCGAGCAACGCAGCAACCCTGGTCTGGGAGCGCGCCTGCGCCGTGACCGATCTGGAACCCAGCTGGGGCGAAGCTGCTCTCATCCGCATGAAGCAGATCGCCCTATTTTTGCTCTCGCCGACCGAGATCTACGCCGTCGACCACCGCGACCCATACACCGAGGCCCACGTCATGGCCCGCGGCATCGTCGGCTCCAAGGGTGACCGCCCTACGATCGCCTCGCCGCTGCACAAAGAGGTCTACGACCTCAAAACAGGCGAATGCTTCACCAACCCGACGCTCGTGCTGAACACCTACGAAACCCGCATCGTCGGCGGCTACATCGAGGTCGCGGTCGAATCGGGACTCTTAGAGGCGGCATGACCCTGCTCGGCGAACGGCCCAGAACTGACCGACTTCCTGTCGGTCGGTCGACAGCCGAGCCCGCCGCACTCGTCGCCATCTCGCACGGCACCAACTCGGTCGACGGCCAGGCCGCCATCAAGGCGCTCGTCGACGGCGTCGCCCTTGCCCGTCGCGATCTGCGGGTGACCGGCGGTTTCGTCGACGTACAGCAGCCGGATGTCGCAGCGAGCCTCGGCGCTGTGAGCCCCGACTCCGCCGCAGTCGTCGTGCCCCTGCTACTCTCGGCCGGGTATCACGTACACGTCGACCTGCAACGTGAGACCAGCGCGCATGACCGCGATATTGCCCTGTCGCGGGCTCTTGGCCCCGACGGCCGGCTCATCGACGTGCTCGAACATCGCCTGCGCGCCGCCGGACTCGACACGCTGGCACAGGGCCAAGAAATCGTGCTCGCTGCTGCCGGGTCGAGCGACGTGCGTGCGGTCGACGACTGCCTCCGGGTCGGTGCGATGCTGCAGCAGCGGCTTGGGGTGCGGGTCACCGTCGGTTTTCTCTCC
The DNA here is from genome assembly GCF_004404055.1 of Cryobacterium ruanii. Taxonomy (GTDB): domain Bacteria; phylum Actinomycetota; class Actinomycetes; order Actinomycetales; family Microbacteriaceae; genus Cryobacterium; species Cryobacterium ruanii. The sequence continues at coordinate 57,374 of NZ_SOHK01000024.1, forward strand.
GCCGCCTCGCCTCGCCTCGCCTGTGCCGTCACCGCGGCGCGATTGCGCGGCGGCAGTGTCACCGTGAGTACCTATTTGATGGCACCAGGATTCTTCTTCGACCTCACCCGCGCGCAGGGCGCGGGTGCCGACCGGGTTACCGCCCCACTGCTGCTGCCAGGGGAAACGGCCCCCGCTGCGCTGGTCGATCTGGTCATCGACCGCTACCTCGAGGCGAAAGAGCACGCCCAACTCTTCTAGAATTTGACCATGCGCATCGACATCGTCACGATATTTCCCGAATTCTTCGATGTGCTCGACCTGTCGCTGCTCGGCAAGGCCCGCCAGAGCGGGCTGCTCGAGCTCGGCGTACACAACCTGCGGGACCACACGCATGACCGGCACCACACGGTCGACGACACCCCCTATGGCGGCGGTGCCGGCATGGTCATGAAGCCTGAGCCGTGGGGCGACGCCCTCGATGCCATCCTCGGCACTGGCACTGGCACTGGCACTGGCACTGGCACTGGCACTGGCACTGGCACTGGCACTGGCACTGGCACTGGCACTGGCACTGACGCGGCCGACCCGGCCAGTGCCGAAACGCCGATCACCGTCAACGCGGCCGATGACGGCCCGATCCTCATTTTTCCCTCACCGGCCGGCGAGCAATTCACCCAGGCGATGGCCCGCGAACTCTCGCTCGAGCAGCACTTGGTCTTCGGTTGCGGCCGTTACGAGGGAATTGACCAGCGCGTCGTCGATCACTACGAGGCCCGCGGCCGGGTACGCCTGGTCAGCCTCGGAGATTACGTGCTCAACGGGGGAGAGGTGGCCGTCATGGCAATGATCGAAGCCATCGGCCGGCTCATTCCCGGAGTCGTCGGTAATCCGGCGAGTCTCGTCGAGGAATCCCACGAAGACGGCTTGCTCGAATACCCGAGCTACACCAAACCGGCTAGCTGGCGCGGCCTCGCTGTGCCACCGGTGCTGCTAAGCGGCAACCATGGCGCCATCAGTAGCTGGCGCCACCAGCAGCAGATCACCCGCACCGAACGGGTACGCCCCGACCTGCTGCCGCGCACCGTGTCCTGACTTCTGCCTCCAGCGAACGCCAAGGCTGGTGTCAGTCCTCGCCGATAAACTGGCCGAGTGATCATCCGCCGCGCCTTCTACCACTGGCAATTCATTGCCGCCGGAGCCTTGCCGCTCTGGCTCCTCGTCGGGTCCTCGGTCTTCGGATCGGGCGCCTGGGCGGTGTTGGGCATCTTCTTCGGGGCCGTGCTCATCGGCCTCGGCATGCTGCTCGTCGCCCTCGTCATCTTCGCGCGCAGAGAAGTGCGCGAATTTCGGGCCGTTTCCTACGCTGACGTCGGCGTGCTCGCTCTCTGGCACGCCCTCATCATCGCCATTCCCTTTTCAACGGATGCCGCCGGCTGGCTCAGCGTGCTCGTCATCCTCGGCGGACTCGCCGTGTTCTGGTTCGCCGTCTGGGAGCTGTTCGACTCCGCCAAGCGTCGAATGCGCGCCATGGTCGACCTGGTGGAACAGACGGCGCGCGGGTCCGCGCCGGCCGGGGGTTCACGTCCGCTGCCCTACGCCTCACCGAATACGTCAAAGCCGACACCGACCTTTGGCCGACCCGCCACCCCCGAGGTCATCATCATCGAAGAAAAGCGCGACCGGGCCTGACGTTCCCGGCCGCGACTTTGCAGCGGGGCCGAGTTCATGGCAGAATAGGCGATTGTGCCGCTGCAGGACTCTGCCACAGGGGAGCCTGCACTGTGCGGCGCACATCCTCATACTGATTGCTTCCAACGAAGCACATATCGTAGTCGACCTGTGGCGGGTACAGAGAGCGAAACAACATGCATATTCTCGACGCGGTAGACGCCCCATCGCTGAGGAAGGACATTCCTGACTTCCGTGCCGGCGACACCGTCAAGGTTCACGTCAACATCATTGAGGGAACCCGCTCTCGTATCCAGGTCTTCCAGGGAGTCGTCATCGGCCGCTCCGGCGAAGGCGTGCGCGAAACGTTCTGCGTTCGCAAGGTCAGCTTTCAGATCGGCGTCGAGCGTACCTTCCCGGTGCACTCCCCGGTCATCGACCACATCGAGATCGTGACCCGCGGCGACGTACGTCGCGCCAAGCTGTATTTCCTGCGCGACCTGCGCGGCAAGAAGGCCAAGATCAAGGAAAAGCGCTAACCTTCGCGCGGACTACGATCCCACCGGATTCTCCACTGAGCTCCCCATCACCTAAACTGATGGGGAGCTCAGGCGGTTAAATGACAGATGAAGTGCTCGCCTCCAGGTCCGATCGTCGGGTATCAGAGTCGAAGAGGTCCCGAAGCAAAAAGGCCCCCAGCAAGAAGCGCAGCGTCTTGCTGTTCATCCGTGACCTCCTCATCATCTTCGTGGTTGCACTGCTCATCTCGTTCTTGATCAAGACGTTCCTGATCCGGTCCTTTTACATTCCCTCCGGGTCGATGGAGAACACCCTGCAGATCAACGACCGCATCATCGTGAACCAGCTCGAACCCGACCTGATCCCGATTACCCGCGGTGACGTTATCGTGTTCAAAGACCCAGGCGGATGGCTGCTTCCCCAGGCCGAGATCGTGCAGAACCCGATCGTGGCGGGGGCCGACTGGCTGCTCTCGGTCGTGGGCCTGTCTGCTCCCGACAGCAATGATCACCTCATCAAACGGGTCATCGGCCTGCCCGGCGACCACGTCGTCTGCTGCAACGCTCTCGGCCAGATGAGCGTCAACGACGTTCCGCTAAACGAGTCGGCGTACGTGCTCCTGCCGGCCGGTGAAACCAAGGTCTCCGCTATCGACTTCGACGTGACCATCCCGGCCGATTCGCTCTGGATGATGGGCGACAACCGCTACAACTCGAAGGATTCCCGCTTCAACGGTGAGACGGCCGGCAAGGGCTATGTGCCGGTCGATAATGTGGTGGGGCGGGCCCTCGTCGTGAGCTGGCCCCTCAGCCGCTGGGAGTGGCTCGATGACTACCCCGACGTGTTCCGCGAGGTGGAACAAACCGATACGGGCGCCGAGTAGTGGCGGTGTCCGACCCCACCCTGGAGGTGGAGTTCGACCTGCTGCGCACCGGGGCAAACTTCGTGATCGGCTGCGACGAGGTCGGTCGCGGCGCTCTCGCTGGGCCGGTGGCCGTGGGATTCGCCGCGGTGAATGCATCCGTTCTGACCATGCCGGCGGGACTGCGCGATTCGAAGATGCTCAGCGAACCGCGCCGGGAGCTGCTCGCACCGCTCGCCGCAGCGTGGGCAATGCACTCGGCCGTCGGGCTCGCCTCGGCCGTCGAGGTCGATGATCTCGGCATCATCGCCTGCCTCGGGCTCGCCGGCAAGCGCGCCCTGGCCGAGCTGTATGCGCAGGGAGTCGACGTGGCCGGCAGCATCGTGCTGCTCGATGGCAGCGACGACTGGCTGAACAAGGCGCTGGCCACCCCGCTGAACGTCGTGACCCGCGTCAAAGCCGACCGGGATTGCGGGTCGGTGGCGGCGGCATCCGTTATTGCGAAGGTGCACCGGGACCGCCTCATGATCGCCGCGCACGACGCAGCGCCCGGTTACGGCTGGGCGTCGAACAAGGGCTACGGCAGCGCCGCCCACCTGAGCGCGATCGACCTGCTCGGGCCGTCCCCTCTACACCGAAAATCGTGGCTCAAAATCTCAGCGTAAGATGAGATCACCATGGAAGAAGACGAATTCGAGGACTACGACCGCGAGGTCGAGTTGGCCCTGTATCGGGAATATCGAGACGTGGTTGGCCAGTTCCAGTACGTCGTCGAGACCGAACGACGCTTCTACCTCGCGAACGAGGTCGAACTTGTTCGCCGCGACACGGAACACGACTTCTACTTCGAACTGACCATGAAGGACGTCTGGGTCTGGGACGTCTACCGCTCCGACCGATTCGTGAAATCGGTGCGCGTGCTGACCTTCAAGGACGTCAACGTGGAAGAACTCGCGTCGAAAGACTTCGAACTCCCCAAGGAACTTGCGCTCGACGAATAAGGAAGTACTCCGGGACCGCGGGTAGCCGGACCAACTAACCGACGAAGGTTTAGGAAGGCAACCCTGTGATCCAGGACGTCGATCGTGCCCGTGCAACGTGGAGCAATCGCGAGGCTCTCGCCGAGGCGATGATTCCCCTGATCGGGCGCCTCTACCGTGACAACTCCGTCGTGACGAGCGTCTACGGGCGCGGCCTGGTCAACAAGTCGGTCGTCGGCCTGCTCAAGGCCCATCGCTTCGCCCGCCACATAGCGGATGTCGAGCTTCCGCTCGACGAGACCCTCCCGATCCTGCAGGCAGTCGACGGCCTGGGCCTCGGCGCCGCGTCCCTCGACCTCGCCCGCCTGGCCCTCGGCTTTCGTGAGCAGAACGGCCGGGTCACCCTCGAGGAATACCTGCGCGTCGAACTCGCCGACGTCGTCGACCAGCATGGCCTCGACGGACGCACGAGCACCGACGTCGTGCTCTATGGTTTCGGCCGCATCGGCCGGCTCCTCGCGCGCATCCTGATCGAACACGCCGGCGGCGGCCAAGGCCTGCGCCTGCGCGCCATCGTCGTTCGTCGCGGGTCGGCCAACGACCTCGTCAAGCGTGCCAGCCTGCTGCGTCGCGACTCGGTGCACGGCCCGTTCGAGGGCACGATCACCATCGACGAGGAGAACGACACCATCCTCGCAAACGGCACGCTCATCCAGGTGATCTATTCTGGTGACCCGGCCAGCGTCGACTACACACAGTACGGAATCCACGACGCCATCGTCGTCGACAACACCGGCAAATGGCGCGACGAGCAAGGCCTGTCGCAGCACCTGAAGTGCCCCGGCGTTGCGCGGGTTCTGCTGACCGCGCCAGGCAAGGGCGTGCTGAAGAACATTGTGCACGGTATCAACCACACCGACATCCTGACGAGCGACCGCATCATCACCGCGGCGTCCTGCACCACGAACGCGATCACCCCCGTGCTCAAAGCCATCAACGACCGCTACGGCATCATCGACGGGCACGTCGAAACGGTGCACTCGTTCACGAACGACCAGAACCTCATCGACAATTTCCATTCCGGTGACCGTCGAGGCCGTTCAGCGGCGCTCAACATGGTGATCACCGAGACCGGTGCGGCGAAGGCCGTCGCCAAGGCCCTGCCCGAACTGGCCGGCAAATTGACCGGCAATGCGATCCGTGTTCCTACCCCGGACGTGTCGATGGCCATCCTCAACCTCAACCTTGCCAGCGCGACCGACAAGGACGAACTCAACACCTACCTGCGCACCATGTCGCTGCACTCCTCGCTGCACCGCCAGATCGACTTCATCGACTCGCCCGAAGTCGTCTCGAGCGACTTCCTCGGCTCGCGCCGCGCCGGCATAGTGGACGGCCTGGCCACAATCGTCACCGACCAGAAAGCCGTGCTGTACGTTTGGTACGACAACGAATACGGCTACAGCTGCCAGGTGATTCGGGTGCTCGAAGAGATGTCGGGCGCGCACGCGCCCATCTTCCCGGCCATCCTCGCCGAAACGCTCGAGCCGGTCGCCTAACGGTCGTTCGTCAAACGCGGCTCGCAAATAACCACCGGAATCGCACGCTCTGTCTTGCCCTGGTAAGTGCCGTATCCCGGGTAGGCGGCGACGATGCGCGGCCACAGCGCAGCCTTCTCAACGGATGAAGCGGCGCGAGCCCGAAACGGCCGCGTCACCCCGCGAATGGTCAGCTCCACGTCGGGCTGCGCCACCAGGTTGAGATACCAGAACGGATGCCGGTCGTCGCCGCCCTTAGAGGCTACGAGCACGTACCGGCCGTCCTCGTGCACCGGCGCCGTGAGCATCGTCGACCGACGCTTTCCGGTAGTCCGGCCGGTCGTGTGCAGTTCGACCGTCTGCATGGTGCGGATGGTCCAGCCGAGGCGTCCGCCCGACAGGCCCAGCACCATCCGGTGCACGCCGTTCATCGTTCGCATGCCGAGGTCGGTCACCCGGTCGCGCATTTTCATACGCTCAGCGTACGCCTTAGTGGGCGTTAGGTTGGAAGAATGATTCCAGCAACGATGCTCAGCGCGATTCTTCGCCAATCCGGCTCTACGCGACCCTACGCCGACAGCCGCCCGCTCACGCTCGAGCAGATTCCGGTGCCCGCGCCGCGCACCGGCGAAGTACTCGTACGCATCGAACGCGCCAGTCTCTGCCACTCGGATCTCTCGGTCATCGACGGCTCGCGCATTCGCCCCCTGCCGATGGCACTCGGACACGAAGCCGCCGGTACCGTCACCGCGCTGGGCGACGGCGTCGATGACCTGGCCGTGGGCGACCGGGTCGTGCTGGTCTTCGTGCCGAGCTGCGGCGACTGCCGGGCCTGCCTCGCCGGGCGCCCCGCGCTCTGCCATCGCGGCGCGGAGGCCAACACCACCGGCGACCTGCTGCACGGCCCGGCCGTGCTGGCCGGCAGCGCGGGGGAGCGCATCAACCATCACCTCGGCGTGTCGGCGTTCTCGCAGTACGCGGTCGTCGCCCGCGAGTCGGTCGTCCCGATCGACCAGGACGTTCCCTTTGACGTCGCCGCCATGTTCGGCTGCGCTGCCCTTACCGGCATCGGTGCCGTGCTCAACACCGGTGCCCTCGCCCCCGGCCAGTCGGTGATCGTCTTCGGCCTGGGCGCGGTCGGCCTGATGGCCGTGATGGCGGCCGCGCAGGTGCAAGGCACGACCGTCATCGCGATCGATCCGCTGCCCGAGAAGCAGGCGCTGGCCCTCCGCTGCGGCGCGCACCACGCCGGATCGCCCGAGCAGGCAGCCGAGCTGGTGCGTGCGCACTCCGGCGACGGCGTCGACCTCGCCATCGAAGCGGTCGGCAGTGCCCGCGTGATGGAGGCGAGCCTGGCGCTACTCACCCGTGGCGGCGCCCTCGTCTCGGTCGGCCTGCCGCACCCCGAGCAGACCATCACGACACCGGCGCTGCAATTCGCGGGGCTCGGGCGACGGCTGCTCGGCTCGTACATGGGCGATTCCGTGCCGAACCGGGACATTCCTGCCTACCTTCAGCTCTGGCGCGACGGCCGACTGCCGGTCGAACTGCTCCACACCGACACCCGACCCGTCACCGACCTGAACGAGAGCCTCGACGCCCTCGTGGCCGGCGACATCGTGCGCCGCCTATTCGTGCTGCACGCCGAGTAGCGGGTCGCGCGAAGCGCAACGCTCCGCGTGCAACTCTGTCCCGCAGCGCGCCGTGCGCTCCAGGGCGCCGCCTCCTGCTCGGCGTCTGACAGGGCGCCGCCTCCTGCTCGGCGTCTGACAGGGCGCCGCCTCCTGCTCGGCGTCTGACAGGGCGCCGCCTCCTGCACAGCGGCGTCCGCGGCGGTGTTGTCCACCAGTGTGACCGCGGCACGACCTCGATGGCTTGGCAGCGGTCACTCTGGTTCTCGGAGGCACTCGTGGCGCGCAAAGATGTACTCGGCAAACTCGGCGAAGAGCAGGCTGCGCGCTTCCTTCAGTGCGCCGGCTACACCATCCTGACCCGCAACTGGCGGTGTAAAGAGGGGGAGATCGACCTCGTCGTGCAGCACGGCGCTGCGGTCGTCTTCGTTGAGGTGAAGACGCGCAGCAGCCTGAGATTCGGGCATCCGTTTGAAGCCATCACCGTGAGAAAGCTTGCCCGGATGCGTCGCCTCGCCGCCGCCTGGTGTGTACAGGCCGAGCGGTGGCCGCGCCAGATCCGGCTCGACGTCGTGGCGGTCATCGCCCCGGCCGGCCAGGAACCGATCATCGAACACCTCGAGGGCGTGTTCTGATGGGCATCGCCCGCACCCACGCCGTGGCGCTGCTGGGGCTGACCGGTGCCCTGGTCGAGGTGGAGGCCGACATCTCGGCTCAATTGCCCGGCATGATCCTGATCGGGCTGCCCGACGCAGCCCTCTCCCAGGCCACCCAGCGGGTGCGTGCCGCAGCCGCCAACAGCGGATGCCCCCTCACCGTTCACCGCCTCACCATCAATCTGTCGCCCGCAGCACTACCCAAGCACGGTGCCGGCTTCGACCTCGCGATCGCGCTGGCCTGTCTCGCCGCCGACAGCACCATTTCGGCAGCCTCGGTCGACACTGTCGTGCACTTCGGCGAACTCGCCCTCGACGGTCGGCTGCGACCGACCCCGGGCATCCTTCCCGGGGTGATGACCGCCGCCCGCCTCGCGCACGACACGGTGATGGTGCCGATCGGCAACGAGGCTGAGGCCCGACTCGTGCCCGACATCCGAGTGATCGGTGTCGCGTCCCTGCGCGAGGCGGCGATCTTCCACGGCGCCAGGCTGGAGCCGAAACCGGTCGAGCCGATCCTGGCAGCAGTCTCGCCCGGCAGCGCGACCGCTGAACCCGACCTGGCCGACGTGATCGGCAACGACGACGCCATCCTCGCCCTGCAGATCGCCGCCGCGGGTGGGCATCACGTGTTTCTGCTCGGCCCGCCAGGCGCCGGCAAGACGATGCTCGCCGCCCGCCTTCCCGGCCTGCTGCCCGACCTCGACCCGGCCAGTTCGCTCGAGGTCAGCTCCCTGCGTTCGCTCAGCGGCCTCGGACTGGGCGGAGCCCTGATCACCCGGCCGCCGTGGGAAGCGCCGCACCACACCGCGACCGCCGCAGCCATGGTCGGCGGTGGCGGCGGCCAGATTCGACCGGGGGCCGCGTCGGCGGCTTCGCACGGCGTACTGTTCCTCGACGAGGCCCCCGAATTCGCCTCCCCGGTGCTCGACGCCCTGCGCCAGCCGCTGGAATCCGGCTGGATCAGCATTCACCGGGCCAACGCCGTCGCCCATTTTCCGGCCCGGTTTCAGCTGGTGATGGCTGCCAACCCGTGCCCGTGCGGGCAGTTTGGGGCGGGCGACCTCAGCTGCACCTGCCCACCGAACGCGCGCCGCCGCTACCTTGCGCGCATCTCCGGTCCGCTGCTGGACCGCATCGACATTCAGCTCAACGTCAAGCGAATCACCGCCGCCCAGTTGCGCGTCTCTGCCGGAACGCAGCGGATGACGAGCGTCACCGCCCGGCAGCGGGTCGTGGCCGCGCGGGCGGCAGCGGCCGAGCGGCTCGGCAGTACACCGTGGACCCTGAACTCCCAGGTTCCGGGCCCGTGGCTGCGCGGTGCGCCGGTGCGCCTGGCCCCGAGCACCACAGCGGGCCTCGATCGAGCGCTCGAACGCGGCGGCATCACCATGCGCGGCTACGACCGGGTGCTGCGCATCGCCTGGACCCTCGCCGACTATGACGGTCTCACCCTCCCAGGCCCCGACGAGGTCGGCCAGGCCCTGTACCTACGTAAAGGAATGACATCATGACGTTGTTCGGTCTCGACGAGACCCGGGTGCGTGCGCTCGCTGCGGGCGTGCGCGGCGGACTGCCGGCAGACGACGACCCGGCCACCGCGGGCGAAGTGTTCGCCCGCGCCGCCTGGTCGGGCCTCGCCGAACCCGGTGATGGGACCGCCGGTCTGCTCGTAGCGAGCCTCGGCGCGAGCGTGGCCCTGACCGCCATTCTCGAGTCCTGGAGCCCGGTACACCTCGGCGCGCTCGTGCGCGACGCACTCGGCGAGGAGCCGGGCAGCCCCGACCTGGTCTTCGCCGCCAGCCCAAGCCCAGATACCACCGAAGCGGATGCCGACACCAGCGCCGAGCTGGAACAGGCCCTCGACCTGGGATTGCAACGGTGGCGGCCGCGGCTCAACTCGAACGAGGTCATCCATACGCTGCAGCAAGCGGCCCGTCTGCAGACCCGGTTGCTGCTGGCCACGGACGCCCTCTGGCCCTCTGCGCTCGACGACCTCGAGCAGCATGCACCGCTCGCGTTGTGGTGGCGCGGGGTGCCCGGCGCCCTCGCCGCGCTACCCAACTCGATCGCGCTGGTCGGGGCCCGGGCGGCCACCGGGTACGGCGAACACATCGCCATGGAAGCGTCGGCCGGGCTCGTCGACCGCGGTTTCGCCATCGTCTCCGGTGCCGCCTACGGCATCGACGGGATGGCCCACCGGGCCGCGCTCGCCAGCGACGGCATAACCGTGGCCTTTCTCGCCGGGGGAGTCGACCGGTTCTACCCGAGCGGCCACGACTCCCTGCTCACCCGCATCGTGGCGAGCGGAGCCGTCGTGTCGGAGCTGCCCTGCGGGGCAGCGCCCACAAAATGGCGTTTTTTGCAGAGAAATCGACTGATCGCCGCAGCGAGTTCGGCGACGATCGTGCTCGAAGCCGGCTGGCGGTCCGGGTCGCTCAACACGGCTGGTCACGCTTCGGCGCTGGGCCGTCCGCTCGGCGCCGTGCCCGGGCCGATCACAAGCCCCACCTCCGCCGGGTGCCACCGTCTCATCCGCGAATTCGCCGCGGTCTGCGTGACCAACCCGACCGAGATGGCCGAACTGGTCGGCGAGCAGTCGATCCAGGTGCCGCTGGAGTTTCCGGACAGCGACGCCGGCCCCGGGCCGATACCGCGCACGAGCGACCAGGTACGCGTGTTCGACGCCCTGAGCGGGCGCTCGCCGCGCACGGTCGCCGACCTGTCGCGGCGCGCCGGGCTGTCCGGTGCCGCCGTGCGCGGCGCCCTCGGCGGTCTCGATCTCGACGGGGCCGCTCAGGAGCGGGAGGCCGGTTGGGTGCGCCGGCTGTAGGGCACGGAGAAAGGCTCAGTCCCGATCGTTGGTCGCAGGGTCAGGGTGCCGGGGTTTGGCCGCACGGCGTACATCTTCGACTTCGACACTGGCAGCGTCAACGACAGCGCAGGCCCGCGCCACCGCGGCGAGGGAGAGCGCTATGTCTGCGGCATCCGTCGACCAGTTACTCACCGAGATGCGCAGAATTTCCCGGTCGTGCCAGCGCGACCCCGACATCCAGGCTGAACCGTCGGTGATGAGCTGCTGTGCCACCCGCCGGGTGCGTTCATCGCTGCCGAAGCTCACGCACACCTGGGTGAACACCACCTCGTTGAGCACTTCGACCCCCGGTAGTGAACGCAGGCCGTCGGCGAGGTCACGCGCATTCGCTGCGAGACCGTCCACCAGCGCGATCGTGCCGACACGGCCGAGCGATCGGAGCGCCGCCCAGACCGGAACCCCCCTGGCCCGGCGGGACAGCTCGGGCACCTTCTCAAATGGATCACCAGGCCCCAGGTTGCCGGGAGTGCCGTCGGCCGCCACCAGATAGTTCGTGTGCACGCCGAACACCCTGCGCACGACTTCGGGCCTGGACACGATCGACACACCGCAGTCGTAGGGCACATTGAGTGTCTTATGGGCGTCCGTCGCCCAGGAATCAGCACCGTTTAGGCCGGTCACCTGATCACGGAAGCGCGGGCTGGCCGCCGCCCAGAGGCCGAAGGCTCCATCGACATGCACCCAGGCTCCATGCCGGTGTGCCACGTCGATCGCCACACCCATCGGGTCTGATGCTCCGGAATGCAGGTTGCCAGCCTGCAGGCAGACGATGGCCGGGCCGGAACCGGCGTCCAGTAGCTCGGCCAGGGAGTCCGGCCGCAATCGTCCTTGCTGGTCAACGTCGACCACGATGGGTGCCCCGAGGCCGAGGTAGCGCAGTACGAGATCGATGACGTCGTGACGCTCCGCCCCCACGAAAACCCGCACGCGCGGCGAACCGGCCAGGCCGTCCCGGTCCAGGTCCCATCCGGCCCGCTCCAGGACCCACTGCCGTCCCGCGGCGAGACCGACAAAATTGGCCATCGTCGCGCCCGTGGTGAATCCGACATCCGCTCCCGGTGGCAGCCCGAGCAGATCGAGAAGCCAGCCGGCGGCAATCTCCTCGAGCACGGCGGCCGCGGGAGTGGCGAAGCGCATTCCGGCGTTCTGGTCCCACGCGGTCACCAGCCAGTCGGCGGCGAGCGCGGCGGGCAGGGTTCCCCCAATGACCCAACCAAAGAACCGGCCGGAGGGCATCGCCATGAGTCCCGGTTCGGCGAAGGCGGCGAGTTCATCGATCACGTCGGCCGCAGCGCACGACGATGGGGGCAACGGGCCGACCGAGAGGGCGGCGAGGGTATCGGCGTCGACGCGGGGGCCCACTGGGCGGGAGGGTAATGACGCAAGCCAGGCATGAGCGTGAAGCAGCGCACGGCGAAGGGCCTCGGTGTAGGCGTCCGGCTGGGCAGACATGCCGCCATGATAGCCCGCCGGTCTGCCCTTGTCGCCGGTTCGGGACGGGGTTACAGTGACCCAAAACATCGCCAGTCGCCCCGACCCTTTCGCCTAATTTAAGAAATGTGGATGCCATGTGCGCACCTGTACGCCTCTATCGCCGACGCCTGGGCTTTGCAGTCTCGGTGCTCACCCTGGGAGCAGCGGTGCTGGCCTCCGCGCCGGCGGCGTTTGCGGTTTCCGCAACGAGCGCACCCAACTCTGTGCACGCGAGCCGGTCCAGCGCGAGCCAGCCCGCCGCCAGCCAATTCACCGCAAGCCCGGTCCCGACGATCACCGGCACGCCGCAGGCCGGCCGGCGCCTCACCGTCTCGCCGGGAACCTGGAAACCGGCCCCGGTAGCGCTGTCCTACCGCTGGAAGGTGAGCGGTGTTGCGGTACCCGGCGCCACCGCATCCACTTTCACACCCTCGAACACCCAGGTGGGAAAACGCGTGACCGTGACCGTCACCGGCACGAAGACCGGGTATCAGACGGTCTCGAAGACGAGCGCCCCGACCCGGCCGGTCGCCCCAGCCACCATTGCTGTCGGTGCCAACCCGCGCGAGCTCGTGGTGACCGCCGACGGCCGCTGGGCCTACGTCGCCAACTTTGGTTCGGGCACCGTTTCGGTAGTTAGTATCGCGACCGGCAAAGTCGTCGCGACCATTCCAGTGGGCGGCAGTCCGATAGCGTTGGCGGTATCGACCAACCAGAAGCAGGTGTTTGTGAGCTCCTGCGGCGACGAAAAAATCTACGCACTGAACATCGCCTCGAACACGGTCGCCTACTCCTTCCCGACCGGTGCCTGCGGCGACCTGGTGGCCACAAGCGATGGAAAGTCCCTCTTCATCAGCGGTTCGCCCTCACTGTTCGACATCACGGTGGCCACCATCGCAACCCGCTCCCTCGCCGAGCCGATCTTTACCGGCGCCCCGGTGGGTGAACTCACACCGAGCGCAGACCAGACGAAGGTCTACCTGAGCAATAGGGACGACTACGGCGTGATCATCATCGACACGGCAGCACCCCAGGCGCCATTGGGGAAGTTCACCACCTCGCACCCGCCGATCGCGTCGGCACCGTCGCCCGACGGCAAGACGGTCTACGCGAGTCTCGGACGTGACCTGTTCACCGGGCCGTCCAATGCCGTCGAGGTCATCGACATCGCGACGAACCGGGTGCGGGCCAGCATCGCCATCAACGCACCGAGCAGCCTGGTGGTGAGCCCTGACGGGTCGAAACTCTTTGTCCTGTCGACGGAGAACAACACCATCGTGACGGTCAGCACGACCACCAACCGGGTACTCAGCCGCATCCCGGTGGGGCTTGACCCGTCGAGCCTGGTCGTCACGCCCGACGGCAGCAAGGTTGGCATTACCAATTCCGGCGAGAACACGGTCTCGGTGCTGCCGGTGTTCTGACGAAATGTGTGTCGGCGGGTGCCCGTAGTGTGGAGACCTGATGAGAGGTGATCCATGGCAGCCGTGCAACTGGGCCAGTACGCGCCCGCCGATATGCTTCTGGTGCACCTGAGTGACACCCATTTTCTAGCGAATGGCGCGGCGCTCTACGGTTCCGTCGACACCGACCACACCGTGCACCACGCCCTCGAGCAGCTGCACCGCTCGGGCATCCGCCCCGACGCCCTCATCCTCACCGGCGATGTGGCCGATCGGGGCGAAGCGGATGCCTACCGCCGCATTCGCGGCATCGTCGAGACCGCCGCCGCCCGGTGGGAGGCCAAAATCATCTGGGTGATGGGTAACCACGACCAGCGCGAACCCTTTCGGACCGAGCTGCTTCGCCAAGCACCCGCTGCTCACGACTACGCTGACCAGTACCCCGTCGACCACGTGCATGACCTGGACGGCTTGCGCATCATCGCCCTTGACACGAGCGTTCCCGGCTATCACCACGGTGAAGTCACCGAGGAGCAATTGAGTTGGCTGGCCGAGCTGTTCGCGCACCCGGCCCGCCGCGGGTCCATTCTGGCGCTGCACCACCCTCCGATTCCCACACCGCTGCCACTGATGAGCGTGCTCGAGCTGCAGGACCAGCCACGACTGGCCGCCGTTCTCGACGGCAGCGATGTTCGGGCAATTCTCGGCGGGCACCTGCACTATTCCACCCAGGGCCTCTTCGCCGGCATCCCGGTGTCGGTTGCCGCGGCTACCTGTTACACGATGGATCTCAGCGCACCCGACCGTGAGCTCAGGGGGATGAACGGCGGCCAGACGCTCAATCTCGTGCACGTCTACGCCGACCAGATCACCCACTCCCAGCTGCCGATCGGCGATTTCACCGCCGTCACGCAGTTTTCCGCCGACTACGTCGACGAGCTGGCTGCACTCTCGCCCGAGGGCCGCCGACAGGCTTTCTCGCGGCAGCGCTGACGGCGGCGCCAAACGATGAGCCAGAGAAAGTGATCCCGTGCTTCTGAGCGACGACATCGACCAGTTTCTGGTCTACCTCAGCGCCGAGCGGGGCTACTCAGCCCACACGGTGCGGGCGTACCGCACTGACCTTTTCCAATTGGCCGGGTTTGCGGCCGGCCGGGGGGCGACGGCATCCGCTGACGTGGATCTGGAACTGTTGCGGGAATGGCTCTGGGCGGCCACCCAAGCCGGCCTGGCCCGGGCCACCCTGGCCCGGCGGTCGGCGTCGGCTCGGAGCTTCACTGCCTGGCTCGCTCAGAGCCACGATGACAGCATCGACCCGGCGGCTCGCCTGCGCTCGCCGAAGCCGGGACGAACCCTGCCGCGCGTCATCACACACACCAAGATGACGGATCTGCTCGATTTGCTGGCGGCCCGGGCCGACGGAGGAGGGGCGCCAGCGCTGCGAGACCTCGCCATCGTCGAGTTGCTCTACGCCTCGGCACTGCGCGTGTCCGAGCTGGTCGGCCTCGATCTCGCCGACGTCGACCTGGACCGGTTGACCGTGCGGGTGACCGGCAAGGGCGCGAAGGAACGCGTGGTTCCGTTCGGGGTTCCGGCCCAGCGTGCCCTCGTCGATTATCTGCGTGAGGCCAGGCAGACACTCGCGGCGGGCACCGCGGTGCCCGTGCCAACCGGGGCAGTGCAGGCTGGCGCGGTGCAAGTCGCACCGACGACGGCTGCCCGATCGAACGCTGCGGTCTCGAAGGTCACGGCAGTCTTTCTCGGCAAGCAGGGCCGGCGACTCGGCGTGCGCGGGGTCTACCGCCTCGTGGCCGCGCTGCTCGAAACGGTTCCTGGCACCGGTCCGGCCGGGCCGCACGCCCTGCGCCACACGGCCGCCACGCATCTGCTCGACGGTGGGGCCGACCTGCGCGCGGTGCAGGAGCTTCTCGGGCACGTCAGTCTCGGCACCACCCAGATCTATACCCACGTTTCTGCGGAACGTCTCAAAGCGAGCTACGGGCTTGCCCATCCGCGGGCCTGACCCGGCCGAGAGCGGCCCGGCCGCGGTTGAGTAGTGCCACCGAATGCATCGGGCCATCAGGGGCCGCGCGTCGGTGCCCAGGCATGCGGCACCGCCGGCAACAGAACGGCGCGGGGCAGATTCCCGAGATATTGCAGCGGGGAGACGTAGGACCCGTGCAGGCGTACTCCAAGGTGCAGGCACCCGGGCGGGCAGTGTCCGCCGCTCGCCACGATGCCGATCACCTGCCCCGCGCGCACCCGTTCTCCCTCCACGACGACGGCGTCGACCGGCTCAACCGTCACGATCACGTCACCCGACTGCTTGATCGACAGCACCGGCCGATCGACGACCCGCCCCGCGAACGACACCACTCCGTCGTGCGGCGCAAGCACGGGCTTATGCGCCTCGGCGGCCAGGTCGATTCCCCGATGACCTCCCACGTAGGCTGACGCCGGTGCCAGAAAGTCCCGGGTCACGGGGTGTGGTTCCGAGAGCGGCCAGCGCCAGGCATCCGCTGTGGCGGCGGCGGCACCCGACGGCGGCCGGGTTAAGGCTGCGCACGTTGCAGACCCGGCTCCCAGAACAACGATTCCGATGATGAAAACGGATGCCGCCAGCGCGCGCAAATTCTGCATGCTCCCACCCTGCCGCCCGCTCCCAGTTGTGGCGCGACGTCGAGTGGATTCGTGTACTTCCCCACCGATCCAGGCCTGTGCAGGACACGGCGCGTTGGGAGCGGGAGGGGACACCCAGCCACCCGGTCGCACCGGCACCCCCGGCGGTGATACGCTACATCTAGCAGCGCTTCGTGCGCTGACTACGCGTGCCCATTTGGCCGCCATGTCCAATCGGTCCCGTACAGCCAGATTCTTGCACAGAGAATCTTGTGTGAACAGGGCGGACGTGTGCCGGGCACCAGGAGCCTTGATCAACCGATCATCGCACAAACCGATTGGTGGGGCTTTTCAAGCCCGCACCAGAACAGGAGTACGGCACATGGCCGTCGTAACCATTCGCCAGCTGCTTGACAGTGGCGTGCACTTCGGGCACCAGACTCGCCGTTGGAACCCGAAGATGAAGCGTTTCATCTTCACCGAACGTTCCGGCATCTACATCATCGACCTGCAGCAGTCGCTCGGGTTCGTTGACAAGGCGTATGACTTCGTCAAGGAGACGGTTGCCCACGGCGGCACCATCCTCTTCGTCGGCACCAAGAAGCAGGCCCAGGAATCCATTTCTGAGCAGGCGCAGCGCGTGGGCCAGCCCTACGTCAACCAGCGCTGGCTCGGTGGGCTCCTCACCAACTTCCAGACCGTTTCCAAGCGTCTGGCTCGCATGAAAGAACTGGAAGAGCTCGACTTCGAAGACACCGCCAAGAGCGGTTTCACGAAGAAGGAAATGCTCATCAAGAAGCGCGAGCTCATCAAGCTGCACAAGAGCCTCGGCGGAATTCGCAACCTCACGAAGACCCCGTCTGCGCTGTGGGTTGTGGACACCAACAAGGAGCACCTCGCCATTGACGAGGCGCGCAAGCTCGGTATCCCCGTGATCGCCATCCTCGACACCAACTGCGACCCTGACGACGTGCAGTACCCGATCCCGGGCAACGACGACGCCATCCGCTCCGTTGGCCTGCTGACCCGCATCATCGCGGACGCCGCAGCCGAGGGCCTCATCCAGCGCCACGCCAAGCCGGAGGCCGAAGTCGAGCCCCTCGCCGCGTGGGAAGCTGAACTGCTCCAGGCCTCCGACACGGAGACCACCCCCGCGCAGTCCTCTGCCGAGACCGAGAAGGTTGCCGACGCTACCGTCGTCGCCGACGAGGCCGTCGTCGCCGACGAGGCCGTCGTTGCGGAGCCCACCATCGCCGATGCCGTCGCCGACTCCGACGTTGCCGCCGTTCTGGCCGCCGTCGCTGACGAGCCCGTCGTCGCCGACGAGACCAAGTAAGGAACCCGTATGGCAAACTTCACTCTCGAAAACGTCAAGGCTCTTCGCGAGAACCTCGGCACCGGAATGGTCGACACCAAGAATGCCCTCGTTGAAGCCGACGGCGACATGGATAAGGCCATCGAGATCCTGCGTCTCAAGGGTGCCAAGGGCAACGCCAAGCGCGCTGACCGTTCCACCTCGGAGGGACTCGTCGCTGCCAAGGAAATCGGCACGACCGCGTACATGATCGAACTCGCTTGCGAGACCGACTTCGTCGCGAAGGGTGACAAGTTCGTTGTCCTGGCCGACAAGGTTCTCGACGCGATTGCCGTCGCTGGGGCGACCACGGTTGAGGCCGGACTGGCCGCGCCGGTCGGATCCCAGACCGTCGCCGAGCTCATCGACGGTGAAGCGGCCATCATCGGCGAGAAGTTCGAACTTCGTCGTGTTGCCGTCGTCACGGGCGAGTCGTTCTCGATCTACTTGCACAAGACCAGCAAGGATCTGCCCCCGCAGGTCGGCGTCGTTCTCGGTTTCTCCGGTGCAGATGTGGAGACCGCTCGCAGCGTCGCCCAGCACATCTCGTTCGCCAACCCTGAGTACCTCGCGGCGAGCGATGTTCCTGCTGAGCTCGTGGAGACCGAACGTAAGATCGTCACCGAGATCTCGAAGAACGAGGGCAAGCCGGAAGCGGCACTGCCCAAGATCGTGGAGGGACGCGTCAAGGCGTACCTCAAGCAGGTCGCACTGCTCGAACAGGACTACGCCAAGGACAACAAGTTGTCTGTCGCGAAGGTTCTGGACGACGCAAAACTGACCGTATCGGGCTTCGCCCGGTTCAAGGTCGGCGCCTAACAAAAAATGACGGAGGTCGGATTGCGAAAGCGATCCGGCCTCCGTTTTGTGTGCGTCCCAAGCGGGGCGCACGCTGCGCACTTGGTAGTTTGGTAGCACCCCCCTCTCGGAAGGCCCCGCACGACATGACTGACACGGCCAGCACGCCCATGACCCACACCAGCCCGATGAGCACCGCCGCCGTCGTCAAGAAGCGACGCGTGCTCCTCAAGCTGTCCGGCGAGGCGTTCGGCGGCGGCGCCGTCGGTGTCAATCCGGATGTGGTCAGCTCGCTGGCCCGGGAGATCGCCGAAGGCGCCAAGCAGGTCGAAGTGGCCATCGTCGTCGGTGGCGGAAACTTCTTTCGCGGCGCCGAGCTCTCCCAGCGAGGAATGGACCGCGGACGCGCTGACTACATGGGCATGCTCGGCACCGTCATGAACGCCCTCGCCTTGCAGGACTTTCTCGAACAGGCCGGAGCCGAGACGCGGGTGCAATCCGCCATCTCGATGACCCAGGTCGCCGAGCAGTACATTCCGCGGCGTGCTGAGCGGCACCTGGAGAAGGGCCGCGTCGTGATCTTCGGTGCCGGAGCCGGGCTGCCCTATTTCTCCACCGACACGGTGGCCGCGCAGCGCGCGCTCGAAATCGACGCTGACGTCGTGCTCGTGGCTAAGAACGGCGTCGACGGCGTCTACTCCGACGACCCCCGCACCAACCCCGACGCCCAGAAGATCCACCACATCACCTACCAGGATGCCCTCCAGCGCGGCCTCAAGGTGGTCGACTCCACTGCGTTCAGCCTGTGCATGGACAACCACATGCCCATGCAGGTGTTCGGCATGGCGCCAGAGGGCAACGTCACGGCCGCCATCCTCGGCACCGATTTGGGCACCCGCGTCTCCAACTAGAATTATTCCACCACCAATAAAGGAGTCACCGTGATCGCGGATGTTCTTTCCGACGCCACTGCGCGCATGAACCGGGCCCTCGAGGCCGCCAAAGACGACTTTGGCACCGTGCGCACGGGTCGTGCGAACCCGCAGATGTTCGCAAAGATCCTGGTGAGCTACTACGGCACTTTGACCCCGTTGGAACAGCTGGCGTCGCTGCAAAACCAGGAAGCGCGCACCATGCTGATCGGCCCCTACGACAAGGCAGCGCTGCGCGACATCGAGATCGCCATCCGCGACACCCCGAACCTGGGTGCGAACGTCGGCAACGACGGCACCACGATCCGGGCGACCCTCCCCGAACTCACCACGGAACGTCGCAAGGAATTCGTGAAGATCGTCAAGGCCAAGGCAGAGGATGCCCGCATCTCGGTGCGCAACATTCGCCGCAAGGCCAAGGATGAACTCGACGCGCTCAAGAGCGAGGTCGGCGACGACGAGGTCGGTCGTGCCGAGAAAGAGCTCGAGCTGATCACCAAGAGCCACGTGGACGGCATTGACGACGCCTTCAAGCGCAAGGAAGCCGAACTCCTCGAGATCTAGGGACCTCCGATGACCGAGAAACCGGGGAATGACCAGCGGCACAAACGCGGTCACGGTGTCAGTCGCGCGGAATTTCGGGCGCAGGTGAAAACGACGCGCGCTGATTTCGAACGCCAGGTGCAGAGTACTAAGGCCGATTTTGAACGCCAGGTGCAGGCCACGCGCGCCCAACTCGATGCGACGAGCGAGCGCATCGAAGCGCGCACCGGGCGCAACCTCATCCTGGCCATCCTGATCGGGCTCGTGCTCGGCGGCTCCATGCTGGTCAGCCTCATCATCATCAAACAGCTGTTCATGATTTTCGCGGTCGTGATCGTCGCCTTCTGCGCCTTTGAACTCGCGCAGGCACTGCGGCATGCCGGGCGCAACGTGCCGCGCATCCCGGTGATCATCTCCGCGGTCGCGATCGTTCCGGCCGCGTTCTACGGCGAGGCGACCGGCCAGTGGCTCGTCATGCTCGGCGGCGTCGTGTTGATCGCCCTGTGGCGACTGGCGCTGCTGGTGATTCCCTTACATCGTGCCTCGGCCCGTTCCGTCATCGGCGACGTGGGTGGCGGCATCCTGATTCAGGTCTACGTCGTTTTTCTCGCGAGCTTCGCCGTGTTGCTCGTGGCCCAGGACCACGGCCAGTGGTGGACCCTCGCCTTTCTGATCCTGGTGATCTCTGCCGACACCGGTGCGTACGTCAGCGGGCTCAACTTCGGCAAGCATCCGATGGCGCCCTCGATCAGCCCCAAGAAGACCTGGGAAGGCTTCATCGGCGCCGGCCTGGTCTGTATGATCGCCGGCGTTCTGCTCTCGATCTTCATGCTCGACCAACCGTGGTGGTTTGGACTGATATTCGGGGCGGTCATCCTGCTTACCGCCACCTTTGGTGACCTGGCCGAATCGCTCATCAAACGTGACCTCGGCATCAAGGACATGAGTTCCTGGCTTCCCGGTCACGGTGGTTTTCTCGACCGGCTGGACTCGATCCTGCCGTCGGCAGCTGCCGCCTATGCGCTCTACCTGGTCTTCGCGTGAGACCGCCCGATTCTTCCCGCCCGAACCGCGCACGAGACAATGAGACTATGAGCACCATATTTCCCCGAGTGGGCAAAAAGTCGCTCGGCTACAACGTCGGCCAGGTCGAAACGTTCCTGGCTGCGGCCCGCCGCGACTACGACCAGCCGGACCAGCAGGACCACACCGCTGACGATGACCTCGACGCCGATACCGGAGTCGCGGCATCCGTCGACGAGATCGCCTCCGACACCGACTCCGCCACCCCTGTGGCGTCGACGCCCGACGACGAAGAGGGCACCGACGCCATCCAGGCCATCGTCGCGGAGAAGGCCGAGGCCGAAGGGGGCCGCAGCGGGCTTGCCTTGACGGCCGAAGGCATCCGTCATACCGCCTTTGCAATGCACAAGGGCGGATACTCACCCGAACACGTTGATGCGGCCCTCGAACGACTAGAAGACGCCTTTGCGGCCCGGGAACGTTTTCAGGCGACCCACGCCGGGGGAGAACAGGCGTGGATGGCGGAAGCCGAGAGCACCGCCGATGTGCTCGTTGCCCGGCTCAGCCGCGCGGCCGGTCACCGTTTCACGCGCGCGAGCGTGTTGGCGGTCGGCTACAGGCGAGTGGATGTTGATCGTCTCGCCAGCAAACTGGTCAAGTATTTTCAAGATGGTCGTGAGCTCACGGTCGATGAGGTTCGGACCGCCGTTTTTCGCCCTGAACGGGGCGGATACCGGGAAGCGCAGGTGGACCTCGTGCTGGACAGTGTCGTCGACGTCATGCTCGCGGTTCGCTGATTTGAACACCGTTACTTGGCTGTTATCAAAATTGTCGGCTAGGGTCGTATGTTGATGGGTAGGCATCTGAAGGCAATCGACACCGTACCGGCCGCGTCACGGCCATTCGTTCGTCGTACCCGGTCCAGGGTGAAGCCGGCGCACTTTTTGTTTGGATTCACCGCCGCCTGCGCTTTCGTGCTCGTCACCGTGGTCGATCCGTACTCGGGCGCGACGGCGTCTCCGTACTTTCAAATTGCCGGCAGCACGGCCGATGATGGTCCGGCCCAGGTCGTACTCGTGGCCGACGGTTATACCAACACCATCACTCGCGATGGCTACGCCGTGACCGAGAAGCCCAAGCCGGCTCCCGTCGTGGTCGCCGTGGAGAAGAAGCAGAGCTTCACGGCCCCGTCCGCAGCCGTGCCCGATCCGGGCTCGGCCCAGGCGTATGCCTACGACGCCGTTGCGGCTCGAGGGTGGGGCGAAGACCAGTACAGCTGCCTCGTCTCGCTCTGGCAGAAGGAGTCCGGTTGGCGCGTCAACGCCGAGAACAGCTCGAGTGGGGCATATGGAATTCCGCAGGCCCTCCCCGGCTCCAAAATGGCGACCGCTGGCGATGATTGGGCCACGAACGCCGGCACGCAGATCGAGTGGGGCCTTGGCTATATCACGGGCCGCTACGGCACGCCGTGCGGGGCGTGGGGCAAATCCCAGGCTTCGGGCTGGTACTAGGGCAGGTTCTCGAAGCCCGCGGGTGCCGGGCTTCGAGCCCGCACTTTAGACTGGAACCATGGCGCGCAGCAATCGACCCCGAGGCCGCAAAGCCCAGCAGCCGTCCGAGAACGACGAAGCCGGTGACCTGAGCCACTTGCTTTCGGGGTGGCGTCGCAGTGAAGTCCGGCGTGACGGGCTGTGGCACGTGCAGCCGGTTCCCGCCAAGCAGGCGGTTAAGACCTACCTGTGCCCCGGGTGTGCACTCGATATCGTGCCTGGCGTCGCACACATCGTCACGTGGCGTGGCGACGGGGTGCTCGGTGACGCCGCTGACCTTTCCAACCGGCGGCACTGGCACTTGCACTGTTGGAGGATCAAGTGACCATCGACCCCGAGATCCCAGGAGAACCCATGACCGCCTCGGTCGACATTCGCGGCGGCATCGAATTGCCCGCCACCATCGAGCACATCGAACTGCACACCAGCGACGGGCTCACCCTGGTGGGCGAACTGGCAACCCCGGTGGGGCGGGCGCCGGTCGCGACGCTCGTGACGCTGCATCCGCTGCCCACTGCCGGTGGCTTCATGGATTCGCACATTCTGCGGAAGGCCGCGAACCGGCTGCCCGCCCTCGCCGACCTGGCCGTGCTGCGGTTCAACACCCGCGGCACCGCCTCGCCGCGCGGCACGAGCGACGGCGGCTTCGGCCACGGATTGACCGAGCGGGCCGATGTCGCCGCGGCGATGGCCTTCGTCGCCGAGCGTCAGCTGCCCAACCCATGGCTGGTCGGCTGGTCGTTCGGCACCGAACTCGCCCTCAAATACGGGCTGGAACATGCCATTCGTGGGGCCATCCTGCTGTCACCGCCGCTGCACCGCACCACCAACGAGGAACTGGCGGCCTGGGCCGGAAACGAACGCTCCCTGGTGGCTCTTATTCCCGAGTTCGACGATTACCTGCGACCGGATGCTGCCCGCCTGCGGTTTGCGAGTGTGCCCGACCTGCGCCTGGTCGCGGTCGAGGGCGGCAAACACCTGTGGGTCGGCGAGAACCTGACTCGTCGGGTGCTGACCGAAATCGTAGCCACCGTCAACCCTGGCGCGTTGCCGCTGCCGACCGAGTGGACGGCGCCGCTGCCCGATCCTTCCTGACGCGCGCTCTCGGCCTCAGAGCTCGTTCTGGCGGGGGATGACGACCTGTTTGACGATCATGATGACCGAGGCGGCGACCGGGATGGCGATCAGGGCGCCGAGGATGCCGAGCAGGTTGCCTCCGGCCAGGGCCGCGATCACGACGACGGCGCCGGGCACGGAGACGGCCCGGTTCATAATGTTTGGGCTGAGCACGTAGGCCTCGACCTGCATGTAGATGAGGTAGTAGATCGCCGCGGCCAGGGCCGTCTGCGGTGAACTGCCGATTTCGGGGATCAGGCAGGTCAGCACGATGATGACCGAACCCGTAATGGTACCGATAAGCGGAATCAGCGACAGCAGGAAGGCGATGAAGGCGAGCAGGGCCGGAAACGGGGCTCCGATGATCGATAGGAAGATGAAACTCAGCACGCCGTTCACGGAGGCCAGCGAGGCCTGCCCCACGATGTAACGACCGACGGCCGTGGTGATCTGCTCACTGATATCGGTGAATCGTTCGCGTTTGGACGCCGGAACCAGCTGGTAGGTGGCACGCTTCATGTTGTTCAGCGAGGCCGTGAAGTAGAGCGTGAGGATCAGGATGATGAGGGCGCCGAACAGTCCGTTGACGAAGGCGAGCCCCGACTGCACGATGGTGGTCGTGATGTTGGTCAGGTTTCCGCCAAGAAAATTGGTGATGGTCTTGGTGATCTCCCCGATTTCGAGGCCGGGGAACTGTTTTTGTAGATCGCTCAGAAAGGTCGAGCTGTTCACCGCCTTGACCAGGTCGGGAATAAGCGTGGACAGCTTGGACACCTGGTCGACGATGATGGGAACAATTGCAAAGATCACCGCGGTCAGCACGCCGAGCACAGCGGCTACTACGGTCAGGATGGCGGCCCAGCGCGGAAACTTCTTCTTTTCCAGCCAGGAGACGGCCGGATCGAGGCCGAGCGCGATGAAAAGTGCCGCACCGACGTAAACGATGATCGTCTGCAGGGTGATCACCGAGGTAATGATCAGCAGGCCCAGCCCGACACCCAGGGTTCCGACGAGTCCGAACCGGAAGGCATTCTGAATTTTCACTTGGAGTCTCCAGGCGTAGGGAATTACTCGGCTGCGACCCGTTCTGCCTGGGTCAAAACGCTGCGGAGGCTCTCAAAATATCCGGCCACGGCGTCGCGCTCAATCCTAATCTGCGACAACCGGTCTTCGGCGTCGGCGACGACGGTACGTGAGCGTGTCGTGGCGTCTGTCACGAGGGCGGTGGCGGTGGCGTGGGCATCGCTGAGAATGCGCTCGGCGTTCTCCTCGGCGAGTTCCTTGTTCGCCTTGGCCTCCTCGCGGGCACCCGTGTCGAGCTGCTCGTTGAGGGCGCGCAACTCGGCGGTGCGCTCGGTCGTCTCGGTCAGCTGCCTGGCGGCATCGGCTTGGAATTTCTGCGTCTGCGCCACGGCCTCCTGATGACGGGCCAGGTGCCCCTGCTCGGCCTCGTCGCGGCGCGCTTTCAGCTCGACATCGAAGTCGGCGCGGGTCTGGTCGATCTCCCGGGCCAGGCGGCTCGCCTCGTGCTCGCCTTTCTTCCGGGTGGCGGTGAGCTGGTTCTCCAGATCGATGCGGGACTGCTCCGCCTCGGCCTCAGCGTCGATGCGGGCCTGCTCGTTCTCGCGCGCGAGGTCGGCGCCGGCCTGCTCCACCTCGGCGGCCAGGGCGGCACGGGCCTGCTCGATCTCACGGGCCAGGCCGGCGCGCTTGCGCTCGAGTTCACGAGTGAGGTCGGTCTGGGCCTGCTCCCGTTCAACTTCGGTCACCGCGTGGGCCTGTTCGATTTCGCGGGCCAGATCGATGCGACCCTGCTCCACCTCGGCGGCGAGCAGTGTGCGGGCCTGGTCGGTTTCGTGGGCGCCGGCCAGCCGCGCCTGTTCGGTCTCCCGGGCCAGATCTACTCGGGCCTGCTCGGTCTCGGCCGCGAGATCGACGCGGGCCTGGTCGGTTTCGCGCTGCAGGTCGGCGCGCTGCTGGTCGAGTTCCAGGGCAACTTCGGCGCGGGTGAGTTCGGTCTCGTGGGTCAGGCCGGCCGCGATTTCACGGGCCTCGGTGGCCTCCCGCTGGGCGACAACGCGTACCTCGGCGGCTTCCCGATCGGCTTCAGAGCGGATGGCCGCCACCTCACGCTTGACGGTGGCCCGCGCTTCGGCGGCTTCGGTGGCGACAGCGCCGCGAATCAGCGAGGCGTCACGAACCGCGTCCTGGGTGATCTGGGCCTGCTCGTCCTGCGTGCGGGCGCGCAGGTCATCCGCTTCAACGCGAACGTCATCGAGCACTCGACGCGCCTTGACGGCGGCATCGGACAGGGTTCGTTCGGCCTGCTCGATGGCGTTCTGGCGGAGCAGTTGTACCTCTTCGTTGGTCGCGGCGCGCAGCTTCTCGGAGTCGATATCGGCCTGAGCGATGACACGGGTGGACTGTTCCTCGGCGACGCGGAGGGTGTTCTCAAGCTTGGTGCCGAGACCGGAGAACGTGGGGCTCCCGACCTCTTCGATCTCAGCGTTGAGATCGTCGATGCGACCGGTGAGACGCTTGACCTCACGGCTGGCTTCAGCATTCTGGGTGTTCGCCTGAATCAGTTCGCGTCGCAGCGACTGGATGGCCTTGGCGACCTCGTCCTTGTCATAGCCGCGAAATACCTGGGTGAAATCAGCTTCGTCGTCAGACACGTGTGCTCCTTAGAGATGGGCCCCGGCCCTCGATGGATCATGCATGACGGGACAACGCAATTTTAGGGGGTTTTGCCCCGCCCCGTACGCGTCCCCTTCTAGAGTGGCCCTTGACCGCTATTTGGTACCTCTCAGGAGAACGCAGTAACGTAGAAGGTCTGTGTCTGAACAGCTTCAGGCACGTGAATCAGCCAGAGTGACTGATCAGTACCGAGCGGCAACCGCTGAAGGGTGATACGTGCGTTTTGTTCTTGCCATCGTGGCCTTTGTCGTTGCTGCCGTGATGATCGTTCTCGGCATCGCGCAGCGCACAATCTTGCTCGAGCCCGCCTTCACCTCGCTCGGCTCGACCGTGGCCGGTGACACGAAATACACCGTGATCGATTCGAGCGCCCTCGCGGCCTCGCCGGGTAGCCAGACGATCAACGTGCGCGGTGACGGCCCTATCTTTCTCGCCTACGGGCGTTCCGACGACGTGGCCGCCTGGGTCGGCACGGATGCGTTTGCCACCGTCGGCCTCAGCGACGAGACCGGTGAGCTCACCTCGACCATCACCGAGGCCGGCGTTTCTGACGAGCCGCCGAGTGACGCGACAACAACGGATGCCGAACCATCGGTTGAAACCGCCACGATTGTGAATCCGGCCGGCTCCGACCTCTGGCTCGACGAATACAGCGGTGCCCGATCCCTGACGACCACGCTGAACCTGCCTGCTGGCATTTCGGTGCTCGTCGCCTCGGACGGGATCGAACCTGCGCCCGCGAGCATCCGTTTGTCGTGGGCGTCGGACAACTCCACCCCGTGGGCCGGCCCGCTTTTCGCCGGCGGTGCCCTGTTGCTGCTGGCCGGCCTCGTGCTGTATCTGCTGGCTCTGCTGCACCTGCGTCGCTCGCGGCGGCCCCGCCGCAACATTCCGCGCGGTCCGCGCATGCCCCGTTTGCCGCGCGCGCCACGGCCGAAGGCGATCAAGGCGAGCCAGATCACCACGTCGCGGCGGGGAATCACCCGCCGGGTGGCGATTATCCCCATGGTTTTGGTCTCCGGCTTGGCCCTGAGCGGGTGTTCAGCGGACCTGTGGCCGAACTTCAGCACGGCCGGCACCGTGACCGCGACCCCCACCCCAACTCCCCAGTTGACCGATTCGGTGGAGGCCGCCGCCGAGTTGCCGCCGCCCGCCGTGACCGTTTCCCAGCTGGAAACGATCATGAGCGAAATCTCGTTGCTCAGCGCCGACGCCGATGTCACGCTCAACGCGGAGACCCTGGCGACGCGATTCACCGGACCGGCCCTGGAGCAACGCCTCGCGAACTACAAGATTCGTGCCGTCGATCCGGCGGTGTCCCCGCTCGTCGCCCTGCCCGGCGCCCCGCTCACCCTCACCCTGCCGCAGCAGACTAACTCCTGGCCGCGGGTGGTCATGACCGTCATCCAGGACGAGAACGATCCGAGCATTCCGACGATGGCTGTCATGCTCAAGCAGGAATCTCCCCGCAGCAACTACCAGGTGGACTACCTGTTCGCACTGGAGCAGTCGGCGCACGTGCCGAAGGTGGCCCCGGCCATCGTCGGTGCCCCCGCCATCGCCCCGGATAACAAGCTCCTCGTGCTGCCGCCGGATCAGCTGGCTGCTGCCTACGCGGACATTCTGGTGCAGGGCGAAGCGAGCCCCTCGTACGGCTTGTTCGAGAGCGACGGGGACAACTTCCGGATTCAGGTTGCCGATCTCAACGCCGCCAAGAGCGCCGCCCTGCCGTCGACCGCGTCGATCGCGTTTGCGGCCGCCGCGGGCAGCGATGAGGCCGTAGCTCTGGCCACCAACGACTCTGGCAGCATCGTGGCCGTCAGCATGACGGAGACCGAAACGGTCAAACCCGTCGATGCCGGTGCCACGGTAGGCCCCGCAGCGGATGCCCTCGCCACCAAGGCGCTCTCCGGCATCACCACCACGGCCAAGGGCTTTCAAAACACCTACCGCGACCAACTGCTGTTCTACGTGCCTACGGCCGGTTCCAGCGAAAAAATCGTGCTTCTGGGCTTCGCTCAGGGCCTCATCACATCGGCGGAGCTTCCATGACGAACATGCCCTTTTCCGGATCGAACCTGCGCGGAGCGGTCGACCTGTCCTCCCTCGTGAACCGTGCCCCGGCCGGCGCACCGACAGCCGCCAGAACCGGCGCACCCATCCCCGGTGCCCCCGTCGGCCCCGCAGCGGCGCCCAGCGGAGCCGTCACCGTTCCGAGCCTGGTCCTTGACGGCACGGACGCCAACTTCGGTGAGCTGCTCGAGCTGTCGTCCCGCGTTCCCGTGATCGTTGGGCTGTGGGCACCGTGGAGCGAGCCCTCCACCGCGCTCATGGCGGTGCTGGAGAAGCTCGTGACCGGGCTCTCCGGCCGGTTTGTGCTGGCCCGCGTCAACATCGACGCGAATCCGCAGCTCGCGCAGGCGTTCCAGGCCCAGTCGGTTCCGACGGTCGCAGCCGTCATCACCGGCCAGCCGGTGCAGCTCTTCAACGGCCCGCTCGCGGAGGAACAGATCGCCGACGTGCTCGGGCGTGTGCTTGAGCTTGCCGCGCAGCAGGGCGTGACGGGCACGGCCGAGGCCGCCGAGGTGGCCGCTGACGCCGAGCCGGTAGTAGTGGCCGACGAGCCGCTGCCGCCGCACCACCTCGAGGCCTTCGCGGCTATCGAAGCGGGCGATTATGCCACCGCGCAGAGCGAATACCGCACTGCCCTGGCTCAGAATCCGAACGACACCATGGCTGTGGCCGGACTGGCCCAGGTCAGCCTGCTCGCCCGGCTGCAGGGCAAGACCATCGACCAGATCCGCAACGGGGCGGCATCCGCTCCCGACGATCTCGACGCGCAGCTGCTGGTCGCCGACCTTGACCTGTCCGGCGGTCACATCGAGGACGCCTTCGACCGCCTGCTGAGCCTGTTCCCGGCGCAACCCGCCCCCGGCCGCAACACCATCCGTGAGCGCATCCTCGAGCTGTTCGAGGTCGTCGGCCAGGATGATCCCCGCGTCCCGCCGACTCGTTCGCGCCTAACCGCTCTCCTCTACTGAAGATCTAATTCGCTCTCGCGGGGGGTGTCAGCGGCGCAAGGCGCAACCACAGACCGGCGAGGGGCGGCAGGGTGAGGGTCGCGGAAGCCGGCCGCCCGGCCCAGGGCTCGTTGTAGGCCTCGACGCTTCCCTGGTTTCCCACGCCGGACCCGCCGAAGTCGGCGGCATCCGTGTTGAGAATCTCCTCCCACTGCCCGGCGAACGGCAGGCCGACGCGGTAGTCGGTGTGCGGCTGCCCGGCGAAGTTGAAGAAGCAGGCCACCGGAACGCCATGGTTGTCCCAGCGCAAAAACGACACGACGTTCTGGCTCGCGGCCCCGCCGTCGAGCAGTTCGAAGCCGCCCGGGTCGCTGTCGCGGCTCCACAGGCTCGCATTGTCGCGGTACACCCGGTTGAGCTGGCCGACGAGGTTGAACAGGCCGCGGTGCGCCGGCTGGTCGAGCATCCACCAGTCCAGTCCCCGTTCTTCGCTCCACTCCGAGCGCTGCCCGAACTCGCTGCCCATGAACAGAAGCTGCTTGCCGGGGTGCGCCCACATGAAGGCGAGATAGGCGCGCACGTTGGCGAGCTGCTGCCAGGAATCGCCGGGCATCTTCGAGACCAGGGAGCCCTTGCCGTGCACAACTTCATCGTGGCTGATCGGCAGCAGAAAATTTTCGCTGAACGCGTAGATGAACGAGAACGTGATGTCATTGTGATGGTATGAACGGTACATGGGGTCGACCTGCATGTACTCGAGCGAGTCGTGCATCCAGCCCATGTTCCACTTGAACCCGAAGCCGAGCCCGCCTCCGCTGGTCGGCGCCGTCACCCCGCCCCAGTTGGTCGATTCCTCGGCGATCATGATCGTGCCGGGATTGCGCTTGTACGCCGTCGCGGTAATCTCCTGCAGCAGGCTGATGGCCTCGAGGTTCTCGTTGCCGCCGTACTGGTTCGGCTCCCACTGGCCGTCTTCTCGGGAGTAGTCGAGGTAGAGCATCGACGCGACGGCGTCGACGCGCAGGGCGTCGATGTGAAATTCTTCGAGCCAGTACAGCGCGTTCGCGACTAGGAAGTTGCGCACCTGCATCTGGCCGAAGTCGAAGATGTAGGTGCCCCAGTCCATCTGCTCGCCACGACGCGGGTCCGGGTGCTCGTAGAGGGCCTGACCGTCGAAGCGGGCGAGGGCGAAGTCGTCCTTGGGGAAGTGGCCCGGTACCCAGTCCATGATCACACCAATGCCGGCCTGATGCAGTGAGTCGATCAGGTAGCGCAGGTCGTCGGGGGAGCCGAACCGGCTGGTCGGCGCATAGTAGCCGCTCACCTGGTATCCCCAGGAGCCGCCGAACGGATGCTCCGCGAGGGGCATGAATTCGACGTGGGTGAAGCTCAATTCCTGCAGGTACCCGACGAGTTCATCGGCCAGGTCGCGGTAGCCAAGGCCGGGCCGCCAGGATCCGACGTGCATTTCGTAGACGCTCATCGCCTGGTTGTGCGGATCGTTGGCCTTGCGGTTGGCCAGCCACGCGGCATCCTCCCAGTCGTAGTGCGATGCGGTGACGACCGACGCGGTCTGCGGTGGCACCTCGGCCAGCCGGGCGATCGGGTCTGCTTTCTCGACCCAGGCGCCGGACTGCGTGAGCAGCTGGAACTTGTATTTGGTGCCGAGTTCGAGGCCAGGGATGAACAGTTCCCAGACGCCGGTGCTGCCCATATTGCGCATGGCATGGGTCGTGCCGTTCCAGCCGTTGAAGTCGCCGATCACACGGGCGGCGCGAGCGTGCGGCGCCCAAACCGCGAAGGAGGTGCCGGTCGAGGCCGCCGCGACGCCCTGATGTTCCCGGTAGTGTGCGCCCAGGACGTCCCAGAGCCGTTCGTGGCGGCCTTCCCCGATCAGGTGCAGGTCCAGCTCGCCGAGCGTCGGGATGAAGCGGTAGGGATCATCGCAGATCCACGGCGGGGCGTCCTGGTAGCGCGCCTCGATTGTGTAGTCGGTGAGTCCGAGGGT
Source organism: Cryobacterium ruanii (assembly GCF_004404055.1). GTDB lineage: Bacteria > Actinomycetota > Actinomycetes > Actinomycetales > Microbacteriaceae > Cryobacterium > Cryobacterium ruanii. The sequence continues at coordinate 88,621 of NZ_SOHK01000024.1, forward strand.
ACTTTCGCCCTGCCAGATGCCGTGCGCGAGGTGGGCCAGTTCCACATGAGCGCCGCTGGCCAGTATCGCGAAAACCTCGGTGGCGAGCGGCCGCAACGCTCGGATCATGACGAGCGGGTCGGTGACACCGGCCTGATGCGCGAGGTGCTGGCCGAGAATCTCGTGCGGGTTGTAGTAGTGGCCGGCGGCGACGGCCTCAAGAACATGGTCGGGAATCGGTGCCGGCTCGGTGGGGGCCACATGCTTCTGCGCCTTCGTGGACTGTGCTTTCAAGGACTGAGCCTTCTTGGAGTCGATGTTCTTTGCCTGACCCTTCTTATGCTTGCTCGAATGCTTCTTTTTCTTGTCTTTGTTCTTGTCACCGCTCATGCGCGGCCCGGATCGTGGGGGGTGACGTGCAGGATATGCACCGGCTCGGTGAAGGCATCGAGCCGCACGAAGTTGTCGGCCGACCAGGTCCAGGTGGCGCCCGACACGAGGTCATGCACGTCGAAGGTGTCACCGCGGGCAATGCCGAATCGGGTCACGTCGAGGTGCACGACCGTCTGGCGCACCGAGTGCGGGTCGACATTGGCGACGATGATGAGGGCATCCGCCTGGCCGGTGCCGGTGAACGCCGCCTCGAGGTACTTGCTATAGACGAGGATCGAATCGTCGTCGCTGGCGTGGATATCGAGGTTGCGCAGCTGGCCCAGCGCCGGGTGCTCGGATCGAATGCGGTTGAGCAGGGTGAGGTACGGCGCGAGCGACCGGCCGAGCTCCTCCGCCTTGCTCCAGTCGCGCGGCCGGTACTCGTATTTCTCGTTGTCGATGCTCTCTTCGGCACCCGGCCGGGCGACGTTCTCGAACAGGTCGAATCCGGCGTAGACCCCCCAGGTCGGCGCCGCCGTCGCGGCTAGGGCCGCCCGGATCTTGAACGCTGCCGGACCGCCGAACTGCAGGTATTCGGTGAGGATGTCGGGGGTGTTCACGAACAGGTTCGGGCGCAGAAAGTCGGGGGTATCGGTGGCGAGGCCGTCGAAGAACTCTTCGAGCTCCGTCTTCGTGTTGCGCCAGGTGAAGTAGGTGTACGACTGCTGGAAGCCGACCTTGCCGAGCGCCTGCATGAGGGCCGGACGGGTGAAAGCCTCGGCCAAGAACACCACGTCGGGGTCGGTGGCGTTGACCTCGGTGATGAGCCACTCCCAAAAGTCGAGTGGCTTGGTGTGCGGGTTGTCCACCCGGAACATGCGCACGCCGAGGCTGATCCAGTGGCGCAGCAGTCGCAGCGCCTCGGCACGGATGCCGGCGGGATCGTTGTCGAAATTGATCGGGTAGATGTCCTGATATTTTTTCGGCGGATTCTCGGCGTAGGCGATGGTTCCGTCGGGCAGGGTGGTGAACCATTCCGGGTGCTGCTGCACCCAGGGGTGATCGGGAGAGGCCTGTAGGGCGAAGTCGAGGGCGACCTCGATGCCGAGCGAGGCCGCTTTCTTCAGAAAGAACGTGAAGTCGGCGACGGTGCCGAGGTCGGGGTGGATGGCGTCGTGGCCGCCATCGGCGGAGCCGATCGCCCACGGCGACCCCGGGTCGCCCGGTGCGACCTCGAGCGAATTGTTCGGCCCCTTGCGAAAAGCCTGCCCGATCGGGTGGATCGGCGGCAGGTAGAGCACGTCGAAGCCCATGGCCGCAACGGCGGGCAGGCGCTTGGCCGCGGTGCGGAAGGTTCCGCTCTGCCAGCTTTCGTCGGCGCGGCGAACGGCGCCCTCCGAACGGGGGAAGAACTCGTACCACGAGCCAACTCCGGCCCTGGTGCGTTCGACGATGATCGTGCGTTCGGCTGAGAGCGAGGCCAGCCCGGCGAGGGGGTGGGCCGTGATGGCCTGCCGCAGCGCGGCATCCGCTACCGCCAGAAAACGTTCGCTTGCCGGCTTCTCCCGGTCGGCGAGCGTTTTCGCTGCCGCGAGGAACAGGCGGCGGGCGGCGAGCGGCCGGGTCTTGTCCAAGCCGGCCTTGCTGAGCAGGGTGCCGCCGATCTCGAACATGAGCTCAACGTCGATGCCCGCCGGTATCTTGATCGCGGCGTTGTGTTCCCAGGTGGCGAAGTCGTCGGCGTAGGCGCGCACGCGGTAAGTCCAACGGCCAGCAGTACCGAGCTGCGCCTTGGTACCGTAGCGGTCGGTTCCGTCAGCCAGCAGCGCCATGGCATGTCGCGTGGTGCTCGCGTCGGGCGCGGTGAGCTGCAGGTCGACCCCGATGAGGTCGTGCCCTTCGCGAAAAGCGGTCGCACCGAACGGCACCACCTCACCGACGAAAGCACGGGCCGGCCAGAGATTGTCGTTCAGCTGGGGGGAGAGGTCGAGAATGGGAATACGACCGATGGATGCTTCGGCGCCGCTCCCCGTCTCCCCGCTCGTGGACACGGTCGTCGGGGCACTGCTCGATGCTGTCGGCAGGTTCGTCTTATTTGCTGCTGTCTTAGCCACACCATGACCGTAGCGTGAAAGCGCGAGGATGGCCCCCGTCGTTCGTTCGGCTCGCCCAAGACCGGGAGATCTGGAGTTACGTGTTCGACTCGTGGCACCCCTAAGGTTGACCTCGTGAAGGCCATCCGCAAATTTACTGTCCGTGCCGTTCTCCCCGAGCCCCTCGCGGCTCTCGAGGAGCTTGCCGGCAATCTCCGCTGGTCGTGGCATGAGCCCACCCGGCAGCTGTTCGAGCGTATTGCCCCGGATTTGTGGCGCGAGATCGGCACCGACCCGGTCGCCCTGCTCGGCGCTGTCGACCCGCGCCGCCTCGACGAGCTCGCGCGTGACCACGACTACGTCGGCGAGGTCAACGCCACCCGCGACGGGCTGCGTGACTACCTCGAGCAGCCGCGCTGGTACCAGGGCCTCGAGGGTGAGAAGCCCGCAGCGATCGCCTACTTCTCACCGGAATTCGGTATCGCCGCGGCCTTGCCGCAGTACTCCGGCGGGCTCGGAATCCTTGCCGGTGACCACCTTAAGAGTGCCTCCGACCTCGGCCTGCCACTCGTCGGCGTTGGGCTGTTCTACCGTGCCGGGTACTTCAGCCAGGCCATCTCGCCCGACGGCTGGCAGATGGAAAGCTACCCACTGCTCGACCCCGACGGCCTGCCGCTCGCCGTGCTGCGCCGTGCAGACGGCTCGGCCGTGCAGGTCTCCCTCGCGCTCCCCGACGACCGCACGCTGCACGCCCGGGTCTGGCAGGCCAAGGTAGGCCGGGTGCGCCTGCTGCTGCTTGACGCTGACATTCCCGAAAACGCCGACGATCTTCGCCTGGTCACCGACCGCCTCTACGGCGGCGGTGGCGAACACCGACTGCTGCAGGAGCTGCTGCTTGGAATCGGCGGCGCCCGCGCGGTGAAACTGTGGAGCTCGCTGCACGGCTTGCCCGAGCCCGAGGTATTCCACACCAACGAGGGCCACGCCGGGTTCCTTGGCCTCGAACGCATCTCGAGCCTGATCGGCGAGGGCCTGAGCTTTCAGGAAGCGCTGCAGGTTGCCCGCGCCGGCACTGTCTTCACCACCCATACTCCCGTCGCCGCCGGCATCGACCGGTTTGAGCGTTCGCTGGTGCGCCGCTACTTCGGCACCGATCTGCTGCCCGGCGTCGACGTGGACGACCTGCTCGCGCTCGGCGCAGAAAGTTACGCCGGGGGCTCCTCCGAGGTGTTCAACATGGCCATCATGGGGTTGCGTCTTGGTCAGCACGCCAACGGCGTGTCGACCCTGCACGGCGAGGTCAGCCGTCGCATGTTCAACGGCCTGTGGCCGGGTTTTGATTCAGCGGATGTGCCGATCACGTCGATCACGAATGGTGTGCACGCTCAAAGTTGGACCGACCCGGCGCTCAAGAGCCTCGCGCAGGCCCAGCTCGGCACGAGCGACACCTCGATCGCCAATTGGGCCTCGAGCGAGGTGTCCGACCAGGACCTGTGGTCGGTGCGCGGGCAGATGCGCCTGCAGTTCGTCGAAGATGCCCGCCGCCGCGTGCTCAACGCCTGGCGCGACCAGAACCCGGGCGGCATCCCGCCGGCCTGGATCGGCCGGGTCTTCGACCCGAACGTGCTCACCATCGGGTTCGCCCGCCGCGTTCCCACCTATAAGCGCCTGACCCTGATGCTGCACGATCCTGAGCGCTTGCGTGCCCTCCTCCTTCACTCGGAGCGTCCGATTCAGATCGTCATCGCCGGCAAGTCACACCCCGCCGATGAGGAGGGCAAGCGGCTGATCCAGAAAATAGTGCAGTTCGCCGCCGACCCGGCCCTTCGTACTCGCATCGCATTTTTGCCCGACTACAACATTGCGATGGCTCAGCTGATGTATCCGGGAACGGATGTCTGGCTCAACAATCCGCTCCGTCCGCTTGAAGCCTGCGGAACGAGCGGTATGAAGGCGGCTCTCAACGGCGCGCTCAACCTGTCGATCCTCGACGGTTGGTGGCCGGAATACTATGACGGCAAGAACGGCTGGGCGATTCCGTCGTCCGATTCGGCTGGCGACCCAGCCGAACGCGACCGGCTTGAAGCCGAGGCGCTCTACGACCTGATCGAACACCAGGTAGCGCCGACGTTCTATGAACGCAACGCCGACGACGTTCCCGAACGCTGGGTATCCAATATCCGCCACACCCTGGCCACCCTGTCGCCGCAACTGTCCGCTGACCGCATGGTGAGAGAGTACGTGCAACGCTTGTACCGCCCGGCCGGGCACTACGAAGCGCTGATGTCGGCCAACAACTACCGTGCGGCCCGTGAACTGGCTGCGTGGAAGGGCCGGATCGTCTCAGCCTGGCCGCAGGTCGCGGTGACCCACGTCGAGTCGGGTGGTGTCTCGTCCGTGCCCGAAGTGGGCGATGACCTCCACCTTCGCGCGCACGTGCAGCTCGGCGGACTCGCGGCCGAGGACGTGACCGTCGAAGTCGTCTACGGCAAGAGCCTCAGCGGCGACGACCTGCGCGATGTGGCCATTCAGGCGCTCGAACCGGCACCGGTAAAGGAAACCCCGGCCGGCGGGGCCACGTTGTTCACGGGAACGGTTGAACTCGACCGGGCCGGAGCGTTCGGATACACCGTGCGTGTCGTGCCCCGGAACGACCTGCTCATCAGCCCGGCGGAAATGGGCCTGGTGGCCATCGCGAACTAGCCGGCGGGGCTCAGACGCGCGGCGTGCGGCGTGGCACGAACGCGCCGTGCGCGCGCATCAGCTGCATCGACGCGCCCGGCACGAACAAGGGGGTGCCGGGCGCGTGCTCGAGACGCAAGTCGCGCAGGTCGTCGTGATTCGAATCCCAGAGCAGCGTGTACGCATCCACTCCCTCGTGCGCGGGCAGGGTAACGGTCTCGTCCTGCTCCCGGGCGTTGATCACGAGCAGGATGCGGTTGAACGCCTCGTGCTCAGGGGTGGACGCTGCCATGTATTGCAGGGTGCGCTCGGTCGGCGAGTTCCAGGCATCGCCGGTGAGCGCCTCGCCGGCGATGTTGTACCAGTCCAGCTGGCTGGCGTTCGGCGTGGTCTCGCCGAACCGCCCGAAATGCATCGGACGCAGGGCCGGGTTCTCGCGGCGCAGCTGCAGCAAGCGGCGGGTGACCCGGTGCAGGTCCTGCTGCCAGTCGTCGAAGTCCCAGTTCAGCCAGGTGAGCTCGCTGTCCTGGCAGTAGGCGTTGTTGTTGCCGCGCTGGCTGCGCCCGAACTCGTCGCCGGCAGTAAGCATGGGAATGCCGGCCGAGAGCAGGAGCGTGCCGAGCAGGTTGCGCATGGCCTTACGGCGGGTGGCCAGGATGGCCACGTCGCGGGTCGGCCCCTCAACCCCGTGGTTGTATGAGCTGTTGTTGTCGGTGCCGTCGCGATTCGACTCGCCATTGCCGAGGTTGTGCTTCACGTCGTAGGCGGTCAGGTCGGCGAGGGTGAATCCGTCATGCGCGGTGATGAAATTGAGCGAGGCGAGCGGGCCGCGCTGCTCGGAGAAGGTATTCGACGAACCGGCGACCCGGGTCGCGAACCGGCCGATGCCGCTGCCGGCCGAGCCGGTCAGGCGCAGGCTCTTCATATCCGAGAGCCAGAAGTCCCGCATGCGGTCGCGGTAGCGGTCATTCCACTCCGTCCAGCCGGGCGGAAAATTGCCGGTCTGCCAGCCGCCCTGGCCGACATCCCACGGCTCCGCGATGAGTTTCACGCCGGCCAGGTCCGGGTCGTCGCGAATCTCGGTGAGCAGCGGATGCTCCGGGTTGTAGACCACGCCGGCGTCCCGGCCGAGCGTCGCGGCGAGGTCGAAGCGGAACCCGTCTATCTGCAGGTCGTTGGCCCAGTAGCGCAGCGAGTCGAGCACGAGGCGTTTCGGCACGTCGTGGCTGAAGTCAACCGTGTTGCCGCAGCCGGTCACGTCGATGTAGGCGCCGGACTCGTCCTGCCGGTAGTAGGCTGCGTTGTCGATGCCGCGCAGGCTCGTGACCGGACCGTTGCGGCCCTCCTCGGCGGTGTGGTTGTAGACCACGTCGAGGATGACCTCGAGGCCGGCCTCGTGTAGCAGCTTGACCATTCCCTTGAACTCGCGCAGCACGGCTTCCGGCCCGGCGGACTGGGCCGCCTGGGTGGCGTAGTCGGCGTGCGGGGAGAAAAAGTTAAGGGTGTTGTAACCCCAATAGTTGATCAGGCCCTGTTTGATCAGGCGTTGCTCCGACACGAACGCTTGCACCGGCAGCAGTTCGACCGCGGTGACGCCAAGATCCTTCAGGTAGGCGATGGTGGATTCGTGGGCGAGACCGGCGTAGGTTCCTCGCAGTGCGGCCGGTACCAGAGGGTTCAGTCGGCTGAGGCCGCGCACGTGCGCCTCGTAGACCACGGTGTGATCGAGGGCTATAGCCGGTTTTTCGGTGCCGTTCCAGTCGAAATAGTCGTCGACCACTGACGACTGCCACAGCCCGGCCCCGGCCCGAACCAGACCTCGAGAATACGGTTCGATCAGAGTTTTCTCCGGGTGAAAAGAGTTCTTCGGGCTCGCCGGGCCCGACACGCGGATACCGTAGCGGCGCCCGGGTGACAGGGTGCGTGACCGACCGGACCACACGCCGTGCACGTCCTGGCTCATCGGCACGCTTTTGATGATCCAGTTCGGGTCGGTGTCGTCGAACATGCACAGGTCCATGGCGTCGGCGTGTTCGGCCCAGACGCGCAGTTCACCGCCCGCGCTGGTTAGTCGCACACCGAGGTTGCGCAGGGGGTCGGTGGAACTCATGGGTTCAAGAGTAATCAGTGCGGGGGGAGCGTGATGACCACGGGCATCCGCTCGACGGTAAAATGAATTGCATGGTTGTCTATCTGGACCATGCGGCGACCACGCCCATGCTTCCCGCCGCTATTGCCGCCTATGCCGAAGCGATGGGCGTCGTCGGTAACCCCGCTTCGGTTCACAGCCAGGGGCAGAACGCGAAACGGATGCTCGAAGAGTCACGCGAAATCGTCGCTGCGAGCCTGGCCTCTGATCCGATCGAGGTGGTTTTCACCGGCAGCGGCACCGAGGCCATCAACCTCGGCATCAAGGGCCTGTACTGGGCACGCGCCCCGCGCCGGCGCATCCTGGTGCCGGGCGGCGAACACCACGCGACCCTCGATACCGTCGAATGGCTCGCCCAGCACGATGGGGCCGTCGTCGAGTGGATTCCGCTCGACGAGAACGGCCGCATCGACCTCGGGGCGCTCGAGGCCGCCATCGCCCACGACCCCCTCGATGTGGCGCTGGTCAGCGTCATCATGGCCAATAATGAAGTCGGCACCATCGAGCCCGTCGCCGAGGTGGCGGTGCTCGCGGCCGCGCACGGAATTCCGGTGCACGTCGACGCCGTCGCAGCCTACGGCTACATCCCGGTGGATTTTCGCACGCTCGCTGCCGCCGGGGTGTCGGCGTTGAGCGTCTCGGCGCATAAGGTCGGCGGGCCGGTCGGCATCGGCGCGCTCGTACTCGGCCGCGCCACGACCGTCGAACCGCTCATCCACGGCGGCGGCCAGCAGCGCAAGGTGCGCAGCGGCACTCAGGATGTCGCGGCGGCGGTCTCGTTCGCGGTGGCGGCATCCGCTTTGTCTCGTGAACAGCTTGCGGCGCACGGTGGCCGCGAAACCGCGCGTCTCTCTCGCCTTCGCGACCGGGTGATCGAGGGGGTGGCCCTCTTGGCTCCCGGGGCGCAACTCAACGGCGACCCGATCAACCGGCTGCCCGGCAACGCCCACTTCAGCTTTGCCGGCTGTGAGGGTGACTCGCTGCTGTTCCTGCTCGACGCCGCCGGGGTGTCGGTGTCGACCGGGTCGGCCTGCCAGGCTGGCGTGCCTGAGCCCTCGCACGTGCTGCGGGCCATGGGGCGCAGCGAGGCCGAGTCCCGCGGAGCCTTGCGCATCACGCTCGGCCACTCGTCGACCGATGCCGACGTCGACGCGCTGCTCGCGGCGCTGCCGGCCGCGCACGCCCAGGCGCTCGCCGCCGGTATGGCCGATCGGGTGCCAGGGCACTGACGTTGGCTCCAACGGGCACTCCGCGTACACTCGTTGGGTGAAGGTTTTAGCAGCAATGAGTGGCGGTGTTGATTCCGCCGTCGCAGCCGCGCGTGCGGTCGAAGCTGGACACGAGGTGGTCGGTGTTCATCTTGCGCTGAGCCGCATGCCGGGCACGCTGCGCACCGGCAGCCGCGGCTGCTGCACCGTCGAAGACTCGATGGATGCCCAGCGCGCTGCGAACATCATGGGCATTCCGTACTACGTCTGGGATTTCTCCGAACGGTTCAAGCTCGACGTCGTCGACGACTTCATCGCCGAATATTCGGCCGGTCGCACCCCGAACCCGTGCATGCGCTGCAACGAGAAGATCAAGTTCGCCGCCTTGCTCGAAAAGGCCATGGCCCTCGGCTTCGACGCCGTCTGCACCGGCCACTACGCGAGCATTTTGACGGATGCCGATGGCAACAAGCAGCTGCACCGCGCGGCGGCCTGGGCGAAAGACCAGTCCTACGTGCTCGGCGTGCTCACCGCCGACCAGATCAACCACTCCATGTTCCCGCTCGGTGCGACGCCGACCAAGGCCGAGGTGCGGGCCGAAGCCGCCGAACGTGGCTTCTCGGTGGCGAACAAGCCGGACTCCTACGACATCTGCTTCATTCCAGACGGCGATACCAAGGGCTGGCTCGGCGAACGGGTCGCCCAGGTGACCGGCGACATCCTCGACCGGGAGGGCAATACGCTGGGCCAGCACGACGGCGCCGTCGCGTTCACCGTCGGTCAGCGCAAGGGCCTGTCGATCGGCACCCCGGCTGCTGACGGCAAGCCGCGCTTCGTGCTCGAGGTGCGCCCGATCACCAACACAGTCGTCGTCGGCCCCAAGGAGGCGCTCGCCATCAGGGAGATCGCCGGCAACGAGTACACCTGGGCTGGCCTAGCGCCCGAACAGCCAGAGGTGGAATTCGCCTGCCACGTGCAGATTCGCGCTCACGCCGACCCGGTTCCGGCGGTCGCCCAAGTGGTGAACGGTCTTGAGGGCGCCCTCGAACTGCGCATCATTCCGAATGAGCCGCTCGCCGGCGTCGCCCCCGGCCAGACCGCCGTCGTCTACGTCGGTACCCGGGTGCTTGGCCAGTGCACCATCGACCGCACCGTCAGCGCGGTTCCCGTTTTCGTCACACCTGCCAGCACCGCTTCGGCCAGCCCCGTCCCGGTCAATGCCTGAGTCCGTCGCCGACACCACCCCGGCGAGCCTCGCCGCCGCGGCCGCCGAGGCCGCCGACACGACCACGCGCGTGCTCACCGCCCGTGACGCCTACTACGGGCGGGACACCGTCGTCATCGCCGACGCCGAGTACGACCTGCTCGTGCAGCGCCTCGCCGAGCTCGAACGCCTCTACCCGGAACTGCAAAGCCAGGACAGCCCCACCCAGACGGTCGGCGGCCGCGCCGAGGTCACCCTGTTCGACGCGGTCACCCACGCCGAACGGATGCTCAGCCTCGACAACGTCTTCTCCCTCGCGGAATTCGCGGGCTGGGCCGGTAAAGCCGCAGATAACTCGGGCCGCGCCGTGCACTATCTGTGCGAGCTCAAGATCGACGGCCTCGCCGTCAACCTGCGCTACGCCAACGGTGTGCTCCTCTCCGCGGCGACCCGCGGCGACGGCGTCGTCGGCGAAGACGTCACCGAGAACATCGACCTGGTGCCCGGGATCCCGTCGCGGCTGGCCGGCACCGGGCATCCGTCGCTTATGGAGGTGCGCGGTGAGGTGTTCTTTCCCACGGCCGCGTTCGACGAACTGAACGCCGCGCAGTCCGCCGCCGGCGAGCGCGTGTTCGCGAATGCCCGCAACGCGGCGGCCGGGTCGCTGCGGCAGAAAGCCGCCGGCAAGAACGTCGATCAGCTGCGCCTGATGAAGGCCCGCCTCGGCCGGCTGCGCATGCTCGTGCATGGTATCGGCGCCTGGGAGAACCCGCCCGTTCAGACCCAGTCAGCGGTCTATGGCCTGCTCAAGGGCTGGGGCCTGCCGACCAGCAGCTACTTCAAGGTCGTCGAGTCGGTCCCCGAGGCTGCGGCGTTTATCGAGTACTACGGGGCACACCGCGGCAGCGTCGAACACGAACTCGATGGCATTGTGATCAAGATCGACGAGCTTGCACTGCACGCCGAACTCGGCGCCACCAACCGGGCGCCGCGCTGGGCGATCGCCTACAAGTATCCGCCCGAGCAGGTCAACACGAAGCTGCTCGACATCGTCGTGAGTGTCGGCCGCACCGGTCGCGCCACCCCCTTTGCCGTCATGCAGAAGGTGCTGCTAGCCGGCAGCGAGGTGCGCCAGGCCACCCTGCACAACCAGGACGTAGTCAAGGCCAAGGGCGTGCTGATCGGTGACACCATCGTGCTGCGCAAGGCTGGCGATGTCATTCCCGAGGTGCTCGGCCCGGTCGCCCTGCTGCGCGACGGTACCGAACGGGAATTCGTCATGCCGCTGAACTGCCCGGAGTGCGGCACCCCGCTGGCCCCGGCCAAAGAGGGTGACATCGACCTGCGCTGCCCGAACGCGCGCAGCTGCCCCGCGCAGGTGCGCGGCCGGGTCGAACACATCGGCAGCCGTGGCGGCCTCGACATCGAGGTGCTCGGCGAGGTCGCGGCCTCCGCGCTCACCCAGCCGACCGTGCCGGCCGATCCACCGTTGTCGACCGAGGCCGGCCTGTTCGACCTCGCGCTGGGCGACCTGCTGCCAATCCGGGTGATCGTGCGCGACGCCGAAACCGGGCTGCCCAAGGAAGACGACGACGGCACGGCCCGGCAGCGGATGCCGTTCCAACGCAATCCCAACGCCGCCGAGAAGAAGCAGGGGCTGACGGGGCCACAGCCGTCCTCGAGCGCGCTGAAGCTACTCGCCGAGATCGACAAGGCCAAGACCAAGCCGCTGTGGCGCATCCTGGTCTCGCTCAATATCCGTCACGTCGGCCCGGTTGCGGCTCGTGCGCTGGCCAACCACTTTGGCTCACTCGACACCATTCGGGCAGCCACCCGTGAACAACTCGCGGAGGTCGACGGGGTCGGCGGCATCATCGCCGATGCGGTGCTGGACTGGTTTTTGGTGGACTGGCATGTCGATATCGTCACCCAGTGGGCCGCGGCCGGCGTGCAGTTCACCACGCCGGGCCATCCGGGTCCGGGAGCGGCCGAGGCCGCCGGGGGAGTGCTCGCGGGGCTGACCGTCGTGGCCACCGGTTCACTCGAGGGCTTCAGTCGAGAGGGCGCGCAGGAGGCGATCATCGCCGCCGGCGGTAAGAGCGCGTCGAGCGTGTCCAAGAACACTGACTTCGTGGCCGCCGGGCCGGGCGCCGGATCGAAGCTCGGCAAGGCCGAAACCCTCGGAATCCGTATTCTCGACGCCGATGAGTTTCGACTCTTGCTGGCCGAGGGCCCGGCAGGATTGCCTACTCGGGCTTGAGGATGACTTTGGTCCAACCGTTGTTGCGGTCGTTGAAGTTCTTGTAGGCATCCACGGCTTGGCTGAGCGGGATCTCGTGCGAAACGATCCATGAAGGCTTGGCCTTGCCCACGGCAATCAGGTCGCGCAATTGCCGATTGTATCTCTTTACCGGGCATTGGCCGCTGCCCATGCTCTGCCCTTTGAGCCACATCAGGCCGTAATCTATGGCTATCTTGCCCTTCTTGGCGTTCTCGTCGAAGCCACCGGGATCTGCCGGCAGGAAGACGCCGACAACGCCGATTCCCCCGGTAATTCGCACCGTCTGAATCAGCCGGTTCAGAGTCATGGCGGGATCTTCGGTACCCTGTGGGTCGTGGGCCTGATAGCCCACGCATTCACAACCCCGGTCCGCGCCGATACCCTTCGTCTGGTCCAAAATGAACTGAACCGGGTCCGTCTTTGAATCATCAACGGCGATCGCACCGATCTGCTCGGCGAGGGCCAGCCGATCCGGGCGTCGGTCCACGACCCAGACTTTACTCGCGCCCTTGATCGTCGCAGACAGGGCAGCCATCAGCCCGACCGGACCCGCACCGTAAATCACGACCGTGTCACCGGGGATCACGCCGGCCATTTCGGTAGCGTGGTAGCCCGTCGGGAAGATGTCCGAGAGCATCACGTAATCGTTTTGCTTTTCTTTGGCGTCTTCACCCAGGCGCAAGCAGTTGTTGTCACCGTAGGGCACACGCAACATTTGGGCCTGCCCGCCGGGATACGGACCCATGCCGGCGAAGCCGTAGGCGGCGCCGGCACCGACCGGGTCGGGTTGAGTGGTCATGCAATAGTTGGTGAACCCGCGCTCGCAGTTTTTGCAGAACCCGCAGGAAATATTGAACGGCAACACGACGAGTTCGCCCAATTTGACCTTGTCGACGCCGTTACCGACCTCGATGACCTCGCCCATATTTTCGTGGCCAAACGTGCGTCCAACCTCGAAATCGGTGCGCCCCTCATACATGTGTAGATCTGAACCGCAGATGTTTGTTGCCGTAATGCGAACCAGAACATCAGTGGGACGTTCGATCTTGGCATCCGGAACTTCTTCAACACTGACCTCATTGGGGCCCTTGTAAACGACTGCTTTCATTTCTCTTCACTTCCTGACTTTTTTTGAACGTGACGACGGAGGATCCGGCAACACTTTCGGAGGTATTGAATGGATAAATGTCCCGACAGTCCTAAGCTGTGCGGTAAGCGAGCATGCCTCAGTTTTATCACGATCGCGCGTTGCCTACTACTGTGCGCCTTCAAGGAATGGCGGGCGGGGCGCTGGCCGGGTCGAGATCACTCGACTCGGCCAGAGGTGTCCTGTAAGAAAGAGCGGACGACGTCAGAGAATATCGAGCGGTTGCTTTCTGCGGGGCGCCGGAAACGCGCTATCGAGAGACAAGTAATCCTCGGCGTCGAGCACCACGGCGCCCGCGCCGGCATTCTGGCGCACGTGCTCGGGCGACGAAGCCTTGGGGATCGCGATGACGCCCGGTTGCCGAATAACCCAGGCCAGCGCGATCTGGGCACTAGTCACTCCGTGCCGTTCTCCCAGTTCAGCCAGTAAGGGATGCTCGAGCAGGGATGGTCCCTGCCCGAGCGGCGAATATGCCATAAGCGGCATACCCACGCGTTGCTGCCACGGCAGCAGATCAAACTCAATGCCCCGACTGCCGAGGTTGTAGAGCACCTGATTGGTGGCACATCCGTCGGGTACTCGCTTCAGATCATCCAGGTCGAAATTCGATAATCCCCAACTCCGAATCTTGCCAGCCGCCACCAGACGGTCGAACCCGTCGACGGTCTCAGCTAGTGGATATCTACCGGCCCAATGCAGCAAGTAGACGTCGAGCCGATCGGTATCGAGCCGGCGCAGGCTGCGCTCGCACGCAGCGACGACACCGCTGCGGCTCGCGTTATGCGGGTAGACCTTGCTTACCAGCACCACCTCGTCACGTCGCCCTCGGATGGCCTCGCCGACCAGTTCCTCCGAAGCTCCGTCGCCATACATTTCGGCCGTGTCGATCACGGTCAGGCCGACGTCGATCCCCGCGCGGAGAGCCGACAACTCGTTGGTTCGTCTCGCGGGGTCCTCACCGAGATGCCAGGTTCCCTGCCCAATCACGGGTACTTGACCGCCGTTAAAAAGATCTGTGTAGCGCATGCGCGTCACGTTCATCCACCTCGCATTCCGCTGCCTCGACGTCACCCGCGGCATCCAGCCCCACAATCAGCGGAGCACTGCCCGGCCTGACCTGCTGATGGGGTCTCCCGCGCTGGGCCAGGTCGGCACGATCCACCGACGCGGTCCGCATACGGATTTTCACCCGACGCGGGCCCGGTGCAGGGTTCAGGAGATTCCGCATCGAAAGTACGGATCCGGTCAGGTTCTGCTCCACGATAATTGTTCTCATATTTCTAAGTGTGCTCTCTATCGGTCACCTCTCGCTGAATTTATTGATCCAGGGCGTCGTCGTCGTCGGTGACTCAAGCTTCACTCGATCAGCGCGAAAGGGACCGACCGGATCCGTTGTCGATTTCTGTCCAGGGAAGCGGACACTGACTGCAACAGGGTCGTGGGGTGTGGCTGCACGGGTGGTGGCGGTCGGCGGATCGGGCTCGCGGCGGCTGGCGAATAGGATTGGAGTATCCACCCCAATGCGTATCGGAGCACCATGTCTGAAATCACGGCCGAGCAGGTTGCCCATTTGGCATACCTCGCCCGGATCGACCTCAGCCCCCTCGAGATCACCGATCTCACCCATGACCTCGGCCAGATCGTCGACTCGATCGCCAAAGTGTCTGAGGTTGCCACAGCCGATACACCGGCCACGAGCCATCCGATGCCGCTGACCAACGTGTTCCGCGATGACATCGTCGTGCCCTCCCTGACGGTCGAGCAGGCACTGTCCGGTGCACCCGACCGCGCCGGAGACAAATTCCGCGTGCCTGCCATTCTGGACGAGGAGTGACCATGACCTATCTCACCAAGCTCTCCGCCGCTGCACTGAGTGAACTTTTGGTCAGCAAGCAGGTCAGCGCCGTCGAGGCGACCCGCGCCCACCTTGACCACATCACGGCGGTCGACACCGACCTGCATGCTTTTCTGCACGTCGCAGCCGACGCCGCCCTCAACACCGCCGCCGCGATTGATGCCCGCCGCGCCGCGGGTGAGCGGCTGAACCCGCTCGCCGGTGTTCCGATCGCGATCAAAGACGTGCTCGCCACCCAGGACATGCCCACCACCGCCGGGTCGAAAATTCTCGAGGGCTGGGTGCCGCCGTACGATGCGACCGTCGTCGCCCGCCTGCGTGCGGCCGGGCTGATTCCGCTCGGCAAGACCAACATGGACGAATTCGCCATGGGCTCATCCACCGAGCACTCCGCCTATGGCGTCACCCGCAACCCCTGGGACCGCGACCGCATCCCCGGTGGCTCCGGCGGCGGCTCGGCCGCGGCCGTCGCCTCCTTTCAGGCGCCGCTCGCCCTCGGCAGCGACACCGGCGGATCGATTCGCCAGCCGGCCGCTGTAACCGGCTCGGTCGGCGTCAAGCCGACCTATGGCGGCGTCTCCCGCTATGGCGCTATCGCCCTCGCGTCGAGCCTCGACCAGGTCGGCCCGGTCTCCCGCACGGTCTACGACGCCGCCCTGCTGCACGATGTCATCGGCGGGCACGACCCGCTGGATTCCACCTCGCTGACCGACAGCTGGCCCTCCATGGCCGCCGCGGCCCAAGCTGGCCTCAAGGACGGCGCCCTCAAGGGCGTGCGCGTCGGCGTCATCAAGGAACTCTCCGGTGATGGATTCCAGGCCGGCGTCACCCAGCGCTTCACGGAGACCCTTGCCCTGCTCGTCGCCGCCGGTGCCGAGATCACCGAGGTCTCCGCCCCGAACTTCGAGTACGCCGTCGCGGCCTACTACCTGATTCTGCCGGCCGAAGCCTCGAGCAACCTGGCGCGCTTTGACTCGGTGCGCTTCGGCATCCGGGTCAACCCGGAGACCGGTTCGCTCACGAGCGAGCACGTCATGAGCGCCACCCGTGAGGCGGGTTTCGGTGCCGAGGTCAAGCGCCGTATCATCCTCGGCACCTACGCCCTGAGCGCCGGCTACTACGACGCCTACTACGGCAGCGCGCAGAAGGTGCGCACGCTCATCCAGCGCGACTTCGCCGCCGCATTCAGCCAGGTCGACGTGCTCGTCTCGCCGAGCGCCCCGACCACCGCGTTCAAATTCGGTGAGAAGCTCGCCGACCCGATGGCCATGTACATCAACGACGTCACCACCATCCCGGCCAACCTCGCCGGAGTGCCCGGCATGAGCATCCCGATCGGACTGGCACCAGAAGACGGCCTCCCGGTCGGCCTGCAGATCATGGCCCCGGCCAAAGCGGATGCCCGCCTCTACACCGTCGGCGCTGCCATCGAGCAGCTGCTCGAGGCGAGATGGGGGCACACCATGCTCAGCCAGGCTCCAGCCCTGACACCGACCGAAATGTTTGCCAGCGAAGAGGGAGCCGTCTGATGACAAGGTCCGAATTGATGGACTACGACAAAGCACTCGAACTGTTCGAGCCGGTGCTCGGCTTCGAGGTGCACGTCGAACTGAACACCAAAACCAAGATGTTCTGCGGCTGCGCCAACGAGTTCGGCTCCGGCGCCAACACGAACACCTGTCCTACCTGCCTCGGCCTGCCCGGCGGGTTACCGCAGGTGAATAAGAAGGCGATCGAATCGAGCATCCGTTTGGGGTTGGCTTTGGGGTGTGAGATCGCGGAACACTCGCGGTTCGCCCGCAAGAACTACTTCTATCCCGACACGGCGAAGAACTTTCAGACCAGCCAGTACGACGACCCGATCTGCCACGACGGATCCATCACGATCGAACTCGAGAGCGGGCGCCTGGTCACCGTCGAGATCGAACGCGCCCACATGGAAGACGACGCCGGCAAGCTCACCCACATGGGCGGCGCCACCGGACGCATCCAGGGCGCTGACTACTCGCTCGTCGACTACAACCGCGGCGGCGTGCCGCTGGTCGAGATCGTCACCCAGATGATCGAGGGCGCCGAACACGACGCCCCCGAGATTGGCAGGACCTACGTCGCGGCCATTCGCGAGATCGCCAAGGCGCTCGGCGTCTCGAACGCCCGCATGGAAGAGGGCAACGTGCGCTGCGACGCCAACGTCTCCCTGCGCCCGCGCGGCTCGAACGTGCTCGGCACCCGCACCGAGACCAAGAACGTGAACTCGCTGCGAAGCGTCGAGCGCGCCGTGCGCTACGAGATCCAGCGCCAGGCGGCCGTGCTGCACGCCGGCGGCACCATCACGCAGGAGACCCGGCACTGGCACGAAGACACCGGCCGTACGAGCGCCGGTCGGCCCAAGAGCGACGCTGACGACTACCGCTACTTTCCCGAGCCCGACCTGTTGCCGATGGCGCCGTCGCGTGACTGGGTCGAAGAGCTGCGCCTGACCCTGCCTGAGCCGCCCGCAGCCCGCCGCAAGCGTCTGCAGGCGTCCTGGGGTTTCGTGAACCTCGAGTTCCAGGACGTCGTCAACTCCGACCTGCTCGACGCGGTCGAAGCGACCGTCGCCGCCGGGGCATCCGCGCAGGCCGCACGCAAGTGGTGGACCGGTGAAATCGCCCGACTCGCCAACGTGGCCGGAGTCGCCGCCGACTCGCTCGTGACGCCGGTGCAGCTCGCCGCGCTGATCGAACTCGTCGAGGCCGGGACCCTCACCGACCGCCTGGCCCGCCAAGTGCTCGAGGGCGTCATAGCCGGGGAAGGCACTCCGGTCGAGGTCGTCGAGAGCCGTGGCCTCGCCGTGATCTCCGACGATGGCCCACTCATCGCGGCCATCGACGCCGCGCTGCTGGACCAGCCCGATGTGCTCGCCAAGATCCGCGACGGCAAGGTGCAGGCCGCCGGCGCCGTCATCGGCGCGGTCATGAAGGCCATGCGCGGGCAAGCGGATGCCGCGCGCGTGCGCGAACTCGTGCTCGAACGCGCCCAGGCGATCGAGTAGAGCATGGGTGGTCAGAGCACTGTTTTCGGAGTGGGCGTGCAGGTCATCGTGCACCTTGACCGCACCCGTTTTCCCGACTCCCTCATCGACGACCCGATCGGCGTGATCGTGGCGCCGGGAGAGTCGGAGGGAGCCGGGCTCTACGCACCGACCGTGGTGCGGGAGAAGTTCTGGGTCGTGCGGTTCGAGGAACCCTTCTTCGGCCTCGACGGTTCCGGCCCGCACGATTCCGCTCGCATCCCGCAGGGCTTCCTGGAAGCGGCGCCGGACGCGTGAACGTGACCACTGCGCAGCCGGACGGGCGGGAACCGTCGCCCCGGGACATCCGTCGGTGGCGGCAATACCTGGCCGACGAGCAGGCGGAGGCTGCGGTATACCGCGACCTCGCCAACCGACGGGCCGGCGAGGAACGTCAGATTCTGCTCGCCCTCGCTGACGCTGAGGGTCGACATGAAGAGCACTGGCGGCAACTGCTCGGCGCCAGCCTCGGCTCGCCCCGGCGCGGCGCGCTACGCACCCGATTTCTTGGACTACTCGCCCGCCGGTTCGGATCGGTCTTCGTGCTCGCCCTCGCCCAGCGGGCCGAGGGCCGCTCGCCTTACCAAGCGGATGCCGACGCGACCAACGCTATGGCCGCCGACGAGACCGTGCACGAAGAGGTCGTGCGCGGGCTCGCCGCGCGCGGCCGTAAACGCCTGTCGGGTACCTTTCGGGCTGCCGTGTTCGGCGTCAATGACGGACTCGTCAGCAACCTCGCCCTCGTGCTCGGCATCGGGGCGACCGGTGTACCGGCCGCGACTATTCTGTTCACCGGCATCGCCGGGCTGCTGGCCGGGGCGCTCTCGATGGGCGCGGGTGAGTACGTGTCGGTGCGGTCCCAGCGGGAACTGCTCGAAGCCTCCACTCCCGCGGCGCCGGCCAAGAGCGTGCTCTCGCACCTCGACCTCGCCGCCAACGAGCTCACCCTGGTCTACCGGGCCCGTGGCATGTCCGAGGTGGAGGCCGAGACCTACGCCCGTGGCGTGCTGGCTACGGCCTATGCCGCCACCGGACCGATCGACGCGGTGAACAGGCAGGTGCCGCAGCCCGACGAACACGAGGCCATAGGCACGGGAACCGGCGCCGCCTTGTCGAGCTTCTGCTTCTTCGCCTCCGGCGCGCTGCTCCCGGTGCTGCCGTACCTGTTCGGCATGAGCGGCTACGCGGCCATCATCGTCGCGACCGTACTGGTCGGCGTGGCGCTGCTCGCTACCGGTGCCGTCGTCGGCCTGCTCTCGGGCGGTCCTCCGCTCAAGCGCGCCCTGCGGCAACTCGTCATCGGCCTCGGCGCGGCCGCGGTCACCTACCTTCTCGGGCTGGTCTTCGGTACGTCGATCGGCTAGCTTGGCGCCAGGACGGCCGCGGGACCGGCCACGACGGCGAGCTCGGTTCGGCCGCACCACTGGAACGTGTGTGCTCCGTGCAGCCCCACTGCGCCGTCCGTTGACGCGGGGTCAGCCAAGAGCTTGGTCAAACCCGGCAGACGCAGCAGCGCGCCGGTCGCGAGGTGGGTGTCGGTCGAGACAACCACCCGGCCGCTCGCGTTGATCACCGTCACCGCAACAGCGTCGGCGCCAAGGAGGGGAACGAGATCGCGCTCGATCTCATCGACGGACAGGTCGATCCCGACGACGCCGATGAGCTCGTTGCCGCCGCGGTACACCGGCAGCGTGAGCGTCAGGGTGTACTCGTCGGTGCATAAATAGTCCACATAGGGGCCGGTGATATGCCGTCGTCCGGTTTGTGCCGGAACCCGCCACCACTCCAGAGCGGTGTAGTCCCGAAAATTCTCGTCGAGAGGGTCTTCGAGCGTTTCCAAATGACGGATGCCGTTGGCCGGCAGCCTCGGCGACGCCGCGTTCTGCCCGCCCAGCCACCAGGCCAGGTGCCAGCCCAGAAAGCCGGGCGCGGAGACGAAGCCGGCCCCGATCACGCACCCGACTGGGTCGGCGAACTCGCGGCGCACCAGCTCTTCAACCAGGGAGTCGAGTTCGGCCCGGTCGGCCACAGTGCCGGGGCGCGCGGCGTAGCGCTCAACGAGGTCGGCCCACTGTTCCAACCGGGCGAAGACCGGGTCGAACACGGCGGCAACGGATGTCACACAGGCGCCGGTACGCGGCGTCTTCTGCTCGGGCGTGATGGTCATGCGGGAGCCACGGTCCGTACCGCTTCGGTTGTGCTGCCGGTCATCGTCGACCCGCCTTTCTGTTCCAGAAGGGACTTGGCTTCAATCAGCCACTCGATGGATTCGGTGATCTGTGAAACGGTGAGCTGCCGTGCCAGGGCGCCGTCCTCGGCGACGAGCGCAGCGACCGTCTCGCGTTGCACCGCACGGCAGCGTTTCCGACGAAGCGGCTCTCGCAGGCCGAGCCAGAGCAGCGCGCCGAACTCGGCCTGCAACCGCAATTCTTCGCGCACGAGGCGGGCGGAATGGCTGAGCGCGGCCACTTCGAGACGGAAGGTGCCCTGGCCGCGGCGTGCGGCATCCGCTGTGCCGGCATCGGTGCGGTCGAGGACGCGCTCGAGGTTGTCGATGTCGGCCGCACTGGCCCGGTCGGCGGCGAGTTCGGCCGCGAGGCCGGCGATTGCGGAATAGTGCACGCCGAGGTCCCGCAGGTGTACCCGGGACCAGGCCAGCAGGCGGTCGTCCTGCAAGTTTGTCGAACCTTCGCCGGCGAAGGTGACGAAGCTGCCGCCGTCGCGACCGCGCTTGGTGTGCACGAGGTTGTTGCGGCGCAGAATCTCAAGCGCTTCGCGAGCGGTGACGGTGGCGACGCCGAGCTGGCGGGCCAGTTCGGCTTCGCTCGGCAGCCGTTCGCCGTCGTGCAGCACCCCGAGCACGATGGCGTCGGTCAGGCGCTGCAGCACCAGTTCGGCGCGGCCCGCGCCGTCGAGGGGAGCGAAGATGGCCGCGCGCGTTCCTGATCCGGCACGGATGGACTGCGGCATGGGCGGCTCTTTTCAGGTTGTGACACGACCGTAACATCTCGGCGCACTTTCATGACATCTAACTCCATATGATTAGCCTGCAAGTGAGCAGGGAGTCAGTGGATGACAGAGGAGATCATATGACCGGTGCGCAGCCCGCCATCCGTTTGACCGGCCTGACCAAGAGTTTCGGTAGCATCAACGCCGTCGACGGCGTCGACCTCGACATCGTCGAGGGGGAATTCTTCTCCATGCTCGGGCCGTCCGGGTCGGGCAAGACCACCGTCTTGCGCCTAATCGCCGGCTTCGAGCAGCCCACGAGCGGATCGATCGCGCTGCGCGGCCAGGACGTCACCGACCGGGCACCGTTCGACCGGGACGTCAACACCGTTTTCCAGGACTACGCCTTGTTTCCGCACATGAGTGTGCTCGATAACGTCGCTTACGGGCTGCGCGTGCGCGGAGTCGCCAAACGAGCCAGGCACGAGCAGGCCAGAGCGGCCCTCGACACCGTGCGCCTGGGCGGTTTCGCCGATCGGAAACCCAGCCAGCTCTCGGGAGGGCAACGCCAGCGGGTGGCCCTGGCCCGCGCCACCGTTGTGCAGCCCAAGGTATTGCTGCTCGACGAACCGCTCGGCGCGCTTGACCTCAAGCTGCGCGAGCAGATGCAGGTCGAACTCAAGGAACTGCAGCGCAGCCTCGGCATCACGTTCATTTTCGTCACCCACGACCAGCAGGAAGCACTCACCCTCAGTGACCGCATCGCCGTCTTCAACGAGGGCAGGATCGAGCAGCTCGGCACCCCGGCCGAGATTTACGAGCGCCCGGCTTCGCCCTTCGTCGCCGCGTTCGTTGGCACCTCGAACATCTTCGACGACAACATCTCGCAGGCGCTGCTCGGTCGCAGCGGCACAAACTCGGTGCGCCCCGAGAAGATCAGCATCATCACCGAGAACCTGCCCCTCGTCGCCGATCGCGCCGCGACCGGGGTTCTCGCCGAGGTGATCTATGTCGGCAGCAGCACCCAGCTCATCGTCGACCTCGACGCCGGAACGCGCGTCGTGGTGCTCGAACAGAATGACGCGCACCGCGTGACGACCAACGGTCGCGGCGCGCGCGTGACGGTCGGCTGGAACGACTCTGACATCGTCGCCCTCACGGCTCCCGCTCTTACTTCCCGCCCCTGACCGATTCACGAATGGAGAAAGTCATGAAACGCACCCCTGCACGCCGAACATCCGCACGCTTCACCCCTGGCGCCCGCACCGGCGTCGCGATCGTATCGGTCGCTCTGCTCCTCACCGCCTGCGGTACCAGCCAGGGCGGCGGCACGACGGAACCGACCGAAGCCCAGACCGCACTCGGTGCGATGGAGGGCAGCGTCTCGCTGCTGGCCTGGCCCGGCTACGTCGAAGACGGCACCAACGACCCCGAGGTCGACTGGGTCAGCGCCTTCGAGGATGAGACCGGCTGCACCGTGACGAGCAAGACCTACGGTACCTCGGACGAAGCGTTCAGCCTCATGAAAACCGGTGATTACGACGTCGTGGCAGCCTCCGGAGACGCCTCGCTGCGGCTCGTCGGCGCCGGCGACGTCGCCCCGGTCAACACCGACCTCATTCCCAACTATGAGGGCATCTTCGACTTTCTAAAGATGCAGTCCTGGAACAGCGTCGACGGCGTCTCCTACGGGATTCCGCACGGCTATGGCGCCAACCTGCTCATGTACAACACGGAGGTCGTCACCCCGGCGCCCACCTCGTGGGACGTCGTCTTCGACAAGTCGTCCGCCTACAAGGGTGCGGTGACCGCCTACGATTCGCCGATTTCCCTGGCGGATGCCGCGGTCTATCTCATGACGCACCAGCCGGAACTGGGAATCGAGAACCCGTACGCGCTCGACGAAACCCAGCTGGCGGCTTCCGTTCAACTATTCAAGGACCAGCGGGTGAATATCGGCGAATACTGGTCGGACTACCTCAAGGAAGTGCAGGCCTTCGAAACCGGTGACACCGTCGTCGGCACCACCTGGCAGGTCATCCGCAACTCGCTCGCCGAGGGAACCCCGGCCGAGGTCGTGCTGCCCGAGGAGGGTGCCACCGGGTGGTCGGACACCTGGATGATCGCCGCCAACGCGAAGAGCCCGAACTGCGCCTACGCCTGGTTGGACTACATTGCGAGCCCCGAAGCCAACGCCCAAGCCACCGAGTACTTCGGCGAGGCGCCGTCCAACGCGGGAGCCTGCGACTTCACGGTCAACCCGGATCACTGCGAGATCTTCCACGCCGGAGACGCCGACTACGCCGCGCAGATCTGGTACTGGTCGACCCCGATCGCTGAGTGCCTCGACGGGCGCACCGACGTCAAGTGCACCGACTACTCGGACTGGACGACGGCCTGGCAGGAAATCAAGGGCTGAGGCTCGTTCGCGTGAAAACAGAAGGATGAACTATGACGGTTGACGCTTCCGCGCCACCCACTCGTCGGGCGGTGGTGCCGCCGCAACGCGGCAACATCGCCCGGCGGGGCTCGGTCTTTCTCAGCCGGCACCCGCGTTTGCGGCTTTCGCTGCTGCTGAGCGCACCCTTGTTCTGGCTCGGGCTTGTCTACATCGCGGCCCTCGCCGCGCTGCTGATCACCGCCCTGTGGACGGTCGACTCGTTCACCGGTCAGATTTCACAGACCTGGACCCTCGACAACATCGTGGCGGTGCTGACCGGGTCGCTCTATCAAACCGTGACGCTGCGCACGGTGGGCGTGGCGCTGCTCGTCACCATCATCGACATCGTGATCGCGTTGCCGATCGCGTTCTACATGGCCAAGGTTGCCAGCCCCAGGGCCCAGCGTATCCTCGTGATCGCCATTCTGATGCCGCTCTGGGCGAGCTACCTCGTGAAGGCGTACGCCTGGCGCTCGGTGTTGTCCCAGGGCGGCATCTTCGAATGGCTCGTGTCACCGTTCGGCGGGCACAGCCCCGGTTACGGCTTGCCGGCGACGATCATCACCCTGTCCTACCTGTGGTTGCCTTACGTGATCCTGCCGATATATGCGGGTCTGGAACGGGTGCCGGATTCGCTGCTGGAGGCATCCGCTGATCTCGGTGGCGGCACCTGGTCGACGCTGCGCCTGGTAGTGCTGCCGATGATCTGGCCGGCGATCATCGCCGGGTCGATCTTTAGCTTCTCGCTCTCGCTCGGTGATTACATCACCGTGAATATCGTCGGCGGGGCGAACCAGATGCTCGGCAATCTCGTCTACACCAACGTCGGAGCGGCGAACAACCTGCCGCTCGCGGCCGCGATCGCGTTCATTCCCATTCTGATCATCTTCGCCTACCTCGCCGCCGTGCGGCGCACGGGCGCACTCAACAACCTCTAGGAGCCTGCCATGCGTCTGAGTCGACCGGCTCGCGGCCTGCTCGCGGCCATCACGGCCGTGGTTCTGGCCCTGATCTACCTGCCATTGCTCGTGGTGTTCGTGAACTCGTTCAGCACCAGCCAGAACCTCACCTGGCCACCGCCGGGCTTCACCCTGGAGTGGTGGGCAAAGGCATTTCAGAGTGAGGGCGCCCTCGACGCCGTGCTGACCAGCCTGCAGGTGGCGCTCGCTTCGACGGCCATCGCCCTCGTGCTCGGTACGCTTATTTCGATCGGGCTGCAGCGCTTCGAATTCTTCGGCCGGGACGCCATCAGCCTGCTCGTGATCCTGCCGATCGCGCTGCCCGGCATCGTCACCGGCATCGCTTTGAACAACGCGTTTCGCACCGGCTTGGGCGTGCAGCTGTCCATTCTGACGCTCATCATCGCCCATGCCACGTTCTGCATCGTGACCGTATTCAACAACGTGATCGCCCGACTGCGGCGCCTCGGAACGAGCCTCGAAGACGCCTCCTCCGACCTCGGCGCCGGCATCTGGACGACGTTTCGTCTCGTCACCTTTCCTCAGTTGCGCTCAGCGCTGTTCGCCGGCGGTCTGCTCGCCTTCGCCCTGAGTTTCGACGAAATCATCGTGACGACGTTCACGGCCGGGTCGGGCGTGAAGACACTGCCCCTGTGGATTCTGGACAATCTGTTCCGGCCCAACCAGGCGCCGGTCGTCAACGTCATCGCCGTGGTGCTCGTGCTCGTCTCGATCCTTCCCATCTATTTTGCGCAGCGCATCGCCGGCGCCGAAAAGATCGTGCGTTAGCCGTTCCCGCCCTGACTCCCCGCACGACTCCTGCAATTTCAAAGAGCAAGAGCGGCCTTTCCCTGAAAGGGCTCAGTTCTGTGATTCCTCGGGGGCAAATTGCAGGAGTTCTGCCGGGGGCTGGAACTTGACCTCTGGCTGGTATCGCCGATGGCCCGGATCGGGTTAGGGTTTTCCGGTGGGCAGACAGGACGGCAGCGGGCGGCAGATCTCGGCGGAGGGCGTCGATGACCGTTCCGCCACCGTGCTGCACGTGGACCTCGACGCCTTCTTCGTCTCGGTCGAGCTGCTCTCCCACCCCGAATACGTGCACCTGCCGGTGATCGTCGGCCATCGCGGCGGCCGTTCGGTCGTCACGGCGGCCAACTACATCGCCCGAAAATACGGCATCAACTCGGCCATGCCCATGGCCCTCGCTATGCGGCAGTGCCCGAACGCTATCGTGCTCGAGCCGCATATGGGGTTATACCGCGACTTCTCCACCCGGGTCATGAGCATCTTCGACGACGTGACCCCGCTCGTCGAACGGCTCGGCATCGACGAAGCCTTCCTCGACGTGGCCGGCGCGACCAACCTGTTCGGCTCACCGGCCATGATCGGCGAACTCATCCGCGCTCGCGTGTTCGCCGAGACCGGACTGGTCTGTTCCGTCGGCGCGGCGTCGACCAAGTTCGTCGCCAAACTCGCTTCCGGCCTGGCCAAACCCAACGGCCTGTTGGTTGTTCCGGCCGAGAAGGCGGTGGCGTTCCTGCATCCGCTGCCGGTAACCGCCCTCTGGGGCGTGGGAGCCGCCACCGAGCAGGCGCTGACTCGCCTCGGACTGAAACTCATCGGCGATATCGCGCACACCCCACTGGACGTGCTGAAGAAAACGCTGGGGGAGGCATCCGGTGTGAAGCTGCACGAACTCTCCTGGGGACGTGACCCGCGCGCTGTGACGCTCGAGCGGGAGGAGAAAAGTGTCGGCCACGAGGTGACCTTTGAACACGATGTGACCGACCTCGACCGACTGCGCAGCGAACTGCTGCGACAGTGCGACCTCGTGGCCGCTCGGCTGCGGCGTAGCGACCTGGTGGCGCGCCGCGTCGCGCTCAAATTGCGGTACACCGACTTCAGCACGATCACCCGGTCGCGCACCCTCGCCGAACCGAGCAATGTCGGCCGGCGCATCTACGAAGAGGCGGTGGCCGCGTTCGACCTGCTGGCCGCGTCGGGCATTCGCGTGCGCCTGATCGGGGTGCGCGCCGAGCAACTCGGCACGGCGTCGGGGGCGGTGGGACTGTGGGACCCGGACGAAGATTGGCGGGGCGCGGAGCTCGCCGTCGATTCCGTGACCGAACGTTTCGGGGCGGGAACCGTACGTCCAGCCTCGTTCTTCAAGCACTAGTCGCGCTACCCTGTTGGAATGACCAGCCTCCCGGAAAAACTCGCAGATACCTTCCGTTCCGCCGGCGTGAAGTCGGCCTACGGTGATCCCGTGCAAATCGACGGCGTCACCCTCGTGCCGGTGGCCCTGAGCTACTACGGCTTCGGTGGCGGCGACGCCGGCGAAGGTGGTGCCGGATCCGGCGGTGGCGGTGGCGGTGTATCGCTGCCGATCGGCGCGTACGTGAAGTCGGGTGGCACCGCCCGGTTCGAGCCCAACGTCATTGCGCTGCTCGCCGTCGGTGTGCCGTTCCTTATCGTCGCCGGGCGAGCCCTGGCCCGGGTGATCCGCGCCCTGAAGAAGTAGCCTGCTCGCTGCACGGGACCCGGGCCCCGTGCGCGGACCCAGTCTGAAAACTGGGCCCGCGCCCCTACGGTGGACCCGGACGCGTGCGACGCGGCCAGCGCGCAGAGCGGATGCGACGCGGCCAGCGCGGACGGCGCGCGAAGCGTCGCCGCACCCAGCGCGGCACCCGCGCACGGAGCCAGGCCGGAAAATGCCACGGGGCGCTCACCGGCAGTCCCTGCGCAATGCGGCGCCGCCGCAGAATGAAGCGGCGCAGCAGCACGAGGTACAGCGCCGCCAGCACGAGCAGGATGCCGATGCTCATGTCATTGTCCCCATGCCGCAAGTCTAGGCGGGGCACTACAATTGAGAGTGATCACGGGAGTCCGGTATGCCGGGCTGAGAGGAAGCTGACCAAGCTTCGACCGTCGAACCTGATCTGGATCATGCCAGCGCAGGGAGGCTTCTCAATCCCGTGCCCTGTATTCACCTACGGAAAGGGCACGAACAGTGCACGCTACACTCACATCCACGCGACCGGTCGCGGCGAAGAAACCACGCAACTTTCGCTGGCGCGTCGTCGACATCGTCGTCGCGAGCGTCATCGGCGTTGCGAGCGGGGTCATCTTCTGGGCCTGGGGCCTGGCCTGGTCCCCGCTCAGCGCGATACTCGCGTTCACGCCCGGCCTCGAAGGCCTCCTCGCCGGCGGCTGGTTGTTCGCCGGAGTGCTCGGCGGGCTCATCATTCGCAAGCCCGGCGCGGCCGTGTACACCGAGGTTGTCGCCGCCGTCGTGTCGATGCTGATCGGCACCCAGTGGGGATTCTCCACCCTCATCTGGGGCGTCGTCGAAGGTTTGGGTGCCGAGATCATCCTCGCACTCTTCCTGTATTCCAACTGGCGGCTTGGCGTAGCCCTGCTCGCGGGCGCGGGCGCCGGTGTGGCGGTGGGTCTTCTCGACACGTCCTTCACGAGCTATGCAGCACTGGATTTCGGCTACAAGGCCGTTTATTTTGTCTCCGCTGTCGTGTCGGGCACCGTGCTCGCCGGTTTGCTGTCCTGGCTCGCCGTGCGCGGCCTTGCCCGCACCGGTGCGCTGAGCCGTTTCGCTGCCGGTCGGGAAGGGTCGCGAGCGCCCGCCGTCGCGCCCAACTAGCGGATGCCGAAAACCATGCCCGCGCGCGGCCCGCAGATTCGAGCCGTGCAGATTCGAGCCCGCGACTGGGGCTGGCGCCACGCCGGGCGCCACAGTCAGGCGGTCTCCGGGCTGGACCTGCAGATCGAGCCCGGCGAGCGGGTATTGCTGCTTGGCGCCAGCGGTGCCGGCAAGAGCACCCTGGTGCACGCGCTGGCCGGGGTGCTCGGCGACGCTGAAGACGGAGACGAGACCGGCAGTCTGCTCATCGACGGCTGCCGCGCGGCCGAGGCTCGGGGACGGGTCGGACTCGTGCTGCAGGATCCGGACTCGCAGGTCGTGCTCGCTCGGGTCGGTGACGACGTCGCGTTCGGCTGCGAGAACCTCGCCGTTCCGCGCGCCGAGATCTGGCTGCGGGTGCGGCGTGCCCTGGCCGAGGTCCGCCTGGACCTGCCCCTCGACCACCCCACCTCGAGCCTGAGCGGCGGCCAGAAACAGCGACTCGCACTGGCCGGCGTGCTTGCCATGCAGCCCGGGCTGCTGCTGCTCGACGAACCGACCGCGAACCTTGACCCGAATGGCGTCATCGACGTTCGCGACGCCGTCGTGCGGTCCCTCGACCACTCGGGGGCTACGTTTGTCGTCATCGAACACCGGGTCGAGGTCTGGCAGGACGTCGTCGACCGCCTCATCGTGCTCGACCCGGCCGGCGGTGTGCTGGCCGACGGTCCCCCCCGCGAAATCCTGGCGAGCCAGGGCGAACAATTGGCGCAGGCTGGCGTCTGGGTTCCCGCCCTGCCACCCCGATTTCCGAAGCGCCATCCGATCGCTGCGGCGCAGACCCTGCTGCGGGCCGAGGGACTTGCGGTCGGTCGCGTTCCGTTTGGTCGGCGCGCAGCATCCGTTGTCGCCGATGGCATCACCCTCAACCTCTGCTCCGGCACCGCCACGGTTGTGACCGGCCCCAACGGCGCCGGAAAATCCACCCTCGCCCTCACACTGGCCGGATTACTGAAGCCGGCCGGGGGAACACTGCACGCGAGTGGCACTTTTGCGGCCGGTATCATTTCCGAGCCGCACCGCTGGCGTTCCCAGCAGTTGCTGTCCCGCATCGGAACCGTCTTTCAAGACCCGGAACACCAATTTCTGGCCGCGACGGTGTTGGGTGACCTATCGATCGGGCCACGCGCCCTCGGGCTCAGCCAGACGGAACTGACCAGCCGCGTCGATGAACTGATGCACCGGCTGCGACTCGACCACCTCGCCGACGCCAACCCATTCACCCTGTCGGGCGGCGAAAAGAGACGGATGTCCGTCGCCACCGTTCTCGCGACCCGCCCCCGCCTGCTCGTGCTCGATGAGCCGACCTTCGGGCAGGATTCCCGCACCTGGCAGGAACTTGTGACCCTGTTGGCCGAGCTGCTCGACGAGGGAACCGCCCTCGTGGCCGTCACGCATGACGCCCAGTTCGTCAGCGCCCTCGCTGACGAGGAATACCGCCTGGGCACCCCCGAACCGATCCGGCTCGGGTCGGGTGCGCTGTGAGCCTGTTGACCCCGACGATCCGTCCGAGTGTGGTCGCTCGCCTCAACCCCGTGGCCAAGCTCGCCGTGGCCCTCATTGTGAGCTGCGCCCTGCTGCTGTCGATCGACTGGGTTTCGGCGGGCGTGGCCCTGCTGCTTGAGTGCCTGCTCTTACTCTGGTGCGGATTGAGCGCCAGGCAATTCTGGCTGCGCACCGCGCCGGTGTGGATCGCGGCGCCCATGGCCTCGATCACGACGATCCTCTATGGCGAAGACTCCGGCGCGCTACTCTGGCAGTTCGGGTTCATCTCGGTGACCGAGGGTTCGGCCCAGCTCGGGCTGGCCATCGGGTTGCGTGTGCTCGCCATTGGCTTGCCCGGCATTGTGCTGCTCGCCACGACCGATCCGACCGACCTTGCCGACGGCCTCGCGCAGGTGTTGCGCTTGCCGGCTCGGTTCGTCCTTGGCGGGCTGGCCGGGCTGCGGCTCGTGGGCATGTTCATCGAAGACTGGCACTCGCTCACCCTCGCTAGGCGGGCCAGGGGGGTCGGGGATGGCGGCGGCGTACGAGGCGCCGCCCGCCGGTTCTTCGGTCCGGCGTTCTCCCTGCTGGTGATCTCGGTTCGTCGCGGGAGCAAACTGGCCACGGCCATGGAAGCGCGCGGTTTCGGCAGCGATGCGCCCCGCACCTGGGCCCGGCCGTCCAGGGTTCGTGCGCCCGATGCGATTCTCGTCGGCATCGGGCTGGGGATCGCCGGCATCGCCATCGGGGTCGCGGTTTGGGCCGAAACGTGGAGTTTCATTCTTGCCTGACGCCGTTTTCGAGCCGGCCGCCCGGGACTTCACCCCGTTGTTGGGCCCCCTGCAACAGGCCGTCGCCGCTGCCGGATCGAACCCGGTGATTCTCATCGACGGGCCGAGCGGTGCGGGCAAGAGCACCCTTGCCGATGCCCTCGTGGAACACTGGCCGGGCACGGTCCGCCCCCAGCTCGTGCGGATGGACGACATCTATCCCGGCTGGGACGGACTCGACGCGGCCGTCCGGCACCTGCAGCGCCACGTTCTGCAACCGCGACACGACGGGTTGCCCGCGGCCTGGCAGCGCTATGACTGGAGCGATAATGAGGCGGCGGAGTGGCATCCGCTTGACGCGGCCCGCCCGCTGATCGTGGAGGGCTGCGGAACCCTCGCGGCCGCCCACGAACCGCTCGGCCAGGTGCGGGTCTGGCTGGCAGCCGATGACGCGCTGCGCAAACGACGTGCGCTCGACCGCGACGGAGAAGCGTTTCGCGCCCATTGGGACCAGTGGCAGCAGGAATGGGCAAGCTATCTCGAGCGGGAAAGTCCTGAGGGTCGCGCAACCGTGCGGTTGCGGGCTGGCACCTAACTCGCAGCACAGGACTAGATTGTGTGCCATGAGTAATCCTGACAGCGAAACCCCGACCCTGTATATCGCCGAGTTCATCGACGGCCCGCTCGAGGGCCAGATTGATTCCCGGGCGCTCGTGCGGGGAAAACACGCGTCCCGCATCAGCATGGTCGCCGCCGTCGCCGGCCTCGAGTCGGTGTTCTGGTACGACGAGGTCGACGAACGAGACCTGAACGGGCAACGCCGCGTGCGCTACGCCTTCGACCAGAGCGAGAGCGACCCGGTCGACACCGAGGTAGAACCGCTCTAACCTGGCCTATTGGTCGAGCAGGGCCGTAATCATCACGATCGGGTGTAGCAGCCGCCAGCCAGGGCCCGGGTCGGCGATGCCCTCATCGAGTTTGAGGGCGGCCGAGAGTTTTTCTCCGGCCACGGTGAGCCGCACCTGACCGACGTTCGAACCGGTGCGGGCGGTGGCGAAGTCCTCGAGCGTGACCTTCGCAGCCTCCGGGGTGGCGGCCTGCCAGGCATAGCGGGTTCGCGAGACGCCGACCACGGCCGAGGCTTCATCACCCCACGCTGACCGAAACGTCGCGTAGGCGTCGCCGGCGGCCAGCACCGGAAGCGGGCCCACTCCGGCCCGCGCGCTCGCCATGAGGGCGGTCAGATCCGCCGTGAGCGCATCGTAGGTCGGTTCACCGATATAGGCACCCGAGAACGTGAAGCTCGACGCGCCGTCACTCACCCGGGCGGTGAACAGAAAACAGACCCCGGCGGCGTCGGTATAACTGCGCGATATGCCCGTGATGCCTTCCTCGGCCAGGTACGAGGTGGTGTTCTCCACACCGCGACGGTTCGCCAGAGCGGATGCGGGACTCGCCAGCATCGCAGACACCACCGGGTCGGTCGCGGCGAGTCCTGCCAGGTGGGCCAGGTCGGTGGCGGTACCGACGCTCGCATCGTGAAGCCCGGTGGCGTCGATAACGACGGAGCCGGTCATCCCGTTGTCGTCGAGCCAGGCGTTGGCAGCGACGACGTAGGCGTCGACCGAGCCGAACGCCCACCGGGCGACACTGTCGGCATGGTTGTTGCTCGACCCGAGCAGCAGCGCCTGCAATAGCTCGAGCTGGGTCCACTGCTCGTCGGCGAAGACCGCGACCGAGCGTGCGCCGGCCTTGTTGTAGTCGAGGTAGCTCTGAAAGTCGGCTGCGGTGAGCGTCACGATGGGGCCGGACTCTCCCGCCGCAATGGGTTTGGCGTCGAGAACGACGAGGGCGGTCACGACCTTGGCAATGGACGCCATCGGGAGTGCCTGGTCGAGGCCGGCCGTCGCGATCGGTTCTGACACCGTGGTGCCGTCTGCGCCGGTGGATGTCGTGCCGGAGGAATCGCTCGTCGTGGCGGCCAGCACGGCGATGGCGCTCGCGCCATTGGGGGAGAGCACGGGGGGAGTGGGCGTCGTGCTGGTGGCGGCGGGGGTGACCCTGATGGCCGTGACGGCCGGCAGGGGCCCGAGCAGCGTCGCTGGACCGTAAACGCCGAGGCCGAGAATCACGACGGTTCCGACCAGGATGCCAAGCAGACGGCCGGGACGGAAGGAACTCATGTCTTTAGGCTAGACCGCCGGAGCCTAGCCCCAGCCGAGTTCGTGCAGCCTGTCGTCGTCAATGCCGTAGAAATGGGCGATTTCATGAACCAGGGTGATGTGAATTTCATCGTGCAGATCGTCAAGGGTGTCGCAGATCGCCAGCAGCGGCTCCCGGTACAGCACGATTCGATCGGGCATCTCACCAAAGCCGTACTGGCCACGCTCGGTCAGTGCGACCCCGTCGTACAGCCCGAGGGTGTCCAGCGTGCCGTCTTCGGGTCGGTCTTCGACTACGAAGATCACGTTGTCGAGGCCGTCGACCATGTCGTCGGGCAGAAGGTCGAGCTCGTCAACGACCAGGCTCTCAAACTCGGACGCGTCAAGATTGAACATCGACAGCTGCTCTCAACAGCAAGAGGCCCCATGAGGGAGGAACGTGCTGAAATTCATTGGGGTGAGTAACGGGGATTGAACCCGCGACCTCCTGGACCACAACCAGGCGCTCTGCCAACTGAGCTATACCCACCATGCGTCCCCGTGTCTACGACTCAGGGCAACTCCGTTATCCTATTACACCTCGGAGGCGAATAAGTGCACAACCTCGGCCGCGTGCGACTTGGCTTCGTCGCTCGTCGGTCCGGGGTCGGCCACGAACACCGTCTGGCGGTAGTACGCGAGCTCGCGGATCGATTCGAGAATGTCGGCCAGAGCGCGGTGTCCGCCGTCCTTGGCTGGGGCGTTGAAATACACCCGCGGGTACCAGCGTCGGGCGAGTTCCTTGATCGACGACACGTCGACGTTGCGGTAGTGCAGCTGATTGTCGAGACGCGGCATGTACCGAGTGAGGAAGGCACGGTCGGTGCCGATGGAGTTACCGGCGAGCGGGGCCTTCTGCTCGGCCGGGATGAACTTCAACACGTATTCCAGAACCAGAAACTCGGCCTCGGCGGCGCTGACTCCGTTCGGGATCTCGGCAATGAGACCAGAGGACGTGTGCATGTTGCGCACGAAGTCACCCATGTTCTCGAGGGCCGAGTCGTTGGGCTTGATGATGATGTCGAGCCCGGGGTCCATCACATTGAGGTCGTAGTCGGTGATGACGACGGCAATCTCGACGAGCTCGTCGCGGTCCAGGTCGAGCCCGGTCATCTCGCAGTCGATCCAGACCAGGCGATCGGGACTCTTCGACGTCGGGGAGGTAGCGGGGGCAGTCGTCGGTGCTTCACCAGTCGTGCTGTTCGTCATCCCCCGAGTCTACCGGTGGCCTGCGACTTGGCCTGTAAACTGGAACGCTACCGACGTTCAACGCACGACCTGCGAGGCCCTGATGGAATTCACACTGTATTCGTCGTCATTCTGCGAACCGTGCATGCAGACGCGGGCGGTGCTCGCCGAAGCGAAGCGGCTGGTGCCCGGTGCGACGGTGCGCGAAATCGATGTTGCCGGCGCCCCCGAGCAAGCCGAGGCGCTGCGCATTCGCAACACACCCACGGTCATCATCAGCAACGGCGACGGCACCGAGGTCTTTCGCGCGGCCGGGGTTCCCACCCTCGCGCAGGTTCTCGTCGCGGCCGCGAAGGCGCTCTGAGCTGGTTTTAGGCGGGGACTTCATCAACGTTGCCGAGTGCCGCTCGGTTCTCCGGCGAGATGATGTCGCCGTAGTACTCGATGACGAAGGAACGGGCCAGTCGTCCGGCGGTCGATCCGTCGCCCGCCGAGATCGCGGCCAGAATTTCGCGATCGTGGGCCAGGGACAGTTCCATTCTGGCCTGGGAATCGGGTGCACGATCGAGTTCGCCGATGACCATGTCGATGAGGGCGCCGCGGGTCGCTTCCCCGCAGATCTGCATGAGTTGGTTGTGACTGGCCGCCCAGACGCTCTCGTGAAAGGCGACATCCGCTCGGCTGAATGCGACCGGTCCGTGTGCCACCTCCGCCTGCATCGCATCGACCGCCGTACGCATGGCCTGCAATTGCGGCTCGGTGCGGTGCTGGGCGGCCAGAGTGCAGGCCGCACCCTCGAGCATGATGCGAAACTCCACGAGTTCCGACAGGGCGATGGTTTCCAGCCGCACCAGGCGGTTGACGGTTTTCGTGAGGATGGCTGGCGACGCCTGGAGCACTTCGGGCCCGCGCGGGTCACCCGGGCGCGAGCGCACAAGTCCGGTACTCTCGAGTACGCGTAGGGCTTCACGAATCGTCGACCGGCTCACCTCGAAGGTCAGCATCAGTTCGCGCTCACTCGGCAGGCGATCGCCCGGGCGCAGCTCCCGCTTGCTGATAGCTGTTTCGATCTGCTCGACGACGCGCTCGTAGGCCTTGACGGTTTTGACGGCTGTGAATGCGACTTTGTGGGTCATCTGCACTTTCTCGAGGTTGCGACCCGGGGTCAATATCGGGGTCGATCTTGACGATCTGGGATCTACATGTAAAGCTGACTTTGGTACAGAGTGTACTGGTCTGACCATAGTTTTCACCGGTGTACACGGCATATTTCCACCGTATTTCCTGCAGCAATTCTGGCCGATCTTCGTCGGGCCAGCCGAACCAGAGGAGCACGTTCGAATGAGGGCACACACCCAGCGAAGCATGTTCGCCAGTATGGCCGCGGTCATGGTCGCGTTCGTGGCCCTGGTTGGTTGTTCCGACGGCTCGAGCACGAACGAGGCGGACGCTGACACATCGTTGACTGTGGGTCTGCTGGCCACTCCGGGCAACCTCGATTACACCACGACCGCCGGTGCGGCAATTCCGCAGGCGCTGCTCTACAACGTTTACGAGGGGCTGGTGAAACTGGACAACGATGGGGCCATCATCCCCCTGCTCGCCGAATCGTGGACGGTCAGCGACGACGGGCTGGTCTACGACTTCCTGCTGCACGAGGGTGTGACCTTCTCCGACGGGTCGCCCTTTACGGCGGAAAGTGTCAAGTTCAGTCTCGAGCGCGTCAAGGACAACTGGACTGCCAACGGACCCGCCTACCTCGACCCGATCGCCAGCATTGAGGCGGTCAGCGACACGGAAGCGCGCATCACACTGTCGAAGCCCAGCAACAGCTGGCTGTTCAACATGAGCGGTCCGGTCGGTACCATGTTCACCGAATCCGGTCTTGCCGACCTCGCTACGGCCCCGGTCGGTACCGGCCCGTACACGGTCAGTTCGTTTAAAACCGGCGACAGCCTCGTGCTCGCCGCCAACGCCGACTATTGGGGCGAGGCTCCGTACATGACCGACGTGACCCTGCGCTACTTCACCGACGCGACCGCGCAGACCAACGCGCTGCTGAGCGGCGATATCAACCTCGTGGCGGGGATCTCGCAGTTTCAACTGGTCGACCAGTTCAAGTCCAACACCGACTTCCAGGTGCTCGAAGGCGCCAGTACGGGTGAGGTGACGCTGTCGATGAACAACGTGAGCGACGCCTTCAGCGACGTTCGGGTTCGGCAGGCCGTCATGTATGCCATCGACCGCCAGGCCGTCATGGACACGGCGAACAGCGGCTACGGCCTGCTGATCGGCTCCATGGTTCCGCCGACCGACCCCTGGTACGACGAGAGCCTCGCCGATCTCTACCCGTACGATCCCGACCAGGCCACCGAGCTCCTGGCCGAGGCCGGCGTCAGCGACCTGACCGTCGCCTTCAAGATCCCCAACCTGCCCTACGCCGTGGCCGCCGCCCAGGTGGTCAAGGACCAGCTCGCCAAGGTCGGCATCACGGCCGACGTGACGGCCCTCGAATTTCCCGCTGTATGGCTCGACGAGGTGTTCTCCAACCACGACTACGACATGTCGCTCATCATGCACAGCGAGCCGCGCGATGTGACCGTCTTCGCCGCGCCCACCTACTATGCGGGCTACGACTCGCCCTCGGTGATGGCCAAATTCGCCGAAGCTGATGCCGCCGACCCGACCTCCTACATCGACATGATGAAGGAGGTCACGACGACCATGGCCGAGGAAGCCGCCGCCAACTGGCTCTACCTGCAGCCGGCCATCTCCCTCGCCGACGCCGACCTGATCGGTGTGCCGAAGAACACGCCGAGCCTCGCACTGGACCTGTCGACCATCGCACGGTAGGCACGCGTGGGCCAACGTCTGGGCCGGTACGCGTACGGTTATTGTTCCAGCGGTTGGCGCGGAGTTTTCTGAGCACGTGCCAACCGTGAATGAGTCAGAGGAGAGTCCCGTTATGGTTCTCGTGGTCCTGCGTCGCCTCGGTGTGTTCGCCACCACGGTCATCGTGGCCTCGGTCGTGACGTTCCTGATGCTGTCGATTTTGCCCGGCGACGCCGCCCGCATCGCCCTGGGCGTGCAGGCGACCGAAGCGGATGTCGCCGCACAGGCCACGGCCATGGGACTGGATCGCCCCGCGATCGTGCGCTACCTGGACTGGTTCGGGCACGTGCTCATCGGTGAATTCGGTACCTCCACCGTGAGCCGCCAGGCGATCGGCCCCGAGATAACGGATGCCCTCGGCATCACGGTGATCCTCGTGCTGACCAGCGTCGTGCTGGCCCTGCTCTTCGCGATCCCCTTCGGAATCCTGACCGCGGTGCGGCAGCGAAAGCCCGACGGTGCCATCCTGTCGGGCATCAGTCAGATCGGTGTCGCCGTACCGGGGTTCCTAGCCGGGATGCTGCTCGTCACGGTTTTCGCCGTGACGCTCCGCTGGCTGCCGGCGGGCGGCTGGGTCGACCCGGGCAACGATTTCGGGGGCTTCCTCGAGCACCTCATCCTGCCCGCGATCGCCCTCGGCAGCGTGCAGGGCGCCGTGCTGAGCCGCTACGTGCGCTCCTCGGTATTGGAAGTGATGCGGGAAGACTTCATTCGCACCGCCCGGGCCAAGGGCCTCGGCGCGGGGCGGGCTCTGTTTCGGCACGGGCTGCGCAACGCTGCCGTTCCGGTGATGACCGTGCTCGGCCTGCAGATCGCTACCCTCCTCGTCGGTGCCGTGGTGATCGAGCGGGTGTTCAGCATTCCCGGCCTCGGCAGCCTGCTGCTCGACAAGGTCGCCCTGCGCGACCTCCCCGCTGTGCAGGGCATCGTGCTCGTGCTCGTCGTTTTCGTGCTGCTGCTGAACTTTCTCGTTGACCTGGCCTTCACGCTGATCGACCCTCGGCTTCGGAGCGTCTCATGACCGCCAGCGAACCCCAAGCTGGCTCCGCAACCAAGCCGCGCCCCGCGCCGCGCCGCACACCGCCAGAACGAGCCGGAGGCGGGGCCACGCTCTGGGCCGGACTCGCTCTCATCGGCCTCGTGGTACTCGCCGCCGTCGTGTCAGCGTTCTGGACACCGTTCGACCCGGAGGGGGTCTTCCCGGATTCCATCCTGCTTTCGCCCGGCGCGGAACACCTGTTCGGCACCGACAGTTTCGGGCGCGATGTTTTCAGCTCCATCCTGCGCGGCGCACAAATCTCACTGCTCGTCGGCACGGTAGCGGTCGGCCTGGCCGCTGTGCTCGGCGTTCCCTTCGGCATCGTGGCCGGCATGAATCCGGGCCGACTCGACCAGTTCATGATGCGCGGCAACGACATTTCCCTCGCCTTCCCCGCCCTGCTGCTCGCGATCATCTTCGGTGCAATCTTCGGCGCCGGCACGGTCACCGCCATGGTCGCGCTCGGCATCGGCACGGCACCCGCCTTCGCCCTCATCGCCCGCAGTGGCACCATGCAGATCATGAGCCGTGAATACGTGCAGGCCGCCCGTGCCTCCGGCAAGAGCGGCCTGTTCATCGGGATGCGGCACGTGCTGCCCAACATCAGCGGCATGCTCATCGTGCAGGCATCCGTTTCATTCGGCATCGCTGTGCTCGCCGAGGCCGCCCTCTCCTACCTGGGGCTCGGCACGCCTCCACCCACGCCGTCCTGGGGGCGCATGCTGCAGGACGCGCAGGGCTACCTGTTCATCGAGCCGCTGCTCATCGTCTGGCCGGGAATCGCCATCGCCATCGCGGTGCTCGGCTTCAACCTACTCGGTGACGGCCTCCGCGATCGCTTCGACCCCAAGATGCAGGTGAAACGATGACCCCGAGCACACCCACCCTCAGCGTGAAGGACCTGCGGGTCGGTTCGCCCTTCAACGAACTGCTGCACGGCATCAGCTTCGAGATCGCAGCCGGCGAACGCGTCGGCCTGATCGGGGAGTCCGGTTCGGGAAAGTCGCTCACCGCGACATCCGTTATGGGGTTGCTGCCGGAAACCCTGATGGCTACCGGCACGATAAACCTGAACGGCATCGATGCCGACCTGCTCACCGCAAGCGAGCGTCGGCTCAACCGGTTGCGCGGCAACACCATGGCGATGGTGTTCCAGGAGCCGATGACCGCCCTGAACCCGCTCATGCGGGTCGGAGCCCAGGTGGCCGAGATCATGATGGTGCACCGCACCGAGCGCGGTCGGCGGCAGGCTCGTCAACGCGCGGTCGAACTGCTGGCCCGGGTCAAACTGCCGAACCCCGCTGAGGCGGCCCTCGCGTTTCCGCACCAGCTGTCTGGCGGGCAACGCCAGCGCGTCATGCTCGCGATGGCCCTGGCCAATGATCCGCAGCTCCTTTTGTGCGACGAACCGACCACGGCGCTCGACGTCACCGTGCAGGCCGAGGTGCTGAAACTCATCGGCGACCTCGTCACCGACCGGGGTACCGCGCTGCTGCTGATCACCCATGACATCGCGGTGGTCGCTGAGGTCTGCCAGCGGGTGCTCGTCATGTACCAGGGCGACATCGTCGAGGACGGACCGGTCGGGCGCGTGTTGACCGCGCCGCAGCATCCGTATACCCGAAAACTCATCGCGGCCTCCGATCTCTCCTCGGTCGACGACCGCGGCCGACTGCATACGATGTCCATGCCCGTCATCGCCACCCCGCCTGCGGCAGCATCCTCGCCTCGCCCGAGTCAAGCGGATGCCGCGGCAGCGCCGATCCTGCTACCGCACCGCGCCGCACACCAGCGCCTG
The DNA here is from genome assembly GCF_004404055.1 of Cryobacterium ruanii. GTDB lineage: Bacteria > Actinomycetota > Actinomycetes > Actinomycetales > Microbacteriaceae > Cryobacterium > Cryobacterium ruanii. Next base: position 128,058 of record NZ_SOHK01000024.1, read on the forward strand.
GAACAGGGCGGTCCGCCGGTGATCTTCAACGAGGTCGCCGGTGCCGGAGCCATTCGGGTGCGCGGCCTCAGCCGGCAGTACCGGCGACGCGGCGGCGGCCTGTTCGCCCCGGCACCGATCGTGCACGGCCTGCGCGAGGTATCGTTCGACGTGGCGGAGGGCCAGCGGTTCGGCATCGTCGGTGAATCCGGTTCCGGAAAATCCACGCTCATGCGTATCCTCTGCGCCCTCGATCAGCCCACGTCCGGGGCAGTCGACGTGCTCGGGCAGTCGATCGGGGGAGCGTCGGAACGGCAACTGCGTGACTTTCGCAGCCAGGTACAGATCGTGTTTCAGGACCCGATGGGGTCGCTGGATCCGCGCATGAAGGTGCGCGACATCGTCGCCGAACCGTTGCACCACGTCGGCAGGGCCGAGGCTCAGGCCCGGGTGGAAGCCCAACTGGCCGCTGTCGGCCTCGACGCCGACGTGATGCACCGGCATCCGCACCAGTTCTCCGGGGGCCAACGGCAGCGTATCTCCATCGCGCGGGCGCTCATCACCCGGCCGCGCGTGCTGGTCGCAGACGAAGCGGTCAGCGCCCTCGACGTGTCGGTGCGGGCCCAGGTTCTCAACCTGCTTGCCGACCTGGTCGACGAATACCAGCTCACGCTCGTGTTCGTCTCCCACGACCTCGGTGTCATCCGACACCTCTGCGACACCGTGGCCGTCATCTCCGACGGCCGCATCGTCGAGTGCGGGCCCACCGCGAGCGTCTACGACCGCCCCCTGCACCCGTACACCCGGCAGCTGGTCAGCGCGACGCCGTCCATGGACGAACTGGCCAGACGCGTTATCGCCTGATTTTCACCCGCTCCACTGACCCATTGGAAGAGTCACCATGACCGAGACCGCGCCCATCGAATGCCTGCCGGCGACCGAACTCGTAGCGCGCTACCAGAGCGGCGACCTGTCCCCGGTCGAGGTGACAGCCGCGGTGCTCGACAAGGCCGAGCGGCTGCAGCCCGAGCTGAACTGTTTCTGGGGCCTCGACCGAGCCGGAGCGCTCGCCGCCGCTGCCGCCAGTGCACGACGCTGGGCCACCGGAACTCCGCTCGGAACGATCGACGGCGTGCCTGTCAGCATCAAGGAGAACGTCGCGGTACGCGGCTTCAGCCAGCCGTCCGGCACCGCCGCCAAGTTCGACGCACCGGTCGAGACCGTCGACGGGCCGAGCGCCGCGCGCATTCGGGAGGCCGGAGGTGTCATCTTCGGCGTCACGGTCATGCCCGACTACGGCATGCTGTCCTCCGGCGTGTCGAGCCTGCACGGAATCACCCACAGTCCGTGGAATCCGGCCTGGACGGTGGGCGGGTCGAGCGGCGGCGCCGGCGCTGCCGCTGCAGCCGGAATCGGCCCACTGCATGTCGGCTCCGACATTGGCGGGTCCCTGCGGCTGCCGGCCACCTGGCTCGGGCTTGTCACCCTCAAACCGAGTTTCGGCCGCGTCGCCATCGAGCCGCCCTACATGGGCCGGGTGGCTGGACCGCTCACTAGAACAGTGGATGACGCGGCCCTGTTCCTGGGAGTGCTCGCCCGCCCGGACCTGCGCGACTACACCGGTCTCGGCGAGCAGAAGCTGGACTGGACCGACGTGCACAGCCCCGAAACGGGCGTCGCCGGATTGACGGTGGCCTATCACCTCGCGGGCGGGGCGGGCCTCGCGACCGACCCCGAGGTAGCGGCATCCGTTCTGCAGGCGGTGGAACTCTTTGCGGCGGCCGGCGCGATCGTCGAGGAGATTGCGCCGCCGATGACCGAAAAATACCTTGCCGACCTGGATCTGTTCCTGCGGGTACGGTCCCTGGCCGATTATGAGGTGCTCGAACCGGCGCGGCAGGCGATGGTGCTGGACTTCATCCGCGACTGGGTGCTGGCCGGGTCGGGGGTGTCGGGCACCGAGGTTCTCCGGTGCTACCAGAGCATCCAGGATCTGCGCGCGGCGACCGTCGCGGTCACGGCTCCTTACGACGTGGTGCTGTCACCGGTATCGCCGGTCGCCGCTTTTGCCGCGGAGTGGCCCATGCCGACCAATGACGCGGCCACCTCGCTCGATCACATCGCGTTCACCGCGCCGTACAACTTCTCGGAGCAGCCGGCCAGCTCGGTGAACTGCGGGTTCACGACCGACGGACGCCCGATCGGGCTGCACATTGCCGGGCGTCGCTTCGAGGATCTCGCAGTGCTGCGGGCCACGCACTGGTACGAGCAGGCACGGCCATCGGCTGCCGAGCCCGTGTGGCCGTTTCACTCGGTGGGCCAGCTGGCGCGCTGACCGACCGGTGCTAGCCGTTCGGTGGGTCGAACCGGCCGTCGACGGCCGTCCAACCGCCGTCGACGGTGAGCACCGAACCGGTGACGAACCGCGACGCGTCCGAGGCGAGGTAGACCACGGCACCGGCCAGTTCGCCCGGTGTCGACCAGCGCCCGAGCGCGCTCTTGGCGGCGTAGGCGTTGTACCACTCGGGATCGTTCTTGATCTGGGCCGTCAGCGGTGTTTCCACGACGCCGGGGGAGATCGCGTTCACCCGAACCCCGGCCGGCCCATATTCGGCGGCGGCGGTGCGCAACAGCTGCACCAGACCGGCCTTGGTCGCGGCGTAGACCCCCTGGCCGGGCTCGACCGTGACGGCGCGAATCGACGAGAAGCCGATGATGCTGCCGCCGCCGTTGGTGGCCATGATCGGCGCGAAGGCCTGGATCAGCACGAAAGCGGCGCGCAGGTTGAGATTCACGACGCGATCGAACTCGTCGAGCGTGTAGTCGGCGATGCGCTTTCGCACGTTGGTGGCGGCGGTGAATACGAGGGCGGCGAGGTCGGTCAGCTCGTGGGCGACAGCCTGCACGGCGTCCTGGTCGAGCACGTCGAGTTGCAGCGAGCTGGCTCCGGCGCCGAGCTTCGCCGCGGTGGCTGCCACGCTTTGGGCATCACGGTCGGCGCAGATGACCGTGGCGCCGTGGGCGTGCAGGGCGAGGGCGCTCTCGCGGCCGATGCCGCTGCCGGCGCCGATCACGAGTACGCGGCGACCGGAAAATTGGAACAGTTGGGTGTAGTTCACTGGGTTCTTTCTCTGCTGCTGACCGGCGGCTGAATTACGGGCGGATCATGGCCATGCGGGTGACGGTGAACTCCTCGATGGCGAACCGTGGCCCTTCCCGGCCTGTGCCGGAATCCTTGACACCGCCGTAGGGCATTATGTCGGAGCGAAAGCCGGGAATCTCGTTGACCACGACGCCGCCGACTTCCAGCTCGTTGATGGTCCGAAAGGCGCGCTGCAGCGATCTGGTGAAGATGGCCGCTTGCAGGCCGTAGCGCGAGCGGTTGACCAGCTCGATGGCCGACCCCAGGTCGGAGATGCGCTGCAGCACCACGACCGGCCCGAAGATTTCCTCGCACCAGGCCAGGGCGTCGTGCGGAACATCCGTCAACACGGTCGGAGCGATGCTGCGCTCCACCGCGTGGCCGCCGGCCAGAACGCGGGCCCCGCTCGCCCGGGCAGCGCTGATCCAGGCCAGGATCCGCTCGGTTGAAGCCTCGTTGATGACCGGTGCCACCCGGGTGCTGTCGTCGCGGGGATCACCGACGCGCACCTCGGGGAGGCGAGCGAGGAGCATCCGCTCGAATTCGTCGGCGATCGTATCGTGCACCAGAATGCGCTGCACCGAGATGCAGGCCTGACCGTTGGCATAGAAGCCGCCGCGAATCACCGCGTCGACCGCTCGCTCCACATCGGCGTCGCTCGCCACGATGAGGGCGGTGTTGGCGCCGAGCTCGAGCACGACCTGGCGTGGCGCGGCGTCGCGGGCAATCTGGTGCCCGACGGCGGCCGAGCCGGTGAAGGAGATCACGGCCACACGCGGATCACGTACTAGGGCCTCGCCGACCGCGATACCACCCGTAACGAGCTGAACGGCCGCGGTCGAGACCCCCTGGTCGCGCAGTACCCCGCGAATGAGGTCGACCGCCCACAGCGTGGTCAGCGGAGTGTTCGGGGCCGGTTTGATGATGATCGGGCAGCCCGCCGCCAGTGCGGGAGCCAGCTTGTGGCTGGCCAGCAGAAGAGGGTAGTTGAAGCCGGTGATGCCAACGACGATTCCGGCCGGACGACGCGTCCAGTAGCCGATCATGCCCACACCGCTCGGCTGCAGGTCGAGCGGAACGGTCTCGCCGTGCAGGTGGGCGATCTCTTCGGCGCAAGCCGACCAGGTGGTGAGGGCACGGGCAACCTCGGTGCGGCAGTCCGCGAGCGGTTTGCCGGTCTCGAGTACGAGCAGCTGCTCGAATTCATCGGTTCGCTCGATGAGGGCGTCGTGAATGCCGATGAGCAGGGTACGACGGATGCCCGTGCTCAGCCCGGCCAGTTCCGCGCGTACCGAGGCGGCCGCATCCACTGCGAGCACGGCATGCTGAACGGAGCCGACCGGTGCCAGCGCGACGGAGGAGCCGTCGTAGGGAAACACGATCTCCTGCTGCTCGGAACAGTCCAGCCAGCTCTCGCCGATGGGAAGCCCGGCCGGGTAGGGAATCGGGAACGATGCCACGAAAGACCACTTTCTGTCAGAAGGTGCTGGTAAATCTACTGGTCTGACCAGTAACCTAACTAGAGTATCGAGTGGCGATCACCAGGTCAATGACCTGCCGCGTCACTCATTCATCCAGAAGGAGAACGCCATGGCCAGCACCGCGAAAGTCCACCGGCTCGCCGTGATCCGCGGGGACGGAATCGGTCCCGAGGTGATCGATGCCTCACTCGAGGTGCTTGCCGCCGCGCAGTCGGAGTTCGGATTTCGGGCCGAACTCACCGAGATTTCGGCCGGTGCCCGGCACTACCTGGCCACCGGCGAACTCTGGACTCCCGCCCTGCAGGACCAGCTGCGCGGTCAGGACGCCATTCTGTTCGGCGCCATGGGTGACCCGGCCGTCGCGCCGGGCATTCTGGAACGCGGCTTCATCCTCGAGATGCGACGCAGCTTTCAGCAGGCGGTGAACCTGAGACCGGTCAAGCTGTATCCGGGCGTCACCACGCCCATCGCCGGCCTCACCCCGGAACGCTGCGACCTCGTGATCGTGCGGGAGAACACTGAGGGTTCCTACGTTGGGCGTGGATCGACGGTGCATGCCGGCACCCCGCACGCCGTCGCCGTGCAGGAATCGGTCAACACCCGCATGGGCGTCGAGCGTGTGGTCGAGTTCGCGTTTCGCTTGGCAGAACGGCGGGGTGGCACGCTGACCCTGTGCCACAAGAAGAACATCCTGGTCGAGGCCGGCATCCTCTGGCAGTCGACGGTCGACGACGTCAGTGTGCGCTTTCCGACCGTTCCGGTGGACTATGTGCACGTCGACGCCCTGTGCTTCTACCTGCCGACGACTCCGGAACGCTTCAACGTTGTCGTGACCGACAACCTCTTCGGCGACATCATCACCGATCTCGGCGCGGCCGTCCAGGGCGGCCTCGGCGTCGCCGCGAGCGCAAATCTCAACCTCGATGGGTCCGGCCCGAGCATGTTCGAGGCCATTCACGGTTCAGCTCCCGACATTGCCGGGCGGGGCTGGGCCAACCCGATCGGGGCGGTGCTCTCGACCGCCATGTGCCTCGCTCACCTCGGCGAAGGCGCCGCGGCCCGAGCGGTCGAGGCGGCTGCCGTGCACATCCTGGCCCAGTTGCCGGCGACCGCCGGACCTGGCATGGGGTTGTCGACCGCGCAGCTGGGCCGGGAGATAGCGTCACTCGTGCAGAGCAACGCGCTCGTTCCCGCTGTTCCCGGCTATTCCGTCATGGACGACCTCGCAGCCCTACGCTGATGGGTCGGGTGCTCGGTGGTTGAGAGGTTCTTCAGCCGATCGACACGAATGCGACCGCGCCGCCGAGAACCGTCATAAGCACGGCCACGACCATGCCGATGATCGGAACCCAGAAAGCACGGCGCCGCTGAACCAGGCGAACGATCGAGATCACAATGCTGATGAGAACCACTGCCGCCGGACCGAATGTGGCGATGCCCGAGCCGATCGTCAACCCGCTACAGTCGGCCGCCGAGCAGTTCGTCACGGCCAGTAAGATTCCCATGATGCCGAGCACCCAGGCGAGTGCGACACTGAGCAGCAGGAGCGCACTGGTGACGAGAACCGACCCGAGCGTGCTCGATCCCGCTGTTTGTGTCTTCGCCGCTTTTTCGTCAATGGAATTGTGGCGAGCCTGATCGGTCATGGTGCTCCTCGTGCGGGTGCGGCGGCTGGTGTGGGATCAGCTTAGGGGTTGGTAACCTTGAGTGAACTCGCCCCCGTAGCTCAGTGGATAGAGCACCGGCCTTCTAATCCGATTGTCGTAGGTTCGATTCCTACCGGGGGCACCGAGAAAAAATCGTCTGACCAGGGTTTCTTGTCCTCGCCGAAGGGGCAAGACTTGATTCACTCAACGTTTATTCAACGTTTATTCCGCGGCGCCCCCCCTTGTGGGCGCTCGGAGAGAAGGTACGCGACCCAGTTCGATTCACCTGGTGTGACCTTGGGCACCTACGGGTTATGGATGCTACAAGTCTCTCGGGGCTCGGTTTGGAGCCCGTACTTACGACGAGCGAGCTCGCCAAGTATCTCGGTGTGCACGTGCAGGCGATCTACGACCTGCGTACCGATGGCCGCGGCCCATCCGGCATTCGAGTCGGACAGGAGATTCGCTACCGCGTCTCCGATGTTCTTCGGTGGCTGGACGGTCTTCACGAGCCCGTCCCGTTCATGGGCGGCCGCGGGGGCGAGCGCTGATGGCCGGCCGACCACGACTGCCGATTAGTACGTTCGGCGCGATAAAGACGACCGAGGTCGGTGCAGGGCGTTTCCGGGCGACGGCTCGTTTCCGCGACTGGGACGGTCAGTCGAGGCAAGTCACCGCGACCGGCTCGAGTCGCAACGCGGCGGAGACCGCGCTCAAGGTCGAGCTGGCCGCGCGTATGCGCGTCGGTAACGTCGGCGATTCAGCGAACGCGGGCTCGCCGTTCAGAATGCTGGCCGAGGCCTGGCTGGAGGACCTGATGCTCGACGTCGACCGCGCGAACGGTACAAAAACCGTCTACGAGAACGAGCTGCGCGGGCTCGTGCTTCCCTTTTTCGAGCACTTCACGGTTCGCGAGGTGACCGTCGGCCGCATTGAGCTTTTCCTGAAGGTGCAGCGCGCGATCTCGTACACGCGAGCCAAGCACTCCCGCACGATCCTCAGCATGGTGCTGGGGTTTGCGGTGCGGCGGGGAATCATCGCGCGCAATCCCGTGAAGGAAACATCGCGGATGAAGAAGCCCCAGCACACCCCGAAGGCGCTCACGCCGGATCAGGTAGCCGCAATCCGCCTCGCGGCCCGCGACTGGCGCACAGCGGAACGGCAAGCCACTCCCGCCGCACAACGTCCGGCGCACATTCCGCGAGATTCTCCGGAACGCTGGCCTCGAAACCATGGGGATCACCCCCCACGCCTTTCGCCGAACGGGGGCGACGCTGCTCGCCAGCGAACTGGGTATGCAGGTTGCGGCCGATGTACTCGGACACACGTCGATGTCGACGACAAAGGCGCACTACGCGGAGCCTGACCGCGCCGTAAAATCCGAGCCGGCGACGGTGCTGCAGCGACTGGCTTCGCCTTCGTAAAGAATACCTTGATCCTCTAAACGCCAACGTCGAACGTTTTGTCCTCCGGGAGATCGAAGCGACTCTCCTGTGGTGGGAGCCTGGCTGCGTTCACACGAAATCGGCGTGAATTTTTGGGCGGTCACAAGGGAACGTTGTGCGGGCGCGACGACAACCACCACGCCGGGTCCTGGGTGTGGCAAACAAGCCGCCCTCTCAGGCTCACCGCGCTGTCGAGGATCGTCCTTTTCATCTTTTAATTGGTCAGCGGCACGCCGCCCTTCACCGGGTGTTGTTCAGCTTCGACGGTGAATCCGTAGCGTTCGAAGAAGGGTCGGGCAGTGATGCTGACGTCGGTTGTCAGTTCTGACAGCTGCGCCTGACGCGCGTGGCTCTCCACGCGGCCGATCAATTGTCCTGCCACCCCTCACACTCGGCCAGCATTTGAAACCGCCCGCACGGGGCACCTCTACTGGGCGGCGACCCTCGACTTAGGCGCAAGTTCCTCGGTGGCGCCGCGTTCACGGACGGGCCACGTGACAAGTAGATAGGCTGCGATTGGCCCTAGTGTTCTGGACAGTGTTCACGCCATTGAAATCCTCACAAAGCAGGAGTCAATCAAACCGACAGCAGTCCTTTTGAACCTACGATGCCTTGAGCCCCGGTCAAGTGCGGTAGGAAGCTGCGCCACAGCCCGTGGGACAACTTGTATTTATCAGCCCGAAAACCGCGCCGCGGTGGAACACCAATCACCACGCTCGTACGACGCGACATCCAGCCGACGCTCGCGGCCCTAGAGTGATTTCAAACGAAAGGCACGCATGACAATCGCCGGCTGGAATCTCGAACAACGTGAGGGCCGCGCGTCCCAGAGTGACCTGCTGGCTGCTGGCTGCGGGCAAGGCCCTGCGAACGCGGGTGCCGCGCCAGTTGCACGCGAGCTACGTGCCGTCTGCGCAGAGAGACCCGCTGGGCATCCTGAACGAACAGAACGCCACCCGAGTGCAGGAACTGGTGCCCCTTCGAATGCAGCGGATGCTCGTCAGCCCTTTCACCTTCTACCGCGGTGCCGCCGCCATAATGGCCGCCGACCTCGCAGGCGGCCCCATCACGGGCGTTCGAGTGGTGGGCTGCGGCGACGCCCACATCAGCAACTTCGGTCTGTTCGCAAGCCCCCAGCGCACGATGGTGTTCGACCTGAACGACTTCGACGAGGCGGCCGAGGGTCCCTGGGAGTGGGACGTGAAGCGCCTCGTGGCCAGCGTGGTCATCGGCGCTCGCGAGTCGAACTTTTCGGCCGCAGAGATTCGCCGGGCGGCCACAGCGGCAGCAGCAGGCTGCCGCGAGGGCCTTCGCGACATGATGAAGCTCTCTGTGCTCGAGCGATTCTACTTTAGAGTCGACATCGAGGGTGAGAACAAGAACTTCGATTCCGCCTCCCGCAAGGTGCTGAAGAAGGCGACCAGCCAGGCGCGCCTGCGAACCTCTGAGGCGTTCATCGAGAAGATCTCCGAGCGCGGGCCCAACGGCCGGCTGCTGCTCAAAGAGAACCCTCCCGTGCTCGCTCACGTTCCGTACGCCGACGAAGAATCGATCATCAAGCTCTTCGAGAAGTATCGCCGAACGGTGCCGGCAGACATCGCCCAGTTACTTTCTCAGTTCACCATCACCGACATCGCACGCCGGGTCGTCGGCGTGGGCAGCGTCGGCACGCGGTGCTACATCATGATCCTCACCGGACCCCAGGGCGAGTCGCTGGTGCTGCAGATTAAAGAGGCCCAGGTCTCGGTGCTGCAGTCGTACGGCGGCGAGGCGGTCAACCCGCGCTTTCTGGGGCTCGAGACGGCGGATGCCCCGCAAGCCCTTCGCGTCGTGTCGAACAGCGCATCCTGCAGGCTGTCTCCGACCTCTTTCTCGGGTATGTTCGCTTCGACGAGAAGGACTTCTATGTTCGCCAGTTTCGCGACATGAAGGGATCGATCGACGTTTCAAAGCTCACGATTGAACCGTTCGTGACCTACGCGGTCGCGTGCGGCACACTGCTGGCGCGAGCGCACTCGCAGAGCGAGAATGCGGCGATGATCGCAGGGTATCTCGGTAGCTCGGGTGCGTTTGATCACGCCGTCGTCGGCTGGTCGCTGGCCTACGCCGACCAGTCGCAGGCCGACTTCGTGCTGCTGACGGCGGCGTACTCAGAGCTCTCCGCCTGAAAGCATCCGTCAGGCGGTCAGCGAAGCAGTTCCGGCGAAGACCTCGGTGATCGTCGGCGCGTCGGCCGGAACCTCGATGACCTCGATCGTGTTTCCGACAACGATCTCACCGGCCTTCACTGCGCGCAGGTGCGGTCCGGTGCGCCTGGCCGCAGCGAAGCGCTTCATCCAACCCCGTTCGTCCGGGCCGCCGGGGCAGCCGCAAACCTGCACTAAGGGAAGCGAGCGCTAGCGCTTGCACTCCTCACACACACGCATGTTCACCTTGACCGGCGAGCCCTCGAAGCCCCCGATCCTCGTAGTTGCCATCGCTGATAAAACATTTGGACCGGAGACCGGGCAAGGTCGAGAGACATGGCCACCGACTTGGCGGTGAAGCCCTGCTCGAATATCTCGACGGCCGACGCTGCCTCGGAGTTACTCGACGTGCTTTTCGAATACATCTAACTACTCCCTGGAGGTGGATCCCTAACTTAGGTGTCCAACTTTCGGGGACCACTCCAATCGCCAGGCGGCTCTGCTACTCAGACTTGCACTTGGCCTGGAACCATTGGTCGGTGGAGGCAGCAGTCGATCGTCCCTCGTGAAACGCCGAGGAACTGTGCGATTCGGGCTGTGGTCTCGCTGCGCTGCTGTCTGCGCAGGCGAGGGCGTGTGGCCCGCCCCCGCAAGCGCCCATGACGGCGATCTGGTCGATGCCCATCGCATTGATGAGCTGCTCGACGTCGGCTGCGGCGTTTGTGACGGTGCGACCGGGTTGAGCTGACGAGTCTCCGTAGCTTGGTCGTGCGTATGAGATCCAGCGGATGCCGAGCAGCGCCGCGGCTCGCAGGCGCGGTTCGAGGGCTGCTCCGGTTTGTCGCGAGCCGTGGTGCCAGACAACGGTTAGGGGGCGTGAACACCGTTGGTGCTGTCGTGAACGTGCAGTGTTCGCCCGTCGGTCAGGGTGATCTGCATCAGCGTCTCGTTTCTGCCAGGCGTTTGCCCAGGTAGCGTTTCTCGGCCTCTGATGGGGCTAGTTGAAGTGCTTTCTCGTATTCGGTTGCGGCTTCGGTCCCTCGACCCATCCTGCGCAGCAGGTCGGCGCGTGTCGCCGGGAGTAGGTAGTAGTCCTCCATACCCCGAGAGGTTACGAGCGCGTCGATAAGGCGTAGGCCGGCTTCTGGTCCTTGGGACATGGCCACTGCGACCGCGCGATTGCGTTCCACGACCGGTGTGGGATCGATGAAGGCGAGAGCGTCGTACAGTTCAGCGATGCGCGCGAAGTTAGTGCTTGCAGCATCGGAAGCCTCGAGGTGGCAGGCGGCAATGCGGGCCTGCAGTTCATACCTACCTGCTCGCGGTACCAGCAACCGAAAGATGGTGAGGGCCTCGATGATGGCATCCCGGTCCCACAGCGATCTGTCCTGCTCTTCGAGGGTGACGACATCTCCGACAGCGTCGGTGCGAGCTGCGCAACCCGCCGAAGCGCGCGGTCTTCGGCGCCAGCATGCCGAAGCAGGTCGATCGCCCGCCTCTTGGCCACCGTGGTCAGCCGGGCGCCAGGATTGTCCGGAATGCCAACTTTGCGCCAGTCAGAAAGCGCCCTCACAAACGCATCCTGTGCACAATCATCGGCAAGAGCGAAGCCGCCGGTCATCGGAATCACAGTGGAGATGATGCGTGCAGTTTCCTCGAGGAATGAACGATAGCATCCGCTATTCGATCGGCCACATCGGCCTAATCTCGATCTGACCGAACTGGGCCATTGGGTGCTTCGCCGCGATCTCAATAGCCGCGTCGAGGTCGCCGCACTCGATCACGTCGTATCCAGCGATCCACTCCGTCGTTTTAGCGAACGGCCCAGCAGTGACGCTGAGCCGTCCGCCACGCAGTTTTACCGTGGTCGCATCGTTCGCCGGGCGCAGACGGTCGCCGTGGCGTCTGGTGCCCCCATTAGTGGTTTCGACTACCCATTCTTCGATGGTGTGGACAGGCGGTTCGGTCGTCGGCGCCGTCGAGTCTGTGCAGATGAACAGCATGTATTCCATAAGTTGGTCCTTTGCTTGTCGTTGTGTGAATTCGACGTACGGGATGAGCACTTCAGGACAGCGCGTCAACACGCGGCGCCCTCATAGTCTTTCGCTATACGTCGCAGTAAGAAATACATCACTGAAGGAGTTCCTCTTGAAGTACATGATTTTGATCCACACGAGTGCAGCCAGCGACCTTGCGATCCGAAGCGAAGCCCTCGCTGAGTTCGAAGCCGCCCACGGTGCCGTTATCGGCGAGCTCTCCACCGCCGGCGGAGGTGATGGGCGGGCGGGAGCGGGTCACCGGCGCTCTTCCGGTTCCGGTAGGTCTCGAACGGTCCTTCCGGGGACATGAGCATCCGCATGTGGTGGTCTGCGTGGTCGCGCCACCGCACGCTCATGCCGAAGGTTGACTCCAGGCGTAGTGCTTTCCGCGCCTGCGAGAACGCGACATCCGAGATTGCAGGACTCCACGAAAGTGGGAACGGCCGGGAGTGCCAGCAGGCGGTCACCGCCTGTGGAGAGACCCTTCGGTTTCTCGTCTGGAAGTGGGAACTCTCCGTGTATAAAAGCAATCAAACAAGAGCTTTCATCAGGTCCCACGCGCGCTGTATCGGTCCTTGCGATCGGGGACAGCTCGTTAGGTCGTCGAATGAAATGTCATGAGGAACCTTGTCGATGAAACCAAGAGTGATGGGCACGGAACCCGGGAGACACGGAGAGCGCCGGCATGATGCCTCAGACAGTGCGTGTTCGCCACGGCTCGTGATCGTGCGCGAGCCAGACTAGCTCGGGGCCGAGCGCGCGCACCCGCGGCTGGCCTTCAGCGTGCGGCTCGTCGAGCTCCCGACGCTGGACGTAGATCGGTTTACCGGCGAAAAGGTGGTTGCCGCCGCGGTGGTGGTTGATTTGTGAGTCACTCGGACCTCTAGGGACTCCTCCATTTTGGTCAAGCGCCGACGGCTTTCCAAGGGGATCGTGTGCGCAGCCGGAACGCCGGGGCTGCGTGCGGGAGGTGCATCACGCGAGGTAGTTGCCCAGAGCCTCGAGCAGGCCCCGGGTGCCTTCCTTTCGGCCCGGCCCATCGGCCCAGAACTGGTCGAAGAAGACGCCGTGCTCGACGTGCGTGAACCGGGTGCCCGCGTCGAGCGGCTCGAACTCCAACGACGCCACCGACGTCGACATGTGGACCCCGTCGAGCCACATGTCGTAGGTCGTGACGATGCGGAAGTGCCCGACGATGTCGGTGTAAGTGGCCTCGTACCGCGAGACCGGACCGTCGTGAAATGTCCCCTCGTCGACGTCGCGTCCGCCGACGCGACAGTCGAACGCCCACTCACCGGGCTCAATGGTGTCGCCGGCGCCGTACCAGCCCCCGCTTCTGGTCCTCTTCGGCGAACGCGTCTCAGACGCGCTCGAGAGGAACGGGGTAGTCGCGGGTCAGGGTGAACCCGGCGCGGGAGAGTCGGCGTTTGATCGTCATGAGTGCGTCCTATCGTGCGAAGTTAACGTGGATCGTGCCACTCTCGGCCACTTCCGTTGTTACCTTGTGGGTGAGGTCGAGGCTGGGCAGGTCGTCCCACAGTCGAGTGCCCCGGCCGAGGAGGATCGGGGCGACCATGAGATGCAAGTGATCGACCACGCCGGCGCGCAGGAAGTCGCGCGCGGTGCCGACTCCACCGCCGACGCGCACGTCCAGGCTTCCGGCAGCCTCGGTCGCCTCCGCGAGCACGTCCTCGATTGCGGCGTTGCGGAAGTGGAACGTTGTTCCGCCCTCCATCGGGATCGACGGACGCGGTGCGGTGTGGGTGAGGACGTAGACCGGGGTGCCGAACGGCGGCTGGCCACCCCACCAGCCCTTCCAGTCCGGATCGTCGGGAAACGAGTGCAGGCCGAACATGGTCGCGCCCATGATCTCGGCGCCGACGCCCTCGAAGAACGCGGCGGCGTAGGAGTCGTCGATGCCGGTCGTGCCGTTGCCGCTGGTGTCGTCGAAGACGCGCTCGTGGAACGTGCGGGTCGCGGCGTAGGCCGCAGTGAGGCGCTCCCAGTCCTCACCCATCGGATTTTCGGGGGCGTGGTCGGTCGTCGAGGTATAGCCGTCCAGCGAGATGAACAGGTCGATGCGAACGCGGGTCACGTCAGGTTTCCTTCGGGGTGGTACGGGTCATGTGGATGCCGAGCCGGTCGGCTTGGTGTTCGGCGGGGGTTCGTTGCTCGCCGAGCCACAGGTGTAGGACGTCGAGGGCGCCCGGTCGCAGGCTCACGGTGCGGACGCGCCCATGCTTCTGTGACGTGACCAGTCCCGCGTTCTCGAGGACGCACAGGTGCTGCATGAGCGACGGCAACGCCATCGAGAACGGTGCCGCGAGTTCGGACACGACTGCTGGGGACTTCGCCAACCGTTCCACGATGGCCCGGCGCGTCGGAGCCGCGAGAGCGCGGAGCACGGCATCGAGCTCGTCGTAATACTTAGGCACATACCTGATTATTCTTGAAGGGCAGGGATTCGTCAATCGGCTCACGCCAGGAACGTGTCTGGCGTTTGAAGCTTCTCCGGAATTGATCGTTTAGCACCAGTGTCATTTTCCGTACTCGCCTGCACAAATCATCCACACCGACGTCGACCCTTAATGCCGTCCCGTATAGGGAACGGCGGACCTCTACGGGACATATGGTCAAATGTCCTGGCGTCGGGTTCTTGAACTCTTGGTGTACTGAAGTGTTTACAGGTAAAGTTACGTGTAGACATTTTGATACACGGGAAGGGAGGTCGATGATGGACAAGATCGATGCTCTGCCCGCCACGACCTTTAGCGCAACTATGGCAGCCGATGCAGGTATCGGGACACGGGAGTTGCGCCGCCTCAGTGAGAGCGGCACCATCGACCGAATCGGCAGGGGCCTGTATCGTCGAGCCGACCTTCCACCAACCAACCTGGATCTGATCGAGATCGTGGCCCGACGACAGGACGCAACCGTGTGCCTTTCGAGCGCTTTGGCACATCATGGCCTCGTGGATGCCATCCCCGCGCGAATCGACGTTGCGCTTCCTCGGGGTGCGCGAACCCCATCTACGGGCGCTCCCGTTGCCTGGCACCATTTCGACGCGGCGACGTTCAGGCTCGGACGCACTGAGCTGGCCATCGATGGATCCGACGCGACCATCGGCCTGTATTCGCCGGAGCGCTCCATCGTCGATGCTTACCGACTCCGTGGTTTGGAAGGGTATGAGATCGCTCCGGAAGCGTTGAAGAATTGGCTGCGCAGGAGCGGGTCGCACCCGGCCGTGCTGATGGATATCGCCCGGCAACTGCCCCGAGCAAGTGGTCCATTGCGTCACGCCCTGGAACTGCTCTCGTGAGCCACGCGTCACAGCTCTACGCCGCGCTCCACCGGCATGCCCGAGATTCGGGCCGGGCCGTGTCCGAGACGGTCATCCTCTACGCGATGGAGGCGTTCCTGAACCGGCTAGCTCAGACAATTTACAAAGATGACTTTGTGCTGAAGGGTGGCGTGCTCCGTGCGGCGTATCGGCTTCGGCGCCCGACGAGCGACATCGATATGGAAGCCGTCAACTTGCACGTGGATGCCGCCCATCTGCTCGCTGTCGTGGACGCCGTTGCTGCCGTGTCCGTCGACGATGCTCTGGCCATCGACCCCGCCCGCACGAATATCAGACTCATCCGTGAGGGTGACGACTACTCGGGGCTCCGAGTCAAGATATTTGCACACGTCTACACGAGTGCCGTGTCGTTTCATCTGGATATCAGCACCGGAGACCCGATCTGGCCAAACCCACGCACGGTGACCGTCCCGCAAATCCTCGGTGGAGAATTTGAAATGCTCGGCTATCCGCTGGTGATGGTCGTTGCTGAGAAGGCGGTCACGATGCTGACGCGTGGAACGACGAGCACACGGTGGCGCGACATCGTCGATCTTCGGAATTTCTCACTTTCCCACGACTTCAGCGCCAGTGAGGTGCGCGGTGCAGCACAGCGCGTCGCTGATTTCCGACGAGTCCCGCTGACCTCAATCGCAGTCGCCACAGCAGGGTGGCACGCGATCGCTCAACCGAAATGGGCAGCATGGCGGCGCAAGCTCTCCCTTACGGACATCTGCCTTGAATCCTTCGACGACCAGCTGACGCACGTGATCCAGTTCGCGGATCCGGTTTTTAGCGGCGCCGTGGGCCCCGCTGACGTTTGGGACTCGGCAACTCAGCGCTGGCACAAACGCTGAATTGAAACACCGTAAAGGGAACCCTCAACGGGCCTTCGGGGAAGTCGAGTTTTATTGCTCCAGGGTCGCGGGTCGCTATGGGGACTTTTGCGTTGGGAGTCGCACCGACTGCTCCGATAGCGTTTCCGGCAACTTGGAGATCGGATATCCACAGAGCCCGCTAAGTTGAAGCCAACACCGGAATGATCCGATCTCGTGCGCAACCGAGCCCGGCTCGACCGCCACATGCAGAAAGAGTAGGCGATGTCGAAACGCTCAATCGTAATCACGACAATCACGCTCGCTGCCGCCGTCATTGTGGCCGGTCTCTGGGTCACAGCTGGCGACCCGCTTCGTGGGATTCAGGAACTCGTCGCGCCACGATCGACTATGACGGTGGAAGACGTATTCAACGGCTTCGAAGGACAACCGGACCTTCCCGTCACCAATCCCCAGGACATCACAGCCGAGGCGTGTTCCGACGAGGTCAGATGCTCCCAAGCCGTCCGAGCGGACCAGATCACTGTCTACCAGTTCGAGGACCGAGACGATGCCGAAGGGTTCACAGCCGCTCTCGGCGATAACGGATACCAATCCGACTGGATCGTCCTCGAATATCAAGGTGCGAAGTACGACACCGACTCGGCGGAGAGTAGCTACGCCACAGTCGTCGACGCGACTTGGATAAGCGAGTAATGCTTTAGCCGGGAGAGATTCGACCCTGCAGACGACTTCACGCTAGGACAATGAGCGGAAAGACGAGGCACCCCGCGAATGATCAGTCGGTTCACTCGTCGGGTCGGATCTCACACCCTCGATGGTTGCATTAGCCGCCCGCAAGACGGACCTCCAACGAGCATTCTCGCGCCGTCACGGCCTTCGCCGCTTCAAACGATCCAGAGTGTCGCGTTTGCCCGGCCCGATGTAATGCCCGATGACCGGGGTCCAAACGCATCAACGACAGAAGCCGAACTGCGAGCACCAAGAGACGCGACCGGCCGTACATGTCTACGCGGTCCAGACTGCGGGTGGGCAAGAGCTGATCCAAGTCGCACGCCCAATCGGGAGATCAGGGAGAGACCGCACGCGCGTAAAAACTGGCCTCAGCCTCGCGGCGCTTGGAAACGTCGTCCACGACGAACTGCACGAAGTCCTCGTCACGGTTACCGATGACGACGTCTTCGATGGCGTCGGCGGCAGGTTCCCCCGACCACGAAGTCTGCCGTGTCGCACGGTCGCGCTTCAACCGCGTCCCCGACACTGCAACCCAGTCGCGAAGGCACTGGCGGGCATCCGCGAAGTCACGATGCCACCCGAACGGTGCTGAGCCGTGCTGGTCGGGGTCGTAGGTACCGAGCCAGTGCAGGTGTAGTGCAGAGAGTTCCCAGACCAGTTCGGGATGCCGATGCCAGAACGACGGCACAACGGATGCCGGCAGCCCATACGAGCGTCGCAGCCAGTTCACCCAGCGGTTGAGTTCAATCCATTCGGCCTCAGCGTCGTCGGCGCTGAGGAGGTTCCAGTTGATCGGATGTGGCGGCTCGGTGGTGAGCGGCCCGTCGAGGTCATCCAAGGAATTCTCTCGGAATGAGTCGTCGTGGTCGCCGGGCACCCACTCGACCAGGAACTCGGCCATTGCCGACCTCACATTCCCAGAACGGATGCACCGGCGCGGGCAGGCCCCGCCTCCTGCGACATCGCATTCTGCGCGGCCGGACTGTCGGGCTCGGCACTCACCGCTGAGTTGCGGGGTGGCGCCCGCATCAACCCTTCGATTTCGGCCCGGTTCGCGCGCAGCTCCTTGGCATCAGACCGGGCCGTCCACATTTGCAGGCTGGCGATGATCGGGGGCGCCGCGCGGAGCATGACCAGGCCGGTGCTGAAGGGCAGAGCGCGGATGGTGTCTGGCGGCATGATCGGGACGCGGCTAATGGAGCGCTGCGATGAACGTGAACCACGATCGCCGATCGCCGATCGCCGATGGTCGTCAAGTCGGTTGATTCGTCCCGGTCGCCGATCAGGGTGGAGAGGTGGTGGAGGTCCCGCGAGTTGGATCCTCCGCCGAGCACGATCTTGACTATCGATGAGTCCCAGATGGTGTCGGCGGCGTTGTCGCCCCACTTTGTGCGCGCCTGCGCGAGGGATTGCAGGACCGGCATGGTGGTGATGCCGGTGCCCCCGCCCTCTGCCGTGAGCGTGGGGAGCGAGGGGAGTGGCGCAAGGTTGCCGATCTCGTCGAGCGCGAGCAGCAGAGGGGGGGGCGAGTCGCGGCACCCGTTTCGTCGTTCGTGACTGTGGCGGCGCACCCGTCGGGTCCGGCCAGTAGAACACCGGCCACACCGATTGCCAGGGCAGAACGGCTGATGCCGCGATCCGTGTTGCATGTCGATCGCAGTGCGCGGGAATCCGCACGCGCACTGTCCCAATTATTAACAATCATTGTCGTGTCGCCCCGAGCGACGTTTGTCCTACCGGACGGAAAATTCTCGCGACTATTCGCCGGCACTCGGTGTGATTATTTCGCAGGTGGCGGCAGCGCGGATTCCCGAGGATTGCTACATTCGACGTATGCGAGAACTCCAGGCGCGAATCATCGCGGAACTCAACGTCTCACCCACCATCGAACCGGCCGCTGAGGTACGCCGACGGGTGAAATTTCTCAAGGACTACCTCAAGCGCACCGGCGCCCAGGGCTTCGTGCTCGGTATCAGCGGCGGTCAGGACTCCACCCTGGCCGGACGGCTGTGCGCGATGGCGGTCGACGAACTCGTCGATGAGGGGCATCCTGCGACCTTCGTTGCGGTGCGGCTGCCCTACGCGGTGCAGCGCGACGAAGCGGATGCCCAACTCGCGTTGGAATTCATCCGCCCGCCCTCGCAGGCCAACTTCAACATCGCACTCGCCGTCGACGGGTTCGAGAACGAATTCCTGACGAGCTTCGACGTGGCGATGACCGACTTCACCAAGGGCAACATCAAAGCGCGCTCCCGGATGATCGCCCAGTACGCGCTGGCCGGCCAGCTCGGACTGCTCGTGGTCGGCACCGACCATGCTGCCGAAGCAGTAACGGGCTTCTTCACCAAGTACGGCGACGGTGGCACCGACCTTCTGCCGTTGACCGGGCTGACCAAGCGCCAGGGTCGAGCCCTGCTGGTGGAATTGGGCGCGCCCGAACAGCTCTACCTGAAGGACCCCACGGCTGATTTACTCGACCACACTCCGGGCCAGACCGACGAGGAGAACCTTGGGATGCAGTACGAGCACATCGACGACTTTCTCGAGGGCCAGCCAGTCGAGGACGCGGTCGCCGACGCCATCGAGGAGCGCTACCTCAGCACCGAGCACAAGCGCCGGGTGCCGGCCTCACTCTTTGACGAGTGGTGGCAGTAGCTCTAGACGGAGTCAACGAATAACGAGCCGGTCAGCGCTGAAAAACGACGACCGGCTCGTTGGGGCTGATCCCGGCGTTTAGAGCGTCGGAGCCTGCGAGGACCGCGTGAGCGGGTCGGTGCCGCGCACCTCGAGCTTGTTCACGTCGTCGAGCAGGCGCTGCGTCTCGGTAGATGCACTCGCCGTGGATGCGTGCGCCGTTGACGCCGAGGCTGTTGACGCTGGTGCTCGGTTGACGGTCGCGGGCGTAAGCGGTGCGGAGCGCAGCGGTGCCGGTGCGGAGTCGCTCGCGTTGTACTGGTCGTGGTGCTGCTGGGCGACCCAGGCTTCCTGCTCCGCGAGCAGGCTCTTTTCAGTGGACGAGTTCTGCGACTTCCACCGGTCCAGGTCGCCCTGGAAGATCTTCCGCGCTCGGGCCGGCTTGTTCTGCCAATCAACCAGGCGGTCGCGAAACTCGACCAGGGCCGGTTCCAGCTGGTATCCGAATGTGGCAGAGGTACGCTTGAGTTCGTACAGCTCGTGGGCCGCCCAGTTCGCGGCGATTCCCGATCCGCGGATCGGCAGCAACCGCACCTGGATGTCGGCTTGGCCGACCGCGCGGTCGCTCATGACCTGTTCTTGTGGCGTCAGCGAATTCCAGACGGATGCCTCGGTGGCGGCATCGATGAGAGTCGCGATCGCGGCCACCTTGATCTCGCGATCCCGTTGGGTGATGAGCCGCTTGACGGCCCCGCGCGAGATCAACGCGGCCAGCACGCTGGCAATGACAATCGCGCCGATGAACACGACCACGGTGAAAACCATCGGTCGGGTACTGACGTCGGTAATCCAGGCTACGAAGCTATTCCACCATTCCATGTGCTGGATTTTATCCGCGCCGCACCATGTTTTCGGGGACCAGACACGGCGTGCCCCCACTCAAATGCAGTAATCAGGTGCCGGTTAGCGAAA
This sequence comes from Cryobacterium ruanii, assembly GCF_004404055.1. Taxonomy (GTDB): domain Bacteria; phylum Actinomycetota; class Actinomycetes; order Actinomycetales; family Microbacteriaceae; genus Cryobacterium; species Cryobacterium ruanii. The sequence continues at coordinate 148,493 of NZ_SOHK01000024.1, forward strand.
GCAATCGACCGCGTCGTCGATGCGACAGAACGCTCCGAGGTCTCGGGTGCGGGTCGCGAAAACGACGCGCCGGGCGGTGTATCGGTCGCCGTCAACGCCGACGTGGTGTTCGATATAGCCGATGACAGCGCCGGTCGGGTCGACGATGCGCCAGAGCCCGTCGCGTACATGGATGAAACTGCGGTCGCGCACTGCCTTGGGAGACACGGTAACAGGAGGCACGGTGGCAGGACGCACGGTGGCGGGAAGTGCTGGGGAAATCACTGTGCGAAGAATCGGTGCGATGAGAGTGTTCATACGTGCTCCTCTGTAATAGTTCAGCGATAACAAGCCAGCCCCGGGCGTTTCTTGCAGCGTAGGGGCGACCACCGACATCCGCTTTGGGCGAACAGACGGTGTGAATGCGGGTTCGACCCGTGGCTGCAGCGAGCGACGAGTTAGGCTAAATAGGTGCAAACTTTTGTGGTCGCGGGCGGATGTTTCTGGTGTCTCGATGCTGTCTATCGAGTCTTACGCGGGGTAAGCGAGGTGGTGTCCGGGTATACCGGCGGCACGACCGCCACCCCGAATTATGAGGCGGTCTGCACCGGGCGTACCGGCCATGCCGAAGCTGTGGCCGTGACCTTTGACCCCGACATCATTCCGGCGAGCGTTATTCTTGACGTCTTCTTCACTCTTCACGATCCGACCCAGCTCAACCGTCAGGGCAATGACGTGGGTACCCAGTACCGGTCGGCGATGTTTTACACCGATGACGAGCAGAAGGGGCTGTTCGAAACAGCGCGCGATCGGGCGAGCGAGTGGTGGGGCTCCGGCATCACAACCACGATCGAACCGCTCGGCGACTATCACGAGGCCGAGGATTACCACCAGGATTTCTTTAACAAGAATCCCGGTCAGGGCTACTGCATGGCCGTCGCCGTGCCGAAGGTCAACAAGATTCGTAAGTCGTACTCCGAGTACCTCGTCAACTAGTTTCTCCTCCCCAGCTGTTCCCTGGCGGGATACTTCACCGATTCTGTCGACTGCCACCGAGACGTCGCTTCGGGCAGCACACTCGCAGTGTGCGACCTGGGAACGACGAAGATTGGCACGAGTTGTCGGTCCCGGGTCGTGTGCGCCGGCGGTTCGCTTGGCGCCGAGAGCTTGCGTATTCACGCGATCACCGTGCCGGGAGAAACCATGAGCGACCACATCACGATATCCGGAGTCATCGGCACCGTCCCCCGTTTGACCTTCGGCAAGAACGGCACCCCGATCACCTCCTTTCGGCTGGCTTCCCGCCAGAGCCACCATGACAAGATCACAGATGAATGGATCGTCGACGAGAGCTGCTGGTATTCCGTGACCACATATCGCCAGCTGGCCACGAATGCGGGGAAATCGCTGGGCAGGGGCGAACACGTTGTCGTCACCGGGCGGCTGGTCATTAGCCAATGGACCAATGCTGAAAAATCCGGAACCTCCGTTGAGATCATCGCTGAATCTGTCGGCCACGACCTCACCTGGTACACCACGACGCCGGTGCGCAGCGGGGCGGCAGCCCGTTTCAGTGCGGACCGAACTGGTGCCGAGCAGACCGGCTCGGATCTGACGGCGCCGGAACCGGTGGAATCCTTCGAATCCACCGACTCTTTCGCTGCATACGAGGCTGACCCCGACCCCATCGACCGTTCCGGAGACGGCTTTGTTCCGATAGACACCGACGCGGATCGGGATGCGTATGCGCGTTTAGACTCTTAGCAACGTCCACACGCGTGGACCGGGGGAGGCAGTTCGTGGGCGTGGCAGAACCAGCAGAACAGAAGATGATGAGTGGATCCGTGCGACGGCACGCCGGTCGCTCGCCGTATTCCCTTGGAGTGGTGGGCGCGGTGCTGCTCCTCGGAGTCAGTCTGACAGCGTGCACCGCCAGCCCGGCCGAGCCCGCTACCAGCGCTTCGGCGTCGTCAGGCTCCGCGACGCCAGAGCCGTCGGCGACACCCGACGCCGGCCCGACGCTGTTGCCCACCGGAACCGCCGCCGACAACCTCGTCTACTTCAACTTTCTGGCCGCCGCGGTCACCAAGGCCAACCCTGCCGCCGACGGGCGCGCCTACATCGACGCGCTCGTGGCTGGCGGGTTCGACCGAACCGCCATGGAAGTGACCTTCGATCGTACTCAGACCGACCTTGCAGCCGACGCGGTCCAGTTCTCCGTGCGGTTCACCGGCGAATGCCTGATTGGACAGATCGGCCCGGCCAGCGACGGCTTTCACAGCGTGGTGGCACCGATTCTGTCGACCGGTTTGTGTCTTGTCGGGTCCACCCGACAAATAGACTGGTAAACACTATGGCCGAATTTATTTACTCAATGGTCCGCGCTCGCAAGGCGATCGGTGAAAAGCTGATTCTTGACGACGTCACCATGTCCTTTTTTCCCGGCGCCAAGATCGGTGTCGTCGGCCCCAACGGCGCCGGAAAGTCCACCATTCTCAAGATCATGGCGGGCCTGGACACCCCCAGTAACGGCGAGGCGAGACTTTCCCCGGGCTACACCGTCGGCATCCTCATGCAGGAGCCGCAGCTCGATGAGAGCAAGACCGTGCTCGAGAACGTGCAGGAGGGCGTCGGGCCGATCAAGGCCAAGGTCGACCGCTTCAACGAAATCAGCCTCGCCCTCGGCGAACCCGACGCCGATTTCGATACCCTGCTCGCCGAAATGGGCGTACTGCAGGAAGCCATTGATGCAGCGGATGCCTGGGACCTCGACTCCCAGCTCGAACAGGCCATGGATGCCCTGCGCACCCCTCCGGGGGACTCCGAAGTATCGAACCTCTCGGGCGGTGAGAAGCGCCGTGTGGCGCTGACCAAACTTCTGCTGCAGAAGCCCGACCTGCTGCTGCTCGACGAGCCCACTAACCACCTCGACGCCGAGAGTGTGCTGTGGCTCGAACAGCACCTCGCCAAGTACCCGGGCGCCGTGCTCGCCGTGACCCACGACCGGTACTTCCTCGACCACGTAGCCGAGTGGATCGCCGAAATCGACCGCGGGCACCTGTACCCGTACGAGGGTAACTACTCGACCTACCTCGAGAAAAAGCAAGAACGTCTGCTCGTCCAGGGAAAGAAAGACGCGAAGCTGTCGCGTCGCCTCGCCGACGAACTCGAGTGGGTTCGATCCAACGCCAAGGGCCGTCAGGTGAAGTCGAAGGCTCGACTGGCCCGCTACGAAGAGATGGTCACCGCTGCCGAGAGCACCCGCAAGCTCGACTTTGAAGAAATCGTCATTCCGGTCGGCCCGCGCCTTGGCGCCCAGGTCATCGACGCGACCAAACTGGAGAAGGGCTTCGATGGGCGCATGCTCATCGAGAACCTCAGCTTCACCCTGCCGCGCAACGGCATCGTCGGCATCATCGGCCCGAACGGCGTAGGAAAGACCACTCTGTTCAAGACGATCGTCGGCAAGGAACCGCTTGATGGTGGCGAGCTGCGGATCGGTGAGACGGTCGATATTTCCTACGTCGACCAGGACCGAGGCGGCATCGACCCGAACAAGACGTTGTGGGAGGTCGTTTCCGACGGCCAGGACTACATCCAGGTCGGCAAAACCGAGATCCCGTCGCGCGCCTACGTGTCGACCTTCGGTTTCAAGGGTCCCGACCAGCAGAAGAAGGCTGGTGTGCTCTCCGGTGGTGAGCGTAACCGCCTGAACCTGGCGCTGACGCTCAAGCAGGGCGGCAACTTGCTGCTCCTTGACGAGCCCACCAACGACCTTGATGTCGAAACCCTCGGTTCGCTTGAGAACGCGTTGCTCGAGTTTCCGGGTTGCGCCGTGGTGATCACCCACGACCGGTGGTTCCTGGACCGGGTAGCCACGCACATCCTCTCCTATGAGGGTACCGACGACAACCCCGCCAACTGGTACTGGTTCGAGGGTAACTTCGAGTCGTACGAGCAGAACAAGATCGAGCGTCTCGGCCCGGACGCGGCCAAGCCGCACCGCTCCGCTTACCGCAAGCTCACCCGCGACTAGAGGCGAACCACGGAGAACCTGTGAAACTGCACGTACCGATTCGCCTGCGCTGGTCTGACCTCGACGCCTATGGTCACGTCAACAATTCTGAGATGCTACGCCTGCTCGAGGAAGCTCGCATCCTGGCGTTCTGGGTGACCGAAGACGACGGGGCGATCGGCGCGAGCACTGCCGTGCTCGACGGTCGCCCGGGAGCGGCGACCCTGACGTTGATCGCACGACAGGAGATCGAATACCTCGCGCCGGTGCCGTATCTGCGCCAGCCCCTCGATGTGCGGCTGTGGCTCGGTAAGCTCGGCGGCGCAAGCCTCGACGTCTGTTACGAGGTGTACAGCCCCGAAGGTGTCACTCCCGAGCAGCTGTATGCCAGGGCGAACACGACCATCGTGCTCGTCGACGCGGCGAGTGAGCGGCCACGGCGCATCAACGACACCGAACGCGCGGCGTGGACGCCTTACCTCGACGCTCCCATCGAGTTTTCGCGGCGCTGAGCAAACAGGTCGTCAACCGGCGAGGACCGTGTCGCCGTCGACGGTGACGGTCACTCTCTCGAGCGCCCGCGGCGCTGGACCGCCGAGCACCTCTCCGGTCGCGAGGTCATACCGCGACTGGTGACAGGGGCAATTAAACTCCGTCGCTGCTGGCTCCACCTTGCATCCCTGGTGGGTGCAAATGGCGCTGAAGGCTACGACCGTACCGGCTGTCGGTTGGGCGAGCAGAATTGGTTGGCCATCCAGGGACGCTGCGATGCCTCCTCCGACCGGAATGTCGGCGAGTTTCGCGATCTCGGTTGTTGCCGAGCCTGCATCCGCACCCGACCCGCCCGCATCGGTCGTTTCCGAACTGGTGGGAGGAGTGGCGGCATCCGTTGGGCTGCTGCACGCGGCCAATGCCACGGCGGCGGCAGCGCTTCCGCCGGTCAGGATCATGTTGCGACGGGAGAGGTTGAGTGCCGGTGTCATGATTCTCCTTGATGTGCGTGTTCGCGGGTAGGTTGGCTCTGCTCTAGCTAGTAACGAGGCAGGGAGCGATTCCGTTCAGTGTTTCAGGGCTTCGAGTGAACCACAAGAATGACATCATCGTGTTAAGCAGGGGAGGTGGTTATGGCCGATGAGCGTACCGAACTCCTGCAGGCCCTCCACGACGAACACGCGGCGCTCTTGTGGCGCTATGTCGTGCGCTTGACCCACGACCCCGCCCTCGCCGACGACGTCGTGCAGGAGACGCTCTTGCGCGCCTGGCGACGTCCCCGCCTGCTCGACCAGACCGAGGTCTCGGCCAGGGCCTGGCTGTTCACGGTGGCCCGCAACCTGGTGATCGACGATCGACGCTCAGCGAGGGCCCGCCACGAGATACTTACTGACCAGTTGCCGGAGATTCCATCCGATGACCAGACCGACGCGTTGCTGGACGCCTGGCTGGTTGCGGACGCCCTGCACGACCTCTCACCCGACCACCGGGCGGTCATCGTCTGCGCGTACTATCGGGGCCAGTCCGTGGCCGAGACCGCCCGGGACCTCGTCATTCCCGAAGGCACCGTGAAATCGCGGCTCCACTACGGACTGCGAGCCCTGCGGCTCGCGCTGCAGGAGCGAGGAGTGACGGAGCGATGAACACTCCTGGTGACCAATTTTCGGACTGGGACGGCGCCTACGTACTCGGCGCCCTGTCGCCGGGCGACCGGCGTGACTATGAACGGCACCTCAACGACTGCGTGGCCTGCAGCCAGGCGGTCGCCCACCTCGTGGGTCTGCCGGGGCTGCTCGCCCAGGTTCCGCTTGACCAGGCGCTGCAGTTCGGCCAGTCCGGTGTTTCGCGAACGGATGCCGCCCCATCCGCCACCCTCCTGCCCCGACTGGTGCAGGCGGCCAGAGCCCGCACCCGGCGGGCCCGGCTGCTCGTCGCCGGAACCGTGGTCGCGGCCGCTGTGATCGCGGCATCCGCTGCCCTCGTCGTGCCGGGCTGGCTCGACCGGCCCGGCACGAGTGCCGGCGAGCCGACCGTGGCCATGACAGCGGTGGTTCCGAGCCCGCTCACCGCCACGTTTCGCCTGACCGGTCAAGACTGGGGCACCCGCATCGACGCGAACTGCAGCTATGCAAAGAGCGGCAACGATTTCGGTCCGCAGCCCTACGCCCTGTTCGTGACCGACCGTTCCGGCCAGGAAAGCCTCGTTGCCAGCTGGATTTCCGGCCCCGGCACGACGATCAGCGCGGCCGGCACGACGAGCGTGGCGGAAAACGACATCGCGAGTGTGGATATTCGGTGGATGCCCGACGAGCGGGTGCTGCTGGAATCCAAACCGACCTGGTAGCGACCTGTTGAGCTATTCGAGAATGATGGGCACGCGCAGCATGCCCTCCTGCGCGACGGTGGCCAGGAGAACGCCGTCGCGACTGAAGATGCTGCCGGTGGCGAGGCCGCGGCCGCCCTGCGCGCTCGGGGAATCCTGCACATAGAGCAGCCACTCGTCGACGCGACCGAAACGGTGCCACCACATGGCGTGGTCGAGGCTCGCGACCTTGAGACCGGGGGAGGACCAGGCGACACCGTGTCTGCGCATGATCGGCTCCATGATGGAATAGTCGCTGGCATAGGCCAGGGCCGCGCGATGCAGGTCGGGGTCATCGGGCAGCGGGGAGAACGTCTTCATCCACACGGCCTGGCGGGAGGTGTGCTCGCCCTTGACCTTGAGGTAGATCGGCGATGGGACATGCCGCATGTCAAAGGGGCGCTCGCTCGCCCAGTAGCGGGCGACCGAATGGTCGATGTGAGCGAGCGAAGCGGATGCCGTCGGCAGGCTCTCCGGGTCGGGGATATCCTTCGGCATCTCGATGTGGTGTTCCAGTCCCTCGTCGGCGTCCTGGAACGAGGCGATCATCGACAGGATCGGCACGCCGTCCTGGTAGCACTGCGTGCGGCGGGTGGAGAATGATCGACCATCGTGAATGCGCTCGACCGAAAAGGTGATCGGCGCTTTGACGTCGCCGGGGCGCAGGAAATAGCCGTGCATCGAATGTACGTGGCGTTCGTCGGGCACGGTGCGCATTGCGGCGACGAGCGACTGGGCCAGTACTTGCCCGCCGAACACACGGCCGAGCGGCATCCACTGGGACGGACCGGTGAAGATGTCCTCACTCGTGCGGGCACCGGTATCGGTCAGATCGAGGACGGCCAGGAGGCCTTCCATCGGCTTGTGCATGCTGTCTCCTCGGGCAAGTTCGCGTATGCGGCATGCGGTCGTGGCGCATCTTGGTAGTTTAGGAGATGATGAGCCAGTCATTCACACTTACCGATTCCCAGTCCCTCAGCGACCTGATCGTGTTTCTGTCACGATCCGGGCGTGTTCTCGACGGTTCCGTGCGTCTCATGGCCGCGAAGGGGGTTCTGGCGGTCTACACCGCAATCTTCTATCCGCGCGGCCTGCTCGACGCAAGCCCGACCGTGCTCGGCCTGCGTACTTTCGCGCTGAAAGAGCCGGTCGACCTCGACAACGTCGTGCCGGTGCGCTCCCTGCTCGAACGCCTCAAGCACCTCGAGTCCACCGCTCGTGACCTGACCCTGCCGGTCATCGTAACCGTGCCCCTCGAGGTGAATACCGTGACCTGGGCCGGCATCTCCCCGCCGAAGGGCGGCTGGGAACCGCACGGGCAGACTCTGGCTGCCCACCTCGAAACGGCCGCTCGGGAGGGGATCGACGAGGTCGCTGCTACGGTCCCCGACGGCGCTGGGGAATTGATCGTCGAGCGCGTTCGGTCCGAGGTCTGGGGTCGTCAGGTCGACGGGCTCGAATTCGTGCCGACCGGTGCCGGTTTCGCCGCGTTCAGCCTGGGCTTCCTCGCTGATGACGAACCGGTGCAGCTCTTCGAGTCGGGGTTGTGGACCCGCCTCAGCACGAGCCGCGGCCACGTGTTGGTGCGGCGCAAGCCGTGGACCCTCAAGGCCTGATCACCCGGGGCCGGAGTGGCGACACGACGGCGGTGTCGGTCGCGAGCAGGGCTGCCCAGACATCTGCGCGCGCTGGAAACGAACCGAGGTCGCGGGCGAGCAGCTGTTCTGCCTGCTGGATACGGGTGCGCACCGTGTGGCGATGCACGCCGAGCTGCGCTGCGGCCTCGCCGAAGTGCCCGTTGCAGAGCAGCCAGGCGTGCAGGGTGCGCAGCAGCTCGGTGGCGTGCGCCCGATCGTATGCAAGCACCGGCGCGAGGGTCGCGAGGCCGACCGCGTGGGCATCCGTTCTCGCGAGGAGCGCCAGCACGCCCTGGCGGGCTACGTCGTTGAACGTGGTCACCCCCGCCGCACCTTCCCTCGCCCGGGTGACTGCCTGTTCGGCCTGATCGAGGGCGCGGGGCAATTGCCGATAGGTGCTCGGCTCCGACAGGCCGGCGTGCAGGTCGAACAGAGTGCACAGATTCGAGAGGATGCCGTCGGCCGAGCGTTCGAGACACAGCACGATGGTGTCGTCCTGGCGGGCGAAGAACAGCTGCCCGGGGGTGTCCTCAACGCGCAGCTCCAGGTATTCGGTGATGGCATCGCGGCGGAGCGACGGAACGTCGACGACGGCAACGAGCACGGGGGCAGCCGGGAGTGCGCCCCACATCTGCAAAGAGATTTGTTCCACCAGTTTGTGGTCACCACCAAGGAGGGTGTGCATCAGCCCGGTACGCAATAGGCCCTGGGCTCGATCGAGGGCGTTGTGCTGCTCCAGGGCGAGACCGGCCAGGGCGATCACACTCGTGACGACCTCGGTGCTGGCCTGGTCGAGGGCCCTGGGGCCGCCGAGGGCGAGCACGCCACGCAGGTGGTCGTGGCCGCCGAGGGTTTGCAAAGTGAGCGTCTCACCGCCGGCGTCAACGGTGCTGCTGGAGCGCTGGCCGCGGGCCAGCAGGCGCCGCGCCTCGTGTTGAACGGTGGCGAGGGCGTCGGGGGCCGCGGTGAAGGTGGCGCGGGGGAACACCCGGTTTAGGATGCCGCTCGCGTCGAACAGGGCCACCCAGTGGCCGAGCTGGGTGGATAGCTCGGCGAGGGTCGCGCTCAAACCGTCGGGGCGCAGCGCGGCGAGCGCGATGGCGCGTTGCGCTTTGAGGGCCCAGGTGGCGCGGGCATAGCGATCCTCGGCGACGAGGTCGCCGGCTGCCCGGGCCACGGCAATGAACGGGGTGCGATAGGGCACCTCGAATAGCGGCAGCTCGAGTGAGCGGCAGGCGGCGATCAGCCCGTCCGGCGTGCCGTCCCGAATGACCTCGGTGCCGAAACCGAGCGCGGTGATGCCCCGGTCATGCAGGCGTTGTACATAGGGGCGGAAGTCGGCATCCTTGGTCGGATCGCTGCCGAACTGGGTGCCGGTCGTGAGCAGCACCTGGTCTGCGGAGAGGAACGGGGTCGGATCGATCAGGTCGGAACTGTGCACCCATTCGACGGTTCGGTCGAGCATCGACGGGCTGGCCGGAGTAGCGCTAGCCGGGGTCGCGCCGGCAGCGGTCGGGCCGGTCGGGTCGAGCAGGGCGAGTCCGAGGTTCGGGTCAGCGAGCAGCAGGCGCAGGGTGGGGAGCATGGACGCCTTATACGATTAGGCCAATAGAAGTGCCCTCACTATACAACCTGGACAGAGCCTGTCTCTATATTTCTGCCTAGCATTGCCCCGTGCCACACCGGCACTGCGGCATCACGCCGCGTAAACGCCCGTCGCTTCGATCGGAAACCCGCATGACACTCGTAGACACTCCTCGCCCCACCAGCACACCGCTCGGTGGCCCTTCGCTGGCCCAGGAACGCAAACTGGTCACGAGCATCCCCGGGCCGAAGTCGCGGGCTCTCGGCGAACGCAAGGCCCAGGCCGTCTCGGCCGGTGTGGGCATCTCGCTGCCCGTCTACGTGGTGGCCGCCGGCGGAGGCGTTGTCGTCGACGTCGACGGTAACTCGCACATCGACCTCGGGTCAGGCATCGCCGTGACCGGGGTCGGCAACAGCGCCCCGCGCGTCGTTGAGGCCGTCGCCGCCCAGCTGGCCCAGTTCACCCACACCTGCTTCACCGTGGCACCCTACGACTCCTACATCGAGGTGGCCGAAGCCCTGAACCGCCTCACGCCCGGCGACCACGAGAAGCGCAGCGTGCTGTTCAACTCCGGGGCCGAATCGGTCGAGAACGCGGTCAAGATCGCCCGGCATTTCACCGGCAAGCAGGCGATCGTCGCCTTCGACCACGCGTACCACGGCCGTACCAACCTGACGATGAGCCTGACCGCCAAGAGTCAGCCCTACAAAAGTGGCTTCGGCCCCTTCGCCCCAGAGGTGTACCGCGCACCCATGTCGTACCCACTCCGCGACGGCGGCCTCGATGGCGTCATAGCGGCGAACCGCGCCATCTCGCAGATCGAGAAGCAGATCGGCGCGAGCAATCTCGCTGCGATCATTATCGAACCCATCCAGGGGGAGGGCGGCTTCATTGTTCCGGCACCGGGCTTTCTCGCCACCCTGCTGGCCTGGTGCCGCGCCAACGAGGTCATCTTCATCGCCGACGAAATCCAGACTGGCTTCGCCCGCACGGGCCACATGTTCGCCTGCGAGCACGAGGGTATCGTGCCCGACATGATCTGCACCGCCAAGGGCATCGCGGGCGGGCTGCCGTTGTCGGCCGTTACCGGGCGTGCTGACATCATGGACTCCCCGCAGGCCGGCGGACTCGGCGGCACCTACGGCGGCAATCCGCTCGCCTGCGCCGCTGCGCTCGCCACCATCGACACCTATGAGAGTGACAACCTGGTCGAACGCGCTGCTGATATCGGACGGATCATGGGCCAGCGCCTGGAAGCGCTCGCCGCAGCCGATCCGCGCATCGTTGAAGTTCGCGGCCGCGGTGCCATGATGGCCATCGAACTCGTCGACCCCGCCACGGGCGAGCCGAATGCCGCCCTGACCGGTCGGGTGATCGCCGCCGCGCACGCCCAGGGCGTGATTCTGCTCGGCTGCGGAACCTATGGCAACGTCATCCGCTTTCTGCCACCGCTGAGCATTCCCGACGCCCTGCTGCTCGAGGGCCTGCAGGTTCTGGCCGAGGCACTGGCCGCCGATTCGGCCGCAGCGTGAGCGCCGTGAGCGCCGTGATCCATGGGGCCGAGCGATCCCCGGCAGTTCGTTCCACGGGTGTTCGTTCCACGGGTCCTCGTTCCAAGGGTGCTCGTTCCACGGGCGAGGTCGCACTGCTCGCCCGCGTGCCCGACCAGCTGTACATCAACGGCCAGTGGGTCAACGGCACCGGGGAACTGATCCCAGTGACCGACCCGGCGACCGGGCTGATTCTTAAACAGATCCAAAACGCCTCCGTCGACGACGGCGCCCGCGCGCTCGATGCAGCCGTCGCCGCAACGGACTCCTGGGCGGCCACCCCCGCGCGGGTGCGCGCCGAGATTCTCCGCCGCGCCTTCGACCTGCTGCAGGAGCGCCGCGACGACTTCGCCACCCTCATGACGCTCGAGATGGGCAAACCGATCGCCGAAGCCAACTCGGAGGTTACCTACGGCGGCGAGTTTCTGCGCTGGTTCAGTGAGGAGGCCGTGCGCATCAGCGGCCGGTACGGTGCCACCCCGGAGGGCACCGGCACGATGGTCGTCACGCAGCGACCGGTGGGACCGTGCTTTCTGATCACCCCGTGGAACTTTCCGCTCGCGATGGCCACCCGCAAGATCGCGCCGGCCCTCGCCGCGGGGTGCACGGTCGTCGTCAAACCTGCCGAGCTGACCCCGCTGACCACCCTGCTGTTCGTACAGTTGCTGGCGGACGCCGGTGTGCCGGCCGGCGTCGTCAACGTCATCACCACGACCCGGTCGCAGGCAGTGTCCGCCCCGATCATCGCCGACCCCCGGCTGCGTAAGCTCAGCTTCACCGGATCGACCGCCGTCGGGCGCGCCCTCATCGCCCAGGCGGCCCAGAACGTGCTGCGCACCTCGATGGAACTCGGCGGCAATGCCCCCTTCATCGTCTTCGCCGACGCCGATCTCGGGCAGGCTGTCAACGGCGCCATGCTCGCGAAGTTTCGCAACACCGGCCAGGCCTGCACGGCGGCCAACCGGTTCATCGTGCACGCGTCGATTGCCGAAGAATTCGGCCGCCGGCTGACCGAGCGGGTGGACGCCCTCGTGATCGGCCCGGGCATCGACCCGGCGGTGGATTTCGGACCGCTCGTGAACGACGCGGCCGTCGACAACATCGACACCCTCGTGCAGGATGCCCTGTCGCGCGGCGCCACCCTGCTCACCGGCGGCACGCGCCGCGAGGGGCCCGGCTCGTTCTTCGCGCCGACCGTGTTGGTCAACGTGAGCGCTGACAGCCGCATTGTGCGAGAAGAGATCTTCGGACCGATCGTCGGTATCAGAACTTTTGAAACAGACGAAGAGGCCATTGAAATGGCAAATGGCACCGAATATGGACTGATCGGCTACGTTTTTACCACCGATATCGCACGTGGTCACCGTATGATCGACAGTATCGAAACGGGAATGATGGGCCTGAATACCGGCCTCGTCTCCAATGCAGCTGCACCGTTTGGCGGTGTCAAGCAGTCCGGGCTGGGTCGCGAGGGTGGCCTTGAAGGCATCCACGAATACCTCTCGACCAAGTACACCCTCATCCCCGCGATCTAACCCACCAGTCATTACAGGAGCAACCATGAGCACGATTGATCGTGATGTCGTTATTATCGGTGCCGGGGCGTCCGGTCTCACCGCCGCCACCGCACTGCAGAAGGCCGGCCTCACGGTGGCCGTGCTCGAGGCTCGCGACCGCGTCGGCGGGCGCCTGTTGACCGACGAGATCGAGGGCGCCATGCTCGAGATCGGCGGCCAGTGGGTCTCGCCCGACCAGCATGCCCTCAAAGACACGCTCGCCGAGCTGGGCTTGGAAACGTATCCGCGCTATCGCTCCGGCCGCAACGTCTACATCAACGGTGCCGGCGTGGTCAGCCGCTTCGACGGCGAGATCTTTCCGGTGCCGGCGGGAACCGAGGCGCAGATCGTGGGCTTGATCGACAAACTCGACGCCCTCGTGGCTGAGATCGACCCGGATCGCCCGTGGGAGCATCCGCTCGCCAAGGAACTCGACGAGGTATCGTTCAGACGCTGGCTGGAGACGCAGACCGACGACCAGGAAGCCCGCGACAACATTGGCATGTTCATTGCCGGGGCCATGCTCACCAAGCCGGCGCACGCGTTCTCGGCGTTGCAGGCGCTGCTGATGGCGGCGAGCGCCGGGTCGTTCAGCAACCTCGTCGACTCCGATTTCATTCTCGACGAACGCGTGGTTGGCGGGCTGCAGCAGGTGCCGCTACTGCTGGCCGAGAAACTTGGCAGCGACGTCTACCTCGGGCAGCCGGTGCGCAGTCTGGCCTGGAATGAGGCCGGTGTAACGGTAGTCGCCGACGGTATGACGGTGACCGCCCGACACACCATCGTGGCCGTTCCGCCGCCGCTGATCAGCCGGATCAGCTTCGACCCGCCCCTGCCGCGTCGGCAGCAGCAGCTGCACCAGCACCTCTCGATGGGCTTCGTGATCAAGGTGCACGCCGTCTACGACACGCCGTTCTGGCGTGCTGACGACCTCTCCGGCACCGCCTTCAGCCCCTATGAGCTTGTGCACGAGGCCTACGACAACACCAACTTCGAGGACCCGCGCGGCACCCTGGTCGGTTTCGTCTCCGATGAAGAAGCGGACGGCGTTTTCGCACTCACGGCCGACGAGCGCAAGAAGCGCATCCTCGAGTCAATGTCGCACTACTATGGCGAGCAGGCGCTGCACCCGGTCGTGTACTACGAGAGTGACTGGGGCTCCGAGGAATGGACCCGCGGCGCCTACGCGGCGAGCTTCGACATCGGCGGTCTGGCCCGATACGGCGCCGAGCTGCGCACCCCCGTCGGCCCGATATCCTTCTCCTGCAGTGACATGGCTGGCAAGGGCTACCAGCACGTCGACGGTGCCATTCGCGTCGGGCAGGACACGGCTGCGGCGATCATCGCGACGCGTGTTTCGGCCACCGCGTGAGGTTTCTGGTCGGCTACACCGCCACCCCGGCGGGAGCGGATGCCCTCGCTCTTGGCGTGCGTCTGGCCCGCGCGCCCGGCGCTGAACTCGACGTGGTGCTCGTGCTCAATGGGGGCGAGCGCGCAACGCTGACTCCCACCGATCCCGGCTATGACCGACTTCTGCTCGACACGGCCGAGGGCTAGCTGGAAGAAGCGCGCGCCCTGGTGCCCGCGGGTATCTCCGTGCACACCCATCTCGAACATGCCGACTCCTTCACCCACGGGCTGCTCGCCGCTGCCGCGCGGCTGCAGGCGAATCTGATCGTGATTGGCGCGGCCACCCACGGTCTTCTCGGCCGTTTCGCGATCGGTAGCGTCGCTGGCGGTCTGCTGCACTCCTCCCCCGTTACCTTGTTCGTAACCTCGGATGGTGTGAGTATCTGAGGGAGTTGGCCTGTCGGGTCCGGCATGATTGTTGCCCCCAGTCATTAATGATCCGGGGGGTGTTGTCACCGGACTC